>CAZYQC010000023.1:0-45670 GCA_964649815.1 uncultured Rhodobacterales bacterium | reverse complement strand
TCAGCATGCCGATGATCCACGTGATCTCGCGCGGTGCCTTGTAAGAGCCATAATAGAGGCCCCGGAAAATGTGCGCGTAAACCGCCACAAAGAACAGCGAAGCGCCATTCATGTGCAGATAGCGGATCATATGGCCGCCTTCGACATTGCGCATGATGTGCTCAACCGACGCAAAGGCCAGGTCAACATGCGGCGTGTAGTGCATCACCAAGACGATACCGGTGATGATTTGCAGCGCCAGGCAGAACGTCAGAACGATGCCCCAAATCCACATCCAGTTCAGGTTCTTTGGCGTTGGGATCATCAAAGTGTCGTACAGCAAGCCAACGATGGGCAGGCGCTTTTGCAAGCCCTTTTCCCAATCGCTTTTTGGCTCGTAATGGTCGTGAGGAATTCCAGACATTGCTTTCTCCCTTAACCGAGTTTGATCGTTGTAGCGTCAACGAATTCTGCAGGTGGCACAGCCAGGTTTGTTGGGGCTGGGCCTTTGCGAATACGGCCGGACGTGTCGTAGTGCGACCCGTGGCAGGGGCAGAACCAACCGCCAAAGTCGCCAGCGTCGCCCAAAGGCACACAGCCCAGGTGCGTACAAACGCCCATCATGACCAACCATTCGCCGTCCATTGCATCTGTGCCTTCTGGCGGCGTCAGGACGCGGTTGGCGTCCGCACCGTCAACATCCGCGCCAAGGTTGTCGTTGCGCGCGTTGTTGTCAGGCAAGCTTGAAAGATCGACGTCATTGGCGGCCGTAATCTCTTCTTCCGTCCGGCGACGGATGAAAACGGGTTTTCCCAACCACTTAACGGTGATCTGAGTGCCCACTTCCACATCTGCGACATCGACGCGGATGGAGGAGAGGGCGCGCACGTCGGCGGAAGGGCTCATTTGTTTGACCAGCGGCCAAACCGCTGCGCCAACGGTCACTGCACCTGCGCCTGCTGTGGCATAGTACAGAAAATCTCGGCGTTCAGCTGCGTGTTCTTCGTCTGCTGTCGACACGGGGCGTTTCTCCGTTTCTTGCTGGCCCGATGGGCCAATGAATCACCAGGCCGCACAAGACGTGCCGCCAGACTTGCCCGGCTAGATAACCCTAGGCAACAAACGCGTCCAGCAATCCTTGGCGCGCAGATGGTCGCAGGGGAAACCCATGCGCCGCAGTTACGCCTGCGGTTCGGTTTCTTTCATCGAGGGCCGCGCGGCGAATGTATCATACCACGACACCAGATTGGGCCGTCCGTCGCGCCAGTTTCGGTGGCTGTGGCGCAGGTCCAGATATCCCAGCGCGCAGCCTACAGCGATATGGGCGATGTCGATCTCGCCGGCCAAGTGCGACATCCAGCGATGTTCGATCGCATCCAGCGCATCGGCAACCTTTTCCCACTGCGCCTCCATCCATTTGGCGGATTGCTGTTCTTCGGGGCGAAAGCGCATCTCGTAGACGATCAAAACCGCCGCTTCCATCATCCCATGCGCCGTTGCCTCTAAGATCAGCGTTTCGAAATTGCCGTCCGGGTACAGGCGCGCGCCTGCGCGGGCATTCAGGAACCGGCAGATCACGCGGCTGTCATAGACAGTGGGCCCGTCATCGCGCACCAAGGCTGGAATTTTGCCCAAAGGGTTTGCCGCCTTCAGAACGTCTTCTGCACCGCCCGGAGCTGCAACAGTCGTGACAAACGCGACATCCTCTTCCTGGCCTGTTTCTTTGACCACCACGCAGGCTTTGCGGGCAAAAGGCGACGGTCCCGCCATCAAAAGCTTCATTTCTTGATCTCCCCTGTCGGTTGGTTTTCGAAACGCTAAGCGTCGCGCATCAGCGCGGCAAGCGTCGTGAGGTCGGTGCCGATGCCATGCGTCTCGACCGCGTCAGCGGCGCGCATGCGCACGTCGTCGGGTTTGTTTTGGTTCAGTTTCCACGTGCCATCGACACCTTCGACATGCAGGCGCACAGGAACGATCGTGCGCATCATGCGGTTCATGACGTCTTGGGTCATTTTGCTGCGCGTCCATTCCGGCTTGGGTGCCAGTTGGGCTTCAAAGTGACGAGACTGCCGATCCAGCATGTCACCCAGCATATCTTGCGGCAAAAGCTCTAGCTGACCCCATATATGGACGGCGACATAGTTCCAGGTCGGCACCTGATCCACGGCTTCGTACCAATCGGGCGACACATAGCTGTCCCCGCCCGAAACGGCGATCCGGGCTGTTTGCGGCGTCTTTAGCAGGCGCGCAATCGGGTTTGAGCGCAGCAAGTGAATGTCGATGCTTTGCCAGTCGTCCGCCATCAAAAAGGGGACATGCGACATCAACGGGCCCGATTCACCGTTCACGGCCAGCACGCCAAAGCTGCGCGCTTGTGCATAGGCCAGGTTCTTTTGGTCGGTTTCCGTGTGAAAGACTGGATTGGGATGCATCGTCATCGCCTTTTGTAACGCCACGTGTGTGTTGCCCTGACGCGCCAAGGGTTGCAAGATGGCGCTGTTCTCAGGGCGGGGTGAAATTCCCCACCGGCGGTGTGCGGCTTCTGGCCGTGAGCCCGCGAGCGCCCGCATCGGTCAAGAGGTCCGCTGCGGGGTCAAGCAGATCAGGTGAGAGGCCTGAGCCGACGGTCATAGTCCGGATGAAAGAGAACGTGCGATCCATCTGTCCCCGCGGGGACAGCGGTTTTTTGGTGTCCCCGCGGGGACAACAGGCCACGGGTCGTGCGCCATCGCCTTGGGTGACGTGTCTGAACCAAAGGAGATGAGCTATGACACACACCCGTTACGCCTTTATCAAAGCCCAGTGGCACGCCGATATCGTTGACCGCGCCTACGAGGGTTTTCTGAACGTGATCCCGCCTGCCCAGGTCGACAGTTTCGATGTGCCTGGCGCTTTCGAGATGCCGCTTATGGCGCGCGACCTTGCGCAAAGCGGTAGATACGACGCGATTGCGTGTGCGGCCTTTGTTGTCGACGGCGGCATATACCGACATGACTTTGTGGCGCAGGCTGTCGTCGATGGATTGATGCGGGCGGGGCTCGACACCGGGGTGCCTGTGCTTTCCGTGTCGCTTACGCCGCATCAATACCAAGAA
Source organism: uncultured Rhodobacterales bacterium (assembly GCA_964649815.1). Taxonomy (GTDB): domain Bacteria; phylum Pseudomonadota; class Alphaproteobacteria; order Rhodobacterales; family Rhodobacteraceae. Next base: position 42,597 of record CAZYQC010000023.1, on the reverse strand, counting down.
ACCGAGCACCATAATGCCATCTTTGCCGAGCATTTTGTGCGCAAAGGCGAAGAGGCTGCGCGCGCAGCGTTGAGCATTGTCGCAACACGCCAAGCCTTCAACCGGGACGCGGCCTAGCACCTATCTGGCGCTCCGCCTGGCTTTCGCCCGTGTCGGGGCGCTTGCCTCCTTCCGCAAACTTTGGCCCTATGGCCAAAAATCAGGAAGGAACCGCCCATGCCCGCCCCCCATAACCCTTTCAAAGCCGCACTAAAGGCGGGAGAGACCGTGATTGGTGCCTGGATGTCTTTGGGCGATATGCTGCCGGCCGAGATCATGGGAACAGCCGGGTTCGACTGGTTGATGATCGATGGAGAGCATACGCCCTACGACATCACCAAAATGCGCCAATGTCTCACGGCCCTGCAGTCCAGCCCCAGCCACGCAGCCGTGCGCGTGCCAACAGGCGAGACCTGGATTATCAAGCAAGTGCTTGATGCAGGCGCGCAAACGGTTCTCGTGCCGATGGTCGAGAGCAAGGAACAGGCGGAGCAATTGGTGCGGGCGGTCCGGTATCCGCCCCGCGGGGACCGGGGTGTCGGCTATTCGACAACGCGCTCTGCGCGGTTTGGCGAAATCGCCGACTATGGCCCAACTGCCGACGACCAAATCTGCCTTTTGGTACAGGTCGAGAATCGCGCAGGCGTCGAAGCCTTGGATGATATTCTGGCGCTGGATGGGATTGATGGCGTTTTTGTTGGCCCAGCGGATCTGGCCGCAGATTTCGGGCATTTGTCCGACATCATGAATCCAGAAGTGCAAAGCCTAATCAAAGACCTTTTGGGTCGCATCGCGGCCTCGGACAAAGCCGCAGGCATTTTGTCGACGCGCGATGACATGACGCAAACCTGTTTGGACAACGGCGCGCAATTCGTGGCCGTGGGGTTGGATATCCTGATGCTGCGTCAAACTGCCTTGGCCACAAGCGCCAAATGGAAAGCGGCGATCAGCTAAGACCGGCTTTCATGTTGCTGGCGGCCTGCGTGTAACCACCCCCAGCACCGTCAACGAAATGCACATGGTCGTCCCGGTCGATGGCCGGGACAATGCAGGTCATCATCGCCTCGTCCTGCGCGTGCCAGCCATAGCGCAGCGAACCGGCCTTTTGCGCTTGGTCAAGGCGATCGCGCAGTTGCTTGGCTGTGTCAGAATCGCAGTCCAGCGTCATCTTGAGGCCGTCGTCAAATTTGCGAAAATCTGCGTTGTCGCCCACGACGCGCCGGTAACGTCGCGCATCAAAGCCTGCGATTTTCAAACCCGTTTTGATCAGCGCCCAGGCCACAAAGGATTCAAAAAGTGCCACCCGCCGCGCGGCGTTCAAAGAGCCGTCCTTGCGTTGCGCATGCGCTTCGAGTGCGGCGCCCGCCGGAGGCCATTTGACGCCCGGGCCGATTTGCGGTGCGGGGTGGCCGCCCCGTTCAAGCGACTGGGCCAGATGCAGAACCTCTTGCACCGCGCTTGCATAGGCTGGCCCGCCTGTCCCCGCGGGGACAACCACAATTGAAACGATCTGCCCTCTTTGCGCGGGCATATGCGACCAGCGACAAGAGAGGCCAGTCAAATCCGGCTGAGCATCTGGCGCGGCCGGTGGCAGGCCAATACGTCCGGCTTTCATCTCGTCTTCTGCCCAGGTGACACCACCGCCCGAAAACATTGCGTAATCGACACCATCGCTGACGCGATACCGCGCTACGGTCACGTCATGTCCGGCGGCGCGGATGTCTGCCATCGGGGTAAGTGCTGTTCGCAGCCGGACGTCAAATTCTCGGTCCGCCCAGGATTGGGTTGCCTGCAAGGCCGCAGCGGCCGCGCTTGCATGGGCCTCCGGCACCGCGAAAGCGGCCCCGTCACCGCCGAAGACAAAAGGAAAGGACTGGGGCTTGTGCGCATTGATCTGCGCCGAGATCACAGCGGCCCCAACCATGTTGACCGTTTTGTAGCGTCCGGCCTGCACATGCTGTGTCGATCCAATAATGTCGGATGTTCCGATGACCCAATCATCAGGCAGGGGCGTGAAAAGATCCTGGTTTGCCAGATCTTCAAATCTGCGGTGTTGGGGCAAATCGTCGTAAAACATCCGAAAGACCTCTTGAGGGTTTCGCGCCATTGGATGTCAATTTACGTCAGGCGGGCGCCTATGCCCAGCGGGGGGCTTTCAAGCCGGAAAGGAAGGGTGTAAGGCGCGACCCGCGCACTTTTGCGCTTTCAACTGGAGAAGGATCCGATGGGCTACCGAGTCGTCGTCGCCGGTGCCACAGGCAATGTGGGCCGTGAAATGCTAAACATCCTGGCCGAGCGCCAGTTCCCCGTGGATGAACTTGCCCCGCTGGCAAGCCGTCGTTCGCTGGGTACGGAAGTGAGCTTTGGCGATAAGACGTTGACGACGAAAGACATCGATACGTTCGACTTTTCCGGCTGGGACATTGCCCTTTTTGCGATTGGATCGGATGCGACCAAAATCTACGCCCCGCGCGCCGCGCAGGCGGGTTGTGTGGTCATCGATAACTCATCGCTCTATCGCTATGACCCCGAGATCCCGCTGATCGTGCCAGAGGTGAATGCGGACGCGATCGAGATGGTGAAAAATAAGAACATCATCGCCAATCCGAATTGCTCTACTGCGCAGATGGTCGTGGCGCTTAAGCCATTGCACGATCGCGCCCGGATCAAGCGCGTGGTTGTCTCGACCTATCAATCCGTGTCTGGCGCCGGCAAAGATGGCATGGACGAGCTTTGGGATCAGACCAAGGCTGTCTATAACCCAACCCAGGACGTGCCTCCGGCCAAGTTCCAAAAGGAAATCGCGTTTAACGTTATTCCTCAGATCGACGTCTTCATGGAAGACGGCTCGACCAAAGAGGAATGGAAGATGGTCGCGGAGACAAAAAAGATTGTTGATCCGTCGATCAAGGTCACAGCCACCTGCGTGCGCGTTCCGGTTTTTGTGGGCCATTCCGAAGCGGTCAATATCGAGTTTGAGGATTTCCTCGACGAAGACGAAGCCCGCGACATCCTGCGCACCGCGCCTGGTATCATGGTGATCGATAAGCGCGAAGCGGGGGGGTACGTCACGCCAAAAGAATGCGTTGGCGATTTCGCAACGTTCATCAGCCGCATCCGCCAGGATTCGACAATCGAAAACGGCCTGAACCTGTGGTGCGTCTCGGACAACCTGCGCAAAGGCGCGGCACTCAACGCGATCCAAATCGCCGAAGTGCTTGGCCAACGGGTTCTGAAAAAGGGGTAAGCTTGGCTTGCACCCCAATGCTGAATGGACTGACGGCACGCCCCAAGGCGTGCCGTTTTTCGTTTGTTAGGCTCTTTTTTGACCTTTTTCGAACGGCGAGCGTTGTCTAAGCCTTGTTGCTGGTCGGTCAATACCGCTCCGCTCGGAGGACCTCTACGTCGCTGACCGTGACGACGCCGATGTGGCGGTCTACGACTTGGAAAACAGCCTCTAACAAGGGGTCGAGGCGTTCTGGTTTGATGACGCAGAGGACCTGGACCATGCCGCCGGCGCGGCTGACTTGGCCTTCGCGGGACCATTCGCCAGAACGGCCAGACCCACCCAGAACGGGCAGGACGGTCCAGCCCGTTACGCCGCAGTCTTTCATGGTTTCGGTCAGGCGCCGTTCCATGACGGCTTCGATGATGATCGCGACGCGTTTTGCCTGATGAGTTTGCATCTTAGTTTCCTCCTGTCAGAGCGCTGGCCACGGCGACGTAGAGTGGAATGCCGATTGTGAGGTTGAACGGGAACGTCACGCCCAGTGAGAGTGTCAGGTAAACGGAAGGATTTGCTTCGGGCAAGGCGACGCGCATGGCAGCGGGAACCGCGATGTAACTGGCCGAGGCCGACAGGACCATAAAGAGTGCGACACCGCCGACGCTGAGACCCAAGAGCGAACCGGCAGCCAAACCGGCAGTCGCCCCGATCAAGGGCATGAGCATACCAAAGCTAAGGACGCCTGGCCGCAAAACGCCGGACCCGCCCCGCAACCCGCGTCCGGCCACGAGCCCCATGTCGAGCAAGAAGAGGCACAAGACGCCTTGGAACGGCGAGACGATGAACGCTTCGATCCGCGCAAGGCCTTCGGCGCCGGTGATCCATCCGATCACGAACGAGCCAACAAGCAAGACGATTGAGCCATTCAACATGATCTCGCGCATCAGCTCACCGTCCATGCGGCGCGCATCGGTGCCGTGGCGCGAGATGAGCCACAGGGCGGAAAGGATGGCAGGCGCTTCCATCGCGGCGGCGACGGCGACCATATAACCCTCGGCGGCAAATCCGCTGGAGTCTAGAACGGATGTTCCGGCAACGAAGGTCACGATTGAGATCGAGCCGTAATGCGCTGCAACGGCCGCGGAATCGACGGTCGAAAGACGGCTCATGACGCGCAAGAGCGCGAAGGCGATGATCGGCAAACCGGCAGAGAGGATAATCCCGGCCAGCAAGGAGAGGCCCAGTTTGGCGTCAATTCCGTGATCCGCCACGCTGACACCGCCTTTGAAGCCGATGGCGAAGAGGAGATAGATCGACATCCCTTTGGCGACGGCCTCGGGGATGCTGAGATCGGATCGGGCAAGTGCAGCGGCCACCCCAAGGGCAAAGGACAAGATGATGGGCGACAAGAGGTTTGTCGCGGCCAATGCGATTATCTGCTCCATAGCGGCACCTGCAATTTCAAAGTGCGTTCATTTAGGTCGCCTGCGCTGCAAGGCCAAGACACCAAGCGCATTTTTTGCAAATCGCCGTCGCGGACTGGTCCGGGGGCATTTGACTGCAATTCGAATAGAAACGCGCTCAAAAAGCCCTGTGCCTCTAACCTTTTGAGAAGGGCCGATCGCCATAAGGGGCGCAGTGTTGGGGGCTTGGATGTTCATTATCAGGGATAGGCGACGTGGAATCGATCAAACGGCTGCAGGTGGTGGAGGCCATTTCGGTCAATCCAGAAAGACTGGAGACATTGTACGAAGAATCGGGGTTCTCAGCGGCGGAACATATCGTGTGCCGCGCGTTGGAGGATCTGGCCTTTGCGCTGACGCAGGCGGAGCGGTTTTTGCAGACGGGAAACATGTCTGGTCTGGATCAAACCGCAGAGCGGTTGATTGAAACAGCCAACCGGGTCGGCATGACCTCACTGTCCAGCGTTGGTCAGCACGTCCGCGTGACGTTGGCACAAGGTGATCAGGCCGGGTTGGCGGCCTGTGTCGCCCGGATGAGCCGGATAGGAGAGGGGTCCTTGATGGCGATTTGGGACTTGCAGGATGTGAACCCGTGATCGCCGGGCCAAACGCTTGCGGTTCCACAGACGCGCGCTAGGGTCAGGGGATAGAACGCTGCAAGGACGCCCTTATGACACTCACCTTTGCCGAAAAGACCGCGGATACCCTTCCTTTGACCCTGTTGGCCGAAGACGAGGTGGACGCTTGGAAAGCGGATCAGCCAGAGGAGGTTGTCGCCTGGGTCGAGGCGTCAGGTTTCAAAGGCGCCCTTGGGCAAGGGCTGGCTCTGCCAGGGCCAGAGGGATTGCGCGGGGCGGTTGTTGGGTTCGGCTCGGCCGCCACGCGCGCGCGTGGACGTTTTGCCTTGGCGTCCGGCGCGGCAAAGCTGCCCGAAGGGACATACGACCTGGTCACATCGTTGAGCGATGATGCAACGGCGACGCAGGCGTTGGGCATGTTGCTGGCGCAGTATCGCTTTGACCGGTATCGCGGCCAGTCTGCGATGCGGGCCAAGCTGGTTGCGCCAGCCGGTGTCGATGCGGCGCGACTAGAGGCGGTGGCCGCGGGCGAGGCGCTGAGCCGTGATCTGATTAACACGCCTGCGTCCGATATGGGGCCGCCGGACCTGGAACATGCCGCTACCACGCTGGCGGATGCCTTTGGCGCGACATGCGCAACCATTGTGGGAGACGACTTGCTTGAGCAGAACTTTCCCATGATCCACGCGGTTGGCCGCGCGGCCAGCAGAGCGCCCCGACTGATCGATCTGCGATGGGGCGATGACGGTCCGGCGCTGACATTGGTGGGCAAGGGCGTGTGTTTTGACACCGGCGGTCTGAACCTCAAGCCCGGCGCATCGATGGGGCTGATGAAAAAAGATATGGGCGGGGCCGCAGCGGTTTTGGGACTGGCCCATATGATCATGGCAACAGGCCTTAAGGTTCGGTTGCGGGTTCTGATCCCGGCGGTCGAAAACTCGGTATCCGCTGACGCCTTCCGCCCGCAGGATATTCTGACCTCGCGCAAAGGGCTGACGGTCGAGATCAACAACACCGACGCCGAAGGCCGCTTGGTTTTGGCAGATGCGCTGGCGCTCGCTGACGAAGAGGCACCTGACCTGATCATCTCGATGGCGACATTGACGGGGGCCGCGCGGGTGGCGGTGGGCCCGGATCTTGCGCCGTTCTACACGGATATAGACGCGCATGCGGCCGCTTTGGAAACAGCGGCGCGTGGGGTCGCCGATCCTGTGTGGCGCATGCCGTTTCACGACCCGTACGAGGCCATGATCGAACCGGGTATTGCGGATCTGGACAATGCCCCCAAAGGCGGTTTCGCAGGCTCGATTACCGCGGCGTTGTTCCTCCGGCGGTTTGTGAGCGCGGCGCCTTACATGCATTTCGACATCTATGGCTGGCAGCCATCCGATGCGCCGGGGCGGCCAAAAGGCGGCGTTGGGCAAGGCACGCGCGCTGTGTTGGAGGCGTTGCCAAAGATGCTTGGCATGTGATGCGGGACCGTCGGTCAGAGCCTGATCCGTCGCTGGTAGATGGGCAAACCCCTGCGCAAATCGTGGCGCCGTTTGCCGATCTGTTGGCGCGCCCGAACGGACCCAGAGATCGACAGGTCTTGATGGGCGACGGGGTTCGCGTGTTTTCCGTAGAAGACGGCTGGGCCTATGTGATTGCGGACAAAGACGGCTATATCGGGTTTGTGCCAGCGCGCGTGTTTGGCCCGCCCGAGGCGGCGACGCATCGCGTGTCCGCGCGGGCCACGCATGTTTACGAGGCGGCGAACATCAAGTCGCCAGATGTCATGAGCTTAAGCTTTGGGGCGCAGGTCGCAGCATTAAGCGAAACGCCGCTGTTTGTGGAAACGAAACACGGGTTCATCCCAAAAGCACATCTGGCCCCGGCGGGCACCTTAGACAGCACGCCGGTCAGCGTGGCAGAGTTGTTTTTGGGGGCACCTTATCTTTGGGGCGGCAACACAAGCCACGGCCTAGACTGTTCGGCCTTGGTGCAAACGGCCCTGCTGGCCTGTGGGTACGCCTGCCCGGGCGACAGTGATCAGCAAGAGGCCCAGTTGGGCGCACATCTGCCTGCGGGATCAGAGTATCGCGCGGGCGATCTGTTGTTCTGGAAAGGCCATGTTGCTTTGTTGCGGGATGCAGAGACGCTCATTCACGCAAATGCCTATCATATGGCGGTTGCATATGAACCGGTCGCAGAGGCGATCGCGCGGATCGAGACGCAAGGCGACGGCCCTGTCACGGCACATATTCGGTTGGAAAGCCGGACCGCGCGCGGGGCCTAGTCAACGGCGCGGATCAATTTTCGCTCTAACACCCGCAAAACGGTTTTCAGATCATGCCCGCGCCGCAGGATTTGCCCGTCCATTCCGATGACAGCATACATACCCTGGCGGCCCCGCAATTTGGGGTGCTTTTCAATCCGGTAAAGCGGATTTTCGGCGGTGCGCCGAAAGACCGAAAAGACGGCCACATCCTTGAGGCTTGAGATGCCGTAATCGCGCCACTCGCCGGCCGCGACCATTCGACCATACAACGAGAGGATCACGCTTAGCTCGGTGCGGTGAAAGGAAACGACGGGGTTCGGAATTTCCCGAAGGTTGGACGGGGGCGGAGTGTGGAACGTCATGACATCAGAGTTGCGGTCTTTTTCGTCGGGATCAAGAGGCCATATTGCTTGAATATGTTACAAAAGTTGTGCCATGCTTGCCAAAAGTGAAACATAATGACCATGACGCCCAAAGAAGTTGCCCAAAAATGTGCTCGGCTGATGATGGCCCGCGATGCAGCTTCGCAAGGGATCGGCGCGCGGATCGATGATGTTGGGCCCGGATGGGCGCAGTTGTCGATGGTTGTGCGGCCGGACATGATCAACGGGCACGGCATCTGTCACGGCGGATTTATCTTTACACTTGCCGACAGCGCATTTGCCTTTGCGTGCAACAGCTACAACCGGGTCACGGTCGCGCAGCAAAACCAGATCACCTATGTGATGCCGGGCCGACCGGGCGAGGTTTTGGTCGCGTATGCGCAAGAAATTTCGCTCAGCGGGCGGTCCGGCGTATATGACGTCATGGTCAAAGGCGGTGACGGTCGTCTGGTCGCCACGTTCCGTGGGCTGTCGCGCACGATCGCAGGCCATCATTTCGAAGAAGGTGTCTAAGGGGGGAAATCAATGAAGGACCTGACGCCAGCGCGTTCTGAATTGGATGCGATTGAAATCGCGAGCCGGGACGAAATTTCGGCGCTTCAGCTTGAGCGCATGAAGTGGTCACTGGCCCATGCGTATGAAAACGTTCCGTTCTACAAAGCATCCTTTGATGCAGCGGGTGTGCATCCCAGTGACCTCAAGTCTTTGTCGGACCTGGCCTCCTTCCCGTTCACCGTCAAACAAGATTTGCGAGACAATTATCCCTTTGGCATGTTTGCGGTGCCGCGAGAGCAGGTGGCGCGGATCCATGCCAGCTCGGGGACGACGGGGCAGCCGACGGTTGTTGGCTATACGGAAACCGATCTGCAGAACTGGGGCGCTGTGGTGGCGCGGTCGCTGCGTGCGTCGGGTTTGCGCCGGGGTGATTTGCTGCACAACGCTTATGGCTATGGCCTGTTCACAGGCGGTTTGGGCATTCATCTGGGTGCAGATGCGCTGGGTTTGACGACGGTTCCGATATCGGGGGGTATGACGCCCCGGCAGGTGCGTTTGATCACGGATTTCAAGCCAAAGGGGATCACGGTCACGCCGTCTTACGCCCTGAGCGTCCTGGACGAGTTCGCGGCTCAAGGGCTTGATCCCCGGGCATCGTCGCTGGAGGTGGGCATTTTTGGCGCGGAACCTTGGACCAATGCGATGCGGCGCGAGATCGAAGATGCGTTCGATATGCACGCTGTGGACATTTATGGCCTTAGCGAGGTTATGGGGCCTGGTGTCGCGAATGAATGCGTCGAGACCAAAGACGGCCTGCATATCTGGGAGGATCATTTTTATCCCGAGATCATTGATCCGGCGACGGGCGAAGTTGTCGAGGATGGTGAGCAGGGCGAGTTGGTCTTTACCTCTCTCACCAAGGAGGCGTTTCCCATCATCAGGTATCGCACACGCGATCTGACCAAGCTGATGCCGGGGACAGCGCGGATGATGCGGCGGATGGAAAAGGTCACGGGGCGGTCGGATGACATGATCATTCTGCGGGGCGTGAACGTCTTTCCGACGCAGATCGAAGAATGCCTGATGGCGACGCCAGGATTGGCGCCGCATTTCCAGATCGAGCTGACCAAGCCGGACCGGATGGACCAGATGCGTGTCTTGTGCGAGGCGGCACCGGATGCGGCGGCGGAAGAGGCGCGATCGACGGCGGCCAAGGCTTTGGCGGGTCAGATCAAGCAGACGATTGGGATTTCGGTGACGGTCGACGTCGCACAGCCGGGTGGGGTTGCGCGGTCAGAAGGCAAAGCGGTTCGAATTGTCGACAAGCGCGGCTAAGGCCGGCCGGAACAGATCACCCCTCGATGGCTTGTTTCAGCAAGGGCGTCAACGGGTTGTCGTCCGGCAGCGAAAGCCGCACAGGCAAGGTGATGACCTTGCCGCGAAACGATGGCGGCAGCCTTGCGGCGTCTTTTTCAGTGGTCACGAGTTGGGCGCGCTTTGCGCGGGCTTCGGTTTCCAATCTCGTGAGAAGGGCCGGAGACAGACGTTCGTGATCGCCAAGCGCCTCGGCGCGCACAAGGGTCGCGCCTAAGTCTTTCAGGGTGTGAAAGAACTTGTCCGGGCGTCCAATGCCCGCGAAGGCAAGCGCGCGCATGCCGGCCCAATCCATCCCGGTTTGCAACGGGTTTAACGTGCCTGTTGCATGAGGCAACGCGGTTGGCAGGGCATAGGTGGCGCGGAACTGGCTTTGCGCCTGGTCTGGGCCGATGCTGAGGATTGCGTCGGCCCGGCTGAGACCCACGTCGACGGGCTCGCGCAATGGCCCGGCGGGTATGCACCGGGCATTGCCAAAGCCGACCTCGGCGTCGACAACGACGATGCTTGCATCATAGGCGATTGCCGCGTGTTGAAAGCCATCGTCCAGCACGATGGCTTGGGCGCCCGCTTTGATCGCGGTTTCGATTCCTGCGCGGCGGTCTTTGGACACCCAGACATCCGCGAACGCCGACAGCAAGAGGGGTTCGTCGCCCACACGTGCCGCGTTGTGGCGGTTTGGATCGACCAGCAGCGGGTCAACCTGGGATCCGCCATAACCGCGGCTAACCACGTGCGGCGTTAGAAAGAGCCCGCGCAATTGGTCGACGACCCAAATCACGGTTGGCGTCTTGCCGACACCACCTGCGTTCAGATTGCCGACACAGATGATCGGTACGGGCATTTTCGCGCGCGCGCCTGTGCGGAGGCGGCGGGCGGTTGCATTGGCATAAAGTGCACCGATAGGCGTGAGAAGCCTGGGCCAAAGTCCTGGATCGTCAGGCGGACGGTTCCAAAAGCCAGGTGCGCGCATTACCGGGCCGATCCTGCGCGTTGGTCGAGCGCGTTGTGCATCAGGTCGGTGACCCGATCGACCACAGCCGCCCCTTCGGTGATCGTGTCCCAACCGGCCATTGCCATGCTGGCTGCGAGGTCAGGCGCGATCAGTTGCGAGACCGCATCACCCAATGTTTCGCCATCTTTCACGATGCGGGCGGCGCCGGCATTTGCGAGCCGAGAATAGGCCGCAAGATAGCCGCCGACATGGGGGCCATAGAGAATTGCCGTTCCCAAGGACGCAGCTGCGTAGGGATCAGTTCCGATGCCGTTGTTGACCAGGCTTTGACCCAGAAAGGCAACCGGAGCCACACGGTACCATAGGCCCATTGCATCCGGTTCGTCGGCAATAATGACCTGGGTGCCATCGTCGGCGATGTCGCCGTCACTCCAGACAGCGCAGCGCAGCCTGTCGTGGGCGCACATCTCTTTGAGGGTCTGGGCGGCGGCTTGGCTGTCGCACTGCGCGATCAGCAACAGGCGGTGCGACAGGCGCAAAGCACGGCGGTTGGCGTTCATGATCGCAGGCACTTCGCCTTCGGACACATGCGCAGCCAGCCAGATAGGACGGCCGCTGAGCATATCGCAGACCTCGTCCAGATCGGCTTCGTTCACGGGAAGCGCCTGACCCGTGGGCAGCAGGGGGGCCGTCATTTCGATGGATCGGGCAGGTTGGCCCAGATGGGCAAGTCGTGCATGCGCCGGTTGTGAGCGGGCCAGCACGGAATCAAAGGCGGCGATGACTTGGCGCGGAACCTCGGGCAGCCATCGATCACGGCGGCTGTCAAAGCCGTCTTTGCCTGCGTCGATCAAAATCAATGGGATGCCGCGTTTTTGGGTGTCGAGAATAAGGTTCGGCCGCAATCCGCCCCATACCCAAATCAGCATGTCGGGCCGCCAATGATCGAGAAACCGCGCGATATGTTCGGGATGTTCGTTTGGAACAGGCCGCAAATAGACGTCGGGGTTGGGCGGGCCAAGCCGGTCGCGATCGGCATAGACCTCTTCTGGCATCGTCACGAGCACCGATAGATCAGGTCGCGCATGGATCAGGCGCGCGGCAAGATCGACGACTGCGCGCCCTTGTTTGGGATCCACCAGATTGAGCCAGACCAGTTCACCAGCGGGCCGGTCTGCGTTTGGCACAAAGGCAGGCGCGGCGCCGCGCCGCGTGAGCGCCCGGTAGGCTGCCAATCCCAGTGAGCCGCGGACGCTCTGTTTCAGCCCAATTCCTCCGTCGGTGTCGCCGCGTTTTCTTCGTCGCGGAGGCGGTGCAGATGCGCAATGAAATAGCGCATGTGGGCGTTATCCACAGTGCGCTGCGCTTCGGATTTCCAGGCGTCATAAGCCGATTGATAATCCGGGAAGATGCCTACGACATGCAGGTCGTTGACGTCTTTGAAGACCGTAGATGTCGGTTTCACAAGCTCGCCTCCAAAGACGAGATGCAGGCGCTGTGTCATGTGGCTTCCCATGATAAAATCGCGTGATTATTCAGATTTTGCGCACATCGTCGCGTGCGTCAAGCTTGGGCGACCGGTTTCAAAGCGGCGACCGTTTCGGCATGCACTTTTGGGGCTGCGGCGACGATCCCGTTAATGTGCGGTTTCGCGTTGTTGAAGACCAACGGGGCGCCGTTGCGATCAGAGACTGTCCCGCCTGCTTCGGTCACGATCAAAGCGCCTGCGGCGATGTCCCATTCCCAAGTTGGGCGCAGGGTCAGCATGCCGTCAAAGCGGCCTTGCGCAACGAGCGACAACCGATACGCCAAAGAGGGGCGGTAGTGGCGCTCAAAGGCAGGCATCCCGCCTTTCCAAATGCTGGGTTGCAGAATGGGACGCGCGGCCAGCAATTGCGATTGGCGCAATGTGTTTTGGGCGCTGACGGTCATTGGGCTGCTGTTCAGCCAAGCACCCTTGCCAAGCGCAGCCGTATACAGAAAATCCCGCATAGGCAGGTAGATCGCAGCGGCTGTGACGCAGCCGTGATGCGCCACGGCGACCGAAATCGCCCAGGTCCGCGCACCTTCGACAAAGCTGCGGGTGCCGTCGATGGGATCGACGACAAAGACAGTGTCTGCCGATAGGCGGTCTGCGGTGTCTTCGGTTTCTTCGCTAAGCCATCCGTAATCTGGGCGCGCGGTTCTCAGCGTTGTGGATAGGGCTTTGTCCACGGCCAGGTCGGCTTCGGTGACCGGCCCTGCGCCGCCGGGTTTGTCCCAGCGCCGGGCGGTTTTGCCGGTAAAGCTGCGGGCGACGCGCCCGGCGATGCGGATTGCATCGACCAAGAGGGGAAGATCATGCGCCGGCAAGGGTCATCCCCGGAACCAGCAAGGACGGCACAACCCGAGAGACCCACGGACGCGCGTCATTTGCAGGAACCAAGTTGCGGCACATCTCTTTCAAGTTGCCTGCGACGGTGCATTCGTTGACCGGATAGGCAATGGCGCCGTTTTCAACCCAATATCCCGCAGCGCCTCGGGAATAATCGCCGGTATTGGGATTGATGGTCGAGCCAATCATCGACGTCACCAAAAGGCCCGTCCCCATATCCTTGAGCAAATCCTCGCGGCTTGCGTCGCCTTGGGTAAGGGCGACATTCCAAGATGCAGGAGACGGCGGCGCCGAGGTGCCGCGTGCGGCGTTTCCTGTCGACGCGAGGCCCAGTTTCCGGGCCGTTGCCAAATCCAAGACCCAACCGGCGAGTACACCATCCTCCACCAAGGCACGTTCTTGCGTGGCGAGGCCTTCGCCATCAAAAGGTCGGCTGCCCGCCGCGCGTGGGCGCAGCGGGTCTTCGATCAAAGACAGGCCGGATGGCAAAATCTGGGTGCCCATCGCATCGCGCAGCCAAGAGGCGCCGCGCGCAATGCTGTTGCCGTTGATGGCGCTTAGGATGTGGCCAATCAGGCTGCCCGAGATGCGTTCGTCGAACAGGACGGGATATGTGCCGGTGGGCGGTTTGCGCGCGTCCAAACGCCCAATCGCGCGTTCGCCTGCCTCGACCCCGATCTCTTCTGGAGATCTGAGGTCTGTGCGAAAGATGCGGCTGTCACCGCTATAGTCGCGTTCCATGCCGGTTCCTGTACCCGCAATTGCCACAACGCTGTGGCCAATGTCTGTTCGGGCGTATCCGCCGGAAAATCCGTTGGTCGCGGCAAGGTGAAACCGGCGGGCGCCATAGGCGGCGCTGGCTTGCTGAACTTGGGTTACACCAGCCACCGACCGCGCGGCGGCCTCTCCGGCCAATGCCGCATCTTGCAGCGATTGGGGGCTGGGAGGTTCGGCATGATCCATCAGTTCAAGCGCATCAACGTCCCAAGTGGTTGCGATTTGTGAAGGGTCGGCAAGACCGGCATGCGGGTCTTCGGGGGCCTCCTTTGCCATTGCGACCGCGCGTTCGGCCATCGTGGCCAGCGTCGCTGGCGATGCGTCCGAGGATGAAACAACGGCCTGCCGCTGACCGACGAAAACACGCAGGCCCAGGTCAATCGCCTCTGATCGCTCGGCCTGTTCCAATGCGCCGTCGCGCACGTCAATGGAGACTGAGGTGCCATTCACGACCATCGCATCAGCGGCATCAGCGCCGTTTTTCTTGGCGTGATCCAAGAGTGCGGCGGCGAGGTCAGACAGAGACTGGGATGCAGATTGGGGCATGAATGGACTCTTGGACAAAAGGGCAGATCGGGGCAGAGGGGACGCGATCAAGTAGCCGTGGGGGCATCAACGTGCAAGGCCCGCCATTGGCGGGCCCGCGTGTGCGTATGCGCTGTTACGGCTATTGAATGCGCTGACCATTGGCCAGAACGTGACCCTCTTTGTTGATTTCGAGGGTTGAAACCAGCGCGTCGGGGCCATCTCCGGGCCGGGCAAAGAGGCCAAGCATCATCCGCGCGCCCATTGCTTGATCTTCGGGCAAAAGGCCAATGCCAACCAGCTTGTCGAGAAGACCGTTACCGCCGCTCAGCGCCAGGTCGACTTTGCCTTCTGGGCGTGGGAAGCCGCCGAAGGTGGACGTGTCGTCATTGTTGAACGTAAACGATCCATTCCCTGTGAGCGCTGCACCTGCGACGCGCAACAAAAGGCTGTTGAGGGTGAGGGTTTCAAGCTCTCCTGGCATAGCACCGCTGTCTTCCAGAACGGCGGCAGTGGCCGGATCTAGAAAGTCAAAGAGAACGTTGGCCTTTCCAGCAAGGTCGATTTCCAGTGAAGCCGGGTCACGTGGGAGTTGGCGTGACGGATCAAAGAGACCCCAGATCGCATCTGAAATTGTGAAGTCCAACAAGCGAAAGCCAAAGGCAAAATCCTGAGCTTCTTCGGCCTTTTTCAGAGGAAACTGGAGCGTCAAACCACTTTCCGCGATGTCGGCGCTGACCGGGAAGGGTAAGTCAGAGATAACCATATTGAAGGTTTGACGATCTTGTTTGAGGTCGTAAACCAACCCGCTGCTAGACATAGAGAAATCCAGAGAGCCGCCCTGAGATGTGCCACCGAATGTGCCTGAGTTGCCCTCGTCCTTGAATGTGCTGGTGGCCTCGCCTTGGGTGAAGGACAGAGTTCCAGCTACAGCCATTCCAGCGTCGAGCATTGCATTCACATCGCCGTCCGCGTCCAGCCCTGTCGGAATCGCGCTGGTTCCTTGCGTTGAGACACCAGACAAGTCGATGTCCATATCCACTGACGCATCCGCGTTTTCAGGATCTTGGAAAAACACGTCGATTGAGACGTCTGATGCCGTCATGTTCTGGCGCGTCTCTCTCAGATCGCCAGCGGTGACGGATGTCGTGCCAGCCAGGTCAGTAAACGAGACCCTGGTTCGGGCTATGTCGGGGTCTATCGTTTCGCCCTCAACCGCCAGCCCAGCAAGCCGTACTGCGACCGAAGGTGCGGCATAGGTGTAGGTGATCGCGCCCGCATCCCCTGCGGCGATGATATCGAGACCGGTGTGCGCGTATTCCACTTTGGCGGTAAAGTCTTCGCCTTCTGCAGAGGACGTGATTTCCATGACCGAGATCGTGGGCACGTCGATTTGCACAGTCCCATCGCCGCGTTCGTTGAAGGAGAATTCTGGAACGGTCACTTCGAAGGTTCCGTCAACGCCTTGGTCCGCGAGGTCCGCGGTCAGCGTGATGTCGGTGACGTATAAGCTGCCTCCGGATTGGCGTTCTGTGCCTGTCACCTCATAACCAAAGGCTGTGAGGTAGTCTTTCCAGTCGGCCCACACGCCAGAGGCGGTCACATCGGCCTGCGCGATGCCGGTGCCAAGAATGACGGCTGAAAAGGACAGGGTAGAGAGCCGTTTAAAAGAGGTCATAGTGAATTATCCTTCGTCATGAATATCGTCTAAGTCGGTATGGAGCCGATCCAGATCAAGGGTCCGGGTGGACCTTGGCCCGACACAGTATTAGCTGACTGAGAGTAACAGCCAGGCGGCGAGATAGAAAAGGGTGGATCAGATGGACCTCTTGAACAAAACGGCGATCATCACCGGCGCAAGCCGCGGTATTGGCGCAGAAGCTGCGCGGGCTTTCGTGGCGGCCGGGGCGAATGTTCTTCTTTTGGCACGCGGGCGTGCCGAAATTGAGGCGCTTGCCGCGGAATTGGGCGACAAGGCGCTCGCGCGCACATGCGACGTGAGCAATCCTGACGACTTGGTCAGTGCAGTGGCTGCGGCGAAAGAGGCGTTTGGCAGTGTCGACATTTTGATCAACAACGCTGGCGCGATCGAGCCGATCGCCCGGATGGACCAAGCAGACCCCCTGGCCTGGGGACAGGTCATCGACATCAACCTAAAAGGCGTTTTTTACGGCATGCACGCGGTTTTGCCGCATATGATGGACGCAGGCGGTGGGAGCATCATCACAGTAAGCTCTGGCGCTGCGCATGGCCCGGTTGAGGCCTGGAGCCACTATTGCAGCTCTAAGGCCGGGGCCGCGATGCTGACCTCTTGTTTGCACAAGGAATATGCCGAAATGGGCATCCGGGCGATGGGCCTGTCACCAGGGACGGTCGCCACGCAAATGCAAAAAGAGATCAAATCAAGCGGGATCAACCCGGTCAGCCAGCTTGATTGGTCCGTGCACATCCCGGCAGATTGGCCCGCCAAGACACTTGTTTGGATGTGCACCGATGCGGCGGATGCGTTTCTGGGCCAAGAGATATCGCTGCGCGAAGACGACATTCGCAAAGCGGTGGGTTTGATATGATCGAGTTGGCCAAGGACGACGGCATTTGGACCGTAACGCTTGCCCGACCGGACAAAGCAAACTCGCTGACCGCCGAGATGTTAGAGAGCCTCGTTGCAATCGCTGGCGAGGCACAAGAGGCCCGCGCCTTGATCCTGACCGGGCAGGGGCGGGTTTTCAGCGCCGGGGCCGATCTGGATGAGGCGCGCGCGGGGCTGGCGGTCTCGGACGTGTGGGAGCGTCTCTCATCCGCGATTGCGGACTTGCCGGGCCTGACCATCGCCGCGTTGAACGGGACGCTGGCAGGGGGTGCGATGGGTATGGCTTTGGCCTGCGACATTCGCATTGCGGTACCATCGGCTAAGTTCTTCTACCCAGTGATGAAATTAGGATTTTTGCCACAACCAAGCGACCCTGGCCGGATGGCAGCGTTGATCGGGCCAGCGCGGACCAAATATGTGCTGATGGGCGGGCAAAAGATCACGGCAGAAACCGCGTATCACTTTGGTTTGATTGATGAAATCGTTGAGGCCGAGCAACTGCACGCTCGGGCGTCAGAGCTGTGTGGTGACACAGTCGCGGCCCGCGCAGAAATTGCGCACGGGATTAAAGACATGTGTCGGTGAAGTTCCAGTTGACAGAGATTTGAAACATGTCAACTTTAGTTGACACAAGCGGTGGTTTCAAATCCTGACGACGGACCCATTTTGGCACGCGACAAGTATATAGATCGGACCAAAAAGGCAGCGCCCGAAGCGCAGCCCGGACTGACACGTTCTGACCAAGTGTACCTGTTCGCGGTGTCCAAGGTTCTGCCTGGGGTGAACCAAAAGTTAAGCTCAACCGCTAGCGACCACGACGCTTGCCCGGAACCTTCGACGCAAAGCCGGGCGGGCGTTTCGAAACCCAAGCGATAGACTTGGCGAGCCTTGGATGCGCACGCAACGCCTCGGGCGTGTTGTATTCACGCGCAAGCTCGGCTTCGGATAGGGTCGCGTGTATTTCTTTGTGACAAATGTGGTGCAACAGAACCGTCGGGCCGCCTTTGCCGCCTTTCAGCTTTGGCACGAGGTGGTGCAAGCTTTGCGGGACGTCAGGTGGGATTTCCCGGTGGCATAAGGCGCAGCGTGGGTGAGGCATGCGTTTGAGCTTAGCTGCGTCGCATGGCATGTCCAGAAATGCGATCTGTCAGGAGGGCAATATGGCGCATGGGCTGGTGATTGGCGGAGGACCTGCGGGCTTGGCCGCCGCCGAAGTGATGGCGGCGCGCGGTCTGGACGTCACCATCGCGGATGCCATGCCTTCGATGGGCCGCAAATTCCTGATGGCCGGGAAATCCGGCCTGAACCTGACCTTTGACGCAGTGCCGCCGGACCTTTTGAAGGCTTATGGCATTGGGGCAGAGCGCTTGGCGGCCATTGTCTCGGCGCATGATGCACAAGCGGTGCAAGCCTGGGCAGAAGGTTTGGGCCAGCCGGTTTTCACCGGCTCGTCGGGGCGTGTCTTTCCCGTCGCCATGAAAGCGTCGCCTTTGCTGCGTGCCTGGTTTCAACGGTTGGATGACGCGGGTGTCGTTCGGAAAACCAAATGGCGTTGGGACACCTGGGAGGACAACACATTCGGATTTCAAACCCCGGACGGTGTCCAGACGATCCGACCCGATGTGACTGTTCTGGCGCTGGGCGGTGGCAGTTGGCGGCGCTTGGGCTCGGATGGGATGTGGAGAGATGTGTTTGAAACGGTCGGGTTAAGAACCGAGCCGTTTTTGCCGTCAAACGCGGGTTTGGTCTTTTCGTGGTCTGACCACATGGCCCGACATTTTGGCGCACCTCTCAAGAACGTGGTTCTTACAGCAGGAGAAAAGACATCGGTCGGAGAATTGGTGATCAGCCAAACCGGCCTGGAAGGTGGCGCGCTTTATCCGATGTCAGCGGCCATTCGCGCGGGCAGCGCCCTCAAGATCGATTTGATGCCGCAGCGCGATCAAGCCTGGATCGCCGACAAGTTATACGCGGGGCGCAGTAAGGACAGCTTGACTAACAGGCTGCGTAAGGCGGTTGGCCTTCCACCTGTGAAGATCGCGCTCCTCAGGGAATGGGCGCGGCCTTTGCCTGCGGATCCGCTGGACTTGGCGAAACAGATCAAATCGCTTGATGTGCCTCGGCTGGAATTTC
Source organism: uncultured Rhodobacterales bacterium (assembly GCA_964649815.1). Taxonomy (GTDB): domain Bacteria; phylum Pseudomonadota; class Alphaproteobacteria; order Rhodobacterales; family Rhodobacteraceae. The sequence continues at coordinate 23,425 of CAZYQC010000023.1, read as the reverse complement.
GCCCCTTGGACGAAGCGATTTCGACAGTGGGTGGCGTTCCCTGGTCGGCGCTGAATCCGTCGCTGATGCTCCCGGACCGGCCGGGGGTGTTTTGCGCAGGCGAAATGGTTGATTGGGATGCGCCAACGGGCGGGTATCTGCTGACGGCGTGCTTTGCGATGGGGCGCTGGGCGGGGGCGCATGCGGCCCGGTTTGCATTGGCGGCTTAAGTCGCGTGTGCACCGGCCGCCCGGAAGGCAGGCCGCGCACGGCAGGCTTTCATATAGGCCTTTCCCTTTGGGCCAAGCGGGGGGAAGCCGACGCCATGCGCCCAGCCCATGCAATGCACGGCCAACAGGTCAGGCACGGTGATGTCGTCGCCCATTAAGAAGGCGCTGTCCAACATCTCTTCGATCCGTGCGCAGGTCTTGGTGTATTCTGCTTGCAAAGCGGGACCCACATTTTGCAGGCGGTCGCCTTCGGGGATGATGAAGGAATGCTTGGTATAGGTCCAAAGCAGCGCATCCATCTCATCGACCAGCCAAAGGGTCATCGCGTCTTGTTTTGCGCGTTCAGGCGTACCCGCGGGCGCGGTGAGCATTTGATGTTTGTCAGCAAGGTAGGTCATGATCGCGACGCTGTCGGTTAGAACGGTGTCGCCGTCGACCAATGCAGGGATCTTTCCCAGCGGGTTGAACGACTTGGCAAGGTCCGAGGCCGGTGGCGCGGGGACTATTTCATAGCTTTGACCAAGCTCTTCGAGCATCCACATAACCCGAAATGCGCGCGACTTTACCGTTCCGATGACTTTGTACATCTGCGTTCCTTACTGTTGCCTTTGCTCCTGACGGAAACTGTCACTCGGTGGGTCTAAACTCCTGAGTGTAGCAATGCCGGAGACAGATATGGCGCACACTGGATCATGTTTATGCGGAGAGGTGAAGTACACCATTACAGAAAGCGTCTCGGAAACGGGGGCGTGCCATTGTGATATGTGCCGAAGGTGGACCGGCGGCGTGTTTCTGGGCGTCAAGGTGTCTGCGGATCAGATGCGCATCACAGGCGAGGACAGTGTGGGCGTCTTTACGTCGTCGCCCTGGGCTGAACGTTCGTTTTGCAAGACGTGCGGCACGTCCCTTTGGTACCGGGTGACAGCTCCTGGGCCAATGCAGGGTGAGTATCACGTGGGTCTTGGTGGCTTTGATCAGGCCGATGGCATTGCGTTGACAGGCGAGATCTACATTGATCGAAAGCCCGACGGTTATTCCTTTGCGGAAGACACACACAAGATGACGAAAGCTCAGATAGAGGCGATGTTTGCCCCGCCGCCCGAATAGTGCGGGCGGGCGCTCCGGTCAGCGCGCAGCAAGCATCGCCAAGCGGATGAAGGCACGCTCGACCAGTGCGAGGGCCGGCGCGTTTTGCCCAGCCGATCTCAGCTGGAGATCGGTGTCGGTCAGCACGCTTAGGGCGGTTTCCAGTTTTGCTGGGCCCCATCTGCGGGCTTGGGCCATGATGCGGTCACGGTGCGGCCCCCAGACTTGGGGGCGGCCGGACGTATCAAGCGCCACGCGATGCAGCGTTCGAAAGTGGCGCATGGCCCCGATGCAAAGCGTGACGGCGTTAACCCCTTGCGACTGAAGTCGCGCCATGACCGGGCCGATACGATTGGCTTGACCTTCGCTGACCACAAGCAGAATGTCGTCGACTTCGGCCTCGATCGACGTCGGCGCGCAGGCCTGAACATCGTCCAAGGTCGTGGGGGTTTCATCGTTGAATTTATACAGCGCGAGCTTTTCGAGCGTCTGTCGAAAATCACCGGGTTCGAGCGCACGCGCGAGATCTTGCAAGGCGGCCATGACCGGTTGGTCAAGCTGGGTGAGGCCATTTTTGGCCAGAATTGCCTCGATCTCGGATCGATCCGGCGGATCGTCATAGATCCCGACGGCGTAGGCCTGAGGATGGCTTTCGAACGCTTTTCTGATCTTGGATGTCGGCTTGAGTTGACCGGCGGTGATCACCAGATGCGCATCGCCGGGAACCCAGCTGTCTAATGCATCCAGCAGAATGGCCGCTTGGTTTTCAGTTGCGTCTTCGACAAAGGCGACGCGCGGGCCGGGGAAAAACCCAATGGCTTTCAGCGCGTCCTGTATTTGGGCGGGTTCTTGGCGGAGGCTGGCGGCTGGAATGCGTGTCAGACGCATTTCCTCTTCTCCGTTTGGTCCCACCAATCCTGCGATGACTTCCTGGCGACGCAGCGCCACACGCATTGCGTCGGCGCCGTAGATCAGAATGCCCAGTTTTTCGGTGTCGGGTCGGGCAAAATAGTGTGCGGCCTGAGCTTTGTTGAGCTTCATCCGCCCAAATCACTGCTTTGCAAACGCACGACAATCTCGTCCGCCAGGATGATCATCAAACGCGCGCGGGCGTCTTTTTCAGCCGAGAGTGTCGCCACGGTCGAGCCGCTGGCCGAATAGCCAGTGAAGTCCTCGACATAGCCAGATGCCACAATGGCGCCGTCGTCGATACGTTCCAAACGAAAGGCCACCGATCCGATCACGTCAAACCGTTCGATATCGCCTTCGGGATCGACGGCCAAACCGGCCTGTTGCGTACTCAGGTCCAGTGAGAGCGTGTAGGCCGGCAAGGTGGGTCGGCCCAGGCGTTCTTCCAAACGTTGAACCAGCAAAAAGCCATCGCGGGTCCTAAGCTCTTGGACCTGGACTGTGCCCAAGAGTGCAGCGCCCGAGCCGCCAGGGCCATAGACGGGCGTAAACCCGCATGCCGCCAAAAGGATCGGCAGTGCCAAAAATGTGCGTCTAGACCACCACATTCACAATTCGCCCAGGTACAACAATGACCTTCTTTGGCGCTTTACCATCGAGCGCCCTGACCACAGCTTCCTGTGACAGCGCCAGCTTTTCAACCTCTGCCTTGTCCATATCCGCCGGAATCTCGATTTCCGCGCGACGTTTTCCGTTTACCTGGATCGGCAGCGTAACAGTGTCATCGACGAGCATGGCCTCGTCTGCTTTGGGCCATTCAGCGGTGGCAACCAGCCCGTCGCCACCTTGGTGGTTCCAGATGTCCTCGGCCAGATGCGGGGTCATGGGTGACATCAGCTGGGCCAGGGTCATGATCGCCTGACGCTGGGCCGCATGACTGGCCTTTGATTTCTGCAGGACCGCCGTAAAGCCGTAAAGCTTGGCGATGGCCGCGTTGAAGCCAAAGGATTCGATGCCCATCGTGACGTCGTGAATGCATTTGTGCATCGCTCTGAGCAGGTCGTCATCACCTTGGCCCGGCGCGGTTTTGTCCATCGCTCCGATACGGTCGCACAAAGACCATACGCGCCCCAAGTGTTTGTACGCGGCTTCTGCACCTGAGGCCGTCCATTCGACATCACGCTCGGGTGGGCTGTCGGACAAGACAAACCAGCGTGCCGTGTCGGCGCCATAAGTGGCAATGATTGTCACTGGATCGACCACGTTTTTCTTGGACTTCGACATTTTGGCAGAGGGGATAATTTCCAACGCCTCACCAGTTGCCTTTACGGTTTTGGTTTCACGGTCGATGTCTTCTGGCAAATGGTAAACGGGGCGGCCCTTGTCATCGCGCGTTTGATAGATCTCGTGGGTCACCATGCCTTGCGTGAAGAGAGCGTCGAAGGGTTCCGAGGCTGACTTTGGCAGGTGGCCCGTTTGATGCATGGCCCGCGCGAAAAAGCGTGAATAGAGCAAGTGCAGGATCGCATGTTCGATCCCGCCGATGTATTGATCCACGTTCATCCAATAGGCGGCGTCTTCGTTGACCGTTGGCGTTTCGGCGCGAGGTGCGGTGAACCGGGCAAAGTACCATGACGAATCGACGAATGTGTCCATCGTGTCGGTTTCACGCAACGCGGGCTTGCCGCATTTCGGGCATGGTGTGTTCCGCCAAGTCGAGTGCCGGTCAAGCGGGTTCCCGGGAACATCAAAGGTCACATCATCAGGAAGCTGGACGGGCAGGTTCTCTTTCTTCTCGGGCACAACGCCGCATGTGTCGCAATGGACCACTGGGATCGGGCAACCCCAGTACCGCTGGCGTGACAAGCCCCAGTCACGCAGGCGGAATTTGACCTGACCTTTGCCGAGACCTTTGGCCTCGAAGTAATCGATCGAGGCGTCGATGCCGTCATAGCTGCTGACGTCCGTGATTCCTGCAAAATGGTCGATGTAGGAAACTGTGTCTGTTTTTGCGGGCACCAAAGCTTCGTCTTGGATCTCGACCGGCTGTCCTGGCAGATAAAAGGCCGAACGGACGTCGAGGTCGTATTTTCGCGCAAAATCCAGATCGCGCTGATCGTGGGCGGGACAGCCAAAGACGGCGCCGGTGCCGTAATCCATCAAAACAAAGTTGCCGATCCAGACAGGCATCTCTTGGTCGGCGAAAATGGGGTGGCGGACGGTGATGCCGGTGTCGATCCCCTTCTTTTCGGCCTTTTCCATCGCGGCCTCGGTCGTATCCATCTTGCGGCATTCATCGATAAAGGCAGCAAGGTCGGGGCGAGAGGTTTCAAGCGCTTTCGCGACCGGGTGGTCCGGGGATACGGCGATGAATGTTGCGCCGCGCATTGTGTCGGGGCGGGTGGAATAACAAACGATTGGATCGCCGCCATCAGTGCGTTCAAACTTGAGTTCGATCCCACGCGATTTGCCGATCCAGTTTTCTTGCATCAAGCGCACTTTGGCTGGCCAGTTTTCCAAACCGTCAAGTGCGTCGAGCAATTCTTCGGCCATGTCAGAGATTTTGAAGAACCACTGTGTGAGTTCGCGCTTTTCGACCTCTGCGCCCGAGCGCCAGCCTTTGCCGTCGATCACCTGTTCATTTGCGAGAACGGTCATGTCGACCGGGTCCCAGTTCACGACGGCGTTTTTGCGGTAGACCAGATCTTTTTCCAGCATGTCCAGAAACAGGGCCTGCTGTTGGCCGTAATATTCAGGATCGCATGTGGCGAATTCGCGGGACCAGTCGATTGACAGGCCCAACGGCTTCATCTGATCACGCATGTCGGCGATGTTGCTGTAGGTCCAGTCCTTTGGATGGCCGCCAGACGCCATCGCTGCGTTTTCAGCGGGCATGCCAAACGCGTCCCACCCCATCGGGTGCAAAACGTTGAAACCATTGGAGAGTTTGTAGCGCGCGATCACATCGCCCATTGTGTAATTGCGCACATGCCCAATGTGGATGCGCCCGGACGGATAGGGAAACATCTCGAGCACATAGTACTTTGGTTTGTCTTCAGAGCGTTCAGCTTTGAAGATGCCTGCGTCATTCCACGCCTGTTGCCAACGCGCTTCGATGTCGGAAGGTGAGTAACTTGCCATGGTGTCATCCAGGATCATTAAGGTGTGGAACGCAAAAACGCCGGGTCACGGACCCGGCGCACCTGTTATCGCCTTTTGGGAAAGCCTTAAAGCCTCTTAAAGCCTATTGTCCGCGATCCGCAATTGGCGTGCGCGATTTAGGATTGCGTCTTCGACGGCGCGCACTGTGGATGCGGCGGCTGGGCCGCTGCGCGTTTGCAGCGCGACGTTCAAAGAGCGTGCGTCCAACGCCGGATCATCGATCAGGATTGTGGCGCGATACGCGCGCCCGCCACCTGGTGGTGTGCCATAGCCGGTGACGATCACACCGGTAAAGGAATCAATCTGTTGGACCGGAAGAAAGTTGAGAACCTCAAGGCTGGCCGCCCAGATATACCGGTTCACGCGAACCTCGGTTTCACCGCTGTCCCGGTTCAGGACGTTCCAAATGGTGTTTTCGGTGTCAATATTATTGGGGTTGTTTGGGTCCGTGTATTGCGGCGGCAATTCGCGCGCGGGCTGGATCAAAGAGCGCACGCCCCCGCACGCAGCAACGGACAATGCCAAAGACAACACCAGTCCCATTCTGATCAGCTTTGCCACCTGCATAGGCCATACCCCACATTGCGTTGCCAAAGGTCTATCCAACCGCCCAAGAGGGGGCAAGCGCAATGTCGAAAGCGAGCTTGCAGGGAATCGAATCCCTGCTGCCTTATTTCCGCCTGACGTGTGACTGGGGTGTGGCAAAGCTGCACCAAACTTTTTGACTTTCGTTGCCCTGCGGGTGGCAGTGCTTGCAAAGGTGTCCGGTTCGCGGTGAAAGACCATGCATACCCTCACCGGATTCCCCGGTTTGGGGCTATGAATGAAACCGAGGGAAAACTCATGAAAAAAGTTCTCTTTGCAACGACTGCACTGGTTGCCACCGCGGGTATGGCAGCTGCAGACGTTACATTTGGCGGCTACGGCCGCTTTGGTTTGCTGTATAACGAAGGTGCATCGGACGAAGTATCCATCACACACCGTTATCGCTTGCAGATCGACGCATCAGCAGAATCCGACTCCGGCATCTCGTTCGGCGCGCGCGTTCGTATCCAGCGTAACGCTGGCAACGACAACGGCGGCTTCGGCAACGCACAGGGCATCAACGGTGCTCGCTTCTTCATGCGTTCCGGTGGTCTGGAGCTGGGTGTTGGTAACATCTTCGGCGCTCTGGAATCCATGCCAGGCATGTACCCAATCGACCTCGGCCTGACAGGTCTGGGCTATGAGTACACAGCATACAACTTCCGTGGCGACGCGTACTCTTCCGGTGGCGCAGGTAACTCCAACGACGAAGGCGTTGAAGTTATGTACTCCGGCGGCGCTCTGTCCGCACACCTGTCCTACTCCGAAACAGACGACCGCATCGCGGCACACGTCGCATATTCTTTCGGTGACTGGACAGTTGCTCTGGGTGCACAGGACTCCGACAGCGCAACAGACACTGAGTTTGTTGTTTCCGCAGGCGGTTCCATCGGCCCAGCAGACGTAACGTTTGCATATGCTGACAACGGCGTAAGCGGCGACCACTGGGTCATCGCAGGCCGCTTTGACGTAGGCGCATCTACAAACGTAGAAGCTTACATCGCGGACGCTGATTACTTCACAGACACATCCTACGGCATCGACTTCAACCACAACATGGGCGGCGGTACATCGCTGCGCGGTGGTATCGCGAGCCTGTCCTCCGGCAACGTCCGTGCGGACCTGGGTGTTCGTTTCAACTTCTAAGTTGAACGTCACTTGACGATTTGAGGCGGGCCTTTGGTCCGCCTCTTTTCTTTTGGACGTCTTTGCGGTTGAAGAGGGTCAGCCGAAGGAAGATGCCCCATGTCACTTCAAGAAATCCAAGAACGCATCGCCAAAGCCGCACAGGCCGCAGGGCGCGACGCTGGTGCGATTGAGCTGATTGCAGTCAGCAAAGTGCAACCCAACGCAAGGGTGGCCCATGTCCTTGAGGAAGGTCACCGCGTCTTTGGCGAAAACCGGGTGCAAGAGGCTGCGGACAAGTGGCCGGAGTTTCGGGAAAGGTATGACGGCATCAACGTTCATCTGATCGGCCCGTTGCAAACGAACAAAGCGCGTCAGGCGATGGGTCTCTTTGATGCGATCCACTCGGTCGATCGGCCAAAGCTGGCCAACACGCTCGCCCGTCTGGCGCAAGAGCTGGGTCACTGCCCGCCGTTGTTCATTCAGGTGAACACGGGCGACGAAGACCAAAAGGCCGGGATTGGCCCGCTCGAGGCTGACAGTTTTGTCGAAACATGTCGTGCGCTGGACTTGCCGGTGGTCGGGTTGATGTGCATCCCGCCAGTGCATGAAGAGCCATCGCTGCATTTTGCCCTTTTGGCGAAGATTGCAGAACGCAATGGCCTCAGCGGATTATCAATGGGTATGAGCGGCGATTTTGAGCGTGCGATCGCACTTGGCGCGACGCATATTCGCGTCGGCTCGGCCATTTTCGGGCAACGTGTTCCTGGCGGCTGAACCTCAGTCCCAAGCGTTAGTGTTCTGCCAAGGTCTCTGGCACCACCAGCCGCGTCCCAAGTTCTATCCTGGGTGCAATCCAGGCCAAATGCGTCGGGGCCAAGGCCACGCAGCCTTCGGTTGGAAAACCCGGACGCCGCCATCGGTGCAGAAAGATCGCCGAGCCGCGCCCCTTTACCGGATAGGGCCAATTCCAATCCGTGAGCAGGATCACATCGTACAATCGGTCCGCGCGCTTGAGCGCCTCGTGCGTGTAACCGTGCGGTTTGCGGACCATCATGTTGTAGTCGGGGTCGGTCACGTCGTCTGACCAAAGATCACTTGGCCCGATTGGCAAGGCCCAGGACGCAGGGCGCGCCATCCGGTCGGGTCGATACAACATGCCAATGATGCGATGCACACCTGCAGGCGTGGCGCCGTCGCCTTCGGCCTTGCGGGTTGAAACGCCGCCTTTTCCTATGCTGCAGGGAAACGTCCGCCCCAAGAACCGAAGGCCCGAGGGGGTGACAACCATATCGGTGGCTCGAAACTGTGTCACAAGAGGTGGCCACTTTTGGCGGCTTTGGTGGCCAGATAGCCTTTGTTTTGGAGGGTTTCCCCTACGCGCAGCGGCACGCGTTCGGCGACTTCAATGCCAGAGGCTTCCATCATGGACACTTTGGCCGGGTTGTTTGTTAAAAGCCGAACAGCGGAAAATCCCAGCGCACGCAGGATGTCTGAGCCCAGCCGAAAGTCGCGTTCATCATCTTCGAACCCAAGTCGGTGGTTTGCGTCCACCGTATCAAAGCCCTGGTCTTGCAGTGCATAGGCGCGCATTTTGTTGGCCAGGCCAATGCCGCGCCCTTCTTGATTGAGATAAAGAAGAATGCCGGATTGTTCTTCGCCCATCTGCGCCAAAGCACCGCGCAGCTGTGGGCCGCAATCGCATTTCAGGCTGCCCAGAAGGTCGCCGGTAAAGCAAGCCGAATGCAACCGGCACAAGACCGGCGCACCGCGCAGTGGCTTGCCGATTTCGACGGCATAATGCTCTTCTCCACCATCTTCGGGGCGAAAAACATGTAGCCGCCCGGCCTCGGACACGGTGAGTGGCAGACGCGCATGGACAATGTTTTCCAACGGGCTTCGGTCATTCAAATGCGGCAGAACCTGATCCAACCGCAGCAGCGTCAGCCATTGACTGCGCGCCATCTCAAGCGGATTTTCGACAGGCATAACCACCGCCGCTGGCAAAAGCCGCGCGGCCTTGCACAATGTCAACGCCACGCGATGCGCAGTGGCGAAGCCCTCTCGCTCTGAGATCAGCGGGCCTTTCATCGGTGTGATCAAATCGTCCGCAGGATCGCTGATGGCGCGCACCCAAGCGAGGTTTACGTCAGACGGAATACGCACACGGGCAAGATCACCGTCATATGCGCGCGCTTTGAGCGTTGATGCGCGCCACCGGGTGATCGCCAAAACTGGGCTGTGTTGCGCGCCTTGCAAGAGTTTCCAGCGGCTTTCCTGCATTGTCTCGGCGGCCATCACCAAAGACCCTTGGCCCGCCGAATCCACAAGAACAATCGCCGCCCCCATGCGCAAATCGGCCCGTGCGCGGGCGATCATTTCCTGCGGGGTGGGGGAGAAATTCATGTCTGGCCTTTGAAAGAATACGAGCTGCACATAGGCGAAACGGTTGTAAATTGAAACATTTCCGCTGCGTTTGACACATGGGCGTGAGACGAATGTCGTAAATCTTGCTCTTATTCAATGTGGATCGCATGTCTGTGACAAGCAAAGGCGAGGACCCGAACGATGGCGCAACTCAAGAAAATTCTGCTGGTCGACGATGATGAAGATCTGCGCGAGGCGCTCTCTGAGCAATTGGTTATGACCGAAGACTTTGATGTCTTTGAGGCAGGCAATGGTCACGAAGCGATCGACCGGGCCAAAGAGGCCATCTACGACCTTGTCATCCTTGACGTTGGTTTGCCTGACACAGATGGGCGTGAGCTCTGCCGCGTTTTGCGCAAGCAGGGGGTCAAGTCGCCGATCCTGATGTTGACGGGTCATGACAGCGATGCCGACACGATCCTGGGTCTGGACGCGGGCGCGAATGACTATGTCACGAAACCCTTCAAATTCCCTGTGCTTTTGGCCCGCATTCGCGCACAGCTGCGCCAGCACGAACAGTCTGAGGACGCCGTGTTCACTCTTGGACCCTACACGTTCAAACCGGCCATGAAGATGTTGGTCACCGAAGATGATCGCAAGATTCGCCTGACCGAAAAAGAAACCAACATCCTCAAGTTCTTGTACCGCTCGACCGATGGTGTCGTGCAGCGGGATGTTTTGTTGCACGAAGTGTGGGGATACAACGCCGGTGTGACGACGCACACGTTGGAAACGCACATTTATCGTCTGCGCCAAAAGATCGAGCCTGATCCGTCGAACGCCCGTTTGTTGGTAACCGAAAGCGGTGGCTACCGTCTTGTCGCGTGAATTTCTCGTTAATTTGTAAAGGCCCTCTGGTCGTATTGGATTGAGCGACTATGTCCCAGATACCCGTGTATGTCCGGGCAATGACATGCACCTCCCTGTTGGACTTGCCGGGCCTTTGTGCCCGGTATTTTTTTGCCCGGTGAATTGGGATTTGTTGGGCTGAAACGGGTGGTTATTTGAGAGCCCACCGCGTAAGGATGCCAAGGTTCGTTTACGTGGGACTGTCCGATGCCTTTTAGCCTTGCAACGTGGAACATCAATTCTGTGCGGCTGAGGGCGCCCATTGTTGAGCGGCTCTTGTCCGACGAAGCGCCCGACGTCTTGTGTTTGCAGGAATGCAAAAGCCCCGTGGACAAGATCCCGTTGGAGGGGTTCGCGGCACTTGGGTATCCGCACATGGTTGCCCGTGGGCAGAAAGGCTACAACGGCGTTGCGATCCTGTCGAAGATGCCGCTTGAAGATCTGGGTGATAAGGACTTTGCGGACCTTGGACATGCGCGCCACGTGGCTGCGCGGCTTCCCAACGGTGTGGTCGTTCACAACTTTTATGTGCCCGCGGGCGGCGACGTTCCAGACCGGGAAAAGAACGAAAAATTCGACCAAAAACTGCGCTATCTGAATGATATGCGGGATTGGTTTCGTGCCGAGGCGCCGCAAAAGGCGATCCTGGTCGGCGATTTGAATATTGCGCCGCGCGAAGACGATGTTTGGAACCACAAGCAGCTTTTGAAAGTGGTCAGCCACACTCCGATCGAGGTCGAGCATTTGGCCGAGACGCAAGAGGCCGGACGCTGGGTTGACGTCACGCGCAAAGACATCCCCGAGGGTCAGCTGTATTCGTGGTGGTCCTATCGCAGTCCCGATTGGGCGGCTGCAGACAAGGGCCGGCGTTTGGATCATGTGTGGGCAACGCCCGACATTGCGAGCGCGTCGCACAGCAGTCGGATATTGCGGGATGTGCGCGGTTGGGAAAAACCAAGTGACCACGCGCCGGTTTTTGCCACTTTCGACCTTTGAATTTTCGGCCTGCACGACGCATATAAGCCCAAACGCGCAACGCGAAGGAATATGGAATGCTTGAATTCGGCGCAGAGGCCGCGAACGTCCCGGCGGATCTGATCAAAGACAGCAGCGAAGCCAGCTTTATGGCGGACGTCATCGAAACGTCGGATACGACGCCAGTGATCGTTGATTTCTGGGCGCCTTGGTGCGGACCTTGCAAGACGCTTGGCCCAATGCTCGAAGACGCCGTCACCGCAGCGAAAGGCGCGGTGAAGATGGTCAAGATCAACGTTGACGAGGCGCAGATGCTGGCGGGTCAGCTGCGTATTCAGTCGATCCCCACGGTTTATGCGTTCTTCAAGGGCCAGCCTGTTGACGCATTTCAGGGCGCGCTGCCGCAATCCGAGATCAAAGCCTTTGTGGATCGCGTTATCGAAGCGGCAGGTGGTCAATCGCCGGGCGGCGGCCTGGATGAGGCTGTTGCCGCGGCCGAGGAAATGCTGGCGGAGGGGGCTGTCGTCGATGCGGCGCAGACTTTTGCTGCGATTCTGGGCGAAGATGCCAATCATGCGGGCGCTTACGGTGGCCTCGTCCGGGCGCATATCGCGATGGGCGATCTTGATCAGGCCGAAGCTGTGTTGAACGGTGCTGCGGCAGAGATCTCAGCGAGCCCCGAGCTTGAGGCCGCAGCCGCACAGCTACAGCTCGCGCGTCAGGCCGCTGATGCAGGGCCGGTCGCGGAGCTTAAGGCGCAGGTTGAAGCGGACCCCAGCGACTTGCAGGCGCATTTCGACCTGGCCCAGGCGTTGCATGCAAACGGCGATGCCGAAGGGGCGGTTGAGGCGCTTTTGGATTTGTTCCGCAAAGACCAAGAGTGGAATGACGGCGCGGCCAAGGCGCAGCTGTTTACGATTTTCGACTCGCTCAAGCCCAACGATCCGGTTGTTTTGAACGGACGTCGCAAACTCAGCTCGATCATATTTGCCTGAGGGCGCTTGCGGTCTACTTGCCTACCATGATCAGTGCCGCCGACCTTCCCGATACGATTGCGATTTTCCCATTGCCGGGGGCCCTGCTTTTGCCCCGCGCGCGATTGCCATTGCACATTTTTGAGCCGCGTTACCTGCAGATGTTGGATGACGCGCTTAAAACGCCGGGTCGTTTGATCGGGATGGTGCAGCCGAATGAGGTTCCGGGCCGGTCTGGCACAGGTCTTCACACGATTGGCTGCGCCGGACGTGTCACGCAGTTCTCCGAGACTGAAGACAGCCGGTACCTCATTACGCTGACGGGGATTTCCCGGTTTCGCGTGCAGTCAGAGGTTGCCGGTTTCACACCCTATCGACGCTGTGACGTGTCCTGGGAGGGGTTTGACCGCGATCTTGGCAAAACGGAAACGGACAGCTCGTTCACGCGGGCAGAGTTCATGGACCTTTTGGGCCGCTATTTCCAGTCCAAAGGTCTCTCGGCGGATTGGGACACTTTGAAAGACGCGGATGATGAGTTGCTTATCAACTCGTTGTCGATGATGCTGGATTTCGAGCCCGAGGATAAGCAAGCCTTGCTAGAAGCGCCGAGCCTAAGCACGCGGCGGGAAACCTTGGTGACGTTAATCGAATTTGCCTTGCGTGGCGGAACAGAGGGGGAGTTGTTGCAATGACGGGTGAGGCCGAGCGCCACATGCTAGAAGCGTTGGTTTGCCCCGAGACGCAACAAACCCTGCGCTATGATGCAGAGCGTCAAGAGCTGGTGTCAGAGGCGGGCAAGCTTGCCTATCCTATCCGCAACGGCATTCCGATCATGCTGGTCGATGAGGCGCGCAAGCTGGACTGACAGGCGCGCCTATTGCATGAGCTTTGGGATGTCACCGGTAAGCCCCGCAGCTTCGCGCATAAACCCGCGGCGCAACGCGGGGATCGCTTGGACAACGCCCATGCCCACGTCCCGACCAAATCGTAGCAGTGGATTGTCGTTGGAAAAGAGACGGTTGAACGTGTCGGTCGCCAAGGCAAGGGCCGTATTGTCAAAGCGCCGCCATTCTTCGTAGCGCTTCAACACGACCTCTGAGCCTACATCTTCACCACGCGCTTTGGCCTCGGCTAGGATTTGGGCCAAAGCCGCAATATCGCGCATGCCCGCATTCAGCCCTTGGCCCGCGATGGGATGAACCCCATGCGCGGAATCGCCGACAAGCGCCACGCGGTCGGCGACCAAGCTATGCGCAAGCGACAGAGACAGAGGATACGTCCAGCGCTTACCAGCAAGCGTGATATTCCCCAGGAAAGAGCCGAACCGGGGCTGCAGCACGCGGATATAGTTAGCGTCCGGCAACGCATGAATGGCTGCCGCTTGTTCTTTGTTTTCGGACCAAACGATTGCGGACCGATTTCCCTTGAGGGGTAAGATCGCCAATGGACCTGGTGGCATGAAAAACTGGTGGGCAACGCCGCTGTGCGGCCGCTTATGTTCAATCGCGCAGACCAAAGCGCTTTGCCCATAGCCCCAGCCAGTGCGCGAAATGCCAGCGCGTTTGGCTGTGCCAGACCCACGGCCGTCTGCTCCGACCACAACCGTGCTCGCGATGTTTGTGCCGTCGTTCAGGCCAACCGTGATGCCATTTTCGGCTATGGTTTGAGAGGTGACGCTGACCTTTTCCAGTGTCTGAATTCTGGGATCAGCGGCCAAACGGTCCAACAAAGCGCGGCGCAGGTGGCGATCTTCGATCATATGCCCCATCGGGCCTTCTTCGAGCTCCGCATGATCGAAATGCATGAAAAACGGAGATGGCCCCTGGCCCGCATGCCCATCGGTCACTTTGATGTCCAAAATCGGCTGCGCGTTTGGCGCAAGGTCTTCCCAAAGGTCGAGTGCCGTCAACAATCGACAGGAACTGAGCGCGACCGCATAGGCCCGCCCGTCAAACCCGGCGTTAGATCGGACTTTTTCTGCGATCTGGTCAATGACACAGACGCTGAACCCGCTTTTGGCCAATGCCAATGCAAGAAGGGGGCCCGTTAATCCGCCGCCGATGATTGTAATGTCGGTTTGACCAGTCATGCGGGGCAATATGAGGGGGCGCCAGGGATTGTCCATGCGCCGGACGGTCGCTACCGTTGCGAAATCAGCAGACCAGCCGAGGAACATCATGGATTGGCAGACAAAAAACGCCTGTGATTTGGGGCGCGCAATTGGCGACGGGGCGGTCGATCCGGTTGAATTGGCAGATGCGGTGCTTGAGACGTGTGATGCGCATGCGCTTACGCCGCAGATATACACTTGTCTGACGCCAGATCGTGCTCGCGCAGAGGCATTGGCCGCGCGCGCCCGCGCCCAAACCGGACAGCGACGCAGTTTGCTCGATGGCGTTCCAATCAGTTGGAAAGACCTTTGCGACACGGCTGGTGTGGCGACCGAGGCGGGGTCTCATTTGCTGAAAGGTCGCGTGCCGGACAAGGATGCTGTTGTGGTCAAGAACGCCACGGCAATGGGATTGGTTTGCGTTGGCAAAACCCACATGACCGAGCTGGCCTTTTCGGGGTTGGGGTACAACCCCTCTACCGCGACACCGCCAAATGTGAACGACCCAGAGGCCGTTCCGGGCGGGTCGTCTTCTGGGGCGGCCACATCGGTGGCCTATGGGCTGGCGCCGGGCGCGATCGGTTCCGACACCGGCGGTTCCGTTCGTGTTCCAGCCGCTTGGAATGACTTGGTTGGGTTAAAAACAACCGAAGGGCGCGTGGACGCGACCGGCGTTGTGCCGCTCTGTTTGGAATTCGACACGATTGGTCCGTTGACCAAAACGGTCGAAGATGCGGCGCATCTTTTGGCCGCTCTCGAAGGTGGGCGCGTGGCCGACCTGCGGGGTGCTTCGCTGAAAGGGCGCCGATTGGCCGTTTTGGAAACCCAAGTGCTCGACGATTTGCGAGGGGCGCCCGCCGCGGCCTTTGAAAGCGCTGTGCAACGTCTAGAGCAAGGCGGCGCAAGGGTTGAGCGGATCAAGGTCCCTGGCCTTTTGGAGATTGTGACAAACCCCGCCATCATGGGGGCGCTGTTCCCGGGCGAGGCATATGGTCTGTGGCGGGATGTGATCGAGGCCAATCCAGATGCGATGTTCGCTGAAATTCTGGAACGTTTTCGTGCGGGCCAGAACTTTTCCGCGCCTGACTATGTTGCTGCCTGGGCTTTGGTGCGGAAAGTGCGGGCGCAATGGATGGATGCCACCGCCGCATATGATGCCGTTTTGGCGCCAACTGCTCCTATTCTTCCGCCGAATTTGGAACGCTTGAAAACCGATGGTGACTATTACAAGACCGAGAACCTGCTTGCTTTGCGAAACACGCGCGTTGCCAATTTGATGGGGCTTTGCGCCCTCACCTTGCCAACTGGCGTGCCGAGTTGTGGCGTGATGCTGTTGGGCGCTCCGCACAAGGAAGAAGCACTATTGCGGTTGGGTGTCGCGGCCGAAGAGGCGTTGAGCTGACGCTCAGAGTCGGAAAAGCCACAACCTGCAAGAAACGCTCGGGTTTTTCTAGACGGCGCGGCCACCGCTGGGGTAACCTAGGCCCAACGAGACGATAATGATCTCGACTTGAGGCAGTAGTGATGACTTACCCAGAGCGGTTTTCGACCCTCCCGGCTTATGCATTCCCGCGTTTGCGCGCTCTTTTGGATGACCATGCGCCAGGTGGCGACGTCATTCATATGACGATTGGCGAGCCTAAACATGCGTTTCCACCTTGGGTGACGGATGTCATCGCCGAGAATGCGGCGCTGTTCAACAACTACCCCGCCAATGATGGGACGGACGAGCTGCGCGGATCTATCCGCGATTGGCTCGAGCGTCGGTACGGCGTGTCGTTGGCTGCTGACAAAAACATTATGCCGTTAAACGGCACGCGGGAAGGATTGTACAACGTCACGATGGCGCTGTGCCCCAGCGAAAAGAACGGCCAGCGCGCGGCGGTTCTTTTGCCCAATCCGTTCTATCAGGTCTACATGCTCGCCGCGATTTCGATTGAGGCTGAGAGCATCCTCGTTCCAGCGACAGAAGAGACAGGACACCTGCCAGATTACGCGAATGTGGATCCGGCGGTTTTGGCGCGCACTGTTGCGGTCTACATCTGCTCGCCAGCAAATCCGCAGGGTGCGGTGGCGGACCAAGCGTATTGGCAGACCTTGTTTGAGCTTGCCGAAAAGTATGATTTCAAGGTGTTCGCCGACGAGTGCTATTCAGAGATTTACAAAGACACGCCGCCTCCCGGCGCACTGCAAGTCGCACGGGATATGGGCATCAACCCTGAACGGGTCGTTGCCTTTCATTCCTTGTCCAAGCGGTCAAACCTGCCGGGGTTGCGGTCTGGCTTTGTGGCGGGCGGAGATGAGAGTATCTCTCGGATCAAGACGCTGCGCACCTATGCAGGCACGCCAATACCCGGTCCGATCCAGGCCGCGTCGGCTGCGCTTTGGCGCGATGAGGCGCATGTCGTCGAGAACCGCGCGCTTTATGCCGAGAAATACGATCTCGCAGATCAGATCTTGGGTGATCTGCCGTCCTATACATCGCCCGAAGCCGGCTTTTTCCTTTGGCTAAAGGTGCCTGACGGAGAGGCGGCGGCGCTGACATTGTGGAAAGAGACCGGCGTGCGCGTCCTGCCAGGCGCGTATTTGGCCCGCGAGGTCGATGGTATGAATCCTGGGGAAAACTACATTCGGGTCGCAATGGTGGCCCCAAAAGAACAGATGGTGCAAGGCCTTAAGGCCATGCGCACCACATTGTTCCAAGCATAAGGGCGAGGGAACCAGGGTATGGCATATCAAGCACGACGTGATCCGTTGTTCGATCACAACATGCAAGCGGCATTGGAACGTCGCGGAAAAGAGCTTTTGGGGATTGCTCTGATTGTCGCTGGTTTGCTCGCTGCGGCCATGATTGGGAGCTACACGCCGGACGATCCGAATTGGATGGTGTCCACGGATGCGCCTGTTCAGAACTGGACTGGCCAGATTGGAGCGGCGATTGCTGCGCCGCTCTTTATGATCGTCGGCAAAGGTGCTTGGGGCATTGCGTCGCTGCTGTTGGTGTGGGGCCTGCGGTTTATGCTGCATCTTGGGGCGGACCGGGCGTTGTCACGGGTTATCTTTGCGCCGATTGCTGTGGCGCTTGGGTCAATTTATGCCGCCACCTTGCAGCCTGGCGAAGCATGGCTGGCGACGCATGCATTTGGCTTGGGCGGTCTTTTTGGCGACACCATCATGGGCGCTATTCTGACGCTTGTTCCGGTCGGGTCGAGCTTTGCGATCAAAGCGATGTCCCTTCTGATGGGGGCTGCAATTGTCGTGGTTGGGGCTTTTGTCCTGGGCTTTACCCGGTTCGAAGTGGCGCGACTTGTGCGTTTCATGGGGATGGGATTGATCATGCTCTACGCCACGATCCTGAGCCTTTTGGGACGCGGCGCCAGCGAAGCGGTACAGGCCGCACGTGCGATGCAGGCGCGTCAGGCTGAACGCAAGGCCGCGATGCAAGACGAAGCGGTCTGGTACGAAGAAGACCCCGTGATCGAGGAAACACCCGACATTGCGGCAGAGGATGTTCCGCCTGCCAAACCCAGCTTGCTGGGACGCATGCCAGCGTTGATCAAGCGTGCCGAAGCGCCGGTCGAGCAACCCGAACCTGCGCCCGAGTTCATCGAGCCGGTCAACGACGACGCGGATCGCATCCGATCGAAAATTGCGGATGCCGTAAAGATGCGTGCGCGCGCGGTCCCGCCGTTGTCGCGGGTGCCAGAGGATAAACCGTTGACGCGCGGCTTGGGTCGCGGTCCCGATCCGTTGATCGTGCAAACACCTGCGGCAGGCTTGCCGCCAGAGCCACCTTTGACAGCCCAACCCGCAGCGCCATCGTTGCGCGCGGAACCTCCGCTCAAGGCGCCTGTCGCTCCGCCCATGCCGGTTGAGACCAGCTTGGATTTGGCCGTTGAGCAACCGCAACAGCGCGAGGCGATCCCAGTTCAAGAGCCGCGCAAAGTTGTTCAACAGCCTGCGCGCAAGCCGGTGCAACCTTCGCGCCAAGCCCAAGCCGAGGCGCAGCCATCGCTGAGCTTTGAAGAAACCCACCCCGGTTTTGAGTTGCCACCCCTCAATCTTTTGGAAAACCCTACATCGATCCAGCGCCACCACCTCAGCGACGAGGCCTTGGAAGAAAATGCGCGCATGTTGGAAAACGTGCTCGATGATTATGGCGTGAAGGGCGAGATCGTCTCGGTGCGTCCGGGTCCTGTGGTGACAATGTACGAGCTTGAGCCAGCACCCGGCCTAAAGGCGAGCCGCGTTATCGGGCTCGCAGATGATATCGCACGCTCGATGGCGGCTTTGTCTGCGCGCGTGTCTACTGTGCCTGGGCGGTCCGTGATTGGCATCGAGCTGCCGAACGAAAACCGTGAAAAGGTGGTTCTGCGCGAAATCCTGTCGAGCCGGGATTTTGGCGACAGCAACATGCGCCTGCCGCTTGCGTTGGGCAAAGATATCGGCGGCGACTCGGTCGTTGCCAACCTGTCCAAGATGCCCCACCTGCTGATCGCGGGGACAACCGGTTCGGGTAAGTCTGTCGCGATCAACACCATGATCTTGTCGCTGTTGTACAAACTGACGCCCGAGGAATGCCGCCTGATCATGATCGACCCCAAGATGCTGGAACTGAGCGTCTATGACGGCATCCCACATCTTTTGTCGCCGGTTGTAACCGACCCTAAAAAGGCCGTTGTCGCCTTGAAATGGGTCGTGGGCGAAATGGAAGAACGCTATCGCAAGATGTCCAAGATGGGCGTGCGCAACATCGAAGGCTATAACGGTCGCGTGCGCGAAGCCTTGGCCCGAGACGAGATGTTCTCGCGCACGGTTCAAACCGGGTTTGACGACGAAACCGGCGAGCCAATTTTTGAAACAGAAGAAATTCAGCCAGTGGCTTTGCCCTATATCGTCGTGATCGTCGATGAAATGGCAGACCTGATGATGGTGGCAGGCAAGGAAATCGAAGCTTGCATTCAGCGTCTGGCGCAAATGGCGCGGGCGTCGGGCATTCACTTGATCATGGCGACACAGCGTCCGTCGGTGGACGTCATAACGGGGACAATCAAGGCGAACTTCCCGACACGTATTTCCTTCCAGGTGACGTCAAAGATCGACAGCCGCACCATCCTTGGCGAAATGGGCGCCGAGCAGCTCTTGGGCATGGGCGACATGCTTTACATGGCTGGTGGTGCAAAGATCACGCGCTGCCACGCGCCTTTTGTGAGCGACGAGGAAGTTGAAGAGGTCGTGTCACATCTGAAAGGCTTTGGCGCGCCAGATTATGTGGCCGGCGTTGTCGAAGGGCCTGCAGAGGATCGCGAAAGCGATATTGACGCGGTTCTGGGCCTCAACACTGGCGGAAACACCGACAGCGGCGACGCGCTTTACGATCAGGCCGTCGCGATTGTCATCCAGGACCGCAAGTGTTCGACGTCGTACATCCAACGTAAACTTTCTATCGGCTACAACAAAGCCGCGCGGCTGGTTGAGCAGATGGAAGACGAAGGCGTCGTCAGCGCTGCCAATCATGTGGGCAAACGCGAAGTGCTTGTGCCAGAGCAGTAATTGACGCGCCGCGCACGGGTAGCGGTGTGCGGCGGAGTGACTGAGTAACGAGGCTCCGATCGCCCCTGCGGCCTTCGGGATTGGAGAGCAGGTTCGCTATGCCGTTTTTGTATATCTACAGCCCGTCCGATTTTGTCGGTGGTCTTCCGAACGAGGTCGGCGCCGCGGCCGCCGGGACGCCGAATTTCACGCTAACCCTTGTTCCAGGCGCTCAACCGACGTTGGTTGAAGTCACCGACAACGATAGCGTTTTTGATGAAGTGGACGGCAACCAGGTCGTGACCAATGACGTTGTGATCGACGGCAATGCGATCAGTGCTGGCACGTCGATCAACACCGCGTACGACTTGATCAACACATCCTCTGATCATCGCGTCACCTCCCTGCATTTTGGCGGAGACGGCTATCAACAAGGTGCGGTGGATGGTTTGGTTTCCACCGTCCCGCTGCAAGGCGGGGTAAGTTACACCTTTGATCGCGAGCGGACGTCGCACCAGAAAAACAACCAATATGAGGACTACGTCGCCTGCCTTGCCGCCGGGACGCAGGTTTTGACGGCGGAGGGATCATGCGCAGTCGAAACACTCAAACCTGGCGATCTGGTTCAAACCCTGGATGCTGGTCTACAGCCCGTTCAAATGCTCATCTCGCGTCGTCTGTCCGCGCACGATCTGCAATCGCGCCCCAAGTTGCGTCCGATCCGAATTGCAAAAGGGGCGTTGGGCCGGGATGTTCCAAGAACGGACCTCTTGGTGTCACCACAACATCGCATGTTCATAGCCTCGCGCGTTGCCGAGAAAATGTTCGGCCATTCCGAAGTGTTGGTCCCCGCCAAAAAGCTGTTGACGGTGCCAGGCGTGAGCGTTGCAGAAGACGTCGCTTCGGTCTGTTACTGCCACGTGATCCTTGAGGGGCATCACATCCTTTTTGCCGAAGGTGCCCCGACCGAGAGCTTCTTTTGCGGGCCTATGGCTCTTTTGGCTTTGCCCGCCGATGCGCGGCAAGAATTGCAAGAGCTGTTCCCCGACCTTGATGCCATCACCGCTCAGGCGGAATTGGCGCGCTTTGCGCCTGATGGCAAAAAGCGCGCCAGGCTTTTGTGGCGGCACACCAAAAACAACAAGCCGTTATTGGATAGCAATCGCTCTTTTGGTTGAATTCCGCCAGAGGTCTCGCGCAGTCTCGACGTTCGAAATGTCGCTGCCTATGTAAGTGAGACGAGCAGTCAAAAGGTATTCATGATGCGTGCGTTGGTTCTGGCACTGATGACCACGGCGGCCTCTGCCGCTCCGCTTTGGGCGGAAAAGCTGCCGCTGGCAGAGATTTCGGCCTATCTAAACGATCTCAAAACCGCCGAGGGTGACTTTACGCAGATCAATGACGATGGATCGATCAGCACCGGCAAAGTGTACATCAAGCGCCCCGGTCGCATGCGTTTTGAATATAATCCACCTGACTCTGCTTTGGTGATTGCAGGCTCGGGCGCGGTGGTGATTGACGACAAAAAGTCGAACCAACCCCCTGAGACGTACCCCCTGCGACGCACCCCTTTGTCGATCATCCTCGCTCGCGAGGTGGATCTGGGGCGCGCGGAAATGGTTGTTGGGCATGAGTTTGATGGAACCGCCACAATCGTGACGGCACAAGATCCTGAAAATCCAGAATACGGGAACCTACAGCTCAAATTCACCTCTGAACCGATCGAGCTGCGGCAGTGGGTTGTGAACGATGCTGGCGGCGGGTCGACCACCGTGATCCTTGGGGATATGCAAATCGGCGGCCGACTGGCCAACGCGCTTTTTGACGTGGGTGCGCCGGGTCAAAAGCTGGATTAACTCCAGCGACGGCGACACCCCTGCAATTGCTGTTCGTACATATCCGCTCTTGCGTCGACCTCTCCGGCGACGCGAACCAGCCAGCTTTTTGAGCGATAGGACCCGCGGCTAAAGCCGGTATGCCCTTCGTGATAAGCAAGGTATTGGTTGCGCGCGTCCGACAAAGCAACGCCGTTGCGTTCGACTGTCTGGTTCATGTACCAGCCCATGAAATCGCTGGCGTCGCGGATACGGTCGCGGCGCGCGTTCCATCGACCCTGATCGCCTCTGTATTCGTCCCAGGTGCCGTCAAGAGCTTGGGCATAACCCAAAGCGCTTGATTGACGCCCCATAGGGATGACACCGGCCCAATACCGAAACGGCGGGCGCGCGTCCTTTACGAATTTGCTTTCCTGATAGATCGTGGCCATTTGCACGTGAACGGGCACGCCCCAACGGCGTTCTGTCGCCCGAAAGGCGCGCAGGTATTCCGGCTTTTCCCGAACAATGCGACAGGCATTGTCCAAATCTCTGGGCGCATTTCCAGAGGTGCCGCCGCAGCTTGCGGCCAGCAACAGAAGTATCATTGCGCGAAAGATTTTGCTCATCTGCCTCTCGCTTATGTTGTATTTTGTTTTTCCCAGTGTACGCGATTTGAACGCCAAGAAAAACCGGCTTGTGTCACAAAAGCGTGGCTAAGATGAGTGGTAAACCGCCGACTGCCATCAAAGTGGACACAACAACCAGGCCCGCGACCGCTTCTGCGTCGGCGCCGTACTTTTCCGCCAACAGATAGGATGTGACCGCAACTGGCGTTGCCGCCTGCAAGACGAGCACGCCAAAAGCAATCGGTTCAAGCTCAAAAGCGCGGCCGATGATCCACGCGATCCCGGCGCATAAAGCGAGCTTGACGGCCGATAGGACCACGGCCTTGCCGATGCCCGACGGCGTTAACCGCGCGACCGCAACGCCCAATGTGATCAGCATCAGTGGAATGCCAAGCTGGCCAAAAAGTTCGAGCGTGTTGGTCAGAAAACTGGGCGTTTCCCATCCTTGCCACAAAAACAGCGCCCCCAGCAGCGTGGCCCAAACCAACGGCTCGCGCACGACCTTGTTCCAGGCCCCTTCGCCGGCAACCAGCCAAATGCCAAAGGTAAACGACCAGATGGCCATGATGGCAAAGGCAACGATGGCATAGTTCAGACCGACTTGGCCAAAGGCAAAAAACGCCAAAGGCAGCCCCAAATTGCCGGTGTTGGCAAAGATGATCGGGGCCAGGTAAGTGCGTCGGTGCAACCCTGTCACAGCAACCAGCCCCCACATCACGACGGTGATAACCGCATAGGTCGCCACAGTCGCAAACGAGAGCGTCGCCAGGGCCGATCTGTCGATCTCGGCCTGCATAAGCGAAACAAAGATCAGGCAAGGCACACCAACGCTCATCGCGAGGCGCGTGATAAAGTTGATGCGATATTCGTTTCCCAGTTTGACCCATGCAAAACCAAAGGCGGCGAGCAAAAACACCGGCGCGACGATTTCGAGAACTGTTAAAGCTAGGTTCACAGACTGTTTCCGGTCGATTTTGAGCAAATAATAGACAAATGGGTCTTTCCCCGTGTAGGCACGTCCGGTAGGGGCTGCAATGTT
>CAZYQC010000022.1:18291-47545 GCA_964649815.1 uncultured Rhodobacterales bacterium | reverse complement strand
CCGCATGTTGACCTGGCCTTTGCGTCGGTTGAGCACATCATGCGCAACGTCGAAGGCGGCCATATGATCCGCTATCTGCACATGAATGGCGCTTCGCTGTTTTTTGTGGCGGTTTACGCGCACATTTTCCGGGGCCTCTACTATGGCTCTTACAAGGCGCCGCGCGAGATCACGTGGATCATCGGCATGCTGATCTACCTGCTGATGATGGCAACGGCCTTTATGGGATACGTTCTGCCTTGGGGGCAGATGTCCTTCTGGGGTGCGACCGTTATCACCGGCCTCTTTGGTGCGATCCCGTTCATCGGCGAAGGCATTCAGACATGGCTGTTGGGTGGACCAGCGGTGGACAACGCAACGCTGAACCGGTTCTTCAGCTTGCACTACCTGCTGCCCTTCCTGATCGCTGGTCTTGTCATCCTGCACATCTGGGCCTTCCACACGACAGGCAACAACAACCCAACGGGTGTTGAAGTGCGCCGCACGTCCAAGGAAGAAGCCGAAAAAGACACCCTGCCATTCTGGCCGTACTTTGTGATCAAAGACCTCTTTGCTCTGGCGGTTATCCTGGTGGTGTTCTTTGCAGTGGTTGGCTTTATGCCAAACTACCTGGGCCACCCAGACAACTACATCGAAGCCAACGCGCTTGCGACGCCTGCGCGCATCGTGCCGGAATGGTACTTCTTGCCATTCTACGCGATCCTGCGGGCCTTTGACGGCGACGTTTGGGTCGTTATCGCGGCCAGCTGGATCACGGGCGGCATCATCGACGCCAAATTCTTTGGTGTTCTGGCGATGTTTGGCGCGATCGCGGTGATGGCGCTGGCACCTTGGTTGGACACATCTTCTGTCCGCTCTGGCCGCTATCGCCCGATGTTCAAGTGGTGGTTCGCCCTGTTGGTCATCGACTTCTTCGTTCTGATGTGGGCGGGCGCGATGCCAGCCGAAGGCATCTATCCATACATCGCGTTGTTGGGATCGACCTATTGGTTCGCCTACTTCCTCATCTTGCTTCCGCTGCTTGGCGTCATCGAAAAGCCTGACGCAGCCCCTGGCACGATCGAAGAAGACTTTGCCGCCAAGGTTAAGAAATCCGGCTCGTCTGACGGCTCTGCCGCCGCGCAGCCAGCCGAATAAGGAGAGACAGGAATGTTTCGCAAATTAGTTCTAAGCGTTGCTGTCTCGCTTGGTATGGCGACTGGGGCATTTGCCGCGGGTGCCGCCGGATATGTCGAAGACTTTGAATTCTCGTTCGAAGGTCCGTTTGGCAAGTACGACGAAAACCAGCTGCAGCGTGGCCTGCAAATCTACACCGAGATTTGCGCTGGCTGTCACGGGCTTCAGTACGTGCCGATCCGCACTTTGTCCGACAAAGGTGGCCCGCATTTGCCTGAAAATCAGGTGCGCGCTTATGCCGAGTTCTACGAAGTCTTTGACCCCGAGCTGGACGATTTCCGCACAGCGCGCCCGACAGACCATTTCCCAGGCTCTGCTTTGGAAAATGCACCAGACCTGAGCATGATGGCAAAGGCACGAGCGGGCTTTCACGGCCCGTACGGTCTGGGCATCAACCAGTTCTTTAAAGGCATGGGCGGACCAGAGTACATCGCATCCCTGCTGACCGGTTACACCGGTGAAGAAAAGGAAGAAGCCGGCGCGATTCTGTACGAAAACAAAGCCTTCCCAGGCGGCTGGATCGCTATGGCGCCACCGCTATACGGCGACGATGTTGAGTTTGCAGACGGCCACAGCACGGACATCTACGAGCTGTCCAAAGACGTATCAGCGTTCCTGATGTGGACTGCTGAGCCAAAGATGATGGCCCGCAAGCAAGCTGGCTTTGTTGGCGTGATCTTCCTGACGGTTTTGTCGGTTCTGCTGTATCTGACCAACAAGCGCATCTGGGCACCTGTCAAAGCGCGGTACAAAGAAAAGTAATCGCACCCGACAGCCCAAGACTATGTAAGCCCGCAGCCAGATGGTTGCGGGCTTTTTCGTGTCTGGCAAAAAATTTCCCCGGCGCGATGAACGCGCCGGGGCAGATCGTGCTAAAATGACTTTGGGGAGAATTCGGAGATCGAATTAACGGCGTTCGGTTTCTACGATGTCTTGCATCGCGCGATACCGGCGGTCGTTCTCGACGAACCAGAACACCAGATCACGCGCGAACCGCATTCTTGGGTAGCGACTGTTGGCTGCGATGTTCGGTTTCATTGGTTTGTCTCTTTCCTTGTCCGTGGCCCTGTTGGGCGTTTGATTGGCTGTTAAAGACAATTTGACAGATAAACCGCCGCGATTCTGTGAACCGCGCCACACAAAAGCCATATTTCCAGATTTTTTTCGTTTATTTTCAGCATCTTATGTGAACCAGATCACACAAGAACGCCGGTCCAGGCGATCAGCGTTTTGACCCGCCCAAAAAAATTGCCCCGGCGGTAGGGACGGGCCGGGGCAGATAGAGATCAAATGGGTTTGAATGTAATCGTCAGTACATCATGTGACGCCTGACACAGGTTGCGTACTGAAATCACGGAGGCGCGCGTTCATATGGTTGGACGGTTTCGACTGTAAGCTTTCGCGCACAGAACCCGAGTCGGGTTTCGAGATAGAACTCAGATCAGCTGCCAAACGCATAAGCAATACCAGTCAATGAACACGGAGCATTCCGATAGGTAGCGTTCTGTCATGGTTGGGTGAGTCGTTCTGTGAACTAGGACACACAAGGAAATTTCCGTTATTTCGATAGGCGGGTTTCCACCGATCGCCATATTGCAGCCCCAGAAACGAAATTGCCCCGGCGTAGGGGGCCGGGGCAGAGCGCGTTAAAAAGGTCAGATGAAAAAAGTCAGTCGCTTCATATGGCTCCACGGGAGTTGACCAGCGCTTGCGTCGCCTGAAATTGACGCGCCTCTTCTGCCATCCACGATCCAATCTGGGCCGCGGTGGAGGAAAAGGCAGAGCAAGTGTCTACAATGTATGATGCAGTTCTGGTCATCGTTTTGCCTTTCGTTGAACAGGACCTCTGCCCTGTGAGAGCAACATGCAGGCAAAACGCAGGGCGGTCTGTGAACCAGACCACAGATTGCGAAATTTCTTAAATTTCTTCGAATTCAGCGATGATTTCCATCGCCCGCTTGTCCAACACCTTGAGGCCGCCGCGGGTGCTGTGAATGACGTCTTGCTTTTTCCATTGCGAGATTGTTTTGGACACAGCCTCGCGCGTGGCGCCAATAAACTCGGCCAATTCAGACTGAGACAGCGACAGCATTGGTTCGGAAGACGTGTCGTCCCGCGTCAGATGCAGGATCTTGCGGGCCAACCGCACAGGCATCGGCAAGAACACTTGTTCGCTAAGCTGCCGGTTCATCCAGCGCATCCGCTGACCCGCCAAAGCGATGATGTCGATAACGAGGTCAGGCTGGTCTTTAATGGCGGCCAGAACGTCTCCGTTTTTGACTTTGCGCAGACGTGTCGGCTCAAGCGCAGAGGCGTTCGCCGTTCTTTCGCCGGGATCGAACAGAGCGATTTCGCCAAAGAGCTCGCCCGCGCGCATAATTTCGAGGCCAAGCCGGCGCCCGTCGATGGAATAGGTGGAAAATTCCACAGCGCCTTCCACGATGGCAAACAAGGCGTCGCCTTCGTCACCCAATTCGAACAGGGTTTCCCCTTTGTCGAGCGTGATCTCGGTCGCCAACTCGTCCAGCATGGACAAGAGCGCCGCGCTCGCTTCTGCAAGAAAACCCGTCTTGGGGAGGTTTGACGTAGACATGGCAGACCTTTCAACTTGGGCTTTACTGTAGCGGGGATATGGGCGCGGGTCTATCCGCGGGCTTGCCTAAACATTTCGGCAACACTTGGGCCCAAAAGAAAACGCCCCAATCCAAGATCGGGGCGTTCGATGTCTTACCAGGACTGCAGCACCATATGCGGCGTTCCGTCTGACGTGTGTTGCGGACTGACGCCCGATTTGTCCAACGTCGCCTTTACCCGGCGGCGCAAAGACGAAAACTTGTCAGACGCAACCACATCGATGGCCTTGTCGAATTGCACCGTGACAATCGTGTGCTGCCCGCCTGAGCGTTGTTGCAAGCCAAGCACCCGTCCAGTGAAGGGATGGCCCAGGTAACGGCCATGCACCTCTGCCCCGATATGCAGATGGTCGATGGACTTTGGCTGTGTCGCGGGCGCAGCCGCCGACAGGGCGTTCCAGTCTCTGAACCCGTGGCTGTGCGCCAACGTCTCCAGAGCCATAGAATGCGTCATGGGATGCCCCGCCGACGTGGACGTCGCGCGAAGTGCCTTTGCCTGCGCCTTGAGCGCAGTTCGGGTTGGCAATGTCTGTGTCATGTTTTGATCCTCGATCTTGAGGCGCTTGTTGGTATGGAGGCTCGCATTTCCACCCGGCGCAGATCGCGGAAGGTAGATTGGAAACGCGGATTTCACCTTGGCAACGCCTGCGAGCGGCAGGGATCCGCACCCTGAGGCGATCAAATAGGGATAGCTTGCGGGTTTTACAAGCCTGCTATGCCGTCAGCTGGTTGCCCCTGCTGCCCGACACTTTGGCAGAGACGATCTGACCAACCGGCTGCGACGCCGCGAATGTGACTTCGGCGAATTGTTCGGTCCGGCCCATAACCGGGCTTTCCATCAAGACGCGGTGGGTTTTGCCGCCTTGCTGTGCCAAATGGCGCTGGACTTGGGTGGCGCCGATCTCTCTGAGCGTTTTGGCGCGGGCCTTGATCGTGCGGCCATCCACCTGCGGCATCCGCGCAGCAGGCGTTCCGGCGCGCGGCGAATATGGGAAAACATGCAGCCAGGTAAGGTCGCATTCCGTGACAAGCGCGCACGCGTTTTCGAAATGCGCATCTGTCTCCGTTGGAAAGCCAGCGATGATATCAGCCCCAAAGGTCATGTCTGGCCGCATCTTGCGCGCCTCTTCCGCAAAACGGATCGCGTCATCCCGTAGGTGACGGCGCTTCATGCGCTTTAGGATCAGGTCATCCCCATGTTGCAGCGACAAATGCAAATGCGGCATCAACCGTGGCTCTGTCGCAATGGCTTGCATCAAAGCGTCATCCACCTCGATCGAGTCGATGGACGAAATCCGCAAGCGCGGCAAATCCGGCACCAATTTGAGAATGCGCAGCACAAGATCGCCCAAACGCGGGCTCGCAGGCAGGTCTGCCCCCCACGAGGTCATATCGACACCGGTCAGGACAACTTCGTTATAGCCGGTATCCACAAGGCGCTTGATCTGATCGACAACAACGCCCGCCGGAACAGAGCGCGAGTTTCCGCGGCCATAGGGAATAATGCAAAACGTACACCGATGATCGCAGCCGTTTTGCACCTGGACATAGGCCCGAGACCGGGTGCCAAAGCCATCGATCAGATGCCCGGCGGTTTCTTTGACGGACATGATGTCGTCAACCATGACCGGCTCGGTTCCAAAGTCACCGGCCAACGCGCCCCAGGTGCGCGGCTCCATCTTTTCTGTATTGCCAATGACGGTGTCGACCTCGGGCATATCGGCAAAGGTCTGAGGTTCGGTCTGCGCAGCACAGCCCGTGACGATAATTTTGGCGCCCGGATTCTCGCGGCGCAGGCGGCGGATATCTTGTTTGGCCTTGCGCACAGCCTCGGCTGTGACGGCACAGGTGTTGACGATCTGCGCGTTTTGCAAACCGGCGCCTTCGGCCATCCGTTTCATCGCCTCGGTCTCATAGGCGTTGAGGCGGCAACCCAATGTCGTGAAACGGGGCGCGGTCACGACAAGCTGGCCAAAAAATCTGCGGTGAACGTGCCGGAGAAGACGTGCATCGTAGGGCCTGTCATCCAGACACCATCATCACGCCAATCAATAAAGAGCGTTCCACCATCGAGATCGATCTGCACCTTTCGGCTGGTGAACCCACGCCGGTGCGCAGCAACGGCAACGGCACAGGACGACGATCCCGATGCCAGCGTCGTCCCCACGCCACGTTCCCAGACACGCATTCTCAGGTGATCTGGCCCGGCGACCTCAACCACTTGGACATTGGTACGCTCAGGGAACAGGGCGTGATGTTCGTGCACAGGGCCGAACGCCTCCAGGTCGATGCTGGACACATCATCGACAAAGAACGTGCAATGCGGATTGCCCATGCCGGTCGCTGTGGGCGCTCCGTCGATGGGCAGTTCGAGCGTATCCATCGACCCGGCCAACGGGATTTCGTCCCATCCGAGCTGCGGTTGACCCATGTTGACCGACACCTGACCATCGTCGGTCGAAACGGCCTGCAATACGCCGCGTTCCGTCGTCAGCGCCAGGGACGTGGCGCCCGTCTCATTCATGATGTGGCGCGCAATACAGCGCGTTGCGTTGCCGCATGCCGCAGCGGTCGAGCCATCTGCGTTGTAAAACGTCAGATGCGGCGCATTGGCTTCCTGCGTGATGACGGCCAGCTGGTCAAAGCCCACGCCCCGGTGCCTGTCCCCAATCGCCTGAGCGAGTCGCGCAGTCATTTGGACCGGCTCCACACGCGCATCGAGCACGACAAAGTCATTGCCGAGGCCATGCATTTTCATAAATGCCAGATCATTTGCGCGATTTGCAGTCATGCGCAGCCATATAGAGAGCCTTTATTTCATTATCCAGCAGCAGTCTGACGAAACTTGGCATCCGCGGCGCGATTGCACTTGACCGCTTGAAAGTGTCGTTCTAAGTCGGCGGCTCAGTGGGCCGTTAGCTCAGTTGGTAGAGCAACTGACTTTTAATCAGTGGGTCGCAGGTTCGAATCCTGCACGGCTCACCACTGTTTTCAAGACGTTCGATATAAGCGTGTTGCGCAATGGCTGGTGCGTCGTTGTGCTTTGTCGGCCATTGGCTCTAGTCAAACCGGCGGCGCTGCGCGCGCAGTGACGAGTTGCTTGGCTGCGACACGCTCTCGGTGGATCATGTAAAGGCCCGCGCCAATGATCACTGCAATTCCGACCAGGCTGAGCGCGTCAGGGAATTCGTTGAACACGAGATACGCAAATAAGGTCGCCACGGGCAGTTCGAAATATTGCAAAGGGGCGAGGGTCGCCGAGGGGGCAAAAGAAAGTGCGTAGGTCATCATGATATGGCTGAGCGTCGCAAAGAACCCAGCCGACAAAAGCCATATCCAGGCAATGTTGCTGGGCCAGACGGGATCAAAAAGATCCGACCCAGACCCAGAGGCTATGAAAAGAACAGGAATGCAGAACATGGCCGCGATCAACCCGGTGTGAAACTGCAAGGCGACGGGGTGCATGCGCCGTGACAGGCCTCGTGTCAGCAAGATGTAGAATGCAAAGGCGACCGCCGTTCCAAGTGGAATAAACGCAACAAGGCCGAACGCCGCAAAGCTGGGTTGGATAACAAACAGAACTCCGACGAACCCGACAAGGGCAGCGCCAACGCGGCGTGGGCCCACATCTTCGCTCAGATAGAATTTGCCGACCAGCAGGACGATGAATGGGGCCACAAACACGATCGCCAAAGCGTCAGCCAAGGGCATAACGCGGATCGCGGCGATAAAGCAGAAGGTCGCGAAGAGCAAAAGCAAGGCGCGTGCAACGAGGGCCATCCGCTGACCGGACGGTATGCGCAAAGACAAGCGCATAATCAGGATGAACGGGGCCATCAAAAAGCACTGGACGACAAAGCGCGCTGCGGTGATCTGACCGACCGGCACTGTTGCGGATGCCAGTTTTGCGGCCACGTCCAAAAGAGGCGCGGTCAGGCAAAAGCCCAACATAAGAGCCACGCCAATCAGAACGCGGTCTTTTGTATTCGGGTTTGCGTCGGTTAGCGTCATGGGGATCTTTTCAAATGTCGTCAGGCGACTGTCTGTCCTTAAAACGACGCCGGGTCCAGCGACTGACATGCGGATGCGTCTGGCAAGTCGTTGATAACAGCGAGGCGACAGTCTTTGCCGCGCGCCAAGGTCGATGACGTCGCCGTTGTTGATCAGTCCGGTCGCAGGCACCCCACGCAGAACATAGCCGTCGATATCGTCGTCCGCATGCGGCAGCGCGTTGATCAGCAGAGGCCAAAGCTCTTCATGGCCAAAGGTGCGAAACAGATCGCGAAATGCCTCTGAGACACCGTTGGGGCGCAGCGCATAGGGTGCGGGCGACGCAAGCCGGGGCGCTTCGATCTGATGCACCAAACGTTCGTCAAATTCGTGGACCGCACCGATATGGTCCACGTGGGTGTGCGTGGTAAGGCAAATCAAGCGTTTGCCGGGATCAGGCCGGAGCCCTTTAAGAAAGGGGCCAAGCGGGGCGACACCCATGCCGCTGTAGATCAAGAGGTCCGCGTCGCGCCCCAGATCCAGGTGGATGTCGGCGCTATAGATCGGATGAACGTCCGGTTCAGTGATCCGCCAAAACCACGGCTAGGATTGCTTGGCGCGGTACCAAACCTCTTCGACCGGCAGGGTTATTTGTGGCGTCGCCAATTGTGCCAAAGCGCGGCCGCGCCGCCTGCAAGAACCATCAGCCAGGGCAACATGCTGGGCAATGCTGTCGCAACGATAGCCTCATGATGCGCAAAGGCTGGTCCGGCAAGAAAGAGCAAAGGCAAGGCGTATTTCATGACGGTGTGTCCGTTTCATGATGGTAGTGGTGATGATGATGGTGATCATGGTGCGGGGCGTGTTTCTCATGCAAAAACGTGCGCAGGTCCACGATCTCTTTGCGTTCCATCGATACATAGACAAAGCCAAGGTTAGTCCGCTCGGTCACCATTTCGCCGGGGTAAGGCAAGTAGCTCAGCTCTCTGGAGCCAAAGGAGGGCGACGCTGTTCCCACCTGCCATTCTGTCGTCAACTGAACATCAACCAATTTCAAAGCTGCGCCATCGCCTGCACCTTCGCGTTCCAGCGGCACACCAGACAGACGCAGGTAAGACATTTTGTCTTTAGCCGCCGCAAAACCGTCGATGAATTGCTCGGCCAACACCTGAAGTTCGGCGGCCTCGTCCTCGGGTTTGAGGTGGCTGTGCAGATGGTCATGGGCGTGATTGTGGCCGATGTGGCCGTTAACGATGTCATGTGGCATTGGACCAACGCTTTCCTTCGAATTCGCCATGTGGGATCGTGACGGGCTTGTCGATATGGGCTTTGTGTTTGCCCAGGTTGCCAGACGCAACGAGGCTACCCAGGACATCCACAATGACCCGTGTCCCCATCAGCGCCGTGATATCAGAGGTGTCGTAGGGAGGAGACACCTCTACCAGCTCCATCCCGCAGATCCCTTCGGCGGCAACTTTGGAGGCAAGCGCCAGCGCCTCGCGTGGCAAAAAGCCACCGGGTTCGGGCCAACCGGTCCCTGGAACAAAGCCGCAATCGATGCTGTCGATGTCAAACGACATATAGACCATGTCCACACCATCCCAGGCCATTTCGAGCGCCATTTCAGCGGTCTTGTCGATGCCCATCTTCTCCATGTCACTCATGGTGATGATGTTGGTCTCACGCTCGCGGGCAACTTTGACAGCCTCTCTGGGCACCTGCCAACCGCCGATGCCCACCTGAACCAAATTCTTGGCCGGAACGTTCGGAAGGTTCGTGGAATGGAACCAAGGCGTCGTATGCATCCGCTCGTCCAAGTCTTTCTCTTGAATGTCGGCGTGTCGGTCAAAGTGAACGATACCGATTTTCTTGGAGGTGCATTCCGCGATGCCGCGCACACAAGGAAAGCCAATCGAATGATCGCCACCGATCATGATCGGCAAAGAGCCTGACGAAAAGACATGGCTGACCGCGCGCGAGATCTGATCAAAGGACTTTTCCAGATTTGCGGGGATCGTGAAAACGTCGCCTGCATCGCAAAGCGTCATCTGCTCGCGAAGATCGACACCCATTTCATAATTGTAAGGCGTATAGAGCGCGGAGATTTTTCGGACGCCCTGTGGGCCAAAACGCGTGCCTGGTCGATAGGTTGTCCCCCCGTCAAACGGGATCCCAAGAACAGTGGCGTCATAGTCTTTTACCTCCGTGACATCTTCGGCGTAGGGCGCTTTGAGAAACGTGTTGATACCCGCGTAATGCGGCAGCTCGCCCCGCGCGAACGTGGGAATGGATTTGTCTTCGATACTGTCGGCGCCAGTCAGGCCCATCCGAAGTGCCCAACGGCGTTCCTGGTCCCAGCGGCCTTCTGGAATATCCGCTTCGGCCTGCATCGATTTCCAGCCTTGTAGTTTGGTCAAGTCGGGGTGATGCATCCGTTTCTCGGTTCGGCCATGAACCGACGGGTTATGAGAGCGTGTCCGCTCAGTTGGGACGTAGAACATGGGTGTCCTCCTGCAATCGTTGGAAGGGGATGCCGCCATCACGGGCATCGAAGTCGTAGGTGATTGTCGCGCCAATGATCTCGGGGTCGGTCGGATCCCAGCGGGGTTTGTCGAAGACCAAGACGCGATCGCCCAGCTTAAAGCCTTCTTCCAGGTCGTGCGTGACCATGAAAACAGTCATGCCCGTCTCGGCCCTGAGATCCTGGAGGAAGTCATGCATGGACAGGCGCGTTCCGGGATCAAGCGCGCCAAAGGGTTCGTCCAACAGCAAGATGCGGGGTTTGGCTGACAAGGCCTGACCGATGGCAAGGCGTTGCTGCATGCCGCCAGACAAGGTCGCGGGATATTGGTCGGCCACATGGTCCAACCCAATCCGGGCAAGCGTTGCGTCCGCACGGCTTTGCGCCGCGGCGCGCGCGCCGCCAAAGAACCGACCCCAGCGGCTGCGAAAGCTCTCTCCGGCGACGATGTTTTCGCGCACAGTCATGTGCGGAAAGACCGAGTATCTTTGAAAGACAACACCGCGGTCCAGGCCGGGTTCTTTTGCAGGCTCTGCCCCTGCCACCCGGATCTCACCGCGTGTGGGGCGTTCTTGCGCCAGCAGCAGCCGCAGAAACGTCGACTTGCCACAGCCCGAAGCCCCCACGATGGAGATGAACTCGCCCTCTTCCACCTCAAGATTGACGCGCTCTAGAATTGGGCGTTTGCCATACGACTGGAAGATATTCGTGGCTGTGACAAAGCTCATAGCGACGCCTCCGCCCAAGGGAAGGCTTTGCGCGACAACCACCGCAGAATGCTGTCCATGACAAAGGCCAAAAGGGTGATCCAGATGACATACGTCAGGATGACATCCATCGCGAGAAAGCGTCTCACGAGGAAGATGCGATAGCCGAGGCCTTGTTCTGACGCGATGGCTTCGGCGGCGATCAAAAACAACCAGGCAGGCCCGAGCGACAGGCGTACGGCCTGGATCAGACGAGGCAGCAATTGCGGCAGGGCAACGCGGATGGCGATCACCCACGTGGAGGCGCCCAGGGTCTCGGCTTTGACAATCATTTCGCGCGGGATCTCGATCACGCGGGCGGACAGATCGCGGATCAGAAAGGGTAAGATGCCCACCACGATCAGGACCACTTTTGAAAGTTCGCCCAGACCAAAAACGATGAAGAGAATGGGCAAAACCGCAAGCGGCGGGATCATCGAAACCACAGCCACAAAGCCTGCCAATGTTGCCCGCACATGCGGGAGCAGGCCAATCAAAAGCCCAAAGGCCGTCGCCAAGGCTGCGGAAATTCCAACACCAAGGCTGAGGCGGATCAAACTGGCAGCGGTATCGTGCCAGAACAGAATCTTTTCCGACCGCCGATCGGGCTCGGTCAAAAGTCTTTGCGCCGTTTCCGCGATTTTCGCAGGAGACGGCATCAGCTTGTCTGACGGGTTTTCCGCCAAACGCGCCTGCGATCCCATCGCATAAGCGATGAACAGCAAGACGAAGGGCAACGCGATGAGAACCACGCGCAGCGCTGTTTCGGGATGCCGGTTGATGAGACGCATCGCGATTGCCCTTCGCGCGGATTTACAACCCGCCGTCAGCAGCCATTTGCATGTAGGTCGGGTCGAACCGGAACTTGACGTTGTTCGCGTCGCCGGTCACCGAACCATCAGGATAGGCAACGCCCACGAAATCCGCAGATGGCGCGCCTTCGCCCAGGATGCCTTTGTCAAAGAGGAACTCGGCCACGCTCACCATCGTCGACGGCAGCTCGGCGCTTTTTGTAAAGCTGACCGCGTCGGCGGGATCATAGAACATCTCGGTTGAGGCCAGCTGAGCCTTGTAGCCCGCCAAATCCGTGCCCGATGCTTCGGCCATCGACGTCAAAACAGCTTCGTCACCGGCCGCCATAAGCCCCATGACTTCGTACCAGGCGCCCGCCATCGCTTTGCCGAACGCCGGGTTCGCTTCGAGCGTTTCTGTGTTCACGACCATCAGGTCGATGATCTCGCCTGGGATGTCCGCGCTATCAAAGAGCTTTTTGGCGCTTGGGTCCTCAAGAATGGTCGACACCAGAGGGTTCCAGGTCACAACGGCCTCGACGTCCGGCGTTGCAAAGGCGGCGATCATGTCGGCATCAGATGTGTTGATAACAGAAGCAAGGTCCGCTTCTTTCATGCCCACACTGTCAAGCGCACGCGCCAGCAGGTAATGAGACACCGACAGCTCCACCAGATTGACCGGTTTGCCAGCAAGCGATTTCAGATCGCCGTCGCCTTTGATGATGACTGCATCATTGCCGTTGGAGAAATCCCCAACGATCAGCGCAGTGGTGTCAACGCCACCTCCTGACGGGATAGAGAGCGTGTCCATATTGGTCGCGGACACGCCATCAAACGCGCCGGCGGTGTATTGGTTGATGGATTCGACGTAATCGTTGATTTGGACAATCTCGACATCGATGCCGTACTTGTCAGCCCATTTGTCCATGATGCCGCTTTCTTCCAGATAACCCCAAGGCATCCAGCCAACATAGATTGACCAGGCAACACGAAAGTCGGTCTTTTCCTGAGCGATGGCTGCGCCAGACGTTCCGATCATCAGCGCGGCTGCACCTGTCATGATATGACGTAAAACTTGCATGGGTATCCCCTTTGCCACGTCCCGCCGAAAGGGAAGAAAGAGGAGGCGGTCGTGGCGGAACAAGAGAGGCGACCTCACCCAATTCGCAGTACTCTCCCGGGATTTTGCCCCGCCGTGTACCAACGCGGAATTTGCCGCATCAGCGTCTTCTCTCGGACCTGACCCTCGAGGGAGGAATTGAGGCGGAACCCTAGACGACCTGCACCACCATCGTGGCGCGCCGAGGTCTCGGCAGGCAATTTTCCCAAGGTTTTGAGCCTCGGAAACATGGTGGTCGCGCGCAAATTAGTCGAAACAAGAGGCAAACGCCCGAAATTTAAGCGGGTTAAAGGTGGTTTTGGCCGCCTTAAAGGCGCATCGCGCGCCATATTCGTGAAATTCCAGTAAGCGAAAGTCGACATACGACTCGCTCGCTCAAAGGCAAACATTGCCGTCCAGCGGCGGAATGGTGACCAAATCAAAGACACCCTCGGTCCCTTGCCAGGTCGCTCTGAAAGCGGGAGGCGGTCCGCTTTGCCGATTGGGTTCAGTCTGGCCTTGCACCAAGGTGTTTTGAGGCGCATCTCTTAACCGCGACCGGTCGTGGTTTAAGGAAAGCGCCATGTCCACAACGACAAACCAAACACCTGATTGGCCAAAAATTCGGAATATCGGCCTTGATGGGTTTGTGATCAGCTTTGGCGACCAGCTAAGCGAGCCTGCCAATCGGGCGGCGCTAGCCTTTCGTCAGGCCGTTGACGCGCAACGTTTGGAAGGTGTCATCGAAAGCTCGACCTCTTTGGTGTCAACCTACCTACGCTTTGACCCTTTGGCCGTATCGCATGCCACTTTGCACAAGGCGTTGGACAGACTTCTTGCCAGCCGCGACTGGTTGATGGCCGACCTGCCCTTGGGACGGCGACTTTGGCGCATCCCCGCGGCCTTTGGCGGAGAGACTGGCCCGCAACTTGCAGATGCCGCCGCCATTGCAGGCATGACCGAAGCCGAGGCGATCTCTGCCATCACCCAGCAAAGGGTGCGGGTGCAAACCATCGGCTTTGCGCCAGGTATGCCCTATTTGGGAGAGCTCTCGCCTGATTGGAACATCCCCCGAATGACATCGTTAAACGCCAAAGTGCCTGCCGGTGGGATTTGTCTGGCGATCCGACAGTTGGTCTTGTTTCCGGTCGCGACCCCAACGGGCTGGCGCCATATCGGGCAGACCGCGGTGAACCTGTTTCGCCCAGACGAAGACTTGCCATTTCTGCTGAAACCGGGCGACGAAGTTGCGTTCACCCCAGTCGACGCCAACGCCCTGTCCGATCTGACACACGCTCCAAATGGCGGCGCAATGTCAGAGGTTTTGCCGTGACCCGCGCGCTGATCGTTCGCGCTGCGGCCCCAGGTGTGAGCATCCAGGATGCAGGTCGCCCCGGCTTTTTGGCATTCGGGCTGTCGCGCGGCGGCGCGGTTGATCGTCTCGCGCTGAGCGAAGGTGCGGCCTTGCTGAGACAGTCCGAGGATTTGGCAGCGATTGAACTGGGCGAGATGGGCGGCGAGTTTGAGGCGACCGAGGATATGCGCATCGCTCTGACCGGGGCGGCTATGCAGGCCGCGATTGATGGGGCTCAGATCGCCTGGAACGCCAGCCATATGCTGCCCAGCGGTTCAACACTCAAGATCGGCGCCGCGCGCGAAGGGCGCTATGGGTATCTGCATGTTGGCGGGGGCGTTGAGGTTGATGAACGGCTCGGATCGCGGTCGACGCATTTCGCGGCCCATTTGGGCGGCTCTGTTCACGCGGGCGAACACCTTATGGTGGGGTCGGATGCGGGAACTTCGGTCGGTCAGACATTTGACCCAAGCCCCCGGTTTTCGGGCGGCACTATTCGTGTCGTTCCCAGCCTGCAAACCGAGTTTTTCTCGCCCGATCAGCTTAAGCGCTTTCAGGCAACCGAATTTAAGCGAGACGCACGGGGAAATCGCATGGGCGTACCGCTGCGCCAGGACGGACCCGGTTTCCAAAGCAGTGCGGGCCTAAGTGTTTTGTCCGAGGTCGTCATACCGGGCGACATTCAGATCACCGGCGACGGTACGCCTTTTGTCTTGCTCTGCGAATGCCAAACCACCGGAGGCTATCCGCGCATCGCTTCGGTCATTCCGGCCGACTTGCCCCGCGTGGCGCAAGCCCCCGCCGGCGCGGCCCTGAGGTTCGAGTTTGTCTCGATCGACGACGCGGTAGACATCGAGGCACGTACCAAAGCGCAGGCAGGCGCCCTACCCCAAACGCTTAGGCCATTGGTACGAGATCCGCGGGACATGCCGGATCTTTTGGCGTTTAATCTGATCAGTGGCGCGACCACGGGAACCTTTTCGTCGGAGGACAACACATGAGCCAGCGCGTAGATTTGAACGCCGACATGGGCGAGAGCTTTGGCCCGTGGAAAATGGGCGACGACGTAACACTTCTCGATGTAGTGAGTTCAGCCAATATCGCGTGCGGATTTCATGCCGGCGATCCCGATGTGATGGCGCAGACAATTGCGGATGCACATGACCGCGGCGTCGGGATCGGCGCGCATCCAGGGTTCGCGGATCTTCAGGGTTTCGGGCGCTACAGAATGAGCCTGCCGCACAACAGTCTCGCCAATCTTGTCCGCTATCAGGTCGGCGCAGCGATGGGCATGGCGGCGGCTGTGGGCGCCACCGTTCGACATACCAAACTGCATGGGGCACTCGCCAATATGGCTTCTGAGGACAAAGAAATGGCTTTGACGTGCTATCGCGCCGTTTTGTCTGTGGCCCCGGACAGCATCATAATGGTTCTTGCTGGCACGGCGCAGGAACACGCAGTGCGCGAGCTGGGCTGCGCAGCGGCCTGCGAAATTTTTGCCGACCGCGCCTATAATGACGATGCAACTTTGGTGGACCGCCGGAAACCTGGTGCCACGATCCACGACCCCAAGGTCGCATCAGAACGCATGGTCCAAATGGTCAAGGAAAGCGCGATCATCACGGAAAGCGGCAAGCGTATTCCAACACGTATCGACACGATCTGCGTTCATGGCGACAGCAGCGCCGCCGTTGCAATCGCCAAAGCAACGCGCGCGGCCTTGGAAAACGCTGGCCTGACCGTGCAGAAATTCGACGCAAGACCGCTATAGCTGTGCTGTTAGCTGCGCGTGGCGTGCAGCCTTAAGCCACCAACCAAGCCCCGCTCAAAATAGCTGGCCATCTTGGTGTAAAATGTCTCGATTACCGCGTAACCATCTGCCCCGTGAACCGCTTCATAGCTAGCGCGGTTCTTGCGGAAAACCTCTAGACGATCCTGAGTGAAATGCGTCCAATCAGACGTCATGTCTTCGGCGGTCCTAAGCTCTAGCCCAGCACTTTTGAGGGACGCTTCGTAGGTATCCAGCGGGACCAACGAATTGGGGAAAAGGTGCCGCTGAAAATCTTCGGCTTCTTCGGCTGGAGGGGCCGCAATCAGGTATAGGTCCTCGGCAAACAAGGCGCCCCCTGGCTTCAGCGCACGCGCGATGCGCGACAGATAGGTGTCGCGATGGGGGATGTGGAACAGGGCAAGCCAACTGACCACCTTGTCGTAATCCCCATCAGACATCGACCAATCAAGAAAGTCCGAATTCACATGCGTGACGTGATCCGATAGCCCCGCCCGCCGCGTCAGGTCTGATGCGACGTCGTGGTAATCTGTCTGTAACTCAATCGCTGTGACATGCGCACCAGAAGCGTGCGCAATATATCGTGCGCAGCCACCCCACCCAGACCCAACTTCGAGAACGCTTTGCCCGGCGGTGATCCCACACGCCGCAATCGCAGCATCCAGCGCGTCTGTGCCGTGATAATGCAATTGGTCGAATTGCGTCAGCACGTCGATCGAGACAGGGTCATTCGGAGAGATGCCAAGATTGGAAAGGTCGTTCAGGATGCGCTCGGGTCTTGGATAGAGCTGCATCGATTTGATGTCGTCGGCTGCCATACGCTGAGGCTATCGCAGTTTGGCCGAAATGAAAGCGCTTTTGTGCCCCTGAAAATGCCCCTGTCAGGTCGGCCTTTAGTCATCCGCTGAACGCACAGTCCAAACAGGAACCGCATGCGCAAAACCTTTGAATTTCGCTGGCTCAAGCTCAATCACATCGCATTGCGGATCAAGGTGCTGGGTCGTCGCGTTGTCAAAAAGCAGATCGCACTGCGCGGTTTTTGTGTGCGCTTCTAGTCGGGCGGCGAGGTTCACGGTTTTTCCGATACACGTGTAGGTCGCTCGGCTGTCGGTGCCTGCGTAGCCTGCAACAACCTCACCTGTCGCGATACCAAAGCCGACCTTTAATGGCGGCTCTTTTTCCACGACGCGCTCTTGGTTCAGCATATCGATCATCGACAGCATGTCCTGAGCCGCGGAAACGGCAGCCTGGGCCGAGTTGTCCAGAGGCTGCGGCGCGCCGAAGAGCGCCATAAGCCCGTCACCAACCATCAGGCTGACGATCCCTCCGTGACTTCTGACCGCTTCGAACATCAGCGCGTAATAGGTATTGAGCAGCTCAATCGTCGCCTCGGGCGGCATATCTTCGGACATCGCCGTAAAGTTACGGATGTCACAAAAAAGAACCGTAGCGGTGATGCGCCGCCCACCAATGGAAAAACCTGATTGCTGCAAATCCTGCGCGACTTCCTCGGTCGCAAACCGGCGCAACAAACGCTTTTGTTCGTCTTGCAGACGTTTTTTGTCGAGGCTGGAATTGAGCCGGGCCTTCAGAAGCGTCTTGTTGACTGGCTTTGGGATGTAGTCCTCGGCACCCAATTCGATACAGCGCACAATATTGTCAAGCCCTTCAACAGAAGAGGTCACAATAACCGGGAGATCGCGCAAGTTAGGGTCGGCTTTCATCGCCTCCAAAACTTCGAACCCGTCCATCTCGGGCATTTCAATGTCCAACAGGACCGCATCAAAGGATGCTTCTGACAGCAGCACCATTGCTTCGCGACCGTTCTCAGCCAGCGTTGCGTGGTGCCCCAAAAGCTCGACGCTGCGGGACATCAAAAGGCGGTTCACTTTGTTGTCGTCTACGACCAGAAGCCGCCCAGAGCGATCAGCCATGCAGCAGACCTTCCAACGCCACTGACGTCTCTTGCCAAAGGCTGTCCAACGCTTTGACGGCGGTTTCGTCCAAAACCTCGGACACTTCGATATCGCGGGCGGCATCTGCCAGTGGACCGGCGCCAAAGGTTTGCGCGTTTGATTTGATGGAATGCGCCGCGCGGCGATAGGCATCCGCGTCTTTGTCGATCAGCGCAGCGTTCAGCTGGTCAAGCATGTTGGCGGCATCGCTCAGAAAGGTGCGCACCAATTCCTCGGCAAAGTCTTCGCCCATGCTTTCGGCCAGCTCGGCAAAGGCGGATGGATCGATCAGGTCTTGGCTCATTCTAGGTCCCTTTTGCCGCGCGCCGCGGCGTTTGCAAAAGTGCTTCTGTCAAACGATCAACACGGATCGGTTTGGCAATGTAATCGTCCATACCCGCCTCTAGGCACATCTCGCGGTCGCCTTGCATGGCATTCGCCGTCATCGCGACAATCCGTGGCCGGTCGTTGGTATAAAGTTTGTTGAGCTGGCGCGACGCCTGGAGGCCGTCCATCTCGGGCATTTGCACGTCCATCAGCACCACGTCATAGGTCTGCCGCGCCACACTTTCGAGCGCTTCGATGCCATTGCTGGCAAGATCTATGCGATAGCCCATCTGTTCGAGAAGGCGCGTCGCCAATTTTTGGTTCACCAAATTGTCTTCGGCCAAAAGGATGCGCAAAGGGTGGCGTTTCGCCATCTCCGGGTCGGTCTTGGGTTTCTCTGGCGACTTGCGCGTTGGCGCCGCTTGGGCTTTGGGCGCGAAAAGCGTGATGAGTGTATCAAAGAGTTGCGACTGGCGCAGTGGCTTGGTCAGATAGGCTTCGAAAAGGTCGGCCTCGGTCTCAACATCGCGGATACCCCACGAGCTGAAGAGGATAAGAGGCATGCCAGAAGTGCGCGCACGCAGCGCTTTGGCCAAGGCGATCCCGTCCATCTGCGGCATGTGCATATCGAGGATGGCCAGATCATAATGTTGACCCCCATCGATGGATTTAAGCGCGTCTTCTGGGTTGGCAAAAGCCGTCGTTTCTGTTCCCCACTTCTGGGTTTGCAAAGACAACACTTTCAAGTTGGTCGCATTGTCATCAACAACCAGCAGTCGCTTGCCACGCAATTCCGATTGCTCGCCGATCAGGTCGCGCTTTTTCCGTTGCGGCAAGTCGGCGGGTTTGGCCCGGATGGTAAAGTGAAAGGTCGATCCCAGATCTGCGCCGTCGCTGGTCGCCCACATCGACCCGCCCATCAGCTCGGCCAACCGTTTCGAGATCGCAAGGCCCAGCCCGGTGCCGCCGTATTTGCGCGTCGTCGAGCTGTCGGCCTGGCTAAAGGATTTGAAAAGGCGCGACATACCCTGTTCGGTCAGGCCGATCCCAGTGTCACGCACATGCACGTTCAGCATCACGTGATCACCTTCGGTGGGCGTTGCCGAGATATTCACAACGATCTCGCCTGCCTCGGTGAATTTCACCGCGTTTGACAGCAGGTTCAGCAGGATTTGCCGCAAACGTGTCAGATCCGCGCTGATACCGGGAGGCACGTTGTCATCCATCAGATAGGCAAGCTCCAACTGCTTTTCGGCGGCGCGTCCACTGATCAGGTCAAGCGCGGATTCGATACAGTCGCGCAAATCAAACGGGTGGTTTTCGATATCCATTTGACCGGCTTCGATCTTGGAAAAGTCGAGGATCTCGTTGATGATGCTAAGCAGCGCATCGCCGCTGTCACGGATCGTACCGGCATAATCCGCCTGCTCGGCATTGAGGTCGGTGTCCATCAACAGGCCGCTCATACCGATCACTGCGTTCATCGGCGTGCGAATTTCATGAGACATTGTCGCAAGAAATGCGCTTTTTGCCTCGTTGGCCTTTTCAGCCTCTTCGCGGGCCTCTTGCGCTTCGCGGAACAGGCGCACGTTTTCGATGGCAATCACCGCTTGGTCCGCAAAACTCTCAGCCATCGAAATATCTTCTGCGGTGAAAGGGGATTTGGTTTTTCGGATAAACGTCAGGGCGCCCAGACAGGTGCCAGCGCGCATCATTGGAACCCCAAGATACGCCTCATAGCCGCTTTCACTTTGCAGTTTCTTAGCCAGCCGCGGCATGCCCGGGGCGGATAAATCGCCGATGTGCCGCGTTTTCCCCGAGATCAGGACCGCAGACTGAAAATTATCCTCGGGGTCTAGCGGGTGCTGGGTTTGACCAATGTCTTTCACCAAACCTGTGTCGGTTGCCACCGCGACTTGCCGCCAGGACGTATCATCGGCCAAAGTGGCGACCGCCAAGTCACAGGACACTAGTTTGGTCGCGCTTTCGACAATTGCTTCGAAAACGGGCTGTGTGTCGTCTGGCGACTGGCTGATGACCCGCAGCACATCCGCGCTGGCCGTTTGACGCGCCAAGGCGGTTTGCGTTTCGTTAAAGAGTTGCGCGTTCTGGATGGCGATCACGGCTTGATCCGCAAAGCTCTCCAAAAGGCTCATCTCGCTGGCGGTGAAGGGCCGCAATACCTCTTCGCGGAATGTGCGGCCAAGGAAGATGGTTCCGATTGGCTTGCCCTTCCACAGCATCGGCGCTGCAAGAGCCGAGAGATTGCCGACACGTGTCGACAGCTTTTGCAAAACCGGATTTGTGTCCGGCCCCTTGGCCGCATCCGGCGTGTAGATCACCTTGCCACGCGCCAAAGGCGCAGCCGCCAAGGTTTGTTCGATGGGCATAGGTTCATAGTCCTCGCCCAGCTTTTTTGCGTTCACACCACGCTCGGCCGAGACATGGACGAGGCCCATCTCATCCACGGTAAGGATTGTGAGATCTTCGCAGTCGATCAATTGTTGGCAGCTGTCGAGGATTTTCTCAAAAACCGGCTGCGTGTCTTCGACCGAGTTCGAGATAACTTCGAGCACCTCTGCGGTGGCGGTCTGCCGCTCGAGCGCGACTTCAACCTCGGCGGTGCGCGCCTGGACCTCATCGAAAAGCCGGGCGTTGTTCAAGGCGATCACCGC
This sequence comes from uncultured Rhodobacterales bacterium, assembly GCA_964649815.1. GTDB lineage: Bacteria > Pseudomonadota > Alphaproteobacteria > Rhodobacterales > Rhodobacteraceae. Next base: position 26,489 of record CAZYQC010000022.1, on the reverse strand, counting down.
CTGCGACGCAAAGGTTTCAAGCAATGCGATCTGCTTGGGCGAAAAGGCATCTATGTCGCGATGTGCCGCAGAGATCACGCCAATCGTCTGGCCCTTGTTGTTGAGCGGAACACCGACGACGGATTTGTAGTTTCCGACGCGGGCATGGCTTTGCCAGCCATAGTCGGGATCGTTTTCAAGATCGGGAATATAGTTTGTTTGGCCAGAGGTCGCGACACGCCCTGTGTTGGTTTTGTTGTCGGCATCAAAGGCCGAGCTTAGAACAACCTCTTGCATCTCGGCAGAGGCATGGCGAACGGCGCGCGGCTGGTAGCGACCGGTGTCCTCGTTCAATAGCGCCACATAGGCCCCGTGATTGTGGCAGATGCCTTCCACCACTTTTAGGATCGCGTCCAAAACCGGCTGAACCTCGTTGGGCGAGCGCGAAATAACCTCGAGAACATCCGAGGTCGCAGTTTGATATTCCAGCGCCTCCTCGACTTCTGCTGTTCGTTCCTGCGTTTCCCGAAGCAGCCGTGCGTTTTCGATGGCGATCGCAGCCTGAGCCGCAAAGCTTTGGACCAATTCGATGCTGGTCTTGGCAGGAGGGTCCGTATGCGGCCAAGCAAGCGAGATGACGCCCCATATGCGCCCCTCGGCGCGCACCGGAACGCCAAGCATGCGCTGAAAGCCAATCTGTCTGGCAAATTCGGTATCGAAATACTCGCCCTCAGAGGCGTTCTTGAAATGCGAGACTTCGCCAGATGTGATGACTTTGTAAGAGATATGCCCATCCACCGGCACGGTGGGTCCATCTGGCGTCAATGCCGCCAGTTGATCCGGGGGAAAGCCATACTGAGCGGCAAAGTGGGTGAACGTTCCATCATAGCGGTCGAACACGCAAAAGCTCGCGCCGCATAGCTCGGCAGATTTTCGAACAATCAGTTCGATCACCGGCTGCAGGTCAGACGTCGCCTCGCTGATCACTTGCAAGATCTCTGCATTGGCCTGTTCGCGAACCAACGCCTCTTCGACTTCGGCGGTTCGGGCTTGCACCTCGCGGAATTGCCGCGTGTTCTCAATCGCGATGACGGCCTGCGCGGCGAAGGTTTCCACCAGTTTCAGATCGTCATCTGAAAACGGCGCCACCTCGCGCCGGTACAAAACGATAACCCCAAGGCCAACGCCATCTTTCAAAAGCGGCAGCGCCAGGACAGATCGCGCGCCTTCGACTTCGACCATCTGGACGCGGCGCGGATCGCGGTCGCGGTAGTAAATCGGGTCATCCGCTATGTCATCCTGGCGGATCATCTCGCCCGTATTGATCGGGCGCACCGCAACCAATTCGTTGCGCGTGATCGCTTCGTCAAAGCCGGTCAGAATATTCGAGAAGTCAGATGTCGCGCCAAGGTTTGCGGGAATGCTGACCCGTCCCGTCGCATGATCAGCAAGGCTGAGAAAGGCCAAAGGCGCGCGGCACAAGCGGCTGGCATTTTCGAGGATCGCCCTGAACACAGGTTGATCGTTGTCGCGGGTTTGGCTGATGACTTCCAAAATCTCGCGTGAGGCTTGCTCTCGCTCAAGGCGCGTTTGAATTTCCTGAAATTGCTGGGCGTTGTTGATGGCTATGACCGCCTGCGCCGCAAAGGTTTCAACCAGCGCGATTTCGTTGTCGGAAAAGGGGTCAACCTCGGTCCGAAATAGCGTGATCAGGCCAATGGCAACTTCATCTTTTAGCAAAGGCACAAAAAGGACACTGCGAATTCCGCTGTCATCAACCATCGAGCGCACGATGGGGCTGCCTTTGTGATAGAGCGGGCTGTCGCCCATATCAGGCCAGGCGATCAGCTTGCCTGAAACAATACAGGCCGCGGCATAGGACAGGTCAGGATCCACTTTCATCTGCCCGGTCTCAAACAGCTCCACCGCCCGCGGAAAGAGACCCGCTTCGGCGACCAAACGTTGACGCGTGTCACTTGGGCCAGCCAGAATAAGACCCGCCATCGGGGCGTTACACAAGTTTCGGCTGTGTTCGAGAATGGTCGAAAAAATCAGACCCTCGTCCTGTTCGGACGAACCGACGAGCTTTAGTATCTCGGACGTTGCGATAAGTTGCTCTTGCAAGTCTGAGGTCGCTTTGGAGGTCTGTTGGGGCTTTGGCACTTTGGGGTTTCTGGCTTGAACGTCTGATGGTGGATGATGTCGGCGGGACGACTTGGTCCCTAGGGCGATTGGGACCTCAAGGTAGGTTGGTGCATTTGCTGACGCCTCGACATTGGTGGTTGCAAGAACCTTATCAGATGTTCTGAGGCGTGCTTCTATAAATCAGTTCACACAAGCGCCAAATTTCGCAAACACCTTGGCCATTTAGCGCATCGTTGCGATGCCCCGGCGCCCGCACCCCGCCCCCGTGCAAAAACTATCCGTTTTCATTTGAACCGAAAGATGTTCTGAACACCTTCGCGGCATGAGACGGTTGGGAAAGGCGCAATGGACATAAAAGAGATCACGGCAAGCCATGTGGACGAGATTGTGCGCCTGAACGAAGCGGTCGTTGCTGTGACCAGTCCGATGGACGCCCAACGTGTGATGGACATGCTAAACATGGGGGCCACTGGATTTGTAACCGAAGAGGGCGCGCGGCTTACCAGTTTTATCCTGATCATGGACATGGCGGTGCCTTACGAAAACGACAACTTTGCCTGGTTCACGGATCGCGTCGGCAGTTTTGTCTATGTCGATCGTATCGTGGTGTCGCAAGAGGGACGCGGTCAGGGGATTGGCCAAGCGCTCTACCAAAAAACCTACGATTATGGCCGGGCGATGGGGCGCAGCAACGTGTGCGCCGAGGTGGATTTTGATCCGCCAAACGTGCCGTCCTTGGTGTTCCACGAAAAGGCGGGTTTTATCCAACGTGGCACCCGCGCGACCCAGCTTGGCAAAACAGAGGCGATGTTGGTCAAGGAACTTTGACGCGCTGCCGGGCCAGCGTGTGACAGCTTAACTTAAAATCTTCTTAAAAGTGTCACGCCACTTTTACATGTCTTCCCAATTTTCCGCTCGGGTTTCACCAGGGGAGATATTCTATGAAATTCCGTTCATTCGTTACTGGCGTTGCGCTTGCTGTGACAACAGCGTTCGCTGCACATGCCGAGACATGGAAGCTGGCCGTCACAGACGTTGAAGGCATGGAGCGTTTGCAGCTCGAGTGGGGGCCTTTCAAAAGCGCTCTTGAAGACGCAACAGGACAGACGTTTGAGTTCTTTGCTGTGAACTCGCGCACCGCCGCTGCCGAAGCTTTGCGCGGCGAAACTGTGGATTTCGTTGTTTCTGGTCCAGCCGAGTATGTCGTCATCAACAAGCTGACGAATGCAACGCCGATCGTTGGTCTGGGCCGTCCTGACTATCACTGTGCGATCGTTGTCCGCGCCGACAGCGGTATCAACACGGTTGCTGATCTTAAGGGCAAAAAGGTTGCCTTTGGTGACATCGGTTCGACGTCCAACATGCTCTGCCCGATGCAGGTGTTGGCGGATTATGGACTGGACCCAATCAACGAAATCGAAAAGATCCACACCAGCCGCAACATCGCGCACGAAGCACTCAAGGCCGGTGACGTAGATGCCTTGGGCTCCAACGCAGGCAGCTGGCTGCGGGTGCGCAACAAGGAAACCGACCTGCCTTATGGTTTCTTCAAGATGATCGCGCGTTCAGGTGACTTGCCAAATGATATGATCATGGTTGGCGCGCATGTTCCGGCCGAGGCTGCGGAAATGGTGCAAAAAGCCATCATCGCGAACAAAGCGTCGATCATTGCAGGCATCACAGCCCACGAAGAGAACGACAAGTACATCGGCATGGACCTCGTCGAGATCGAAGACAGCGCCTATGACTATGTCCGTTCCATGTATTCGAACGCTGGCTTCCCCCAATTCGATGAATTCATTGGCGACTGAGCTTCGCGAAAAGCAACAGGCTGACACTCTGTCAGCACGAACCGGGGCGTCAATCGTCGCCCCGGTTTTGCCTGTTGATGTCCGTGTCACGAACCTCGGCAAGAGTTTCGGCGACACCCGTATATTCTCTGACGTTTCGTTTGGTTTGTCTCAGGGCGAAGCGGTTGCCATCGTCGGCGCCAACGGCACGGGCAAGTCCACCTTGCTGCGATGCGTCATGGGGTTGATCCAGGCGGATGCAGGCGACGTCGCCGTCTTGGGAACAAATGTTGGCCAGTCCAGCTTGGCCGAGCTGCGCGCCATGCGCGCCCAGATGGGATTGGTCTCGCAAAAGCACAATCTGGTGCCGCGGCTCTCGGTCTTGTCAAACGTGGTTCACGGCCTGTTGGGTCAGCGCCCGGGATTTCGGCATTGGAGCCAGACTTTCGCGCCAGCGGCGTCTCGGAACGCCGCGATGGCGGCGCTGGAAAAAGTTGGGCTGGCCGATCTGGCGGGCCGCCGTGCGGACCGTTTGTCGGGCGGGCAATCGCAGCGTGTCGCCATTGCGCGCGCGCTGGTTGGACAACCCAAAATTCTCATCGCGGACGAGCCGACAGCATCCCTGGACCCAGCGGCCGGAGAAGATGTGATGGATCTCTTTTTCTCGCTCGCGCGGCAGGAAAACGTGACCGTCATCTTCATCTCTCACAACATCGAACATGCGCTGCATTACGGCGACCGGATCCTTGGGCTGGCCGACGGAAAGATGCCGCTGGATGCCCGCGCAGACAGCCTGAGCGCGCAAGAATTACGAGGCCTCTATGACTGACACTGCGGCGCCGTTGCGGTATGAGCGCCCCTCAGCCATCGCATTCCTAGGATATGCTGCGGCGGTTATCATCATCCTGTGGTCCTTTGCCGGTGCAGGATTTTCCATCGACAAGGTTTTGTCGTCCCCACCGCGCTTTGCCGACTTCGTAGAACGCGCGTTTCCACCGAATGTGGAACCTGACGTACTGGCGCGGTTGGGCTGGAAAATGCTCGAAACCTTGCAAATCGCGCTGGCAGGTGCGGTGATCGGTGTCATCCTTTCCGTCCCAATCGCCCTTTTGGCAGCGCGTGGTCTAATCGCCGGTCCCTGGGTCAATCAAATTGTCCGCACCGGTCTTAGTTTCATTCGCGCGGTGCCTGACATCGCTTGGGCCCTCGTTTTTGTTGTCGCGGTTGGACTGGGCCCTTTTGCAGGGATGTTGGCCATCGCCATCGACACCATCGGATTTTGCGGACGTTTCTTTGCAGACGATATGGAGGGCACCGAAAAAGGCCCGGCTGAAAGCCTGTCGGCTACGGGTGCGCGAAAACTGGACGTGGTGGCCTGCGCAACGATCCCTGCGGCGATGCCCGCGTTCATTTCCACATCGCTCTTTGCCTTGGAAAAGGCCGTGCGGTCCTCGACCATCTTGGGCCTTGTGGGTGCCGGAGGCATCGGGATCGAACTGAAGGTCGGCTTTGATCTTTTTGATTACCCAACGGCCATGACGGTGATCTTGATGATCGCTATCGTCGTGATCGTCATCGAACAACTCAGCGGCTGGGCCCGCACAAAAATCATTGGAGAACAGCGGTGAATTTGACGGATACAGCCGACGTACATTGGAATGCCCATTGGGCCGGTGATGTCGCCGAAAAGTGGACAGTCGCAGAAGAAGACGTGCACAAATGGGCGGCTGGCCTCGCGCCCGGTTCAAAGGTTCTGGATCTGGGCGCTGGTGTAGGGCGGCATGCGCTGGCCCTTGCTGCGGCCGGATTTGACGTAACCGCCTTTGATGCCGCGCCCGACGGTTTGGCGCAAATCGAAGCCGCAGACGCCGGAGTGACCTGTGTCGAGGGGCGCATGCATGTTTTGCCTTTCGAAGACGCGGCCTTTGACCATGTGCTAAGCTGGAACGTCATCTACCACGGCAACGAAGACATTTTGCTGCGCACGATCTCGGAAATCCGGCGCGTGACCAAGCCCGGTGGGACATTCCTGGGAACCATGCTCTCGAAACGGCGCTTGCCGCACGAGATCGCAAATCTGCCCGGAGGGCGCGAAATCAGCCGCAACACCTGGGTCTTTGACACCAACGAATCCGACAAGCGGCATCCGCATTACTTTTGCAGCGCGGCGGAGTTGTTGGCATTGTTCCAAGGGTTCGAGATCAGCTGGCTGGAAGACCGCGAGCATGACAAACCGGGTAGCTATCACTGGCATATGCTGGCAGAGAAACTTGCATGACCCAAACATTTGAAGGCGCGCTGGTCTATCTGCCGGACGCGATTGTCGAAACCACAGTGACCGTGGACCAAGGCGCGATCGTCGAGATCGGTGGACCGGTGCAGGGCGACGTGGTCGATGGACGTGGCAAGATCCTCGCGCCGGCATTGATCGATGTGCACGGCGACGCATTTGAGCGGCAAATCATGCCTCGCCCCGGCGTGTTTTTCCCGATGGAAACCGCAATCCTAGAGACGGACAGACAATTGGCCGCGAACGGGATCGCGACCACATATCACTCCATTACGCTCAGCTTTGAGCCGGGCCTGCGCAGCGTTGAGCGGGGTCGCGAGATGATGCAGGGTTTGCGTGACCTCGCGCCGCGCCTGTCGGTTGAGAACCGCGTGCAATTGCGCTGGGAAACCTTTGCCTTCGAAGCGTTGGACACGCTGGATTGGGCAATGGATGGACCGTTAAAGCCATCGCTGGCGTTTAACGATCATCTGTCGATGGCCATGCGCACCGCCGATATGCCGATCCAGGAACGCCTGTTTGAACACAGCCCGGATTTTGGCGTGATGGACGCCTCTGACGATACGCTTTTCAAAGCGCGGTTCGCGAAACACGCCGAGCGTTCGGGGCTGGCTTTTGAGGATCACAAGAAACTGGTTCATCACGTCTGGGAACGTCGTTCAGACGTTGTTGGCGTGATGCGCCGGGTCGCCGAAAAGGCACGTGAGCGCGGCGTGCCGATGCTTAGCCACGATGACACCCAAGCCGAAACCCGTCAGTTCTATCACGATATCGGAGCAACCGTTTCTGAATTTCCAATGACGATGGGGCCAACGCATCGCGCCCGCGCGAACAACGATCTGATCATCTTTGGGTCCCCCAACGCCGTGCGCGGCGGCAGCCATATCGGATCGCTCAGCGCCGCAGACATGGTTGAGGACGGGTTTTGCGATGTTTTGGCATCGGATTACTACTATCCGGCCATGCTGGCGGCCGTTGACCGGCTTGACCGCGACCGTCGCGCCGATCGTTTGGCGCTTTGGTCGCTGGTTTCAGATGGGCCGGCCCGGGCGATGGGATTGCATGATCGTGGGTCCATCGAAGTTGGCAAACGCGCGGATCTTGTGCTTGTGGATTGGCCGGATCAAGCCACACCCGCAATCCAAGGCACATGGGTCGCAGGCCGCCAGGCGTACCGGGCGATACCAAACGGCTAAGCCAGTTGCACACCCCGCCGCAGCAGCGTTTTGCGCATCGCCTCGGTCGGAGCCGCCGCGAGCGTGCCGCCGGTGACGACCGTTACGTCATAGCCGCGGTTCCGCGCGGCCATAGCGGTTTTCGCGACGCAGTGGTTGAAATCAAGACCCACAATCCGCACCGCACCAACACCACGCCCTTCTAGCAGGGGGGCGAGGGCCTTGGTCTCGAACGCGTCCTGAACGCGCTTGGTCACTGTCGCGTCGCTGACGTTGGCAAAGGCATCGGCAAGTTCGGTGCCAGGTGTCCCGGCTATCGCCTGACCCTTCATCGTCAAACGCGCTATCGCTTTGGTCGATGGAATAGACCATTCTTGCCGCACAGCAATAATAGGGTCACCCTGCTTTCTCGCTTGCGCGACCTCTTGTTCGATGACCGCCTGCGCCTCTGACTTGGCTTGATCAGAATAGGGCCCATCGTCCCAGAAGACGGTTTGCAAATCGATCAAAAGCAGCGCTGTTGCATCACCTGTTTCAACGCGGCTGCCCACTGAGACCGCGCCGATGCGTCGGACACCATTCGCGAGCCACAGGAAAACACCGATAACAAGCGCGAGGAGACCGTAAAGCGCCGTCATGCATCACCTGCGTCATTTGACCTAAGCTTTTGCGTGATGCCCCGAACGACGCGCAAGGCGGTGCTCACCTCCTTTGGGGAGAAACCGGCGCTCAAACGCTCCATCAAGCGCATTTCGTTGGCAATGACGTCCAAAATGAGCGTGCGGCCCTTGTCGGTGAGGCCAATCAATGGCGATCGCT
>CAZYQC010000022.1:0-18191 GCA_964649815.1 uncultured Rhodobacterales bacterium | reverse complement strand
GGTAATGGTTTCGTTCACCATGAGCTGAACATACTGACGGTTGATTTCGAGCCGCAAAGCAATGTCAGGAACCGTCAAGTCGCCATGCTTGCTAAGCACTTCTAACACCGCCCGCATCCGAACGGTGAGTTCGGTGGACTGTAACCCTTGTTCGACACGCGCCTCGGCGGCTTGCATCAAGGGCCGCGACAACCAGACAATTTCGTAGAGTTCATCAGAGATCGACATGACACTATAAATGTCAAATTGACATTATACTTGTCAATATTCATTTTTGAGAGCTGCCAGACAAACAGACCAGATTGCGCTTTCGCACAGAACCGGCGACACAGCGCAGTGCACGCTCATATGATCAAAGGTTTAGAGGATGATCCGACACATTGTGCTGACAAAGTTTCGCCCAGACACCAGCGAAGAGACGATTTCCCAGATTTATGCAGGGCTTGGCGCGGTGGCAGAGAAACTGCCTGGGGCGAACAATTTCGTGGGTGGTCGTTCGGAAAGCCCCGAGCAACTGGAACGCGGCTACACGCATGGCTTTGTCATAGATTTTGACGATTGGGACGCGCTGCGGATCTATTCAGAGGATGCAGAGCATAAGGCGCTTGGCGCTCAGCTGGTGGCGCATGCTGTTGGGGGTGTTGACGGCATTCTGGTTCTCGACATCGAAGCTTGAGGCGTGTGGCCCAAGGCCCATCAAACCGCTTTCGTTTAAGGTTTCTTCAGCAATGAGCCAGCGAAAATTCTCCGCTGGCCCAAAATCATCAAACGGGCGCTGGTCAGGCTGGCGCGCCCTGGGCCTCGGCTTTGGACCGGGACGACATCAGCATCAGGACCAAGAACACGAGATTAAGCACCACGTTGAACGGGGCACCGACCAGAATGGAACCGGTGCTATCAACCGCGAACCATGACCACGCCGTGACCCACGTCACCTTGGTCGCGGCCTCTGCAGAAAGCGGCGCGACATACGTGCCCAAGGCCCACACCATGCCACCCAGCCCAACGGTCAACCCGCCGCAAATGGCCAAAAGCAAGGGCGCGGGAACACTTAGACCTGCGGGAACATCATGTATCGGCCAATACGCCACCTGAAGGAAGATATGCGCAAGAAAGTGCAATTGTGGAAGGGCAGACAGCGTAAACAAGACGCCCGTAGCAGCCAAGAAAACCCCGGTGCGACGCATTGAAGAAGATTGTTGAGACATAGTGCTCTCCTGTTTCGAACTGATGTCGTGATGGCGGAGAACGGCTGCAGCGATCAATTACCTTGGAGGTAAGTGAATTGGCCGCGGTTCGGGGGTATAGGTTCAATATGACCCAGTATTCAAAACTCTTGAAAGAGTGGCGCCACAAACGACGGCTAAGCCAGATGGACTTGGCCTTGGAGGCTGATGTCAGCGCGCGCCATATCTCTTTTCTTGAAACCGGCCGCTCTCGCCCAAGTGCAGATATGATCATCCACCTCTCCGAAGTGCTCAGCGCGCCTGTCGATGCACGCAATCAAATGATGCGCGCTGCGGGCTTTGCTCCGCGTTATGGCACGACAGCTTTGGATGAAGAGACCATGCGCCCCATCCGCGAAGCGATCGAATGGACCTTGGAACGGCATGCGCCGTTTCCCGGCATGGCGTTGAACCGTGTGTGGGATGTTGTGAAACTGAATTCTGCGGCGCGCAGGCTTTTTTCGCCTTTGGGAATTACAGAAGGGTCCCGCCTTTTGGATTTGTTCACACACCCGATGATGCCCCAGCTTGTCGAAAACTGGCCCGAGGTGGCGCATTACACGGCGCTGCGCCTGCGGGCCGAAAGTGCGGCGGCAGGCGGCGTACCCGAACTGGACGAAGCGATAGAGGCGCTGTTGCCATTCGCCAGCGCGCAGGCCGAAGACACGGGCCGCCCTTCAATTCCGACGATTTACCGTTTCGGCGACACGCGGCTGTCGCTTTATGGAACGATTGCCCAATTCAGCACGGTGAGCGACGAAACATTGGACGACCTAAAGGTCGAGCTGTTCTTTCCAGCCGATGATCACAGCCGAGCGCTGTTGCGCGGAATGGCAGAGGCGCAGCACTCGCGTCAGTAACGGCCGCTGGTCAAAGCGCTTTAGACCCCAACGTATTTCTGCGTCACGTCCGAGCCGAGATCGGCCATCGCGCCCGACCAAACCGTCTTGCCCCGCGCCAAAATGACAGCCCGGTCGGCGATTTCAGCAAGCTCTTTGACAGATTTGTCGATCAAAAGAATGGCTGTTCCTGTTTCTGATTTGATGCGACGGATCGCGGACCAGATCTCTTGGCGCACGATGGGCGCAAGGCCCTCGGTCGCTTCGTCCAGAACCAAAAGACGCGGATTGGTCATAAGAGCGCGACCGACGGCCAGCATTTGCTGCTCTCCTCCAGACAAGGATGCTGCCTTTTGATCCCGGCGCTCAAGCAAGCGCGGGAAAAGCGCGCTTACGGTCTTGGTGTCCCACGGCCCCGGGCGTGCAGCGGCCATCAAGTTTTCATAAACGGTCAAATCTCGGAAGCACCGACGGCCTTCGGGCACCAGCCCAATGCCCAAACGTCCGACACGGTGGCTGGGCAAACGGTGCAGATCGTTGCCGTCAAAGCTGAGCGTTCCTTGTGCGGGGATCATCCGACAGACCGCCTTGACCGTCGTTGTCTTGCCCATGCCGTTGCGTCCCATCAGGGCCAGAACTTCACCTTGGGCGATGTGCAAATCTACGCCAAAAAGCGCAGGCACAGGTCCGTAAGAGGCAGTGAGGTTTTCGACGGTCAGAAGGCTCATAGGCTGTCACCCAGATAGGCCTCTTGGACCGCCTGAGAGGTTCGGATCTCGTCAACGCTGCCGCTTGCTATGACACGTCCATACACCAGCACACTGATCCGATCCGCTAAGGCAAAAACCGCATCCATATCGTGTTCCACAAGCAAGATCGGCGCTTCTTGCCGAAGTTGATCCAGGAAAGCTGTCAGGTCTTTGGACCCTTCTGCGCCCAAACCAGCCATCGGTTCGTCCATCAAAAATGCCTTGGGCTCAAGCGTGAGCGCCACAGCAACCTCCAGCTGCCGGCGCTGACCGTGGCTTAGGCTGGCGGTCCGCATATCGGCCGCATCTGCAAGGCCAACCCGTTCAAGCGCCGTCATGGCCCGTTCGCGCATGTCACGATAAGCGCCCGCCGCGCGCCAAAACCGCCAGGGCTGTCTTGATTGGCCAAGCGCACCCAACAAGGCGTTTTCCAAAACGGTATCTTCCATCGCAAGCGCGGATATCTGGAACGTGCGCCCAAGGCCCATCGCCGCGCGCTTTTGCGTGCTAAGCGGCGTGACGTCTTGTCCCAACAGCAATACACGTCCTGCATCTGGTGCCAAACCGCCAGAGATTTGGCCAATCAACGTGGATTTCCCCGCGCCGTTCGGGCCGATGATCGCGTGTATCTCGCCTGGTTTGAGATCGATCGAGACATCGTCCGTCGCAACAAGCGCGCCGAATTGCTTTTTCAAACCGGATGTGGCGAGAACGCTTTCAGACATGCGGGCCTTCTTTCCCGGTCAATATCCCGACGACACCGCCGCGCGCGAACAGCACGATTGCCAACAAAACCGCGCCCAACCAAACGTGCCAAAAGTCAGTCAAACCACCCAGCCAATGTTCCAGCAAAACAAACAAAGCGGCACCAATGACTGGGCCCATCAATCGGCCCACACCGCCGATCACGATCAACACGATCAATTCGCCGGAAAGCTGCCAGCTGAACATTGTCGGGCTTACGAAACGGTTGAGATCAGCAAAAAGCGCCCCGGCCAAACCCGTGATAGCGCCAGAGATGACCAACGCGACCAGCTTGAGCCGCATAGGGTTGAGACCCACGGTCTCTACGCGCTGGGGCACCTGGCGGGCGGCGTTCAAGGCCATGCCAAAGGGCGAAACCCGCAAGCGCCATTGCAACAGCAACACGAGGCAGAGCAGAACAAAACAAATCGCAAAGAAATGGAACGGCACAAGCGTGTTCAGGCCGGGAAACCCGTTGCGAACATAGATCGAGAGGCCGTCTTCGCCGCCATAGGCGCTCCAGGAAATGGCGAAGTAATAGAACATTTGGCCAAAGGCCAAGGTGATCATGATAAAGTAAACACCGCTGGTCCGCAGGGTCAGAAGACCGATGAGATACGCAGCAAGGGCAGAGAAAAAGACCGCCGTCAGCCAGATAATCGGCATGGATTTCGTGCCCGCGATTTCGACAAAACCCAGATCCAGCGCAGAATAGGTTTGGGCGTGGTGGGCCAGAATACCCATTGCATAGCCACCCAAGCCAAAGAAAACCGCGTGCCCAAGGCTGACCAGGCCACCAATGCCCAGCGCGATATTCAGCCCGACGGCGGCAAGTGCCAAGATCGCAATGCGCGTGGCAAGCGTAATGGTGTAAGCCTCATCTGCGCTGAATGCCCACAGCGCAGCCGCCAACAAGATCGCCGGGATCGCGAGGTTTATGTAGCGCTCTGCAATCATGCGCGCGCCCCGAAAAGACCGGTGGGACGCACGATAAGAACGATGGTCATCAAGATGTAAACGGACATCGATGCCAGGGCAGAGCCAGTTTGAGTAGCGGCGCCGATATCCATAAAGAGCTTGAAGAACTCGGGCAAAAACACCCCGCCCAACGTGTCCGTCAACCCGACCAAAACCGCTCCGACAAAGGCGCCGCGCACAGAGCCGATGCCGCCAATGACAATGACGACGAAGGCAAGAATAAGCACGGGCTCACCCATGCCGACTTGCACAGATTGGATGGCGCCAACCATCGCACCGGCAAAGCCTGCCAAAGCCGCCCCAAGGGCGAAGACAAGTGTGTAAAGCTTGGAAATATCGACACCCAAGGCCGCGATCATTTCGCGGTCGTTTTCACCTGCACGGATTTGCATGCCAATGCGTGTGCGCGCGGTCAGCCACCACAAGCCAACAGCGACAAGCAACCCAATCGCGATCAGGGTCAGGCGGTAAAGCGGATATTGGATCCCACCGGGTAGGGTCACAGGGCCCGACAGATAAGATGGGATATCCAGGAACAGCGGAAACGACCCAAAGACCCAGCGCGTGCCCTCGGAAAAGATCAGGATCAGGGCAAAAGTGGCCAGAACCTGATCGAGATGGGCGGCTTGATACAATCGCCTGATGACCAGGATTTCGACCAAGGCGCCCGCAACGGCGGCTGCGGCCAAAGCCGCGCCCAATGCCAGCACAAACGACCCCGTCGCCCCCGCGACAGCGGCGGCGGCAAAAGCGCCAATCATGTAAAGCGATCCGTGTGCGAGGTTGATCAAGCCCATGACGCCAAAGATCAGCGTCAGACCTGCGGCCATAAGGAAGAGCATGACGCCAAACTGCAGACCGTTCAGGATTTGCTCGATGATCAAGATGACGGACATGGTCAGCGGGCTCCTTGCGCAGCCAAATCGCCGTCACCTTTGCTTTTGAACAACAAATTCCGCATGCCCGGGCCTCCCGCCAGGCACGTTCCAGTGTTTTGACACGCGCTGCAAGCAATCAGGCCGAAATTTTTCGGCCTGTGCCATAAGGTGCACCATTGAAGTGGCTTAGCGCGTGAACTTTTTGTGCTTGAGGCGCTTTGGTTCGAGTGCGTCGGCACCGAGGCGGCGCTTTTTGTCTTCTTCGTAATCTTCGAAGTTGCCCTCGAACCACTCAACATGCGCTTCGCCTTCGAAGGCCAGAATGTGCGTACAAATCCGGTCGAGGAAGAAACGATCGTGGCTGATGACAACCGCGCAGCCTGCGAAATCGACCAGAGCATCTTCGAGCGCACGCAGTGTTTCGACATCCAGATCGTTGGTCGGTTCGTCAAGCAGCAGAACGTTGCCGCCAGATTTCAGCAGGCGCGCCATGTGCACGCGGTTGCGCTCGCCGCCGGACAACAGGTTCACCGGCTTTTGCTGATCGCCACCCTTGAAGTTGAACGCCGAGCAATAGGCCCGCGAATTCATCTGCGCGTCGCCCAGTTCGATGACTTCGGCACCGCCTGATATCGCTTCCCACACAGTATCTTTGTCGACGAGGTCGTCGCGCGATTGGTCCACGTATGACAACGTGACTGTGTCCCCGATTTCGATTGTGCCTTCGTCGGGTTGTTCTTGACCTGTCAGCATCTTGAAGAGCGTCGATTTGCCCGCGCCGTTCGGGCCGATGACACCCACGATCCCGCCGGGCGGAAGCGCAAAGTCGAGCCCTTCGATCAAGAGCTTGTCGCCCATTGCTTTTTGCAGGCCGGTGACTTCCATCACCTTGCCACCGAGGCGCGGGCCGTTTGGAATGACAATTTGCGCCCGGGCGAGCTTTTCGCGTTCGGACTGGGCCGCCAAATCGTTATAGGCGTTGATCCGTGCCTTGGACTTGGCTTGGCGGGCTTTTTGGCCTTGCCGCATCCACTCAAGCTCGCGCTCAAGGGTTTTCTGACGCGACTTGTCTTCGCGCGCTTCCTGTTCCAGCCGTTTGGCCTTTTGCTCTAGCCAGCTTGAATAGTTGCCTTCGTAAGGGATGCCTTTGCCGCGATCGAGTTCGAGGATCCAGCCGGTGATATCATCCAGGAAGTATCGATCGTGGGTGACAATCAGGATCGTTCCTTTGTAATCGATCAGGTGTTGCTGCAACCAAGCAATCGTTTCGGCGTCCAGGTGGTTTGTTGGTTCGTCAAGCAACAGCATCTCTGGCGCTTCGAGCAAAAGCTTGCACAACGCGACCCGACGTTTTTCACCGCCCGACAGGGTCGACACATCAGCGTCATCGGGCGGGCACCGCAGCGCTTCCATTGCGACGTCGATCTGACTGTCCAAGTCCCACAGATTTTCGCTGTCGATCTGATCCTGAAGCGTCGCCATTTCGTCGGCTGTCTCATCAGAATAGTTCATCGCCAGCTCGTTGAACCGATCCAGCTTGGCCTTTTTCTCGGCCACACCCAGCATGACGTTTTCGCGGACGTTAAGGCTTTCGTCCAATTGCGGCTCTTGCGGCAGGTACCCGACCTTTGCGCCTTCGGCCGCCCAAGCCTCGCCCGAGAAATCCTTGTCCAGCCCGGCCATGATTTTCATCAAGGTCGATTTACCCGCGCCGTTCACACCGACAACACCGATCTTAACACCGGGCAAGAAACTCAGATGAATATTCTCAAAGGTCTTTTTGCCGCCAGGATAGGTCTTGGAGACACCAGACATGTGATAGACATATTGATAAGCGGCCATGAGTACGATCCTGTGCAAGCAAGCGGGCAGATTGCGGTCAGATAACGGGCGAAAGACCCAAGATCAACGCTCGTTAAAGGAGGATCGCGATGGTCACATCGCTTGCAGAGATGATTGGCAGGTTTCACCAGCCCGGACGGGTCGAGTGGATTGGTGTTCGGCCCGCAAGGCGCACGGCAGTCGAAAGCGTTTCGGACGTTCTTGTCGACGAGGCGGGATTGACCGGCGACCATGCCCGCCGGGGCAAACGCGCGGTGACCTTGCTGCAGGCGGAACATTTGCCAGCGATCGCGCGCTATTTGGGCAAGAGCGCGATCAAGCCCGAGGATTTGCGCCGCAACCTTGTGATCAGCGGGATCAATTTGTCGTCGCTAAAACATCGCGACATCCAGATCGGCACGGCCAGGCTTTTTGTCGAAGGCATCTGCGCGCCTTGCAGCCGGATGGAGGAAACCTTTGGGCCGGGGGGATACGCAGCCATCCGGGGGTACGGAGGCTGGTATGCACGGGTTGTTTCAGGCGGACGCATCGCTTTGCACGACAGGGTTTTGCCCGTGCAGGATGTTTGAGACTATGGCCATTCGATCTGGTGCATCGTAAGGCGACGTATGGCTGGCATTCACACACGCCCATTCGCCCGCGCAGGCCAAGTGATCGGGTTGCTTGGCGGGTCTTTTGACCCGGCACATGCTGGTCACGTGCACATTACAAAAGAAGCGTTGAAACGGTTTGGTCTGGACGCCGTTTGGTGGCTGGTCTCGCCAGGAAACCCGTTAAAGACACGCGGCCCCGCTCCTTTGGACGTGCGCATGGCGCGTGCAGCAGAGGTTATGCAAGATCCGCGCGTCACGATCACCGACATCGAAGCCAGCATGGGCACACGGTTTACCGCAGAGACTTTGGCGGGATTGCTGGGCCAGTATCAGGGGGTCCGGTTCGTGTGGTTGATGGGCGCCGACAATCTGGCGCAGCTCCACCAATGGCAAGATTGGCAATGGATCATGGAGACTGTCCCCGTTGGCGTTCTTGCCCGTCCCGGCGACCGGATTTCGGCCCGGATGAGCAAGGCGGCCAAGCTTTACCGTGGCGCGCGCCTGAGCGGAAAAGCCTCACACCTTTTGGGTCGCGCGAATGCCCCGGCGTGGTGTTTTGTGAACGTCCCGATGATTGCGCAATCGTCCTCGGCCATCCGGGCAGCAGGGCAATGGGACGACACAAGAAAACAATAAGTGATCGCCTGCGGCACAGTGTGTCTTGAGGCATAGTTGTTTCGAATTATACAGGTCTCATGCGTAATCGGTTTTCAAGACGCCACTTTTTGACGGCTCTTCTGGCAAGTGCGGCAGTTCCTGCCGTTGCTCAACCGCCAAAGGCATCTTTGAGACCGACGGCGCGTGCTGCCGACTTTTTCAAACGAGCGGTTCCAGGGTTTGAGAATATCCTGGCCGAGGCGCGGCTTGATGCCTCGATCGGCTTTGCCGTGGTCGATGTGCGCACGGGAACCATTCTTGAAGAACACCGCGCCGATACCGGCATCGCACCGGCCAGCGTGACCAAGGCTGTCACGGCGGTCTATGCGCTGGAAACCCTTGGCGCCGGACACCGGTTTCAAACGCGCCTGATTGCCACCGGCCCCGTTCAGAACGGTGTATTGACGGGCGATCTTGTGCTTGCGGGCGGGGGCGATCCAACTTTGGATACAGACGACCTGGGCAAACTGGCCGCAGCGCTTAAGGCGGCGGGTGTTCGCGAAGTGCGTGGGGCATTCCGTGTCGCGGATGGGGCCTTGCCGCGGGTCACGTCGATTTCCAGCGAACAACCTGATCACGTGGGCTATTCCCCGGCTATTTCAGGGATCGCGTTGAACTTTAACCGGGTGCATTTTGAATGGCGGCGCGGGCAAAATGGCTATGGCGTCACAATGGATGCGCGCACGCAAAAGTACCGCCCCGAAGTAAGCATGGCCAAAATGCGCGTCATCGACCGGCGGACGCCGATCTATACCTATTCGGACGAACGCACACATGACGCCTGGACAGTCGCCCGGGGGGCTTTGGGCAAAGGCGGTGCGCGTTGGCTGCCGGTGCGCAAACCTGGCCTTTATGCGGGCGACGTCTTTCGGACATTGGCGCGGTCCAATGGCATTGTGCTGCCGCAAGCCAAGCTGACCGAACGGGTGCCTGCCGGAACCGTTTTATCCAGCCATCAAAGCGCGCCTTTGCAGGATATCCTGAAGGATATGTTGCGATATTCGACAAATTTGACGGCAGAAATGGTGGGCTTGAGTGCCACGCAAAAACGGGTCGGGCGCGTCACAAATTTGCGTGCATCTGCAAATGAGATGAACAAATGGGCCCGAGGTCGGTTCGGCGTCAGCGGCATTGATGTCGTTGATCATTCAGGGCTTGGCAGCAAAAGCCGCATGACGGCAAGCGCGATGGCAAAAGCGCTGCAAGTTGCCAATTCTGCTGGTCAGTTGCGACCAATCTTGCGCAAGATCTCGATCAAAGACACTCGGGGCCGTCCGATACCGGATCATCCGCTGAACGTGGCGGCGAAAACGGGAACGCTGAACTTTGTCTCCTGCCTTGCTGGATTTGTTGAGGCTGAGGATGGCACCGACCTGGCCTTTGCGATTTTTGCGGCGGATGAAAAGACCCGGTCTCGGATCGGCAAAGCCAATCGCGAAGCGCCACAGGGTGCGCGCCCCTGGAACAGGCGCGCAAAACAGATGCAACAAGCGTTGATCGAGCGTTGGGGAACGCTGTATGGATCTTAGACGCGCATGTGGCGCGCCCGCGCGCCTCGTTCAATCGCCGCGGCGTGCAGGCGGTCAATGTTCAACTCGTACCGCATCTCTTCCAACAGCCGCAGTTCGGTTTCTTCTAACGTGCCATCAGCCGCAGCTACGTCGCAGGCAAGCGCGTAGGCCGTTTCATGCAAATGCCCGGGCAAAGCATCACGGACCAATCCAAAGAGCGCATCCAGCCCCTCTTCCTGCTCAAAGAGATCGAAAACCGTCTGTGCGATGGTGTTCAAACGATCCACATCGAATTCGGCAAAAATCGGCAAGTGATTCACGGCCGATGTGATTTTGACAAGTTCCGCTGTACGAATGTCTTCGTCAGAGGCCGAAACAGCGATCATAATCGCGACAAGCGCGTCCTGCGGTGTCAAAAATACAGTTGTTTCGTCACTCATCTCGTTTGATCCCCTCGATTTGGGTTACTGAAGCCTAATTATTGACGCCCATGCCCCGGAGCAATAGGTAGCGGCAAACGCGCGCAGGCGCGACTTAAAGCTAACCCGGAGCATTTTGGTATGTCGGATTTCCGTGACGCGGCAATGACCAGCAAAGCGTGGCCTTTTGAAGAAGCACGCAAAGTGCTCAAACGCTATGAAAAGGCGCCGCCCGAGAAAGGCTATGTGCTGTTTTCGACGGGGTATGGCCCATCGGGTTTGCCGCATATTGGCACGTTTGGCGAAGTGTTGCGGACCACAATGGTGCGCCGCGCCTTTGAAGTCATTTCCGACATTCCCACAAAGCTCATCTGTTTTTCAGATGACCTGGACGGAATGCGCAAAGTTCCTGGCAACGTGCCTCAGCAAGAGATGATGGCCGAGTATCTGCACATGCCGCTTACCGATGTGCCGGACCCGTTCGGCACGCACGAAAGCTTTGGGCATCACAACAACGCCATGCTGCGGCGTTTTCTGGACACGTTCGGCTTTGACTACGAATTCTATTCCGCCCGCGAGTTCTATCGCAGCGGCCAGTTCGACGAGGTGCTGCTGCGGGCGGTTGAACGCTATGACGACATCATGAAAGTCATGTTGAAGTCATTGCGCGAAGAGCGGCAACAGACCTATTCGATCTTTCTGCCGATCCATCCTGAAACGGGCCGGGTTTTGTATGTTCCGATGAAGTCGGTCAACGCACAGGATGGCACGATCACCTTTGACGATGACGACGGCAAAGAGTGGACGCTGCCGGTCACCGGCGGAAACGTGAAGCTCCAGTGGAAGCCGGATTTCGGTGCCCGTTGGGCTGCGCTGGGTGTGGATTTCGAGATGTACGGCAAAGAGCATGCCACGAACACCGCGATCTATGACCGTATTTGCGAGATTTTGGGCGGCAAGAAGCCCGAACACTTTAGCTATGAGCTGTTTTTGGACGAAAACGGGCAGAAGATTTCCAAGTCTTCGGGCAATGGAATCTCGATTGACGAATGGCTCAGCTATGCGTCGACGGAAAGCCTTGCTTACTTCATGTTCCAAAAGCCCAAGACGGCAAAGCGGCTGTTCTTTGACGTTATTCCAAAGGCGGTGGACGAGTATCATCAACAGCTGCGCGCCTATGCAAAGGACAATGATCCCGTAAAGGACGCCAGCAACCCGGTTTGGCATATCCACGGCGGTGACGTGCCGACGTCTGATATGGTCGTGCCTTTTGCAATGCTTTTGAACCTGGCAAGCGTTTCTGGCGCCGAAGACAAAGACACGTTGTGGGGTTTTATGCGCCGGTACGCGCCTGAGGCGTCCCCAGAGACGCATCCCGGCCTGGATCAAGCGGCGGGCTTTGCTGTTCGGTATTTCAACGATTTCGTCAAACCGACCCGCGCCTATCGCTTGCCCACAGACCAGGAACGCGCCGCTTTGACCGAATTGCGCGATGCTTTGGCCTCTTATGACGGAGACATGGATGACGAAGCCTTGCAAAGCGTTGTCTATGGCGTCGGGCGTGACAAGTTTGACCCGCTGCGAGACTGGTTCAAAGCGCTTTACGAAGTGCTGCTGGGCGCAAGCCAAGGGCCGAGGTTTGGGGGCTTTATCGCGCTTTATGGACTTGCTGAGACAATCGCCTTGATCGATCAGGCATTGGCCGGAGACCTCGCCAGTTAAAGCCTGAACCTTTTCAGAGGCGACCTGCGCGCTAGGCTTCTTTCTATGCAATAGGGAGAAAACAATGCGCGCGTTACTTATCGCATTCACACTTTGGCTTGGACTGACGTTCCAAGCCGCCGCTCAAGACACAGAAATTCAAGGCGTCATCGGGGATCAGATCGAAGCTTTCAAAGCAGATGATTTTGCCACGGCCTTTACGTATGCCAGCCCTTCCATCCAGGGTATCTTTCGGACGCCCGAAAACTTTGGTCGCATGGTCTCGCAAGGGTATCCGATGGTCTGGCGACCTGCGGATGTGAAGTTCCTGGATCTGCGGGAACAAGCCGGATCGTTGTGGCAAAGGGTGATGATCACGGATGGCAAGGGTGCCGTACACCTTTTGGACTATCGCATGTTGCAGACAGAAAATGGTTGGAAAATCAACGGCGTACAGATCCTCAAGTCTGACGAACTTTCGGCCTGAGTTGCATTTGGATGAACTTTAGCGCGCGCTGGTGTCAGCGCGTGTTAACCCGCCAAAACTACATCCCTAACCCGCACATCACGAGCCAAAGCCGAACAGCTTGCGGGAAAGGGGTCTTCCATGAACAAAGAAATCACTGACGGTGTTGTCCTGTCACCGCCTTCGTTTGCCGACGGATTGAATGTCTGGTCTTTGGGCGACGGCACGCCCGGGTCAGACACGTATGCAAATGCCGCGAATGCCGTCTTTGTTCCTGCGGACCAAGACTTTGGCGCGAGCCTGGAAATCCTGAAGGTCAGCAGTACCGAGCGGATACGCTATATGGGGCAGACCCCCATTTTGCCGGGGTGCTATTTGCGCGTGACGGCCAGGGTCAAAGCCGTCTCTGGCGCCTTGCCCGAGGTGCGCATTGCCGGTTGGGCTGGAACCGCGGGCGGGGCAAATGTCGGAGGGGTGCTGCAAGAAGGTCCCGCGACGGCGCTTACGGAATATGGCAAAGTCACAGAGGTTTCGGCCATCGTAGGCGTGGGCGATCGATCTGGCGTTGATCTGGTTTGGGGGGGATCAGCGGTCTATGGGCGTTTCGGCATAGACCTCATCGGTGCAAACGGCGGGATCGTTCGGGTTGACGACATCGAGATCGAAGACATCACCTCTGTCTTTCTGAGAGACATGATCGCCCAAGTGGACGTCCGCGACTATGGTGCCAAGGGCGACGGATCGACCGACGACAGTGCGGCGTTTCTTGCGGCGGACACAGATGCGGACGGTCGGACCATTTTGGTGCCACGCGGCGTTTATCATCTGGCCCAAGACGTCACGATCGATTCACCGATCCGGTTTGAGGGCACCGTGACCATGCCCGCCGCCCGCGTTTTGCAGCTGCGCAGGAACTTTGATTTCAAAACCTACATGGAGGCATTCGAGGACGAGACACTGGCGTTCACGAAAGGCTTCCAAGCGCTGTTGGCGACGGTGGATCATGAGAGCTTTGACTTGAATGGACGGATCATCAAGGTCTTTGACCCGATCGACATGCAAGCGGCCGTTCCGAACCAGACGACGTATGCCACGCGACGCGTCATTCGAAACGGTCAGTTCGAGGCCCAAGGCAGCAATTGGGACACCGTCACAGTCACCAGCCAAGCGACATATGACCCGAACGACGCGCTTAAACTGACGAATGTCACCAATGTTGCGAACGTGCCGGTTGGCGCTTTGGTGGAGGGCACCGGGGTTGGTCGCGAGGTTTATGTGCGCGCGGTCGACATCAGCCGCCAGGAAGTCACGTTGAACCTGCCTCTTTTTGACGCCGCTGGCACGCAGACCTTTACGTTCAAGCGTTTCAAATACCTGCTGGATTTCAGTGGTTTTGACACCCTGTCGAAGTTCGGGCTGCAGGGCATTGAATTTCAGTGCAACAACAAAAGCTCGGGCGTCATGCTGGCCGATAGCGGCCTCACCTTTCAGATGATGGATTGCTTTGTCTCACGCCCTAAGGATCGCGGCGTAACCTCCAAAGGGCGCGGCTGTCAGGGGATGCAGATCGACCGGTGTCAGTTCCTGTCGGGGGAAGACGGGCTGAATGCGCCGGATCGTGTCAGCGTGGCCATCAACTGCAACTCGAACGACGTGAAGATCCGCAATTGCCGCGCAACCCGGTTTCGCCACTTTGCCCTGTTGGCCGGCGGCTCCAACCTGATTTTGGGCAACCACTTTTTCCAAGGGGACAGCGTGTCCAACGGCGTGAGAACGGCCGGTCTGATCCTGGCGAAGACCCATTCCGCGTCCATCGTGAACAACAACTATATCGACAATTGCTTTGTCGAATGGACGAACGAGCACGACCCATCGCCCGAGTTCAACAGCGAGTTCAGCTTTAGCGCGCTTAGCATCACCGACAACACATTCCTGTCGGGAGATGTCGCGCCGTGGTTCAGCTATGTGGTTGTCAAACCGCACGGCACGGGCCATTTCCTGAGCGGTCTGACACTGACCGGAAACCGGTTCCGCAGCATCAACGGCACCATCACGCGCGCGGAACGGGTCGACGACACCTATGCGGATTTGGACAAGTCCAAGCATCGGAACGTCTATGTCTGGGGCAACTCGTTCCACAACGTCGATGAGCCAGCCGAAAACCCCCTGCGGGTGCTGCACACCGAAGCGTCTGCTGCGAGCACCTGGACCATTGAGACGGACAAGCGGTTGCCGTTTGAGGGGCGTGTGGTGTCTGTCGATGGGTATCAGGTCTTGGGTCGCTTGCGCAGTGTTAGCAACGTCATCAAGTTCTCTGCCGGTTATGCAGATACGCAGATCGGACCTGACCGGGATCAGTTTCAATACACGTGGTCAGAGCCCCTGCGCGGCACAATCAGCGCGACCGTTCGGATGGACCTTTAACCCCTTTTCCGGGTGCGATCCTGCACTATTTGTCGGGCATGGATTTGCACCCTGAAAATGTTCAAGACTACCCTAGGCCGCCTGCTTTGGAGCCGGTTCCTCAAACGATCAGGATCGTTTTGGCTGGGGAAGTGATTTTAAACACCGACACGGCTTGGCGCGTGTTAGAGACCCACCATGCGCCAACCTACTACGTGCCAAGAGACGCGTTGAAAGCGGAAGTTATCCCGGCGGAGGGGAGCAGCTTTTGCGAATGGAAGGGTCGGGCAAAGTATTGGTCTCTAAGCGTCGCGGGCAAAACCTTTGACAAAATTGCCTGGAGCTATGAGGCGCCGACGCCAAGGTTCCATACCATCAAAAGCCACCTGGCTTTTTATGTGTCGCGCCTGGACAGTGCTTGGGTCGGATCGGCGCAAGCGACGGCTCAGCCCGGCGACTTTTACGGCGGATGGGTCACACCCAATTTGCAAGGCATGATCAAGGGCGGACCCGGCACGCGGCACTGGTAACGTAAAACGTGTGTTGAGACGGTGATCATTCCCACCTAGCGTTTTTGCCAAAAGGGGGAGACACCGACATGCCACTTATTCCACCGCTGACAGAAGACGATCTTGAAGGTCCTTTGCGGGATCATGTGCAGTTTTTTCAAGGAACGCTGGGCGGGGTTCCGAACTCGATCCTCACCATGTCGCGGCGCCCGGAAATCGCCAAAGCCTACACCGATTTGAATATGGCGGTGATGGAGAACTATGGCCACGTCACCCCAGAGTTTAAGCGCCTGGTCGGATATGTCGCGAGCTTTGCGAGCGGTTGCTTGTATTGCCAAGCGCATATGATCCTGGCGTCCGAGCGGTTCGGCGCATCCGAAGAGCGTTTGAACTCGGTCTACGACTTTGAGGACAGCCCGCATTTCTCAGATGCGGAAAAGGCCGGGTTGGCCTTTGCACATGCGGCGGCGTCGGTTCCAAACATGGTCACACCCGAGGTCGGAGAACGTCTGCGCGCGCATTGGACCCACGAACAGATTGTCGAGCTGACAGCGGTTGTCGCGCTCTTTGGGTATTTGAACCGCTGGAATGACACGATGGGCACGGCCCTGGAAGAGCTACCGCTTTCGCGCGGGGAAAAGCGGCTGCGCGAAACGACGGGCTGGGATGCCGGCAAACATGGCGACTAAACGCTTGGCGCGGTCACGCAGGCCCTAAAGTCCGCCACCGGTTCCTGGGCGCCATCCAGCGACACGGTTGTCGCGGCAGTGGCCGTGAAGGCGGTCGCGGTTAAGTTAAAGGCAAGGCCGTTCAACACATTGCCAAAACCGGTGTCGGTGACGGTCAATGTGCGGTCTGATACCGCGTGGCGGCGTGTCGAGATGATCAAAGGGTTGGCCCCGTCAAACCGGATCGAGAAACCGTCGGACGGTGGCCACCCCTGTTCGGTCGAGATGGCAATCGAATACAGCCCCGCAGACGGGTCGTATGTAACGACAACGTCTGTATCACCTTCGGAATGGGACAAGGTGCAAATGGGCGACGCTGTGAATTCCCAGGCGAAAACGGGTGAAGCCAAAAAGACAAAAAGCAAAGCAAGGCGCATGGTCATCACCTAAGCCGGGCAGGCCTGGAGACCAGGTGGAAGGGCGAATAAAACCGGCCTGGCACAGACGTTTGCGATCACCGCTTTCGCCGCTTGACGTTTCCGCCCCGCTGACCGGCGCGGCCAGCGGTTGAACGCCCGGAGGCCTTTTGCGCATCATCAACCGCTTTTTCGACCGCGTATTGGCGGGCCATTGGGTCGTCTGCGATCGCCAGGTCCACGGTTTCCAGGCGCTTGATTTCATCTCTGAGACGCGCGGCTTCTTCGAATTCCAGGTTCTCGGCGGCCTTTCGCATGTCGGTGCGCATACCGTCCAAGACAGCCTGCAGGTTTGACCCTTGGTGCAAGTCGTCGATCTTGGCCGTCACCCGAGACATATCTGTGTCGCCTTGATAGAGCCCCGCCAGGACGTCTTCGACGTTCTTTTTGACCGTCTCTGGCGTGATCCCGTGCTTTTCGTTGTAAGCGATTTGCTTTTCGCGGCGCCGGTTCGTTTCGTTCAGCGCACGCTCCATCGAGCCAGTGATTTTGTCGGCATACATGATCACGCGCCCGTCGGCGTTTCGGGCGGCACGGCCAATTGTCTGGACCAAGGAAGTTTCCGAACGCAGGAAACCCTCTTTGTCCGCATCCAAGATAGCGACCAGACCGCATTCGGGAATGTCCAACCCCTCGCGCAGGAGGTTGATGCCGATCAAAACGTCGAACGCGCCCAGACGCAGGTCGCGCAAAATCTCGATCCGTTCCAGAGTATCGATGTCCGAATGCATATAGCGCACGCGAATGCCCTGTTCGTGCATGTACTCGGTCAAATCTTCGGCCATACGTTTGGTCAGCGTTGTGGCCAGGGTGCGATACCCTTTCTCGGCCACTTTGCGGACCTCGTCCAACAGATCGTCAACCTGCATTTCCACAGGGCGGATTTCGACTTCGGGATCCAATAGTCCGGTCGGGCGAATAACCTGTTCGGCAAAGACACCGCCGGATTGCTCAAGCTCCCAAGCTTGCGGGGTCGCGGATACGAATATCGACTGGGGTCGCATTGCGTCCCATTCCTCGAATTTGAGCGGTCGGTTGTCCATGCAGGACGGCAAGCGAAACCCGTGTTCCGCCAGTGTGAACTTGCGACGGTAGTCGCCGCGATACATGCCGCCAATTTGCGGCACGGACACATGACTTTCGTCCGCAAAGACAATTGCGTTGTCGGGTATGAATTCGAACAGCGTTGGCGGCGGCTCGCCCGGAGCGCGCCCGGTCAGATAGCGCGAATAGTTTTCGATACCGTTGCACACGCCCGTGGCTTCGAGCATTTCGAGATCAAAGTTTGTTCGCTGTTCCAGACGCTGCGCTTCGAGAAGTTTTCCTTCACCAACCAATTGATCAAGCCGGATCCGCAGTTCCTTTTTGATGTTGATCACAGCCTGGTTCATCGTCGGCTTAGGCGTCACATAATGCGAATTCGCATAGACGCGAATATGCTCCATCGTTCCGCATTTCTCTCCGGTCAGCGGATCAAACTCGGTGATGCTTTCCAGCTCTTCTCCGAAAAAGGACAGTTTCCAGGCACGATC
>CAZYQC010000021.1:0-49944 GCA_964649815.1 uncultured Rhodobacterales bacterium | reverse complement strand
AACCGCATCTACGCGAGCTTCAAGTTCTTTCTCTATACGTTCCTGGGCTCGGTCCTGATGCTGGTCGCGATGGTGGGCATGTTCGCCGATGCAGGCACCACCGACATCGAACAATTGCTGAACCACCAGTTCGGCTCAGAGACCTTTAGCATCCTGGGCATTCAGATCGTTGGCGGTTTGCAGACGCTGATGTTCCTGGCCTTCTTCGCAAGCTTTGCCGTGAAGATGCCGATGTGGCCGGTCCACACCTGGCTGCCTGACGCGCACGTTCAGGCGCCGACGGCGGGCTCGGTCGTGCTGGCGGCGATCCTTTTGAAACTTGGCGGCTATGGCTTTATCCGGTTTTCCTTGCCGATGTTCCCCATCGGGGCAGAGGTGATGACGCCGCTTGTTCTGTGGATGTCTGCGATTGCAATTGTGTACACATCCCTTGTCGCCCTGGTGCAGGAAGACATGAAAAAGCTGATCGCCTATTCATCTGTCGCCCATATGGGCTTTGTGACGATGGGCATTTTTGCTGGCAACCAGCAAGGTGTTGACGGGGCGATCTTTCAGATGCTCTCGCACGGGTTCATCTCTGGCGCGCTCTTTTTGTGTGTCGGCGTGATCTATGATCGGATGCACACGCGCGACATTGATGCCTATGGCGGTCTGGTCAATCGGATGCCGGCCTATGCGCTGATCTTTATGCTCTTTACGATGGCGAATGTGGGCTTGCCCGGCACGTCCGGCTTTGTTGGTGAATTCCTGACGCTGATGGCAGTGTTCCAGGTCAACACCTGGGTTGCTGCAGTGGCAACGACCGGCGTGATCTTTTCTGCGGCTTATGCGCTTTGGCTATACCGTCGCGTGGTGATGGGGGATTTGATCAAGGAATCGCTCAAGTCCATCACCGATATGACCCGCCGCGAGAAAGCGATCTTTGCGCCGCTTGTGGTGATGACGATCCTGCTGGGGGTCTATCCCGCTTTGATCTTGGACATCATCGGGCCGACCGTGGCCGCATTGGTGGAAAACTATGACCTCGCGCGTGCAGCGGCTGATGCCGCCACGCAGCTGGCAATGAATTGAGGACACGAGAATGGCGGCTGATCTTGCGATAATCCTGCCGGAAATCCTGCTGGCCTGTTTTGCCATGCTGGGCCTGTTGGCGGCAGTCTACACATCCAAAGACGACATGGCCTCGACCCTTTTGTGGACGACGGCAGCGGTCTTTGTGGCGCTGGCCGTTTGGATCGGCTTTTCGGGCTCGGGCGCCCGTGTGGCCTTTGACGGGATGTTCATCGACGACGGATTTGCCCGCTTTGCCAAAGTCACCATCCTGCTGAGTGCTGCGGCTGTGCTGGTGATGAGCGAAGGCTACATGTCGGCGCGCGGCTTGCTCAAATTCGAATACCCGATGCTGATCGCCCTCGCGGCTGTTGGCATGATGATGATGGTCAGCGCAGGCGACTTGATGGCGCTCTACATGGGCCTCGAACTGCAATCGCTGTCGCTTTATGTTGTGGCCGCGTTGCGCCGCGACAGCGTAAAATCGACCGAAGCCGGTTTGAAATACTTTGTGCTGGGCGCTTTGTCGTCGGGTCTTTTGCTTTATGGCGCGTCGCTGGTCTATGGCTACGCAGGCACAACGCTCTTTTCTGGCATCATCACCACAGCGCAAGAGGGCGAGGTCTCGCTTGGGCTGCTCTTTGGTCTGGTGTTCTTGACCGCAGGTTTTGCGTTCAAAGTCTCTGCAGTGCCGTTCCACATGTGGACGCCTGACGTCTATGAAGGCTCACCCACACCTGTCACAGCCTTTTTTGCCACCGCGCCAAAAGTTGCGGCGATGGCACTGTTTGCGCGGGTGATGCACGACGCCTTTGGGCAGGCCACGTCTGACTGGCAACAGATCATCGCGCTTTTGAGCGTGTGTTCGATGTTCCTGGGCGCCGTGGCCGCGATTGGGCAGACGAATATCAAGAGACTGATGGCGTTTTCTTCGATCGCCCATATGGGCTATGCGCTGATGGGACTGGCCGCTGGCACGGTTCTGGGTGTGCAGGCGATGCTTGTCTATATGGCGATCTATGTGACCATGAACGTCGGCACATTTGCCTTTATCCTGATGATGGAAAAAGACGGGCAGCCGGTGACGGATATCGCCTCGCTGAATATGTACGCCCGGGCGCAGCCAGGTCGGGCGCTTGCGATGCTGGTGCTTTTGTTCTCGCTCGCTGGCGTGCCACCGATGCTGGGCTTTTTCGGCAAGCTTTATGTGCTGCGCGCCGCGTATGAAGGCGGTTTGGCTTGGTTGGCGATTGCAGGTGTGATCGCCTCGGTGATCGGGGCCTATTACTATCTGCGCATTGTGTTCTTTATGTATTTTGGAGAAGCACAGGAAGATCGGTTGAATGGGGGGCAGTCCCTCGTTCTGTCGACGATGTTGATGGCGTCGGCTGCGATCATGGTGCTGGGCATCGTCAATATGTTTGGCGTTGAAGGCGCCGCTGCAGCGGCTGCGGCCGGGTTGATCCGCTAAGGCGACCCGGGACCCCAGCGCGGTTTTGAACGTCGGCCCTGTCGGGCCGAGTGCCTTCGGCGAGAGTATTTGGATCCAAAAGAAGATGGCATGGCCTGAAGGATATGGACGGCGTGTGTTGGCGTCTGTGGATTCGACTTTGTCAGAGGCGGCGCGGATTGCGCCAGAGTTGCGTGGGCCGGAATGGATCCTGGCGCTGGCACAAACGGCAGGGCGTGGGCGCCGGGGGCGGGCCTGGGCGATGCCGCCGGGCAATTTTGCAGCGACGTTGGTTTTGCCGGTCACGGGCGCGCCGTCGCGCTTTGCGCTGCGGTCTTTTGTGACCGCGTTGGCGTTGGCAGAGGCGTTGGAGGCGGCTGGAGTGCCGTCTGCGGCGCTGAGCCTGAAATGGCCCAATGATGTGTTGCTGCATGGCGGGAAGGTGGCCGGGATCTTGCTGGAAAGCGGGGGGCGGGCGGATGTTCTGTCTATCGGCATTGGTGTGAACCTGATCGCAGCCCCCGGCGTGGATGAGGTAGAGACCGACGCATTGGCGCCGGTTTCGGTTCTGGGCGCTGCAGCTGTGCATATCGCGCCGGACGCATTTCTGGATCTCTTGGCTGCGGCCTATGCCCGGCACGAGGAGATCTTTGTGACCTATGGCTTTGAGCCCATTCGCCGCCTGTGGTTGGCGCGCGCGGCGCGTTTGGGGGCGATCATCACGGCGCGGACGGTCAGGGAGACCTATCAGGGCACGTTTCGGGATGTGGACGAAGATGGGCAACTTGTTCTAGAGACATCGAAGGGCCGCGTGACGATCCCAGCGGCCGATGTTTACTTTTGAAGAGACAGCCTATGCTTTTGTGCATCGATTGCGGGAACACCAACACCGTTTTCTCCATTTGGGACGGCGATGCCTTTATCGGCACCTGGCGCACGTCGACAGAATGGCAGCGCACGGCGGATCAATATTATGTCTGGCTGACCTCTTTGATGCGGTTCCAGAAGATCGACGTGGCCATCACGGATGTCATCATTTCTTCGACCGTGCCGCGCGTTGTGTTCAACCTTCGGGTTTTTTGCGACCGCTATTTCGACACCCGCCCTTATGTCGTGGGCAAGCCGGATTGTTTGCTGCCGGCACCACCGCGGGTCGATGAGGGGACACAAGTTGGGCCTGACCGATTGGTTAATGCGGCAGGCGCCTATGACCGGCATGGCGGGGACTTGATCGTTGTCGATTTCGGCACGGCAACGACGTTTGACGTGGTCGACAGCGATGGCGCGTATGTCGGCGGGGTGATTGCGCCCGGTGTGAACCTGAGCCTAGAGGCGCTGCACCAGGCGGCGGCGGCTTTGCCGCATGTCGATGTCACCAAGCCACAGCGCGTGGTGGGTACGAATACGGTTGCCTGTATGCAGGCGGGCGTTTTTTGGGGCTACGTCGGCTTGGTGCGCGAAATTTGCGACCGGATCAAAGGGGAACGCGCTGTGCCGATGCGTGTGATCGGCACGGGTGGTCTGGCCCCCTTGTTCAGCGCGGGTGACGTGTTATTTGACGAGATTGAAGATGACCTCACGGTGCATGGATTGACCGTGATTTACACTTACAACAAGGAAAATTCCTGACGTATGAGCAGTGAGCGATTGATTTATCTGCCCCTGGGCGGGGCAGGTGAAATTGGCATGAATGCCTATGTCTATGGATATGGGCCCCAGGACGCAGAGCGGTTGATCGTTGTGGATCTGGGCGTGACCTTTCCAGACATGGACGGCACACCGGGTGTTGATCTGATATTGCCTGACATCGATTGGTTGGCCGAGCGGCGCGACCGCATCGATGGCGTCTTTATCACCCACGCGCATGAGGATCACATCGGCGCGGTTGCGCATACGTTTGAGCGGCTGCGCGCGCCAATTTTTGCGCGGCCCTTTACCGCCAACATCGCGCGTCGAAAAATGCAAGAGCATGGGCATCCCGAGGATGCCGTCACAATCGTTGCGGCATGGCCCGAACAGGTCGAGGCCGGCCCCTTTCGTGTGGGCTTTGCGCCCATTTCGCATTCCATACCGGAAAGCGCGGGCCTGGTGATCGATTGCCCCGATGGGCGCGTCGTGCATTCTGGGGATTTCAAGCTGGACCAAACGCCCATCGTAGGCGAGCCATACGACCCCGAGATGTGGGCCGACATCGCAGCCCCGGGCGTCAAGGCCCTGGTGTGCGATTCAACGAATGTCTTTTCGCAGCATGCTGGTCGTTCCGAGGCCAGCGTCGGGCCAGAGATTGAAAAGCTCTTGGCCGAGGCGAGCGGCATGGTTGTTGCGACGACCTTTGCGTCGAATGTGGCGCGCCTCAAGACTTTGGCAGAGGCGGGTGTTGCCGCTGGTCGGTCAATCTGCCTTTTGGGGCGGGCCATGCGCCGGATGATCGAAGCCTCGGTGGAAGAGGGCGTTTTGCGCGATTTTCCGGCCACAGTCTCGCCCGAGGATGCCAAGCATATTCCGCGCGAAAACCTGATGCTGATCGTCACAGGCAGCCAGGGGGAACGGCGCGCGGCCAGTGCGCAATTGGCCAATGGCAAATACATGGGGCTCGAGCTGACGGACGGTGATCTGTTCCTCTTTTCCTCAAAAACCATTCCGGGAAATGAGCGTGGCGTGATCCGCATCATGAACCAGCTTAGCGAAAAGGGTGTCGACGTTGTTGACGACAGCTCGGGGCTTTATCACGTGTCTGGCCACGCCAACCGCCCCGATTTGTTGGCCTTTCAAAGCGTTTTGAAGCCTCAGGTCGTGGTGCCGATGCACGGCGAACATCGACATCTGCGCGAGCATGTCAAACTGGTCGAGGCCGAAGGGCGCACGGGCATTTTGGCCGTCAATGGCATGATGATCGACCTATCTGGCAACGCGCCCAAAGTGGCGGGTTACGTGGAAACAGGCCGCACCTATTTGGATGGCAGCGTTCAAATCGGCGCGTTGGATGGGGTTGTGCGCAACCGCATTCGCATGGCGCTGAACGGGCACGTGATGGTGTCACTGATTCTGGATGAAGAGGACGAGCCGTTGGGCGAACCTTGGTGCGAGCTGTCTGGTTTGGCCGAGGTCGGCCAATCAAATGCGCCTTTGGCAGAGGTCCTGGAAGAAGATTTGTCTCAGTTTCTTGGGCGCGCGAATGCCAAAACGATGCGCGACGATGACCAGATCGAAGAAAACATGCGCCGGATTGTCCGCAAAACCGCGCAGGACGAGATCGGCAAAAAACCAGAAGTGACTGTCGTGATCTCTCGCCTCAGCTGAGCCCGCGCTATGCGGGTCAGCTTGCGCGGCGTTCGTCAAAGCTCATTGCGATGAATGTTGGCAAGTGATCGCCAAGGCCAATGACCTTGTTGTCATCATCCTGCGACCTGCCAGCACCACGGCCCTTGCCACCGCGGCTTCTGCGGCGCTGAGGTTCCTCTGCTTTTGGCGTGTCCTCGGCTTCTGCTTTGCGCGATCGGCTGCGCTTGGGCTTGTCTTCGACAGCTTTCTCCGGCGCCTTTTTCTCTGGCGCAGCAGCGGGCAGGGGGTTTTCGATGCGCGGGATCTCTTTTTGGATCAGCGTTTCGATGTCGCCAAAGTTCTTTTCGTCACGCGGCACGCAAATCATGACGGCCTTGCCGTCCCGCCCGGCGCGTCCGGTGCGCCCGATGCGGTGCACGTAATCTTCGGCGTGGCTTGGCACGTCAAAGTTAAACACGTGGCTGACCGAGGGCACGTCCAATCCGCGCGCGGCAACATCAGAGGCGATCAACAGTTTGAGCGTGCCGTCGCGAAATCCATCAAGCGTGCGCATACGTTGGGCCTGGTCCAGGTCGCCATGAATGGGCGCCGCGTCATAACCATATTTTTTCAAGGACTTAGACACGATATCGACATCGGTCTTGCGGTTGCAAAAGACGATTGCGTTGGTGCAGGCTTCGCCTTCGGCATCAATCAAGGCCCGCAGCAGCTTGCGCTTTTCGGTACCTTCACGATCGCGGCGCGAGGCTTTGAACATCACCACGCCTTGTTCGATCGTCTCAGACGCAGTGGCTTGGCGCGCAACTTCGATCCGCTCTGGGTTTGATAGGAACGTGTTGGTGATCCGCTCAATCTCTGGCGCCATTGTCGCCGAGAAAAAGAGCGTTTGCCGCGTAAAGGGCGTCAAGCCAAAGATGCGTTCGATATCGGGGATAAAGCCCATGTCCAGCATGCGGTCAGCTTCGTCGACAACCATGACCTTAACGTCAGACAGGATCAGCTTGCCGCGTTCAAAGTGATCCAGCAACCGGCCAGGCGTCGCGATCAGAACGTCGACACCTTTGTCGATCAGAACGTCTTGTTCCTTAAAACTCACGCCACCAATCAACAGCGCCTTGGTCAGTTTCAAATGCTTGGTGTAGGTGTCAAAATTCTCGGCCACTTGCGCAGCAAGCTCTCGCGTCGGGCACAAAACCAGGCTGCGTGGCATGCGCGCGCGGGCGCGCCCTCGGGCCAGCAGGGTGATCATCGGCAGGGTGAAACTGGCGGTCTTCCCGGTGCCTGTTTGCGCGATGCCCAAGACATCTCTGCCTTCGAGGGCAGGTGGGATCGCTCCGGCTTGGATAGGGGTCGGTGTTTCGTAACCGGCTTCGGCAACAGCCTTAAGTACCTTCGGATTGAGGTTCAGATCAGTAAACTTCGTCATGTTCGTCCGTTTTTGCGGACGCTAGACTTGGCCCGCCGTGTGTCATCAATAGCTTGCGCGCTGCTCGGTCAGATGAGGGCGCATTGCTGCGCGTGCAGTATCACCGCAACACGCTTGGGTCAAACTTGGGGCACAATATGTTGTTTGCCAGAGCTATCTTGCCGCAGTCTGTGTCAGTTAATCCACATGTTCGGGGAAATGCCGTGCCAATTTGGCCTCCAGATCCAGTGTGACCATCCGCAAGAGCCCCTGGGCCTCCAGCTTTGTGCGCATCTGGGGCGTGTCGGCGGCGACTTCTTGAAAAAACGAACGCAGCGCGTCTGATCCGCCAGCGCCATGCAGCTTTGCCAGGTGGCTGTGCAAGGTCTCGCCGTCTTGTTGGGCGGGGCCCAACTCGGACCGATAGCTGCCTTGGTCCAAGCGGTAGGCAAAATGCGACAGCCAGCTGTCCCAGGTTGTCGAATGACAATGGGCCAGTACGATATCCGGGCAATCCTCCATCGCAGGGTTCATGTCGTCCCCGCGGAATACGTTGTGAATGCGATAGCTGAGGTCTGTCAGCCCAGTGCGCACAAAGACCTTGCCTGCCACGTGGCTGAGAAACCCGCCTTTCAGCACGTGGCCAAAGGTGGGGTAAAGCTTGGCCACCACCGCACGCCGGTCGGGACCGGGCGCGATGAACGTCTTGAACGCAGTGTCGTCCCCATCGGCCAGCATCTCCATCGGGCGGATTCGCAGCGATTGCACGCCCTCAGCAACAGCGCCAAGACACGTGGCAACGCCGCGCTCGGCCACCAAAAACTCATCAACGTCAATATGCACCAACCAATCCACGTCGTGCTGTCTGGCATAGGCGTCGGTGGCGTTCTCCGATTGGCGAACCTGATGCTTTTGCGGGCGATGCCCGACCAACCGTTTCCAATGTTTTGCATCGCAGGTTCGCACGCGGCATTTGGGATGCGCCTTGAGCGCCGAAAACGCAACAGGATCGGGCGCATCCAGATAGATGACAACACGATGCGCGCCTGCGTCGATGTGATAGGCCGCGAATTTTAAGGTGTCTGCTGTGGGGGCTTTGATGGTGGCCACAACACCCCACGTTGGTTGCGACTGGGGATCAGTCGCACCCGCCATCACACCATCATTTCCTTGGTCGCCGTCAACCGCACGTCGGGATAGTCGCGCTCCACCCGGTCAATGTCCCATTGCAACCGGGTGAGGTACACAACGTCTCCGTCATGGTCGTAGCTGATGTGTTGCTTGTTTTTGTCGACAAAGACCTCGACCGCGCGTTTGTCGCCGGAAACCCACCGCGCAGATGTGAACTGCGATTGCTCAAACCGCACCGGAAGGCCGTATTCCAGCTCGATCCGACTGGCCAAAACCTCGAACTGCAACGCGCCGACAACGCCCACGATAAAGCCCGAGCCGATGCTGGGCTTGAACACCTTTGCGGCCCCTTCTTCGGCGAATTGCATCAAGGCCTTTTCCAAATGTTTCGCCTTGAGCGGATCACCGGCGCGCACGCCTTGCAACAGCTCTGGCGCAAACGATGGAATACCCGTGACGCGCAACGCCTCGCCTTCGGTCAGCGTATCCCCGATGCGCAATTGGCCGTGGTTCGGGATGCCGATGATGTCACCGGCCCATGCCTCTTCGGCCAATTCTCGGTCAGACGCCAGAAACAGCACTGGGTTTGAAATGGCCATCGGCTTTTTTGAGCGCACATGCGTCAGTTTCATACCGCGCCTAAAATGGCCCGAGGCCATACGCACAAAGGCCACGCGGTCCCGGTGTTTGGGGTCCATGTTCGCCTGAACCTTGAAGACAAAGCCGGAAACTTTTGTTTCTTCTGGCGAAATTTGCCTTGGCTGTGCGGATTGAACCTGGGGTTCAGGGCCGTAATTCGCGATGCCATCCATCAGCTCTTTGACACCAAAGGAGTTGATCGCGCTGCCGAACCAGATCGGCGTCAACGTGCCATCCAACAAAGCCTGAGGATCAAGCGGCGGCAACAGTTCGCGCGCCATCTCAAGCTCTTCGCGCAATTGCTCCAACTGCGCCTCAGGGACATGCTCTTTCAGCTTTGGATCGTCCAAGCCGTCGATTTCAATGCTTTCCGCAACCCGGTTGCGATCCGCGCGATCCATAAGCTCGAGCCGGTCGCGCAGGATGTCATAACATCCGACAAAGTCACGCCCCTGACCGATGGGCCAAGAGGCGGGTGTCACATCAATGGCCAGGTTTTCTTGAATTTCATCGATGATCTCAAAGGTGTCGCGGCTTTCGCGGTCCATTTTGTTGCAAAAGGTCAGGATGGGCAGATCGCGCAGGCGGCACACTTCAAACAGCTTTTGCGTCTGGCTTTCTACGCCTTTGGCACCGTCGATCACCATGATCGCCGCGTCCACAGCCGTCAGCGTGCGATACGTATCTTCGGAAAAGTCGCTGTGGCCCGGTGTATCCACCAGATTAAAGCGGAAGTCTCTGAAATCAAACGACATGGCCGAGGCCGAAACAGAGATGCCGCGGTCCTTTTCCATTTCCATAAAGTCCGACCGGGTCCGGCGCGCTTCGCCTTTGGCCCGGACCTGACCAGCCATCTGGATCGCCCCACCAAACAGCAGAAACTTTTCCGTCAACGTCGTTTTGCCAGCGTCCGGGTGCGAGATGATCGCAAAGGTCCGGCGTCGGGCGATTTCGGGGGGAAGGTCGGGGCGATTGTCCAGCATGACCGCCGTATATCCATCGCCTGCAAACGGGGCAAGCAGCCTCGGCGCGGAATATGACGGCAGGGGTATCCTGTCAGAAATTGACAGGGCCTGCGGCTATCCATCGATCATCACCAAAGGAGGTCGCCATGACATTTAGTGAAACCGCACAAGCGCTCGTCGATGGGTGCCGCGCTGGCAAGGAACGCGAAAATCTCGACAAGCTTTATGCCCCTGATGCCGTCTCGGTCGAAGCTGTGGATTACGGATCGGGCCGCACGGTTGCTGGCCTCGATGGGATCAAGGCCAAGCACGACTGGTTCGAGACGGCGATGGAGGTTCTGTCGCAAAAGGTGACTGGGCCATTGCCACATGCCGAAGACGCCTTTGCTGTGATCTTTGATGTGAACATGAAAGACCGCGCCTCGGGCGAGGTGACGGAAAACACCGAAGTCGCGATTTACCACGTCTCGGACGGGAAAATCACCCGCGAAGAGTTCTTTTACGGCTGACGGGAAGAGGCGCGGCGCAGCAACTCGGCTGCGTCGGGCCGGTTCAGCAAATCTTCGGTGACGTCCAATCCGCGGATCGGTGCGGGCGAAAGTGCCGAGGTATCTTGCAGCCGTTTGGTCACCTCGGGCGGAACCGAAGGCTTGGTCACCGTATCGATCAACATGGATTCCGCAGCAATGCCTTCTGCATAAACAATCACATGCCGATCAAAGAGCAATTGAAAGTAATCGACAAACCCGCCGATATGCCGCTGTATCGTGTCGCCATTCACCAAATGGCGCGCTTTGACCAGCAGTTCCGACCGACCAGCGCCCAATTGGTCTGTGCGTTGATAGATGAACAGGCGGTGATTGGGGCTGACGATCAGGTCCTGGTCGTTGTTGAGCGCGCCTGCCGAGATACAGACGGGCGAGAAATCTCCGACGGCGCGCACGGTCGACACACCGATCCAGCGCACCTCTTGCGGACCGTCATCCCGGGTCAGAACCCGATCACCGACTTGCAGCTCTTCGATTGGAACCTGCGCACCAGAGGCCAACGAAATATGCGTCCCACGGACAAAACGCGCGCAACAGACCTCGGCCAAGGTCGACACCGCCGTGTCCCGGTCAACGCCCACAAGAACATAGCGCGTCCGCGTCGCCAAAGCCGCCAGCGGCGCCAGGAACACATTTGTCACGCCATTGTTGATATCCAGCTCAACCAAGATCAGCGCATCCGTCGTTTGCCCGTCAGGCGACATCAATGTCACGCGACAATCGAGAACAAGCCGCGCCCCTTCGGTGCCACAGGCGCTCTCGACGCTGACCAAGAAGGAATGGTCTGCCCGCGCGATCATCGTCAAAAGCTGTGGCGCGACACCGCGCTCCAACGAATAGATGTCATCCAGCATCAGATCGGCGGCGAAACTGATCGGATCGCCCAGATTGGCCCCCTCGACGACGCGAAACATATCCGCCGGAAAGACCGGCAAGCTTTGTGCAGGAATGAAAGCGTTGGTGACGTTCATGTTTTTTCGGACTGCCAGCTGTTTAGGTCTGGACGGGATAGGATAGAAATGTGTCAAGTTTCGGTCGACGGCGGGGCCTTCCACGGACAGTGCCACCCGGCCATTCAGGCTGAAAGCAGCCGACACAGCGGAGGAATTTACAAATGGATTTAGGCATCACCGGAAAACGCGCACTCGTCTGCGCTTCGTCCAAAGGCTTGGGCCTTGGCTGCGCGCGCGCATTGGCAGAGGCGGGCGTTGATCTGATCATGAACGCCCGCGGGGCTGAAGCGCTCGAAGCTTCGGCCGCGGCGATACGGTCTGATTTCGGAGTGAACGTTACCACCGTGGCCGTGGATGTGACCTCTGCGGAGGGGCAGGCCGCCGTTCTCGAAGCGGCCGCCGGTGTCGATATCCTGGTGAATAACGCTGGTGGCCCGCCTCCGGGCATGTGGACGGATTGGGATCGCGATGATTTTATTGCGGCCCTTGATGCCAACATGCTGACGCCGATTGCCTATATGAAGGCGCTGTTGCCGGGCATGATGGACCGGGGCTGGGGGCGGGTGGTGAACATCACCTCGCAAAGCGTCAAAGCGCCGATTGCGGCGTTGGGCTTGTCGAATTCGGCGCGCGCTGGTTTGACGGGTTATGTTGCGGGCACCGCGCGTCAGGTCGCGCCCAAAGGTGTGGTCATCAACAACTTGTTGCCCGGCGTCCATGACACCGACCGCATCAAATCGCTCAGCGAAAATATGGCCGCAAGCCAGGGCATCACAGTTGACCAAGCTCGCGCCATCCGCGCCGCAGAAATCCCGGTGGGGCGGTTCGGTACGTCGGACGAATTCGGCGCTACCTGCGCGTTTTTGTGTTCACAGCATGCCGCGTTCATCGTGGGTCAGAACATCTTACTGGATGGCGGGGCGATGAACGCGACGCTCTGATGGCAGAAAAGAAATTCTCTCTGAAAGATCAGCTCTTTAACGCCGAAAGCTTAGGCGCTCTCAGCGTCGAATATGCGGCAGGTTTGCCCGGTTTCGACGCCGAAGCCTACACAAAAGCGGCCCTCTCTGGGATTGCCGACCGCTCTTTGGTGGCGTGTTTGGATTGGTTCGCCGATTGCCTTGAGCCCTACCTTTCCACAGACTTCAACGAGATGGCCGATCAGCTCGAGGCAACATTGCCGCCGCCATTGGATCCAACGCGCAAAGACGACGATTTCGGCAAATTCGTCCATTCTGTCCCCGGCGTTCTGGCCGTCCGGCACGGGCTGGAACACCATCGCGACCGCGCACTTGATCTGTTGTATGCCGCAACCCAACGCTTTTCGATGGAGCTCTATATTCGCGATTTCCTCAATCGCTGGCCCAACGAAACGCTCGAGCGGATGACGGCCTGGGCACAGGACGACAATTATCACGTCCGGCGGCTGGTCTCAGAAGGGACGCGACCGAAATTGCCCTGGGCCCGCGCGATATCTCTGGCGCCAGAGGATGCGCTGCTGTTTCTCGACACGCTCCACGCGGATGGCACACGTTTTGTGACCCGCTCTGTTGCGAACCATTTGAACGACATCGCCAAGATCGATCCCGCGCTGGTCGTCGCAACCTTGCGCAGGTGGCGCGAGGCTCAGAAACAAAACGCGAAAGAGCTTGACTGGATGACGCGCCACGCTCTGCGCACCTTGATCAAACAAGGCGATGCCGGCGCGATGGATCTGCTGGGCTATCGCCAGGATGTAGACGTAAAAGCTGACGTGCGCTTCGCCGCGCAGGTTGTTGAAATTGATGATTTTCTTGAATTTGAGGTCGACCTTTTGGCCGATGTCGATCTGCCGGTTGTCATTGACTATCGCCTGACCTTTGCGCGCCCCTCGGGCAAGACGGGGCAAAAGGTGTTCAAGCTCAAAACCACCAAGCTTAAGGCCGGCGTCCCTATGACCATGTCAAAGCGGCACCGGTTGATTGGCGATGCGACAACCTTCACCCTGCATCCCGGTCCGCATGATGTTGCCGTGCAAATCAACGGGCGCATCTGCGCAGAAGCGCGCTTTGAATTGGTCGCACCCTGACGCGACGCCTTGCGAAGCTGCGTCGGTCCTGATACCGGACCGAGTGTTTTGATCGGGAATTCGATGGCTTCTGTTACGCCGGACCTTAGGCTGGATGTACGCGACCTGACACGCAGCTTTGAAGGGCGGCGCGTGGTGGATAGCGTGTCGCTGCAAATCCAGCCGGGGCAGGTCACTTGCCTGCTTGGTCCGTCGGGCTGCGGCAAATCCACGACATTGCGTATGATCGCGGGCGTCGAACGCCAGGATTCGGGCGAGATTTTCGTTGACGGCACGCTTGTGTGCGACGGCGCCTTCACCGTTCCGGCGGAGCGCCGCAACATCGGCCTTATGTTCCAGGACTTTGCGCTGTTTCCGCATCTGAAGGTCGGAGACAACGTCGCCTATGGCTTGTCCGGCCCGCGCGCAGACAAAGAGGCCCGCGTGAAAGAGATGTTGGCCCGTGTCGAGATGGCGGCTTTCATTGACGCCTATCCCCATCAGCTTTCGGGCGGCGAACAACAGCGCATCGCACTGGCCCGCGCGCTGGCGCCACGACCCAAAGTCATGCTGATGGACGAGCCGTTCTCGGGCCTCGACAATCGCTTGCGGGACGGCATTCGGGACGAAACGCTCTCGATCCTGAAAGAGGAAAACACCGCCGTTCTGCTTGTCACGCATGAACCCGAAGAGGCCATGCGCATGGCTGATCAGATCGCCTTGATGCGGGACGGTCGCATCGTCCAAATCGGTGCGCCTTACAACGTCTATACCCGACCCGCTGACAAAGCTGCGGTTGCTTTCTTTAGCGATATCAACGTTCTAAGGTCCGAAGTTCAAGGCGCTCTGGCGATGACGGCCTTTGGTCGATTTCTGGCGCCGGGTTATGCCGACGGCACGGGCGTCGACATCGTCTTTCGCCCGCAACATGTTAAAATCGATTTTGACCGTGGCGGTTTCGAACCAGCGCCCACTTTGGCCGAAGGCACCGCCGTGCGCGCAACTGTGGAACGCGCTCGGTTTCTGGGCAATGAAAGCCTTGTCGAATTCCGCATGGACGCGGATGGGGGGCTGATCAAAGTCACGGTGCCGAACGTCTTTGTTCCGCAAACCGGCACCAAATTGTGGCTGCGCGTGCCGCGCGATCGCTGCTTTATTTTCCCCGAAGAGGCCTAGGTCTTAGCCAAGTGCCACGCCGCGACGGCCAGCCAAATCGACAAAGAATTGCCAGGCAACCCGCCCGGACCGCGCCCCGCGCGTTGCTTGCCATTCAATTGCCTCTGCGCGCAGTTCTTCGTCGCTGATGATGACGCCATATGCGTCGCAATAGCCGCGGATCATCGCCAGATAGTTGTCTTGATCACAGGCGTGAAAGCCCAGCCACAGGCCAAATCGGTCGGAAAGGGAAACCTTTTCTTCGACAGCCTCGGACGGATTGATCGCGCTCGAGCGTTCGTTCTCGATCATGTCGCGCGGCATGAGATGGCGGCGGTTGGACGTGGCATAAAGCACCACATTGTCCGGGCGCCCTTCGATCCCGCCGTCCAAAACGGCCTTGAGCGATTTGTAGTGCTGGTCATCATGGCTAAAGGACAGGTCATCGCAAAAGAGGATAAACCGCCCCTGCGCCGCGCGCAGAATGTTCAACAACCGCCCGACGCTGGGCAGGTCTTCTCGCTGTAATTCTACCAGCTTTAGCGTTGGGTGGTCAGGGTGAAGTGCGCCGTGTATCGCTTTGACAAGGCTGGATTTCCCCATGCCGCGCGCGCCCCACAACAGGGCGTTGTTGGCAGGCAAGCCAGCGGCAAACTGGCGCGTGTTCTGCAACAGGATATCGCGCGCCCGGTCGATCCCAATCAGCAAAGACAGATCGACCCGCGAAACCGATTGAACCTCGGCCAGCCGGTCAGGTTCGACATGCCAGACAAAGGCCGGGGCATCCGCAAAGTTGGGCACAGGCGCCGGGCTGGGCGCCATACGGTCCAAAGCTGCGGCAATGCGATCCAAACGATCGGTCACTTGATCGCCTCGTCCGCGTCGTCTTCGTCGTCGTAATAGCCGTCCTCGCGCAGCTGTGCCTCGCGCTTGGTTTCAACGCTACGCACCAGCCAGATCGAAATCTCATATAGGCCGTAGACCACCACAAAGAGGATCCCTTGCGTGATGACGTCGGGCGGCGTGACCAAAGCGGCCAGCACGAGGATCCCGACCACCGCGTATTTGCGGACATTGCCCAGGCCTTCAGAGCTCACTAGCCCCGCTTTGCCCATCAGCGTCAGCAGCACGGGCAGCTGGAAACACAAACCAAAGGCCATGATAAACTTGAGCGTGATGTCGAGCGACTCGTTGACCTTGCCAAAGAAGGTGATCCGCACGCCTTCGGATGTGACAGGCACATTCGCGGCATTTGGCAGCATCTCTTCCAACGGGTTCGGCGGCAGGCCATCGGCCACGTTTTGTGGCCCACCATTCACCATCCCGCTGAGTAGGTTGGCGAAGATCGAGGACACGTCGGCAAAGCCCAGGAAAAACTGCATGGCCAGCGGCGTGACGACCAGGTGCGCAAAGCTCGCCCCCAAGAGGAACATGATCGGCGAGGCAAGCAAGAACGGCAAAAACGCCCGCTTTTCAGTGCGATAGAGGCCCGGCGCCACAAAGCGCCACATTTGGAACCCGATGACAGGAAAGGCCAGAGCGAATCCAAAGACCATCGAGATACGGAAAAGCGTAAAGAGGTATTCCTGCGGGGAGGTGTATTGCAGCGTAGGCGAGGGGTCGCCCAATTCGCGCAGCGTATCTTCGATCGGGCCGACCAGGAATTGCAAAATCGGCTCGGCCACGGTGAAGGCAAGAATGATGCCAACCAAAAACGCGATCACCGAGCGGATCAGCCTGGTGCGCAGTTCGGCAAGATGCTCGATCAGCGGCGCTGCGCTGTCGTCAATGTCGTCTTGAGCTTGGGACATTAGTCGCCTTTTGGGTCTTGTGGGGCCAATTTGGCCTCCAGCTCTTCTGCCTTGGCCAACGCCTCTTGCGCCTCTTTGGCTTTGCGCTCAGCGGCTTTGCGGGCGGTGGCAGCTTGGATCTTTTGCGCGGCTTCTGCGCGATCTGCGGCCAGTTTGCCCGTCTCGCTGTCGGGGTCGATATTCGTCAGGCTCGAGGCTGCTTCTTTGACGCCGTCCATCGCCGAGCCAACAGGGTTGGTCGCGGCTTTGAGGCCCCGCTGCACATCGCGCAAACCGCTGTCATCGGCGGCCTGGTTCATGGCTGTGGAAAACTCCCGCGCCATGCCGCGGGCCTTGCCAACAAACCGGCCCACATTGCGAAAGAGCATCGGCAAATCCTTGGGCCCCACGACAATCAGCGCGACAACACCAATGACCAAAAGCTCGGTCCAGCCGAGATCGAACATGGATCAGTCCTTGTCTTTGTCGGCGCTGGCCTCAGCGGTTTGCGGCGTGACGTCTTTGGCCTCATCCAGTGCAGCCGCTTCCAACTCTTCTTTGCCTTCGTTGACGCCTTTCTTAAAGCTGGTGATGCCTTTGCCAACTTCACCCATCAACGAAGAGATCTTGCCGCGTCCAAACAGGACCAGCACGACAACAGCGATCAGCAGAAGGCCGGGAAGGCCGATATTGTTGAGCATTTCAAACTCCTATGTTCACAGCGCAGCGCGCTGATATGTCCTCAGTTGCCTATGACGTAACGGTTGGCGCTGCGACGAAAAAGCAGAACGCGGGCCTAAGGCGGCAAAATTCGGGGCTTTGGCCAGAAAATTGCTGGGTTGAGGAACTCAACTGACAGGTTTATGTCAGTTGCTACCCGGTATCTCGATCAACACCAAACTTAGGAGATACGACATGAAACACCTTGGATCCCTTTTCGTCGCGGCTGCAATTTGCCTTGCGCCCGCTGACATGGCGCGTGCTGCCGGGTCCGAATATGTGGCCGAAGTGGTGACCTTTACGCTGGTTGAGGGCAGCGACGAAGCGGCCTTTTTGTCGGCCGCCAGCGCGATGGAGCCCTTTTTGAAAAGCACCGGGGCATTGGTGCAGCGCAGCCTCAGCAAAGGCCAAGACGGCCAGTGGACCGACTATATCGTCTGGACATCGATGGAAGCGGCGAAATCGGCTGCTGCGGCCATGATGGAACAGCCCGAAGCGGGCCCTTTCATGCAGATGATCAATCCCGAAGGGATGGTCATGAAACATGACGTGATCAAATTGCTCCAGAACTAGCCATGCGCCGCACCGACCGATTGTTTGATATCATCCAGATCTTGCGCGATGGCGCCTTACACAAGGCCCAGGACATCGCCGAGCGTCTGGAAGTGTCGGTGCGGACCATCTACCGCGACATGGACACGCTCGTCGCCTCGGGCATCCCTGTCGAAGGCGCGCGCGGCGTGGGTTACATGCTGCGCGAACCGATCACCTTGCCGCCGCTGACCCTCACGGTCGAAGAGTTAGAGGCCTTGAATCTCGGCGTGGCCATTGTGGCCGAAGCGGCTGATCCAGACCTCAAACGCGCGGCAGAGAGCTTGGCCACCAAAGTCGATGCCGTCTTGCCAGAGCGCGTTGTGGGCCAGGCGGATGCGTGGAAATTCGCGGTCTATCCCTTTGCCGACGCTGTGCGTGGGTTTGCGCATATGCCGACATTGCGCGCAGCCATCCGCGCGCGCCAAAAGCTCAACCTGGTGTACCACTCCAAAGGCGACCGGCTGACAAGCCGCGTGGTCCGTCCGTTGCATATGGAATATTGGGGCCGCGTCTGGAC
Source organism: uncultured Rhodobacterales bacterium (assembly GCA_964649815.1). Lineage (GTDB taxonomy): Bacteria > Pseudomonadota > Alphaproteobacteria > Rhodobacterales > Rhodobacteraceae. The sequence continues at coordinate 31,698 of CAZYQC010000021.1, read as the reverse complement.
CCTCACCGCTTGGTGCGAATTGCGAAACGATTTCAGAGTTTTCCGCGTCGATCTTGTGCAATCCGCTGAGGCCTTGCCACAGATTTTCACCGACGAGGCGGGCAAAACGCTAGAGGATTACATGGCGCAGCTGCCCGCCGCGCCATAGGACCTTACTGCAGGAACGGAATAGGGTCGACGCTGTCAAAGCCCTGCCGCACCTCGAAATGCACATACGCATCCCGACCGCTGCGCAATTGGGCCAAGCCTTGACCCCGCCGCACAGCATCGCCCTTTGCCACGGAAACCGCCGTGACGTTGGCGTAGACCGTCAAAAGGTTGTCCGGGTGGCGCACAACGATGATCGGAACGCCTTCGGCGCTCTTGGTGATCGCCGCCACAGTGCCGTCTGCCGCCGCTTTGACCGACGCGCCCGCCGGGCCCTTGATGTCGATCCCTTCATTGCGACCCTTGGCATATTCGCGAATGATATTGCCCTGGATCGGGAAGGCGAGCTTGGCTTGCGATGCTTTGGTCGTCTGGCCCACATCTGCCGAGGGTTTTGACGTGTCCTGTTTTAGCGGTCGCGCCGTTTCGTCCTGTGGCAAAGGTTTCACCGCGCTGGGCGGTGTGGGTGTCGGTGAACCGACACCTGGCGCGGGGGTGACCTCTTCGGCGGCGGACGAAGGCGGGGCTGCGCGCGTGACCGGGATCAACAGATATTGTCCTTCCCGAATGCCGAAATCCGGGCCTAGCCCGTTCCACTGCGCCAGCGACCGCACCGGAACCTGATAGAGCCGTGCAATCGTATAGGCGGTCTCACCACGCTCTACCTTGTGCTGGATGGGCTCTTCGCCCGTCTGCGCGCTGGCGGCGCTGCGTTGGTTTGGGGGGCTGGCCGTGTTCGGGCGTGCGGGCGTTGCCGCTGCGCTATCGATGGCGTCGCCAGCCAATGTCGTGACATCAACCGATGGGGGCTGAATGGGGCCTGTGCCGATGGCGCCGGTTGCAGGCGACGGCTCGGCCACGCGGCGCGGCAATGCGATAACCTCGCCGTCGCGCAAGGCCGCATCGGCAGCGATCCCGTTGTAGCTTGCCAATTCTGCCACCGGCAGTTCGACCCGCGCGGCCACGTCCTCGAGCGTGTCACCCCGCCGCGCAACGGCCACTTGGTAATTCGGGTAGGAAATGATGCCGCGGTCGTCCGGGCGCGGGCGGGATTCCGTCGCGCCCCGCGCGGCCTCGGACGTGCTAAAGCCGCCGGTATAGCCGCGCAGATCCAGGTCCAGCGGTTCTGTGCAGGCGCCTAAAGCGAGAGCTGCCCCCAAAACCACGCTGCCACGTAGCCGCAATTTGGTCTGTCTCATCACACTGCTCCTGTCGCCCCTCTGATTGAATGGGGGTTTCGACATGTCCTCATCACTCGTCCGGGCTGACCCCTTCAAGCAGGGGTACAAACCGCACCGGGCGCAACTCGTCATAGTCCAAACCGTCTTCCGTTTTTCGCACACGGATCAAGCTTTGCACTGTGTCGGATTGCCCAACCGGCACCACCATAATACCGCCAATCTTTAACTGAGCCAAGAGAGGCCCGGGCGCGTCTTCGGCGGCGGCTGTCACCAAAATGCGGTCAAAGGGCGCCTGATCTGGCAACCCGTGCGAGCCATCGCCCGTAATCGCGGTGATCGTGTGAAGACCCAAGGCATCAAAGACGCCACGCGCCTCGCGCACCAGGCGCCTATGGCGGTCAATTGTGTAGACCCGTCGCGCAAGCTTGGCCAAGACCGCCGCCTGATAACCCGAGCCGGTGCCGACCTCCAGAACCTTGTCGCGCGGGTTGATCATCAACGCTTGGGTCATGAGGCCCACGACCGAAGGCTGGCTGATGGTCTGCCCGCAGGCAATCGGCAGGGGGGTGTCTTCGTAGGCGCGTTCCGCAAACAGGCCGCGCACGAAATCGCCGCGATCGATCTCTTCCATCGCTTGCAAAACGCGCTTGTCGGTCACGCCACGAGACCGCAGCGCATAAAGGAACGCCATCTTGCGTTCCGCATCCGACAAAGGCGCGTCGTCGTTCATGTGGCTATGCCATCCAGTGTGGACAAAGCGGCGTAATCGGTCAGATCGGCGCGCATCGGTGTCACCGAAATATAGCCCTCAAGGTTGACGGCGGCATCTGTGTCCGGCGCAGGCTTGGCCTGCTGATCACCGCCCACAACCCACAAAAAGGACCGCCCCGAAGGCGCCGTCAGCGGCGTTGTGCGAAACCCCGTGCCGGGTCGCTTGCCCTGTGGCACCACGCGGATGCCGGCCACATCGGCCGCCGGTACGGGCGGAAAGTTGACGTTGAAAAAGAGCCGGTAGTCATCGGGGTCTTCGGCGGGCAAAGCGTTTAGGATGCGGGTGACAACATCGGCCCCATGTTGGGCCGCCGCTTCGAATGTGTTCGCCAGATCGCGGTTCTTTGGGCCATAATATTGCGACAAACCGATCGACGGCACGCCCTGCAACACGCCTTCAATCGCAGCCCCCAAAGTGCCGGAATAAAGCGTGTTCTCGGCGGAATTGTTGCCGCGATTGACGCCCGAGAGGATCAAATCCGGCGGCCCGTCGGTCATGATCTCGTGAGTGCCGGCCAAGACGCAATCCGCGGGCGAGCCTTCGCAAGCAAAGCGGCGCTTGTCCAATTGCTGAAGGGCGATCGGCTTGGTGTAGGTGATCGCGTGGCCCACGCCAGATTGTTCGAACGCGGGCGCCACCGTCCAGACATTGTCGGCCGAGCCTGCAATGATCACGGCGATGTCGTGCATCACGGCCAATCCAGGTGCCGAAATACCGTCGTCGTTGGTAATGAGAATGCGCATGAAAACCCCTTTGCGCCTTACTAGGCGAGGGTCCCGCAAGCGGCAAGCCGCCGAACGCGATTGCGGTCCACGCCGCTCAGGATTGGCAGCGGCGTTGCGCGGATGCGTCAGATCGGCAGGCTGGCGACGATCTGTTGTGCGGCTTGCGTCAAATCGCCCAGCTTGCTGCGGTCTTCGCCAGGAAAGAACCGCGCCCGGCTGGCGGTGGGCAAGGGGGGTGGTGTCGCGATCACGACCTTCGGACCGGTGCGCGCCGTTTCCGCTTGCCAAGACCGCGCCATCGCAATTTGTGCGGCTTTGGTGCTGCCGTGCATGCCAAAGAACTTTTGGCCTGTATGTTCATCGTCAAAAAAGACCGCTGTGCCGTCTTCGCCCAAAAGCGGCGCAACAAATGGGATCAGGGTGGCCGTGGCCGTTACATTTGTGGCCACCGCTTTGGACATATCCTTGGCGTCGATAAAAGGCGCCGGGGTCAAAGGGGCTGCATGCACAGCCGTATGCGCCCACAGATCCAGGCGGCCCCAACGATCAAAAATGCCCCGGCACAAGGTGGCCATCGCATCGCTGTTTGTGACATCCATCGGCGCCAGCGTCGCAGAGCCACCCGCAGCCTTTATCGCGTCATCCAGTTCTTCAAGCGCACCAGTGGTCCGGCCAACAGCGACAATGTGATGCGTCGGCGCCAAAGCCAGAGCCAGCGCGTGCCCCAGCCCGCGCGATGCCCCCGTGATCAAAGCAAGTTTCTCGGTCATAGCGCGCGTGTCGCGCTTTGCAGGCGCGACGTCAAGTCCGCCTTGGCGTGGGCATCCGCAGCGTCCTGGTCTCGCCCAGGCGGTTCGCCACGATCAGATGGTCCAAGACGGCAACAACCCGACCGCCCGCAAGCCGGTCGCCAACCGCTACTTTGCGGATACGCCCGTTTGCGTGCCGCACCAACGCGCGCATCGCATCCTCGGTGCCGAAAACGCCCAGCAACGCCAACCCGTCCAATGTAAAGACATCCGGGATCGTCGCCAAATCGCCCGCAGCAAGTTCCGTCGTGTCCGGGTAATCCGCCATTCTTGCCCCAATCCATAGCCCCAAAAAAGCGCCAGAAGCGGCGGCCTATCAGGGCTGGTGATTAGGGAAAAGCGTGGCGAAATGTCTCTTGTGGCGTGGCTTTGCCGATGGCTCGGCAAGGCCATGCTGACCGGTGCAAACTGCCGCGAGGGTAAGCTTGAAACCCTATTCCGCGGCCTTCATCTGAAACCCTTTTTGGATCATATCCGCCGGCTCGACCGGATATTCCCCCGAAAAGCAGGCGTCGCAATATTGCGGGCTTGCCGGATCGCGGCCATTTGCTTCTCCGACGGCGCGGTAAAGCCCGTCGAGCGAGATGAACTTCAGGCTGTCCACCTCTAGATGCGCGCACATTTCGTCTTCGCTCATCGTTGCCGCCAACAGCTTTTCGCGCTGCGGCGTGTCCACGCCGTAAAAGCAAGGCCAAGCAGTCGGAGGCGAGGCGATGCGGAAATGCACGGCCTTGGCGCCCGCGTCCAAAATCATCTCTTTGATTTTGCGACTGGTGGTCCCCCGCACCACACTGTCATCCACCAGAATAACCCGTTTGCCTTCCACCAAAGCCCGGTTGACGTTCAGCTTCAACCGCACGCCCATGTTGCGGATCTGCTCGGTCGGCTCGATGAAGGTGCGCCCCATATACTGATTGCGGATGATGCCCATCGCGTAGGGTATCCCCGATTCCGCCGCATATCCGATGGCTGCTGGCGTGCCGCTGTCGGGCACAGGACAGACCAGATCCGCGTCAACCGGCGCTTCTTTCGCCAGTTCGCGGCCAATCGCTTCGCGTGTGGAATAGACGCTGCGTCCGCCCAGGATCGAATCTGGGCGGCTAAAATAGACATGCTCAAAGATGCAGAACCGCGGCTTGGCCTGCCGAAAGGGGCGGCGGCTCTCGATTGTGTTGCCGGTGATGACGACCATCTCGCCAGGCTCGACCTCGCGGACAAATTCTGCGCCGATGATGTCCAGGGCGCATGTTTCCGAGCTGAGCACCCAACCGTCGCCGACCTTGCCCATGACCAAGGGCCGCACACCCAGCGGGTCACGCACACCAATCAGCTTGGTGCGCGTCATCGCAACGACCGAAAACGCCCCTTCGACCCGCCGCAGCGCGTCTTCCATCCGATCCGGGATCGAGCGTTGCAGCGAGCGGGCCATCAAATGAATGATGCATTCACTGTCCGACGAAGATTGAAAGATCGATCCACGCTCAATCAATTCCTTGCGCAAGGCTTCTGCGTTGGTGATGTTGCCATTATGCGCAATCGCCGCACCGCCCATCGCGAATTCACCGAAAAACGGCTGCACGTCGCGGATCGCGGTTTGGCCTTTTGAACCAGCCGTCGAATATCGCACATGCCCGATGGACAAAGCCCCGGGCAGGGTCTCCATCAACGTTTGGCTGGTGAAATTATCGCGCACATATCCAAATCGGCGGGCCGAATTAAAGCCGTGATCAGGGTGATGCGAAACGATCCCGCCAGCTTCCTGACCGCGATGTTGCAAAGCGTGAAGGCCAAGAGCGACAAAGTTTGCAGCGTCCTTGGTGCCCAATACACCGAAAATGCCGCATTCTTCGCGAAGCTTGTCATCGTCAAAAGGGTGCGCGGGTGGCAGCGGCGCGTCTGTCACGGGCGAGGCTCTCCGATTCCAGTGCTGTGATGTCTCTGTAACAAGGCACGCAAAGCCTGTCACGAAACGATCACAATTGAGCCGCCTCCAAAGCAGCGGCAAGGTGTATGTAGGCGTTTTTGGGCAACAGGCACGTTAAATGTGCAAACACGGTTTACGATGCGCTGCAGCTGGAAACGAGCGTTTCGTATTGCTGCGTGATCCACCCCAACGCCTGTTCAGGGTTCTGATCTTCGATCTGACCGGTAAACTGACCAAACACCGCCGCCGAGCGGCTTTCATCGACGATTGTGTATTCCTGGCCGGTAATCACTGTGTCGTAGACGAAAAAGGCAATCGCCACCAAAAGCACACCCCGCGCCACGCCGAACAAAAAGCCCAGCCCCTGATCCAAGCCGCCCAGGGCGGAGCGTTGGACAAGCGAAGAAAAGAGCGGCGTAAAGAGCGACACAACGATCAACGCCACAGTAAAGACCAGCGCAAAGGCACCAATGACGCTCAATTCACAGCTATCGGCGATAAAGTCGCCCACAACGGGGATCTCGCGCACCAAAGGCTCCACCCGCGGGGCAAAGAGAAAGCCGACGATCGCGGCAATAACCCATCCGGCAATGGCCATCGCCTCGCGTACAAAGCCACGGCCATAGGCCAGCAGCGCCGACAGAATGATCACAACGGCGACAACGCCGTCAATAATCGTAAAACCTTCCATTCTGGCCCCGCTCGTTGCCTTCGTCGCACGTTATCTCGCCGCTTACCCGGCGCCAAACACCGTGCCCACAAAACTTGTCAGATCGTCCATCTGACTGAGCGCAATGCCGGTTACTCCTCCGGTCTTACTGCCCGATGGAGCGATGGCCGAGGAGAAACCAAGTTTTTGCGCTTCTTTCAACCTGTTTTCCGTCTGAGGCGCTGGGCGAAGCGCGCCAGACAGAGAGAGTTCCCCAAATACAACGGCTCCGTCCGGCAGCGCACTATCTTCGCGTGCGGACAGCAAAGCCGCTGCAACGGCAAGATCTGCGGCAGGTTCCGCGATTTTGATGCCGCCGGCCACGTTGAGGTAAACGTCAAGGCCCGCAAACGGGATGCCGCAGCGCGCTTCGAGCACCGCCAGGATCATGGCCAACCGACTGCCATCCCAACCGACGACACTGCGCCGGGGCTGACTGTGAGGTGTTGGCGCGACCAGAGCCTGAAATTCAACCAGCACTGGCCGCGTGCCTTCGATGCCGGCAAATACGGCCGATCCCGGGGCAGGGGTGCCACGTTCGGCCAGAAACAGCGCCGAGGGGTTCTGAACCTCTTCCAGCCCGCGCCCCGTCATTTCGAACACGCCAATTTCGTCGGCCGAGCCAAAGCGGTTCTTGACCGCGCGCAGAATGCGGAAAGGATGGCCGCGCTCCCCTTCGAAATAGAGCACGGTGTCCACCATATGTTCGACAACCCGCGGCCCGGCGATCTGGCCTTCTTTGGTCACATGGCCAACCAGGACAACGGAAATGCCACGCCGCTTGGCAAAGGTGGTCAATTCATGCGCAGCCGCCCGGACCTGACTGACCGATCCCGGTGCGCTGTCGACGTGATCCGACCACATCGTCTGAATGGAATCGATGATGGCCAGCGCTGGGCTCTCTTGCTCAAGCGTGGTTAAAATGTTGCGCAGGTTTGTGTCCGCAGCAAGTTGCACAGGCGCGTCCGATAGGTTCAGCCGCTGCGCCCGCATTCGGACCTGCGCGCTCGATTCCTCTCCGCTGACGTAAATCGTCTTAAGCCCCGCTTGCGCAAACCGCGCCGCCGCCTGCAACAGCACGGTGGATTTGCCGATGCCTGGATCTCCGCCCACCAAAATTGCAGATCCCGGCACCAAGCCACCGCCCAAGACCCGATCCAACTCGCCCAATTGCGACAACGTCCGTGGCGGCGGCGTGTCTTGCGTGGTCAGATCCGTCAAGGCGACCGTGTTGCCACGCCGCGCCCCAAGCGAGGATTTGCTTGGCCCCGATGACGACAGACCAGCGTCCTCGGAAATCGTGTTCCACTCGCCGCAATTGTCGCACCGACCGGACCATTTGGTAGATGTCGACCCACAGGCCGAGCACACATATTGCGTCACAGGTTTCGCCATGCGTCACCTGTGACCTATGCAGCCCAGCGGGGCAAGGGTGCTGTTACTGCGCCTGCTTTCGTTTCGCCAAGAGCGACACAATGCGCGGATCGTCGGGAACAACCTCGGCATCATCGGGATGCGGCAGCGCCAAATGCGTATCCCCAACGGCGATCGGCAAAGCTTCCTGTGACGCCTCTGGCGCGTCCGGCTCTTCGGGAGACGTTGCAATGAATTCTGGCATCACCTCGCGCAGTTCGTCCTTCAAACGCTCAAGCTGAGCTGTCGCGACGGCTTCGTCCATCTCGATCCGCTGCACCCATTGACGCAACTCCAAGGTCGTCGATTTGGCATTGTCGAGCCGTTGGTTGAAATCTTCGATCTCTTGCTGGCGTTGTATCAAAAAGTCCCGCGCGCGCTGCACGTTCTTGTTTGAATAGGTGTCGGCCAAATAGCGCGAGACATGGCTCATCTGCGCCGCCACTTCCACGACGTTCGGCTCCAGTTCTGCAAGCTCGGGATGCTGGCTCAGAAAGGCCATCCGCTCGCGGATCGAGTCGAATTCCGATTTCAACTTAAAGAGGTTTTCACGGTCCGCGCGATGGGCGGAGTAATAGGCCGACGTGACGTCATCCATCGTGATGTGGAACCGCCGATGAGACGTCTCGAGCGCCATAACGCGCATGTTCGATGGCAAGTAAAACAACAGACCCACCGCAAAGGCCGTCAGATAGGATTGCACGTAAAATCCGGCATCCGTATAGGTCACGGCCCCGAAGGTCAGCGGCATGTTCAACCAATGCGCATACCCCAAGCCACAGGCGACAGAATAACACAGCAATGCAATGGCTGCGGCAAAAATCAAAATGGCGGCAATTGGCTGAAAAAATGCCGCTACAGAATGTGTGATATTTCCAAAAACTTTGGTCATGGCTAACTCAAAAAAACGCACATACGAATCGTATTACCAAGCGGTAACCGCGCCACTTTAAGCCAACTGGCTGAATCTTAACCAAAAATCAGACTTTTCTGTGGCAGCGTTTCCCAAGGCAAAACAATCTTGGGTCGATTCGCAGATTGTTTCCAGTCGCGCGCCCTTAATCGCCCTTGTGCGTGCGCCAACTCACGTAAAGCGAGGCCAGCACACAAAAGGAAAACAAGTACAAACCCCAGGCGGTTTCGACTTTGCCAACCCCAATGCCTTTTGCCACCGTCACATAAAGCGCAATGAGAAAGATATCAGCCATCGCCAGGCGGCCCAAAACGTCTGACAGGCGCAAACCCATCGCGGGTTTCGGACCGAAATGCGCATAGGTCAGGATCAGTGTTTTGGCCATCGGCGCAACAAGCGCAAAAAGCGCGACAACCAGGGCCAGAAAAATGTCTGACGACCAAAGGCTGGCGATGCCCGATAGGATCGAAATTTCTTCCAGACCGAACAACGGCAGCAGCCCCGCCCGCATCAACGGCGCCACCCACGAGATTGGATAAAGCGCCAACAACGCCAGGTTGAGATATCGGTGCATTACCGCACCGCCTCGATCGGGCCTTCGGCGCTGCCGGAAATGAACTGCGTCACATAGGGATCGGGGGCTGCGTCCATATCGGCCACGGGGCCCGTCCACTGAATTTTGCCCGCATGCAGCATCGCCACGTGATCAGCAATCGCGCGCACCGACGACATGTCATGCGTGATGGTCATCGCCGTCGCGCCCATCTCGGTCACGATTTCGCGGATCAGATCGTTAATGACACCGGCCATGATCGGATCAAGCCCGGTGGTCGGTTCGTCAAAGAAAATGATGTCGGGGTCGGCCGCAATGGCACGCGCCAGACCGACCCGTTTTTGCATGCCGCCAGAGAGCTCGGCGGGAAAGCGGTCCGCCACCTCGGCGGTCAGACCAACCCGGCGCAGTTTTTCAATGGCGATCTCGCGCGCCTCCGTCCTTGGTTTTTTCAGCGGGCCGCGCAAAAACCGAAACGACACGTTCTGCCACACGGGCAAACTGTCGAACAAAGCCGCCCCCTGAAAGAGCATGCCGAACCGGGACAGAAAGGCATCGCGATCCGCTTTGGTGGCATCCTCGCCGTCAACCAGGATCGTGCCAGCATCCGGTGTCACAAGCCCCAGGATCGTCTTCAGCAATACCGATTTTCCCGTGCCAGACCCGCCGATGATCACCATCGATGTCCCACGCGCAACCGTCAGATCGACGCCTTGCAAAACGCGGTTGTCGCCAAAAGCTTTGTGGACCTGGCCAAGCGTGATCATAGCGAAAAGAACACTCCCGTCAGAACGAAATTCGCCGCAAGGATCAGGACGGCCGCAGCCTCGACGCTTGATTTCGTCGCTTGACCCACGCCCTGCGCCCCACGCCCCGACTGCATGCCAAAGTAGCAGCCCATAAGGGCCGCGATCATTCCAAAGACTGCACCTTTGACCAAAGAGGATGTGACATCGCGCAGTTCAAGAAAATCGACCGTGTTGCGGATATAGGTGGCGGGGTTAAAATTCAGCGTGCCCGTCGCGACGGCATAACCTCCGAAAATGCCAATTGTGTCGCCCACGGCGACCAGCACAGGCACCACCAGCGTTGCGGCCAAAACGCGCGGCACCGTGAGGTACTTCATCGGATGGGTCGATAGTGTCACCAGCGCGTCAATCTGTTCGGTCACTTTCATCGTCGCGATTTCGGCGGCAATGGACGAGGTGACCCGCGCCGCGATCATCAACCCAACCAGAACTGGCCCCAATTCGCGCACCATGCCGATGGCCACGATCTGTGGCACAACCGCCTCGGCGTTAAATCGCGCGCCACCCGCATAGATTTGCAACGCCAAGGCGCCGCCTGTGAAAATAGCCGTCAAACCCACAACCGGCAGCGACAGCCACCCAATGTTGAACAGTTGAACCAAACATTCCTTTAGGAAAAACGGTGGCCGGAACAGGTGGCTGACGGTTTCAACCGCAAACAGCGTGACCCGCCCGACAGAGGCCAAAATCCCGAGGACAATCCGCCCAATCGCGGCGAGGATGGTCATTCGACGTAGGCTTTTGCATAGCGCGCGCCCAGTGATGTCAGGATTTCATAACCGATCGTGCCCGCCATATCGGCCAAAGTGTCGACGCTCTGATATCTGCCCAGGACTTGCAGGGACGTCGGCACCTCTGGCACGTGGGTGACGTCCACCGTGATCAAATCCATCGATACGCGCCCAACGACAGGGCAGGCCACGTCGCCTGCATGCATGATCGCCTTTGGCCCCGCGGCGCGGATCAACCCATCGGCATAGCCGCTTGAAACGGTTGCCACCCGGGTCGTGCGTTCTGCGGTCCAGCTGTTGCCATAGCCAACGCTTTCACCCGGTTCGACCTCGCGCACCTGCACGATCGGCAGATCCAGCGTCACCACCGGGTTGGCGTCCGCAAACGGCAACCCACCATAAAGACCAACGCCAGGCCGCGTCAGGTCAAAGTGATAGGGCGCCCCCAAAAGAATACCGCCCGTCGCCGCCAAAGACCGAGGCACATCCAGCCCTTCGGTCATCTCTTGGAATGCGCGCAATTGCTGGGCGTTCATCGGATGCGCTGGCTCATCTGCGCAGGCCAGATGCGACATAAGCAATTCGGGGCGCTGCGACACCGCAATATCCCGGACCGCCTGCCACTCGGCCGGTTCCATGCCCAGCCGGTTCATCCCGGTATCAAGCTGAATGCCAAAGGGCGCACCAGGCAGCGCTTCGACGTGGCGCAACATCTGGTCGACAGAGTTCAACAGCGGGATCAGCTCGCTATCCCGCAGAAGCTCTGTGTCATGCTCCATATGGCCCGAGAACACAAAAATGCGCGGCCCCGGCCCAAGCGCTTCGCGCAGGGGAACGCCTTCTTCGGCCACGGCCACAAAAAACGTCCGGCATCCTGCACGCGCCAGAACGCGCGCGACCATCGTGCTGTCCAACCCATAGCCATTGGCTTTCACCACGGCAGATGTCTCGCCTTCGGACATCGCGTCCAGCGCCTGCCAATTGCGGACCAATGCGTTCAGATCAATTGTAAGTTCACCAGTAGCCATGATGCGTCTTGGGACGAATACGGGCTCAGGGTCAAGCCCAACGCGACGAAGCCCCGTTGCTATTTCTAAGGCAGGGCAAAGAGATGGCGGTTCGCCTCCCAGATTTCTTCGCCGATCATGCAATTGTAGGGCGCCGGCGTGTGGCTGGCGACACGTGTCACCTGCGGCAGTTGCCCGGCGATCTCCAAGACCAGCTTGCGCCGCACAGCTTCGGCAAAAGCGTCCCAATCCAGCACGGGTATCACAAAAGCACCTGGCCCACCGATCACGCAGCGCCGGTAGTATTCGTCCAGATCATCAATCCCCCACCGTTCGCTAAATGCATCGCGCGTCATCAGTGGAATGCCGTTGATGATGATCCCTTTGGACAACGCATAATCGCGCGCCCGCGTGACCGGACGCCCCATGTTGTTGGGACCGTCGCCCGAGACGTCAATCACCCGCCGCAGGCCAAGAAAGTCATTTGTTTCAATGGATTCCGCAGCGTACATCAACGCCGAAGATATGGATGTGCGCCGCATCGCATCATCAAAATGCGCCGTGATTGCCCGCGCGACTTCGGCGGCCTCGGCTTCTGTTTGCACCAATGTCCAGGGTACGACCACATTCTGCGATCCAACTCCCGCCCATTCCACATAGGTGAGCGCAATGCGTCCCAGCAGGCCATTTTGAATTGCCGAAACCACCGCAGGCGCCGTCAAAGCCGAGGCATATCCCTGACGTTGGATTTCCAACTCATAGGGGTTCATAGAGCGCGAGACATCGACCGCCAGGAAAAGTTCGACATCCACTTCGATCTCTTCCGCGGCGGACACGCGCGGTAAAATCAAAAGCAGGGTCAGGACAAGGCACAAAGCTCGCATGCCCAATCTTGGCACAGATCGCGCCCAGCCAAAGATGATTTTTGCGTGAAGCGCTAGAAATCGCCGCCGCTTTGCTGCCAGGGCTGAATAAGATTGCCAAAGCGCGTAAAGCGACCCTCAAAGCTCAGATCGACGGTGCCGATGGGGCCGTGGCGCTGTTTGCCGATGATCACCTCTGCCCGCCCGTGCAAACGCTCCATCTCTTCTTGCCATTTGGCCATCGCTTCCAAATCGTGATCGCCCGGTTTTTCCCGCTCTTTGTAGTATTCCTCGCGGAACACAAACATCACGACATCTGCGTCCTGTTCGATCGAGCCGGATTCGCGCAGGTCGCTCAGCTGCGGACGCTTGTCGTCGCGCGACTCGACCTGACGCGAGAGCTGCGAAAGCGCGATCACCGGCACATCGAGCTCTTTGGCAATCGCCTTCAGACCTTGAGTGATCTCCGAGACTTCGTTCACGCGGCTGTCTTTGGCCGAGGCCGGACGCACCAACTGTAGATAATCGACAATCAACACATCCAAACCATGTGTGCGCTTTAGCCGACGCGCCCGTGCCGCCAATTGCGAAATTGGCAGGGCAGGCGTGTCGTCAATGTAAAGCGGGCAGGCCTCCAGCGCCTTGGCTGCGTCAACAAAGCGCCGGAACTCCGCTTCGGTCATGTCGCCGCGCCGGATTTGCTCGGATGGGACTTCGGCCGCTTCGGACAAGATACGCGCCGCCAATTGCTCTGCGCTCATTTCCAGCGAGTAAAAGCCGACCACGCCGCCCTCGACCGCACCTTCGCTGCCGTCGGGCAATTGCCCGCGCCGATAGGCTTTGGCGATGTTGAACGCCACATTCGTCGCGAGCGACGTTTTCCCCATCGATGGACGCCCAGCCAGGATCAAAAGGTCAGACTTGTGCAAGCCGCCCAGCTTTTTGTCCATATCCGTCAAGCCAGTCGAAATTCCTGCAAGCCCACCGTCCCGCTGATACGCGGCATTGGCCACGTTGACGGCATCTGTGACCGCCCGCAAAAAGCTCTGAAACCCGCTTTCCGTCTGACCCTGCTCGGCCAGCTTGTAGAGCGCTTGCTCGGCTTCGACGATTTGCTCTTTCGGTTCGGAGGCGACATCGACTTTGGCCGCTTTGGCGCTGATGTCGCGGCCCAGCAAAATCAGATCGCGCCGCACCGCCAGATCATAGATCATCTGAGCATAGTCGCGCACCGCAAAGGCCGAAATCGCAGCCCCCGCCAACCGCGCCAAATAGGCAGGGCCACCCAGCTCTTTGAGCCCTTCGTCATCTTCCATGAACGCCTTGAGCGTCACGGGCGAGGCGAGGTTGTTTTTGGCGATGCGCGCTGCGGCAATGTCAAAAATGCGCGCGTGAACAGGCTCGAAAAAGTGCTGTGGCCCAATCAGACTCGCCACGCGGTCATAGACGTCATTGTTGGTCAGGATCGCGCCCAACAATTGCTGCTCTGCCTCGATCGAATGCGGCATCGTTTCTTCGTCTTGTACCGCCACGCCCGTCGCGTTGAACGTTGTTATCTCGTTCATGCCTGCCCCCGCTGATCTTGTGCAGACCGATGTAGCAGGGGATCGCCCCTGTTGAACATCAGGATATAAGTGTGGATGCGCTGCGGGAAAAAGCTGTGGTTAACTTTCTCGCAACACACCAATCACTACATATTGTAGCAAAGCTGCGCTCAATCGCCAAATAAAGATTGATCGCCCGCGATTCGACGCAAACGCTCACAGGTTGCCCACAGTGTAAAAGTTACGCTGTGCGGTGTTTTTCCTGCCAACCCCGTGGATCGTTTAGAAACGCCTCCACGCCTGTGATCGTTTCGGCGTCAAAGCTGCCCATTTCTTTGGCAGCCGCCAAAACATCCCACCATGTACAGAGGTGATGCAGGCTGACGCCGTGGTCGCCCAGTGTCTTTTCCGTCTCGGGGAAAATGCCGTAGTAGAAGATCACGGCCGTGTGGTTGCACGTCGCACCTGTGTCGCGAATGGCGTCCACAAAGCTGATTTTTGAGCCCCCATCGGTCGTGAGATCCTCAACCAGCAAAACCCGCTGCCCCTCTGACATCGCGCCTTCGATGCGGGCATTGCGGCCATAGCCTTTGGGCTTTTTGCGCACATAGGTCATCGGCAAAGCCATCCGCTCGGCCACCAGGGCGGCAAATGGAATGCCCGCCGTTTCGCCGCCGGCGATATTGTCAAAGGCCTCAAATCCCGCATTGCGCATCATCGTGACCGTCAGGAAATCCATCAAAGTCGAGCGGATGCGCGGGAAAGAGATCAGCTTGCGACAATCGATATATGTCGGTGATGGCAAGCCCGAAGCCAGCGTGAACGGATCGCGCGCGTTCAAATGAACCGCCTCAATTTCCAAGAGCATGTGAGCGCTCAGTCGCGCGATTTCAGAAGCATCGGGAAAAGAAGAAGGGATCATTCTGCGCCTTTCATTCGGTCTCGACCGCCCAAAACAGCGGGAAGCCAGGGTCAAAAACAGTGACCACGCCGTCGCCTGTGTCAATGTGATCAGGCATCTCGACAGGGGTGTCATGTTTTTTCAAGGTGATGGTGCTCTCGTTCTCGGGCAGACGGTAAAACGCCGGTCCATTTCGCGAGGTAAAGGCCTCCAGCCGATCCAACGCGCCTTGATCCTCGAACACATGGGCCAGGATGGACATGGTGTTGGGCGCCGTGAAACAGCCTGCGCAACCGCACGGCAACAGCTTGTTGGCATCCGTATGCGGTGCGCTGTCAGTGCCCAGGAAAAAGCGCGCATCCCCCGAAACCGCGGCCGCGACCAAAGCTTGCCGATGGTGTTCGCGTTTGGCGACAGGCAGGCAATAGTAATGCGGACGGATCCCACCGGCGAGGATATGGTTCCGGTTGATCACCAAATGGTGCGTCGTGATCGTGGCGGCCAAACTGTCGTCTTGCTCTTTGGCATAGGCGACTGCATCTGCCGTCGTGATATGCTCCATCACCACCCGCAGACCTGGCGTGGCCTTGCGGATCGGATCAAGAATGCGCTCAATAAACACGGCTTCGCGGTCAAAAATATCGACGTCGTGATCCACAACTTCGCCGTGGACACACAGCGGCAAGCCAATCTCGGCCATCTTTTCTAGAACGGGGCGCACCGCATCAAAGTTTGTCACGCCGCTTGCGGAATTCGTTGTGGCCCCAGCCGGGTAGAGCTTGACCGCATGCACCAGGCCCGCCGCTTTCGCAGCTGCGACATCCTCGGCATCCGTATCTTCGGTCAGATAAAGCGTCATCAAGGGCTGAAAATCGGCGCCGCTTGGGATCGCTGCTTCGATGCGCGCCTTATAGGCGGCTGCATCCGAACTGGTCACCACCGGTGGCACCAGGTTTGGCATGATAATCGCGCGGCCAAAATGATCTGCGGTATGCGGCAACACTGCGCTGAGCATTGCGCCATCGCGCAGGTGAAGATGCCAGTCGTCTGGCCGCCGAAGGGTAAGTTCAGTCATAGAAAGCGCGTTAGCACGCGCCGTTACTCAGCGCCAGCGTCAGTGGCATTGCGCTTGAGCCACTTGTCAAAAAACGGACCACCAATCCGGGTTTTTGCGTTTTGCGCAACCATCTGTGCCAAATCCAGACGCTCTTTCTTGGTCAAATCGGCCACCAGCCCGCGCAAGTACCTGCGGTTGTTGCGCCGGATCCGAAAGAGTTTGCCAAAGCTGGTGTAATCCAGCGTCCCATCTGCAACCCGCTCTAACAGCAGATCCAGCAGGTTCATCCCCAAAAGGTCGCTTTGCAACGAGGCTCCGAAATGGCGCATCCGAAATTTGGTCACGTTAGAGCGCGTGAACAGGGCCGCGTGCATTGCATCAAAGGTCTGTTCGGGGTCGTAAATCACATAGGCATGATCGGCCGCATCCAGCATGTCCGGCGCATAGCCAAAGCGTGACGTGAAATCGGTGCGCCGCATTTCAACAAAGCGGTCGTCCCATTCCGTGACACGCGGGTCCAGTGTCGCTTGCGGCTGGACGGCCAACACGCGCGCACCAGGTGCCGCCACCGAATAGGCCGTCGCGGCATAAGCACATGGGCCCGCGCCAAAGAAAACGATGGTCTCAAAGGCATCGAAATAGCCGTCATCGATCAACCGATCAAAAAACGCATAGATGCCCGTGCCGCGGAACCATGTGTCCCCGGTCGAGATGATGCTCAGCTGTGACCAGCCCTTTGCCTTGGCCATCTGCCAGCCCAAAGGTTGCGCGGTTGCAGACAATGTCCGCAGCCCTGCGATGGTCTCGAACGTCACCAAAAGCGTGTCATTGCCGTCGAGGCATGCGGAAATGTGCCGCTGATCCAGCCGCTCAAACGTGCCGTAGTCTGTTACGATTTCTTCAAATCGTTCCAGCCACTCACTCTGTGACAAACCTGTCAATGGCTCGTCGAACACTGCGTTCGCGTCGTCCATCCTGCACGATCCTCATGACTTGCCCGGTTTTTCCCAGACATTTTGAGAACCGACCTATCGAAACATTAGGGCGAAAATACGAAGAGATTAGGCTACTTTGAAGTCTGCGCCCGCGCGCGATTGCCATAGCCCAGCAAAAACCGCGCCGCATCTTTCGGCAAATGACGGGTGGGCGAGGCCATCATCAGGCGCCCGAACAACGCCCGAAAAGGCTCTTGCAGCATCAAAGCGTCAAAGCGTGCCTTGCGCCACTCAACGGCTGCATCATGCAGGCGCGCCAACACGGCGTCCGCTTTCAACTGTGCCAAATGCGCGTCCCGCTGCGGCTTGTAGCGCCCCACCGACGTGTCCGTGTCCGAGCAAAAATTGCGCTCGGTCCAATAATCCAGTCCCAGCAGGTCATCGGAATGCACTGCGCGCCCGCGATCGGCCTTGAGTACATAGCTCTCCATCGATCCCAGCGGATAATGGTTCAACTGGACCAAGGCATGATTGGACCGCCCAAAGTTGGAAAAAATGCGCCGCGTGCGGAATTGCTCGTCAAGACTGCGCCCTTCGCCGTCAAACCATTGTGCCGTCTCGATCTTGTCGGGATCAGGGTCGCGTGGCCGGTGCACGCCCGGTTTGCGATAGGTGCCATCGTTTTTGTAAAGCGTCTTGAACATCGCCGCGCGCCACGGCCACAAGATGACCGTCGGGGCGCATTTCGTGAACGTCTCAGTCACAGGCGCATCCTGATAGCGCACCTGATCGGCATTCCCAAAAAGCCGCCAGGTCAAGGTGATCGCGGTTGCCTCAGGCAATGCGGCGTGCAAATCGCTCAGCGTTCCTTGGCCCGCATGAATGTTCACGAACTCGTCCACATCCAGCGGCAAAATCCAATCTGCCGCTTTGGTGATCGGCAATTTGGCCGCCGCCTTCAGCGCGGTGAACTGGATACCACCTTTGTCATAGGGGCCATCGTTGCGCACGTGCTGAACCAGCCCCAGCTCTTGCAGCCGATCCAGCATATCGTCCGTGCCGTCGCTGCAATCGTTTGAAAAAATGAGGAATTGATCAAACCCGACGGCTTGATGATGCGCGATCCATTCCAAGAGAAAAGCCGCCTCGTTGCGGACAGTCAGGATCGCCAGATGGCTCATGCTGTGACGTCCAACCGCCGAAATGCGACCGTCAGGCCCTTGGACAGCGCCGCATCATAGACCAACCCGCCGCGCGCCATCGCAGCGAACACCTGCGCCACGTTGGTGTCGCCGCTGATGTCGGGGTTCAAGCGGATCAAGGCCCGCTCAAGCCCGCTCAGATCAGGCAGATCCAGTACGGTGCCCTCTTGCCCCTCGATATCGCAGATCAAAACGTTTGGTTTGATCTCGGCGAAGGTGTGTTTGGCGTTGTGCATCGGCACAACGCAGCGTTCTGCCGAGCGTTGCGGCGCCTCAAAAAGAGAGCTTCGCAAAAAGGGCCTACGACAATAGAAGGCCCGTCTGCCCTTGCGCTGCCCCAGCACCCCATGCCTAAGCGTGACGTCCATAAAACCGTTTGTGGCCAGAAACGCCTCGGCGTAGACCAAAACCTCGGCGTTGCCGTCAAAGCAAACGTAAGAGGCGGGCGCACAGCTTTTCAGGATCGAGGCGGTGACATAGCCGATCCCACTGCCCAGTTCTAAGACCCGGTCGCCTTCTTGCACCAAGGCCCGGGCCGGTTGCACCATCTGATCTTCGAAGACGCCGCGTTTGATCCGCCCGCGCACCCGCCCTTGGATAAAGTTGCCATCTTTGGGCACTTTCAAGTCATTGCTGTCGATCCAGCCATCAACATCGATCTGCGGAACATCGTGTTTCATCTAGCTCTCCATATCCAGGGCAAGCGCATAGGCGACACGTTCGGTTTCGGTCAGCTTGACCTCCAGCGCTTGGGTGTAGAGCTCTTGGAACTCTGGCATCTGATGCAACTCATCGGCTTTGGCCCGGTGCCATTCGACGCCCTTTAGGTGCAAATCACGCAGCTTGCTGTCTTGCATCAAGGCGTCGAATTCCGCCCGCAGACGGGGCAGGTTCCGTTTGATCGTCACATCCCGGTGCACCGACCAATCCATCCTGATCCAATAATTCAGTCCGATTGATCGATCGACATGCAGCGCCCGGCCACGTTGGCGTTTGATCAAAAAGCTCTCGGCCGACCGCAGCGCATAATGATTGAGCTGTAAGAGGTCGTAGCCAATCGACTTTTTCGAACTCCGCCAGCCGTTGTCAACGGCCTCTGCCGTCATGTCACGCCCCGATCCGTTGACCCATTTCACCTCGGCCTTGCGGCGCGCATCCAGTTTGTTGGGCCGGTGGCAACTGATCTTTTCATAGGCCCCGATGTTCTTGAACATCGTCTTGAACCCCCAAACCGTATGTGGCTTGGGGCAGTATTTGGGTGCGCAAGTGTCGAATTGATCAATCACAAACCGGTCGCTCAGATCGGTCACGTCGTTGTGGCCAAACAAACGCCACGTCATCGCGACATTGGTGGCGTCCGGGCAGCGTTCAAAGAAATCGTCCAACGTGCCGTTGCCGCATCGCACATTGATGAACTCGTCGACGTCAATGTGAATGATCCAATCTGCGGTTTGGATCACCGGCTCTCTTAGTGCCTGGTTCAATGCGAATTGCTGCGGAGAATTGCCGCGCCAGTCATCGTTATTGCGATGCGTGATGACGCCCATGTCATCCAGCCGGGCCAGGATCTCTTCGGTGCTGTCGTCACAGGCGTTCGAATAGATCAAAAACGTATCGACCCCGATCGCGCGATGATAGGCGATCCATTCCAGAATGTAGGGCGCTTCGTTTTTCATGCAGCCAACAATGACATTGCCTGACCGCCCCGGCGCCAAAACCCGCTTGGGGGCGGGCGTGAATGCGGCGGCAAGCTCTTCTTCATTGACTGCGCCCAAACGGTTGTGCGGCGCAAAGGACGACCGCCGCAGCTTTTCGAAATTCTGAATGGCCAGCGGCGGCATCAAACGCCGTGCTGTGGCGCTCAGATCGGCAGGTTGATCCGTGGTCTCATCGCCCATGTCTGCCGCATCCACCGCGCCAGAGTTCAACCGGGCCAAATCAGCGGCCTTGGTCTTGCGCGCCTCGCGTGTCGCTTTGTCGATGCGCCACATGAATTGCAAAAGATATTGCGACGCGCGGAACCCTAAGGTTGGATGGGCCTCGACCCAATCTGCCCGCGCACGCGGCGTTTTGAACACCTCTGCGGGCAAGGCATGCACCTTCAAGAGGCGCTGATTGCTGGCTTTGAACGCTTTGGAGACCGCAGACAGTGTCGCAGGCTCGATAGGCGCGCCGTCGACCTCCATCTCGCCCATGAACTGACGCCACAATTGCCGCGGCAACACCCGTTTGCGCGGCTTTAATACCTGCAAAATCAACTCATTAAAGAGCCGCCCCCGGGCCAGCCAAGCGGCGGCGGGCTGAGGGGCTGGTTGCGCCGGTCGCGCTTTGCCGATGTTGGCCTCGATCTCAAAGGCGTCGCGGATTTCATCGGTCACCCGCTCGCCGGCAAAGAGATCCGGCTGATACGCCCGCAGATGAACGCGGCCCGGCCCAAAGGTGTCTTCCCAAAATGCCTGCAACGCCGCAAAATCCAACCAAAACGGCGCCGCTTGCGTTTCCTGAAACATCCCCGCTTGCGGATCGATCTGGGGCGCATCCGCAAGACTGTCGGCCCACCAATCGCCGGATTTCGCCAGGGCCACCTCGCGATCCAGCGAAACCGCGCGCCCTTCCATCACTTGCTCGGCATAAAGCCGGGTCAAAAGGCGCGCTTGTTCGTCGATATGCGCAATAACGCGAATATCCTGGGAAAACTCGGCCAAGAGCGCTTTGAGCCGCTCAAGCTCGGCCCTGCGCGACAAAGACGTGCCCAATTGACCCGCCGAAAGGATCAGCTGATCTGGCGAATGGGTCGCGATCTCTTTGCGCAAATCCCCCAGCAAAGCGTCGCGCAAAACCGCCTGTTTCTCGGCTGTGATATAGCCCCGATTGTAGCGCAACGGGTCCACGTGATCGGGGTCTGTCACGGCCATATAAAGACGCGTGTGGTTTTTGTTCCCCGGCGCCCGCGCGTACAACGTGCCTTTGCCGATCAACCCTTCGCGTTTTTCGGCCAACACCGATTGCAGCCGCGTATCGCCACAATGCTCTAGGCCGATATGAAGCTGAATACGCATCAGGCCACCACATTGTCCGGGTTGCGATTGCTGCGTCCCCACCAGGGCACCGGACGGCCCAGGAATTCTGACAAGCGTTCGGCGGCATCCTCGGCGGCGACATCTATGCGCAGGTACGCCGCATCGCCTGCGAAAAGGGCATCTAAATGCGTGTAATGGGCCGTGATCCAGCGGACGCGCTCTGCGGTGGTCTCGCCAAAACCGGCGGGCAAGCCTGGGACATTGGCTTTGGGCAGGCGGGTGGTGCCAAGGGTGTTCCAGGCCAGCATGGATTGCGACACCGCAAAAGGCTCGCGCCAGGTGGCGACGAATTTGAGACCGGGGTGATGCGCCCTAAGCGCGTCGATGATGCCGAAATCGGTTTGTGGCCAGAGGCTGCGATCGGCGCTGAGAACTGACATCTCCGAAATCGCGGTAAAGCGGTCAAAAAGATGCCCCGGGTCGCCCGTGTTGAAATACCCCTGATACATCAGATCCGCCACAAACGCGCCCGCAGGGGCCGCTGTAGTGGCCTGTTTTTTGCGAACCTTGTGGTCGACCGTTGCCAGGCCCGCCCGCCGCAAGGCCCGTGCCAAGGTGGTGGTGCCCGTCTTGGGCAAGCCCAGATTGACCACTTGCAACGTCATCCGCCGATCAACCCCAGATCGCGCAGCATCGCCTCTTCGGCGGGCGGCAGGGTGGAGGCTGCGCGCAATTGGGCCTGCATCTCTTGATAGGCAGGCTGCGCCAAAAGCGCGTCGCGTTTTGCCTTGTGACGTCGCACGGCCTCTTTGTGCAACGCGCCCACTTTGGGCAGGGCCTTTAACGCGGCCATCTCTTTGCGCAGCGCAGGCAGGTAACGATGGATCGACGTGTCTTTCCAAGCCGGATCGTTGCGCTCACGCCAATAAGTGTCATCGAACGCCCGGTTCTCGCGATTGACATCGCCCCGATCATTTTTGACCAAATAGCTGTCCAACGAGCGCAGCGCATAATGATGCAGCGTCGCGTAAGTCCGGGCGCCATGTGCCGGGAACCGCCGAATGCGCCTTGGGTTTGCGGCCACCAAAAACCGGTGCGGCACCGCTCGGCCAGACCCATCCGTCCAGCTTGGCCGTTTGTCCTTTGGCAGTTTGTCTTTGAAAAACGGCCGGTGAGCACCGTAGTATTTCAAGGGAAAGTCATTCCGTATCAAAGACTTAACCTCTATCGCGGATTCGCCGCACCATAGGTCGGGGTTGTGCGTTCGGTTGAACTGTCCGATCACCGGCGCATCCTTGAACGCGTCGATCCCGTCGTTGGCAAAGAACTGAAAGTTCACGCTGATCGCCTGGGGGTTGCCACATGCCTCGATCAGCGCGGGAATGGTGTGATCGCCCACGTGGATGTTCAGAAACTCATCCACATCCGCAATCCAGACCCAATCGGCAAAGGCCACGACATCCTGTTTCCGCGCGTCCTTCAGCGCCTCCATCTGATAGTTTCGCCCCTCGGCGGGGTTGGGCAGATGCTGTACGATGCCGTGATCCTGCAACGCATCCAGCAAAGTGTCGGTCGCGTCAGAGCAATCGTTGGAATAAAACAGGAAATCGGTCACGCCGATCACGCGATGAAATGCGATCCACTCCAAAAGGAACGGACCCTCGTTCTTTACGCAGGTCGCTGCCGTTATCTGCATCGATGCGCCCCAATGCAGGGGTCACGCGTCTCGATCATACCTATTACCGCTCGTGTGTCCGAACCGGGTTTCTTGTGACCCGTCTTCGATTTCGACTTGGTGAAGATATGCCAGTTTGCGCAAATCCCGTCAAACTTTTGCTTTTTTTCAGACCTTGACCCCACCGATCACCGATGCAGGTTGGGCGGGGGAGGCTTAGAATGACACACATGGATAGTATCGACCGGGTGCAATCGGTCCTGTCGGACCAAGGCTATGTCTGCGGGCGCGAACTTGCCACCGTGGTGTTCTTGTCGCTCAAATTAGGGCGTCCGCTGTTTTTGGAAGGCGAAGCAGGCGTCGGCAAAACGGAAATCGCCAAGGCGATTGCAGCGGCACTTGGGCGGCGGTTGATCCGGCTTCAGTGCTACGAAGGGCTCGACGCCGCGACAGCGGTTTACGAATGGAATTTCCCCGCGCAGATGGTTGCGATCCGCACCGCCGAGGCCGCAGGCGGTTCTGACCGCGATGCCTTGCAGACCGAGCTCTTTTCAGACGATTTCCTGGTCGAGCGGCCCTTGCTTCAGGCGATGCGCCCTGACCCCGCGGGGGCGCCGGTGTTGCTGATCGACGAGCTGGACCGCACGGACGAGCCGTTTGAGGCGTTCTTGCTAGAGGCGCTGAGCGATTTTCAGGTCACCATCCCCGAACTTGGCACGATCAAAGCGCCTGAGCCGCCTATCGTTATCCTGACGTCAAACCGCACGCGCGAGGTGCACGACGCGTTGAAGCGCAGATGTTTGTATCACTGGGTCGACTACCCTGACTTTGATCGCGAGATGGACATCCTCTCTGCCCGCGCGCCCGAAGCCGCCGCCAGCCTCAGCCGCGAGGTCGTTGCCTTTGTTCAGCAGTTGCGCACTGAGGATTTGTTCAAAAAGCCGGGCGTGGCCGAGACGATCGATTGGGCCAAGTGCTTGCTTGCGCTTGATGTTGTGAACCTCAGCCCCGAAGTGATCGCCGACACGATGGGCGCGATCCTCAAGTACCAGGACGACATTCAGAAACTGCAGGGCTCCGAAGCCAAGCGCATTCTGGATCAAGCCAAATCAAGCCTGGAGCCAGCATAGCGGCCCATGCCTGAATACGCGCCACTTGACCTGCCGGAAAACCCAAAGCTTGCCGGCAACATCACGCATTTCGCGCGGGCCTTGCGGCGCGCGGGGCTGCCGATCGGGCCGGGGCGCGTCATTGACGCCATCCGCGCGGTCGAGGCTGCGGGCTTTACCGAACGGCGCGATTTTTACTGGACGCTGCATGCCTGTTTCGTGAGCCGCCCAGAACAGCGGCGCGTCTTTGCGCAGGTGTTTCGCCTGTATTGGCGCGATCCGCAGTATCTTGAGCATATGATGGCCGCGATGTTGCCCGCGATCCGCGGCGTGCAAGAAGACCGCCCCGCGCAAGCCGCCGAAAAGCGCGCCGCAGAGGCTTTGCTAGACGGCGCGCAGGCCCCCCAAGATGACACGCCGGAAAACGAAGAGGGCGGCACCGAGATCGAGATCGACGCCACGCTGACCATGTCCGCCGAAGAAAAGCTCAAGACGTTGGATTTTGAGCAGATGTCCACCAGCGAAATGGCCGAGGCAAAGCGCATGCTGGCCAAGATGACATTGCCGGTCGACCCCATCGCCAGCCGCCGCACGCAATCGGCGTTGATCGGGCGTGTTGATGCCAGGCGGATGATGCGCTCGGCGGCGCGGCGCGGCGGCGAATTTCACAACCTGGCGTTCAAAGCGCCTAAGCTGCGCTGGCCGAATTTGGTTGTGCTGTGCGACATCTCAGGGTCGATGAGCCAGTATTCCCGCACGGTGCTGCATTTTCTGCACGCCGTGTCGAACGCCAAGGGCGCGGGATGGGCGCAGGTTCATGCGTTCACTTTTGGCACGCGCCTGACCAACATCACCCGGCACCTCAAACAGCGCGATGTCGATGCCGCGCTGCGCGCCGCGGGCGCCGAGGCGCAGGACTGGGAAGGGGGCACGCGCATCGGCGATTGCCTTGAGGCGTTTAACCGCGATTGGTCGCGGCGCGTGTTGGGGCAGGGGGCTGTTGTCCTGCTGATCACCGACGGTTTGGACCGCGGGGATGTCGCCAATCTGTCCAAACAGATGGAGCGTCTGCATCTCTCTGCGCGACGGTTGATCTGGCTTAATCCGCTGCTGCGCTGGGACGGTTTCGCGCCGAAAGCGTCGGGCATCATGGCCATGCTGCCGCATACCGACAGTTTTCGGGCGGGGCATTCCATTGCCTCGCTCGAGGCGCTGGCCACAGTGATTTCCAAGCGCGACGACGTTGGCGAGAAAGCGCGCCTGATGGAGATGATGGCGCGAGCATAAGCCCGTTTTCGCTGTCCCCGCGGGGACAGCCTTGAAAACATTGGCAAAAAGCGTTGCTGAAACGTTAACGGCCTAGGCCAGCACCTCCGCGAACGTGCCACGATAGAGCGCAGAGAGGTCTTCAAGCGGTGCGGTGCTGCTGCCGAACGACACGTGATCGCCGCCGAATTTACCAACCGTTTGCAAAGGCACACCCGCTTGGCCCGCGGCCACCATCAACGCCTCGGCCATGTCAAAGGCGCAGGCGATCAGATACCGACCCTGGTCTTCGCCAAAAAGCTGGCTTGTGTCGCTGTCATCAAGGCTGACGCCGACGCCGGTGGCTTCGGCCATCTCAAAGGCCGCAAGTGCCAGGCCGCCGTCCGAGAGATCGGTGCAGGCCGAAATAAGCGCGGCTTGCGCGCGAATGAATGCGCCAGCGGCGCGTTCCGCTTTCAAATCCACCGCCGGGGCGTCGCCGTCTTCGCGGTTGAAGACTTCTGCCAAAAGCGCGGATTGACCCAAATGGCCCGCAGTTTCGCCCACCAAAAGGGCAAGATAGCCATCTTGCACGGTCAGGCCGATGGCGGCCTCTGCATCTGGGAGCAGGCCAACCGCGCCGATTGTCGGAGTGGGCAGGATCGCCGCGCCATCGGTTTCATTGTAAAGCGAGACATTGCCGCTGACGATGGGCATATCAAGTGCCGAGCAGGCCGCACCGATGCCCTGGATGGCGCCGACGAACTGCCCCATGATCTCGGGCTTTTCGGGGTTGCCGAAATTGAGGTTGTCGGTCGTGGCCAAAGGCGTTGCACCGACGGCGCAGAGGTTGCGATAGGCCTCGGCCACCGCTTGTTTGCCACCCTCTACCGGGTTTGCGGCCACATAGCGGGGCGTCACATCGGCGGTGAAGGCCAGGGCCTTTTGCGTGCCGTGGACCCGCATGATGCCCGCGCCAAAGCCGGGGATGCGGGCGGTGTCGGCCATGACCATCGTGTCATATTGCTCGAATACCCAATTTTTGGCCGCATAGTTTGGCGAACTGATCAAGGCCTTGAGGCCATCGATAGGGTCGATCTGGGGGACGTCTGCCATCTCGGGCTGTGGCTCGGTCGGGTGCCAGGGGCGATCGTATTCCGGGGCGTTCCCAGACAGCGCCTTGAGCGGAAGGTCTGCTTTGACCTCGCCACCATGCAGGATCAGAAACCGATCTTCGTCAATCGTTTCGCCGACGATGGCGAAATCAAGGTCCCATTTGTCAAAGACTGCCTTTGCCTCGGCCTCAAGCTCGGGCTTGAGGACCATCAGCATGCGTTCCTGGCTTTCTGACAGCATCATTTCGTAGGCGGTCATCGCCTCTTCGCGGCACGGAACTGCATCGAGATCGAGTTTGACCCCAAGATTGCCCTTGTCGCCCATTTCGACCGCTGAACAGGTCAGACCGGCAGCGCCCATATCCTGAATGGAGATCACCGCGCCCGTGGCCATCAGCTCAAGGCAGGCCTCCATAAGGCGCTTTTCCGTGAACGGGTCGCCGACTTGGACGGTGGGGCGCTTTTCCTCGATTGTGTCGTCGAATTCGGCCGAGGCCATTGTCGCCCCGCCAACGCCGTCACGGCCCGTCTTGGCGCCCAGGTATACAACAGGCATGCCCACGCCTGATGCGGCGGAATAAAAGATGCTGTCAGCATCAGCCAAACCGGCGGCAAAGGCATTGACGAGGCAATTGCCGTTATAGGCCGTGTGGAACCGGATTTCGCCACCGGCCGTTGGGACGCCAAAGGCGTTGCCATAGCCGCCGATGCCTTCGACGACACCATGCACCAACTGCCGTGTTTTAGGGTGGTCCATAGCCCCAAAGCTGAGCGCGTTCATCGCCGCTATGGGACGCGCGCCCATCGTGAAGACGTCACGCAAAATGCCACCAACCCCGGTTGCCGCCCCTTGATAGGGTTCGATGTACGAGGGGTGGTTGTGGCTTTCCATTTTGAAGACAACCGCCTGACCGTCGCCGATGTCGACCACGCCCGCGTTTTCACCTGGGCCGCAGATCACCTGAGGCCCTGTGGTCGGCAAGGTGCGGAGCCATTTTTTGGACGATTTGTAGGAACAATGCTCGTTCCACATGGCCGAAAAGATGCCCAACTCGGTGAAGGTGGGCTCGCGATTGATGATGCGCAGGATTTCGGCGTATTCGTCTGGCTTCAGCCCGTGACTTTCAATCAGTTCGGGCGTGATGGCTGGCTCTTGTGTCATTGGGTCCCCTCGGTTGGGCGTTCTCTTAAGGCACCACATGCATCAAGGGAAGACGGGCGCTGCGCAAAGCTGCGCCCGAACGGACGGTTTTGCAGATCCTGTGCCCATCGGGCGCGCAATCTATGCCTTTGCGGTGCCTTCTTCTGAAAGCTCTTGCGCGGCTTGGGTTGCTGCGGCTGCAACGGCTGCGCGATCTTCTTCGGTCAGCTCATTTAGCGCATCCGTTCCCGGCAAGGCGACGCGGACCTCTCGGCGGGCAAAGTCGATGCCGTTTTCTTCGAACGCGGCTTTGACCTTGTTGTAGATTTCCTTGCGGATCATGAACTGGGTGCCGGGCTTACACATGAACTTGCCCCGCATGACCATGCCAACGTCGTCAATTTCAAACACGCCCTGCGATTTGAAAGGCTGCAAAAAGTCGTCTTTGAAAAGCGGATCTTCCAACATCTCGGCGCCGATCTTTTTGAAGATCTTTTTGACCTTGTTGGGGTCGGTGTCGAAGGGAACGGTAAATTTCAGCTTCATGATCACCCAATCACGGCTGAAATTCGTGATCTTTGGGATCTCTCCGTAGGGCAATGTGTGAACAGGGCCTTTGTGGTGGCGCAATTGCATAGAGCGGATCGAGATCTTTTCGACTGTGCCCATCGTCCCTTCGACCTCGACATATTCGCCGGTGCGAAAGGCATCATCGATAAGAAAGAAGATCCCCGACACAACGTCCGAGACCAGTTTTTGCGCGCCAAAGCCGATGGCGAGGCCAACGATACCGGCACCAGCCAAAAGCGGCGTGGTGTCGACGCCGATGTTGCCCAGCCCCAAGAGCAAGAAGACCACGATGATGGCCACGCGCGACACCCCCAGGATCAAAGGCAACACAGTCGAGAGGCGCGAGCCTCCTGCGCCGCCGCCATCGCCACCGACTTCGACTTCGTCGGGGTTATAGCCCGAGGCGGTCTGTTCGGCGGCGAGCTTGCGGTTGATGTAGAGCGAGACGACCTCGTAGACGAGATAGCCAAACGACATGATGATCAGGAACTCCATCAAGGCGGCGGCCAGGCGCGGCCCGACGCCCGCAGAGGCGATCGTGTTGGGCGTCATGCCCCAGAAATCCGCGATGGCCACGACGATCACGCCAAAAACAATGACGCGCCCGATCCGAATATAAGAGCGCTGGGCCGATTTATGCGCGCGTTCTGCAACCGCGCCTTCGCCGGTCATGGGCGGCGCGAGGTGCCGCACAAGACCGCGGATCAGTGTGTCGATTGCGGGCGCGAACATCAAAAACGCCATCGTTTTGTAATGCGGAGCCGTCGCGAGAAGTTCAAAGTTGCCATAGCTGACAACGATGTTGATGACCCACCAGATCGCGATTGTGACGAAGACGCCAAAGTAGGGATAGGCCCGCGCGACCCATTCCTCGGCCGGGGTGATGTCTGTGGCGTAGCCGCGCATCATGTTGCTCATGGCGTCGCGATAGCGCCAAACCAAGGCGATGATGTAGATGTGCATGGCCAGGTTCAGCCAAAAGCCCAGGCGCGTTGTGCCGCGCGCCACGCCGTTGTCGGCGCTGAATTGGACGATCACAAGGGAAAACCCGATCAAAAGGGCCAGACCAAAGTTGTTGCGCACAATCATGTTGGCTTCTGACGAGGTCACGTTCAGCAAGCGGTGCTGTGGATTGTTTGGCGCGGCCAGAAAGCGCCCAATTGCCGCGGCGATCCGGGGGAAGGCGATCAGGTAAGGCCCAATGAGCGTGACCGTCGGCTCGATCGTTTCGGGCAAAATCGCCTTGCCCAGATTGCGGGCGACAAGGACAAAAATGATCACCCCCAGGATTTCGGACGAAAACCTTTGGCCAAGAAAGGTAAGCGTTTCGCGCAGGGTTTGATTGTCGGGGTCTACAGGCGGCGGCACCCGCCATTCGCTTGTGATGCGGCGGAAGATCATCTCGACGGCAAAGGCCGTGCCAAAGATCAGCACCATATAGCCCAGCATTTGCAACAGCCCGTCGCCGCCGATCTTGTTATAGAAATTCACAAAGGCCTTGGGCTGTTCGCTTATCAGCAGCGGCAGAGCGCGGACGGGGTCCGTCACGGAGGACAGCGCACCGGTCGTCAGATGATAGAAGAATTCCGAGAGACCTGCTTCTTCTTCGGACACGGCCTCGGTTGCCTGAGTATTGAGTTGGTCGATCAACAACTGGCGCACTTCGGTGTCCGACAAGCGCGAGATCAGCGCGTTGGCGGCCTCGGGCGTGAGCGGGTCCGGCAGTGTGATAGCGGTGTCTGTGCTGGTTGATGTCGTGGTTGGCAGCGCGACTTGGGCGGAAACCTGAACTGCGGCACCCATAAACACAACGACCGCACAGATGATGCGAAGCAGCTTGGTCATTTTTGACCCCCCTTGTTTCGACAGACCTTTGCAGGGGAGGGTTGCTGCAATCAAGTTTGAATTATGAAAGCGTTTGCACGATGGCCAAAAAAAAGGCCGAGCAAAGAGCTCGGCCAAGTCCAACAGGGAGGTATGAAGAGACCCAGTCAGTGACGGGTGCGATCTTCATGAAGGGGAGCTAATGCTGACAAAGCGTGCATTCAAGAGAAATTGGCTTAAATCTAAGGCAAAGCCGTCATGCATTTGATGCATAGCTAGCGGTCTGAGCGTTGATGTGCTGGTTTTGGCGCCGCTTAGATGGCGGCTGCGTCGCGCATGTGCCGGCGATATGCGACGATCTCTTCTTGCACGAAATCCCGGAAGGCGGCGATGCGTTTTGAATGCCGCAGCTCTTCTGGATAGGCGAGGAAAACCGGGACATCCGCAGATTGGAGATCCGGCAGAACACGGGCGAGGCTGGTTTCGTCTTGTGCCACATAATCCGGCAGAACGCCGATCCCGAGGTCGTGGATGACCGCCTGCAGGACGCCAAAGTAATTGTTGACGGTCAGCAGGGATTTGATCGGGTGGGCCAGCAGATGTTTGACAAGGCTGGCGCCAGCGCCCACTTGGGCAGAATTGGTATTTTGGCAGACCAGACGGTGATTTTTCAGGTCGTCGAGACCATTGATGGTGCCGTGGCGGGCGAGATAGCTGTCCGAGGCGAAAAGGCACATTTTGACCGTCATCAGGCGTTTGCGGATCAGGTCGGCCTGGCTCGGTTCTTTCATGCGGATCGCCACATCGGCCTCGCGCATGGGCAAGTCGAGCACGCGCTCTTCGAGCATCAGATCAACCCGCAGGTCGGGGTATTGTTCATAGAGTTTCGGCAGTCTTGGCGCGAGCCAGAGCGTTCCAAAGCCGATGGTTGTGGTCACACGCAGATCGCCGAACACCTCTTCTTCGCTGTCGCGAATGCGCGCGGCTGCGGCGTCGAGGCGTTTGTTCATGGCAACCGTTGCGTCGAACAAAAGCTCTCCCTGCTCGGTCAGGATGAGACCCCGGGCATGGCGGTGAAACAGCGTCGCGCCCAGCGATTCTTCGAGACCGCGGATTTGGCGGCTGACGGCAGATTGGCTCAAGCCCAGCTTGTCACCAGCATGTGTCAGGCTGCCCGCGTCAGCGACGGCGTGAAATATTCTTAACTTGTCCCAGTCCATATCGACATCTTCCGTGCGTTGATCCCAGACATAAGCGAAATCATCCGAAAAAACATGCCACTATGTGCAATATATCGGGTTAACAAAAAATTTTCTATGCAGGTCAGCAATTATGACCTATTCTTCTCTGAAAAGTATGCAAGACTGATGTCAGCGGGGAGGCCATGCATGAGTACGCAAAAGATTACGTTGAATGATCGCTATGATTTAACCAAGAGCCCGGTTCTCTTGAATGGGACCCAAGCGCTTGTTCGACTGATGCTGATGCAGAAAGCGCGCGATGTGGCCGCCGGTTTGAACACAGCCGGTCTTGTGACGGGATACCGCGGATCGCCGCTGGGTGCGGTTGATATGCAAATGGCGCGCGCGCTCAAACCCTTGGCGGAAAGCGACATCACGTTTCAATCCGGGCTGAACGAAGATTTGGCCGCCACTGCATTGTGGGGCAGCCAACAGGCCGAGCTGCGCGGCGAAGGCAAATACGATGGCGTCTTTGGCCTGTGGTACGGCAAAGGACCCGGCGTCGACCGGTCTGGCGACGCGATGCGTCATGCCAATATGGCGGGCTCGTCCAAGCATGGCGG
>CAZYQC010000020.1:30201-51742 GCA_964649815.1 uncultured Rhodobacterales bacterium | reverse complement strand
GGCCAAGGCGAATGTGAAGCCAGGACATGACCAATCAGAGGATGTGGCAACCATCCTGGACGAGCATTTTCCGTACCTGACGCTTGAGCGGTTGAAGGAGGTTCACAAGATCGCGCAGGAGCAGGCAGCCGACATTCCGCTCAAGTCGCAATTTGTTTGAATACGTCCTATCTGCGCTTCCAAAATCACCTTCTGCTACATATAGTGTCTCAAAATACATGTAGGCTGACATTCGGCCAAGGGGCACAGTATGGCGCACATTGTTGTCGTCGGGAACGAAAAGGGCGGCGCGGGCAAGTCCACTGTTTCAATGCATGTGGCATCCGCATTGGCGCGGTTGGGCAAATCGGTGGCCGGTTTGGATCTGGATTTGCGTCAGCAGAGCTTTTCGCGGTACATCCACAATCGCCGCGCCTTTATGCAAGAGGCTGGCCTGGATCTTCCCACGCCGAACATTCACGATTTGCCGGAAATCGACGCCAATGCGCTCAAACCTGGTGAGAACGTGTACGATCACCGTCTGTCGGCCGCGATCGCTGCGTTGGAAGGGTCGCATGACTTTATCCTGATCGATTGCCCCGGCTCGCACACACGGCTGAGCCAGGTTGCGCATTCTTTGGCCGATACGCTGATCACGCCGTTGAACGACAGCTTTGTCGATTTCGATCTGTTGGCGCGGATCGACAGCTCGGGCACGGAAATCCAATCGCCCTCGGTCTATTCGGAGATGGTTTGGAACGCGCGCCAATTGCGCGCTCAGGCCGGATTGCCGCCGATTGACTGGATCGTGGTGCGCAACCGGATGGGCGCGCAGCGTATGGTGAACAAGGAAAAGATGGAACGCGCCATCACGATGCTGTCCAAGCGGATCGGGTTTCGGATTGCCCCTGGCTTTTCAGAGCGCGTCATTTTCCGCGAGCTTTTTCCCCGTGGCCTTACGCTGTTGGATCTAAAGGACATTGGCGTAAAGCAGCTGAACATCTCGAACATCGCAGCCCGGCAAGAGCTGCGAGACTTGGTGAAAGCGCTTGATCTGCCGGGTGTGACGGCCGATTTTTGACCCCAGCGGTCGGCGGGGGCGCAAGGGATGTCTGACAAAAAACACCGGACGTCACGGGGCGAATTGCTGTTTCGCCTTTGGTTTTCTGTGGCTGGCCTCGGTCTGATGGTCGCCGGGTTGGTTTACCGCGGCTTGCCAGTCGGCCCGGCGGGCTATGAGGCCATAGGGGCGGCAGCCATATTTTTTGGCGGAACCTGCGGATGGACGGTCTTCAAGTTGTGGCGTGGGGAATATGCAACGGATGAGGATTGAGCGGTCTGACGCCGAATTCAGCAGCCGTCGGCCCGCGCGGGGAGGTAACCGGCGAAAATGCACGCATGAGTTGGCATTTTTTCGCGACGGGATTTGCAAGGTACGCGGTAATTTATTAGGTGCTCGTTAACAGAGTCGATCCGTTTTTCCCTGCCGGACCATGTGTCACATAAACATTGGACTTGGCCTGTAGTGTAAATCATATACCATGTGCGGGTACGCGCCCGTTGCGTCTGAAAGTTTAAAATGTCCGAGTTGTATTACGACCTTAGCGAACAGTTCTTCGCCTCTGGGGCGAAGTTCAAATACTACGGCATTGCGCGTACTGTCATGGAAGTCGGATATGAGCTTTCTCAGCTTGGTGACAATGTCCGGTTTGTCTTTTTCTCGCCTGGGCATGGTCAGTTTCTGGAAGTGTCACCGCGGATCGGGTCGGATTCGCCCACGGGATTGATTGATCCCGGCGTAATGCCCTCGGCGCGACCAACGCGGCTGCGCCAGACGTTCCCGACGAAAAACCCGCTGCGCGATCTGGTTCATGGCCCGATCAACCACTTCATAAACAAGAAGAATTTGCAGCGCTTTGGGATGGAGCATGGCGAAGCATGGCCCGTGAACCTGCATGGAAAATCGCTGGTTTCGCTGGGCCGACCAAAGCTGATGTCGGACTTTTTGCGCGTGCTTGAGCGGCGCGGACAGCATCCGTTTTTCGCGCCTTTGCTGCACGACATGATCCCGCTTCATACGCATTTGTTTCCGGGCCAGCGAAAGTTCCCGGCAAACTTTTTGCACGACAACAAATACGTCATGCGGCGGTCGTCGTTGATTTTGTCGAACTCGAATTTCACGAAGTCAGAGATCGAGCGTTTCTCGCAATCGGGTGTTCTGCCGGGGGGCAATCCGGTGGAGACGGTCGCGCTGTGCCACGAATTGCGCGAATCGGTTGAGCCGGTGCACTTGGTTGCGCCGCAGCGGCCATACCTGCTTTGCGTGGGCAGCAATGTTGGCCGCAAGAACGCGGAATGCGCCGTTCAGGCGCTACGGGTGATGAAAGATCGCGGGCAGGATGTGCCCGATCTGGTCTTTGCGGGCGCGCGTCGGATTTCCCTAGGCAAATACGTTGACCGGCCAGAGATGGCGGCGATCCGTGCGCATGTTCATTTCGTGCCGAACCCGAACCAATCCGAGCTGCGGATGCTCTATGAGAATGCGTTGGCCCTGGTGATCCCAAGCCGGATGGAAGGCTGGGGCTTGCCCCTGGGCGAGGCGCTTTGGTTGGGCACACCGGGCTTTGCGGCCTCGGTCCCGGCACTGCAAGAGGTTGGTCGGGATCTGGCGCGGTATTTTGCGCCTGAGAAACCGGTCGAACTTGCCGATCTGGCGCATAGGCTGATGCGCGACGATACGTACCGCCTGCAAGAACGCAACCGCATCGTGGCGGCGCGGTCTTCTTTGCGGACGTGGCGCGATGTGGCGCAGGATCTGGTTTACGCGATGATCGATCGCAGACGCTTTGCCTAAAATTGCCTGACGCGGATTAAGTGGTAGGGCCTGCGGCCCAAACCTCCACTTCGACGACAAACTCCGGCCGGGTAAAGCCGCTAACAATCAGAAGCGTCGAGGTCGGCAAGACCTGTGCGTCTGCCAGAAATTCATCGCGCGCTTGCATATAGCCTTGCATATGCGGGCGATCGGTCACGTAGCTTTGGACATGCACGACATCTGCCGGCGAGAGGCCCGCTTCGGCGAGAATCGAGGTGATGTTGTCAAAGCAAATCATCGCCTGAGCGTAAGAGCCGTCTGGCACGCTGCCATCGGCGGCAAGACCAAGTTGGCCAGATGTTTTCACCAGCGTCTGTCCAGGCGGGATGGCGATACCGTGGCTGTACTTGGCGAAGGGCGGGGCGATGGCGGCGGGGTTCAAAGCTTTCATGCGTCTATCTTGTCAACGCAGGGCTAATTTGGAAGTGTGACCTGAGGTCTTTCATAAAAGCTGTGCGTCTTTTGCTTTTTTCTTAGGAGGTTCTGAAATGCGTATCGTTTGCGTTAAGCATGGACATGGCCCCGATGATGATCGGGTGGTGACCTGGTGCGCGTTGAACGGTGTCACCGCCGACATCCGGCGCCCTTTTGCAGGCCAATCCATCGGTGAGTTCGACGAAGACGTGGGCGGTGTCGTCTTTTACGGAGGCATGCAGAACGCCTATGACACCGAACTGCATCCGTCATTGAACATCGAATACGACTTTATGGACAAAGCGCTTAAGGCGAATGTTCCGGTCCTTGGCATTTGCCAAGGCGCCCAGATGATCGCGCATCACATGGGCGCTTTCGCGGGGGCCGCGGAAAATGGAATGACCGAATTTGGCTATTACGAGATCCGCCCGACTGACGAAGGGCGGGATATCTTCCCTCAGCCGTTGCACGTGTCGCAGTGGCACTTTCACCGGTTTGACATCCCGGCGGGCGCGAAACATCTGGCGCGCAGCGCGCATTGCGATCAACAGGCTTTTTCGGTCGGAGACACGGTCCTGGCCGTGCAATTTCACCCAGAGAACACGATCGAGACGATGCGCCGCTGGCAGGCACGGGCAAGCGCGGAGGACTGGGCGAAACCTGGCGTGCAACCATTGGCAGCTCAGCGCGAAGCGATGCTGTTGCATGACGAGGCGCAAGCCAAGTGGTTTTACGGCGCCCTGGATCGTTTGTTCGGCTCTGCGCGCAGCACCGCCAAAGCGGCCGAGTGATCAACATTTTCAC
The DNA here is from genome assembly GCA_964649815.1 of uncultured Rhodobacterales bacterium. Classification (GTDB taxonomy): domain Bacteria; phylum Pseudomonadota; class Alphaproteobacteria; order Rhodobacterales; family Rhodobacteraceae. The sequence continues at coordinate 47,670 of CAZYQC010000020.1, read as the reverse complement.
ACGCATAAAGCTAGAGATCGATCAATTTTTCGATTCTTTGTGAACGGCGAATGTCGCAAATTGACCCTTTTTGACCCCGAAAAGACGCATTTAGACCTTTTAACGGCGTGAAAGAGGGAGGATCGCATGAAATTCTCGCGTAACCGCGTGTCTGCAACGTTTCAAGACGGGCTTGACGGGATGCTTTGGATGCGCTGACATCATGCACACGCCCGACACTCGGGATGGAATAAACATAAACAAAGAGTTGCACCAAAATCCGAGGTGGCTTGGGAAGTCGCCTCACCAACAGAGAGGAAGAAAATGACATTCTTGACCCGCACAGGGAAACCACTTCCAGCATCTATCGTTGAGTCCGCCGGCAAGGTTGGCGACGACGCGGTAAACCGCCGCGAGTTTCTGGCAATGGCCAGCGCATTCGGCGCAACAGCGGCAACTGCCTACGCGATGCTGGGCGCGGCACGTCCTGCGATGGCGGCTGGCCACAAGATGGGTGGCACCGTACGCATCCAGCAGGAAGTTCGCGCGCTGAAGGACCCACGCACATTTGACTGGTCCCAGATTGCCAACTTCTCACGTGGATGGCTGGAAAATCTGGTGTCGTATGAAAACGACGGTACGTTCAAGCCAGTGCTTCTTGAAAGCTGGGAAATCAACGACGACGCGACCGAGTACACACTGAACGTTCGCAAGGGCGTAAAGTGGAGCAACGGTGACGACTTTACAGCGGAAGATGTTGCTTACAACATCAACGGCTGGTGCGAAAAAGACGTCGAAGGCAACTCGATGGCCGGCCGCTTTGCGACACTGATCGACGCGGACACCGACAAAGCGCTCGACGGCGCGATCCAGGTTGTCGACAGCCACACGGTTAAACTGTCTCTGCCAAAGCCAGACATTTCTCTGATCCCTGGCATGGCGGATTATCCAGCGGCGATCATCCACCCAAGCACACCACGTTCCGACATCGGCGCGAACCCAATCGGCACAGGCCCTTACAAGCCAGAGATGCTGGAAGTTGGCGTAAAAGCGGTTCTGGTCCGCAACGAAGACCACACATGGTGGAACGCTGGCAACGGCGCCTATATGGACCGGGTCGAAATCATCGACTACGGCACAGACCCATCCGCATGGGTTGCGGCGGCGGAAGCTGACGAAGTCGACATGCTCTACACAATCGAGGGCGAATTCATCGACATCATGGGCACGCTGGATGACTGGACACAGCACGAGATCGTGACGGCTGCGACAATCGTTATCCGTCCAAACCAGCTGGCAGAAGTTGACGGCAAGCAGCCATATGCGGACAAGCGCGTTCGTCAGGCGATTGCAATGGCCGTAGACAACTCGGTCCTGCTGGAGCTTGGCTATTCCGGTCGCGGTATCCCGGCGGAAAACCACCACGTTGGTCCGATGCACCCAGAATATGCCCAGCTGCCTGAGCGCAAAGTGGATCCAGCAGCCGCGAAGGCCCTGATGGACGAAGCGGGCATGGGCGATTTTGAGCACGAGCTCATCTCAATCGACGATGCTTGGCGCAAAGACACCACCGACGCGGTGGCAGCTCAGCTGCGTGACGCAGGTATCCCTGTGAAGCGGACAATTCTGCCTGGTTCCACATTCTGGAACGACTGGGCGAAATATCCGTTCAGCTCGACAAACTGGAACCACCGTCCGTTGGGCGTTCAGATTTGGGCGCTGGCGTATCGTTCCGGTGAAGCATGGAACGAATTCGGGTACGCAAACCCAGAGTTCGACGCAATCCTGGAAAAAGCCCTGGCCACAGCGGATGTCGAAAAGCGCCGCGCGCTGATGGCGGAAGGTCAGGCAATTATCCAAGGTGACGGGGTTACAATCCAACCTTACTGGCGTTCGCTCTACAACCACACAAAGAGTAACCTGGTTGGCGGCGAGCACCACATCTCGTTCGAGATCCGTCCAGCGGAAATCGCCTGGACCTGATCCTTACTTTCGGGACAGTAGAAGGGGCTGCATCGCGCAGCCCCTTTTTCATGGAGCAGAGTACAAATGGTTGACGCAGAAATTCTGTTGGCGGTTCAAGGTTTGGCGACGGCATTGATCGCGGCGTGGCTGACGTTGGGTGTGCGCGACAACATCCTGTATCCTTCGGCGAATGAGACCTACACAGCCGAAGTCATGTCGATGGTGCGCATGAAGGAAGAATTTCCTGGGGAATATGCGCATGTCGCGCATCGCGCGATCACGGATCGCCGGGTTCAGTTGTTTGCGTTTCGGCTGGTCGTTGTGGCCGAGTTGGTCGCGACCGTTTTGTTGTGGATCGGCGTGATCGCCGTTTTGATGGCCTTTGTTGGAACCGGCTCGGTCGAGACGGCAAAGACATTGTGCCTGATCGGGGCCATTGCCTTTACTGCGGTCTGGGGCGGTTTTTTAGTCGTCGGGAACCACTTTTGTTATTGGTTCTGCCACGAAGGCGCGCAAAACACGCATTATCAGATGACGTTGTGGGGGTTGGCCACCACGATCTTAATCGCCTTGTAACGACTTCAACCGCTGCCATCCGGCCTGTGCGTGAGGCGTCAGCCGCCACGGACCGCGCAGAGGGCCGTCCAGCGCGGCGAGTTGGGTTGCAAAGTCATCCGGCCCGATGCCGCGCAGCATGTCGGTCAGCTTGGGCGCAGAGTGGCGGTGCAACGCCTCTGACGCGATACGATCTACGTCGCGCCCAGACGCCAAAGTTTGGCCGATGACAGCGAGCGCGGCATTTCCAATCGCAAGGTCCATGCGGTGCACGATTTGAGCGTCGTCCAAATCCGAGCGGGTCAACTTTCGAAGCCATGCCTCTTCGGTCAACAGATCTTCGACCAAGGGGTCTTCTACAGGGCCGCCGCCACCGGGATACCGATACCACCCCCAGCCTACACTGCGACCGAGACGGCCCTCTTCGACCGCGCGGTCAACAGAAGGGACGTGCAGCACGTCAGGGTCCGCACGTCGTGATTTGCGGCGGGTGTAGGCGTGTTCAAGACCTTCGGCGTCCTGACGCAGGCATGGGCCCATCGCATAGCCTGCGTTCTCGAGCGCGGCGTCGAGTTCCCAAGGGTTCGTGTGATAGGTCAGCAGAACGTCAGCAGCCCATTGATAGGCGTCGCAGATCGCCTCCTCTGCCGCGGTGCGTGGCGTCATCCGCCGGGTGCTTCGAGAAAGCGGTTGGTCGCGATAACGGCCAATAGTTCGTTGAGCGAGGTCGAAACCGGCTTCATCGATGTGTCCACCTGTGCGTGGGCACGTTCATATTGCGGCGTGCGGGCGGTCAGAAAGTCGCGCAATTGATCCATTGCTGCGGGGTTCCCCTCCATCGGGCGCATGTCACCTTGCGCGCGGACCCGTTGCATATGTTCCGCCGGAGACGTTTTGATCCAGATCGTATGAAACCGCTCAAGCACATTTGCGTAGGTTTCGGGCTCTGCCACGATGCCACCTGCAACAGCCAGGACCATCCGGTCGTGGCGGGTCACGATGTCTTCGATCGCTTCGGCTTCGAAGCGGCGATGGCCGTCTTGCCCGTAAAGCGCGACAATCTCGCCAATGGGCATACCTGCGAGCACTTCGACCTCTTTTGAGAGCTCAACGAAAGGGATCTTGAGCTTGTCCGCCGCCTTTTGGCCCAAAGTTGTTTTGCCCGCGCCACGCAATCCGACCAGGCAAATTCGATGCGCCCGCAGCGCGAGGGGGTTCTGAGGTGCGAGCATTGCGCGGATGCGACCTTGGATCGAGGCTGGTGCGTTTTGGTACAACTTGGCCACCCGCGAGACATCTTGAGAAACCGGATCTTCGGCGCTGAGCAGTTGATCGACCGGAACATCGAGCGCTTTGGCGACGCGATCCAGAAGAATGACAGATATGTTGCCCTCGCCCGCTTCGAGCTGAGCGAGATAGCGTGGGCTGACGCCCGAGCGTTCAGAAAGCGCACGCCTGGGCAGTCCTTTTGCGGTGCGTTCTTTGCGCACGCGCGCAGCGATCCGAGCGACGATTGTATCCGCGTCTGTGGGTGACGTGTCTGAGGGCATGCTTATCCAGAATTATGCAATTTGTTGCACTATACGGACAGGTTCGACCAACGCAATGCAATATCAATCATTACGCAGGACGAATGAGCGGGCTGACAAGATCGCGAATTTCGGGAGGGGCCGATTGGCTTTTGAATTGATCGGCGATGATGAAAACGCTTGTGAAACTGCCTTTGAAGCACTCAACACCGTCTTGGCGCCCAACGACCGTGAATGTGATCGACTTGTCGCCCAAACGAGATGGCCAAACCTCGCACAGCAGACGGTGGCGGGGCGTGACAGGCGACGTGAAATCCATCGATAAGCTTACGAATGGCGTGCCGACGTTTCGGTCAAGCTCCATCTGGAACCATCCGCCGCCCAGATGTTCTTCCCACCAAGCGTTGATTGCATCAAGTGCGAACCAAGGCAGGCGTCCGGTATAGGCGATCTGTGCGGGATCGCAGTCGCCCCAGGTGACGCGGATTTCGTGAACGAAAGGCTCGGCCGGCATATCGGGACAGTCGCGTTTTATGCGGCCAGTTCAGCGGTTTGCGCCAAGCACGCATGCGCCCAAGGGATTGCGATGTCTTCTGGCAGATCGGCAGATGACGCATCAAACAATCCACGCTCGCCAACCTGGGTTGCATTGCAGCTCGTCAGCAAGGCGGCCAGTGTTTTAGAGCCATTGTTGAACGTTTCTGCAAACACCATGTCGCCCAAGCCAAAGATCGCGAACCGCACGCCGGTCAGGTCTGGCTTGGCTTCCAATGCCTCACCGAACGGTTGAGCCGTCGTTGGCAAATCGCCGTTCCCATAGGTGGAGGTAACGATGATGTAGAACACGTCCGGATCGAGATCGTCCGGCGTTGTGTCGGCGAGGTCTGCGAGGGTTGTTTCGTAATCATCCCCGAAATCCGCCTGAATGTCTTCGCACACCATCTCGGCATTGCCGGTTTCAGTGCCAAAGAGAAATCCAATTTTCATGACAATCGCCTTTGTCTTTTGGGTCCAGATTGTACCGCGGCAAAGCCGTTGGGAACGGCACCGCAAACCGCAGTGCGTTCGTCTGGAGTGAGCATGAAATACACAGCGAGGCAGATACCGCTGCAATTGTCACATTCAAGTGCGCAATAGGCTTTTCCAGTTTCGCCTAAAATGCTGGACGGCGTCATGGCGCTGCGTTCAATCTGCATGGTCCTCACCTTTCGGTTTTGGCTTACGCTCTGATACGAGCGTGGCAGCGCAAGTGCCGCCACGCCAGAACTTTACGCCATATGAAGCTTCACATATTCAAAGTCGCCCGGTTTGTTATCGATGCCAACCTTGGGTGGCGCAATCCAGGACGCGTATTTGCCGGGCTCGTAGCAGGGCTTCATCAATGATTGGATAAAGTCACCGTCAGCCTTGGTCGGAAGCCAATCTTTTTGCTTGGCATCCCATGCCTCGCGGCTGAGGAAATTTCCATCTGGATCAATGGGTTGATCGCGGAACACGCCAATTTGGCGGTGGAAGCCTTCATGCGGCAATTTCAATTCAAATTCGATACCTGTGCGCTGGATCTGTTTGTTCCAGCGGCGCAAGCCTCCTGATGCGTCGCGGACATAGTCATCGCGCAAGCGCATGTTGATGGCGGTCAGCGCTGGCACTTCTTCGGCGACGATCCCGCCATCTTTAATAGTGCGCACGACATAGGTGTCATCGGTCAGCTTGTGATCGTCTTCGATCCGCGCCTCAAGGTAGCGGCCTTTGATGCCTGCGTTGAACGCATTTGCCGCATTGGTCGAAACCTCTTGCCCAAAGAGATCGAGCGACAGGGAATAATGCAAGTTCAGCTTTTTCTGGATTGTCGGCAGGTCGATCACGCCCAGATCCCGGATCTTGTCGGTGTCATACGGGTCGGTGATGCCGGCTTTGACCATCGCCTCGCAAGTTGCAGCGATGGTCCGGCCAACGCCGGTTTCGCCCACGAACATGTGGTGCGCCTCTTCGGTCAGCATAAAACGGCACGTACGCGACAATGGGTCAAAGCCCGACTGCGCAAGGCTTTCCAGCTGCATCTTGCCGTCACGATCCGTGAAATAGGTGAACATAAAGAATGACAGCCAGTCCGGCGTTTCTTCGTTAAAGGCCCCCAACATACGTGGCGCTTCGTCAGACCCAGAGGACCGCCGCAAGAGATCATCCGCCTCTTCCCGACCGTCACGACCGAAATATTTGAAAAGCAGATAGACCATCGCCCAGAGGTGGCGGCCCTCTTCTACATTTACCTGAAAGAGGTTGCGCATGTCATAGAGTGACGGTGCAGTGAGCCCCAAGAACCGTTGCTGTTCGACCGAGCCTGGTTCGGTATCGCCCTGGATCACGATCAGGCGTTTGAGCATGTTGCGATATTCACCGGGGACTTCTTGCCACGCCAATTCGCCTGCATGCTCGCCACAGGGGATGCGGCGGTCTTCGACGGCTGGCGCAAGCAATACACCCCAGCGGTATTCGGGCATTTTGACATAGTCAAACTTGGCCCAGCCTTTGGGGTCGACGCTGACCGCAGTGCGCAGATACACCAGCGATTCCTGAAAGTTCTGCGGGATCAGGTCGTTCCACCAGTTGATATAGCCGGGATGCCAGCGTTCGAGCGCTTTGAGCACCTTTTTGTCGTTCCCAAGGCCAACGTTGTTGGGGATTTGCGTGTCGTAGCTGACGTTAATCAGGTCTAGCATTGCTGTCTCCGTGATCTGAGGCGCGCACCATAGCGGGCCTCCGGGTGTGGTGCGCGCGCGTTAGACGCGCTGCATGTCGTATTGTCCGCGCTGGCCGGTGCCGTAACGCTGTAGTGCGCCTTCGGGACCGACCGCATTCGGACGATTGAAAATCCAGTTCTGCCAAGCTGTGAGGCGGCCAAAGATGCGGGTTTCCATTGTCTCGGGCCCCGCAAAGCGCAGGTTTGCTTCCATTCCAGTCATCGCATCAGGTGAAAAACTGGCACGTTCTTCTTTGAAGAGGCGCACTTCGTCATCCCAATCGATGTCGTCATAGGCATAGGTAATGAGGCCAAGCTCTTCGGCGTCGTCTGCTTCGAGAGGCTCACCAATCCGGTCGCGCGCCTCTTCCACGGCCTCGGGTCCACCCAAAAAACGGGTTTCCAGACGGCTAAGATCGTTGGACATCGGAAAGAGGCCAAAGTTGCTCTCGGACAATGTCACCGTCGCCATCGGGCGATTGTCGCCTTCGAATTCTTCCAGCATCATGTAGCTGCGATCGACGGACCACAGCAACTCAGCAAGGACACCGGCATAACAGCTGCCGTGCTCGACGATCGCGACCATGCTGCGCGAGGTGAGGTCCACCCTCTTGAGCACGCGCTTCCAATACTTGAGCACTTCGTTGGCCAACCAGTGATCGGGATTGTCCAACAACACCCGTTCATGGGCCAGAACAAGGGCCGGGTCACCTTGGGTTTGGAATTCGATTAAGCCGAGGTCTTTTTCGTTCAAACGCAGATGCAAAATGGCATCATCCAATTCGCGGGCGCACCGCAGCATCCATGACTGATCGCCCAAGGCTGTGAAAGCCTCCATATCAGCAGGCGCGTCTTCATCAGGGCCTTTGATGGTGATCGTCACGGTGCGGGCCGCGCGGTCCATCGCTACTTCTACGCAGGAATACGTCACAGCATCCGCTTCGAACGAACGGTCTAACGGGGACAAGTTGATACCCTGTGCTACGTCGGCTTTGGCAGAGCTGTCTGCAAATTGCTGTGCGCGTTCCGCGACGATGGCATCGAATTTGGAGTTTGGAACGACCTCGTCCACGAGGCGCCAATCCACAGCGCGCTTTCCCTTGACGCCTTCTTCGACCGAGCAAAACACATCGGCCAGATCGCGGCGCACTTTGCGTTTGTCCGTGACACGCGTCAACCCGCCGGTGCCTGGCAAAACCGCCAGCAGCGGAACTTCTGGCAAAGCAACCGAAGACGCGGAATCGTCGACGAGCATGATATGATTGCAGGCCAGAGCCAGCTCATACCCACCGCCAGCACAAGCGCCTTTGACGGCGGCAATGTATTTCTGCCCGCTGTCTTCTTCGGCGGCTTCATAGGTGTTGCGGGTCTCATTCGTGAATTTGCAAAAGTTGACCTTGTGCGCATGTTCCGCGCCGCCCAGCATCCGAATGTTGGCACCGGCGCAAAAGACTTTGTCTTTGCCGGATTGCATCACGACCACTTTGACCTCGGGATGTTCAAAGCGCATGCGCTGCACGATGTCCGAGAGCTCTATGTCAACGCCCAGATCATAGCTGTTGAGCTTTAGCTCATAGCCGTCGAACAGACCGGCTGTTTCGTCGACATCCATAACCAGTTGCGCGACGGGGCCGTCGTAAGAAACTTTCCAGTGCTTATAGCCGCTTGGGTCGGGCTGAAAATCGATCCGCTGTGACATTGGTCCTCCGTGCGAGTCGTGCCGACCGCTTCCGTGTATTGGGAATGATAATGCATTTTTCTTCTGATCAAGGGGAGAGTCGGTGAATTTCACCCTTAAAAAATTGAATTATGGTGCAACATTTTCCGCTAAGCTTGCTGCGGAATGTCCACGCGCTCTTCTTCGAGACGTTTTAGCCGCAGCAAAAACGAAATGATCGCGTCACAGGTCTCTTCTGGACGTTCGACATGCGGCGCATGCCCACAGCCGTCCAGATCCACCCGGTCGTGCGGGGAATAGATCCGCTCTTCGATTTCATCGATTTGCGCCAAGGTGCCGTAGGGGTCAGCAGTGCCCTGCACCGACAGACATGGAATGCGCCAATGGTCGATCTCATCCCCGACGTTCCAGGTTTGGAAGGCGTCCGAGGTCCAGACATCGTGCCACCCATAGAAGGCTTGATCTGGGTGGTCGTGATGGCGTGCCAGCTTGGCCTTGAGATCGCCCGTCTCATACGCGGGCTTGGTCGCCGCGATCGCTGCGAGACCTTCGGCTTCGGCAAAGAAATGCGGGGCAACCAGGATGACCCCGCGCGTGCGCATATCCGAGACGCTGCCTGCGTAGATCGACGCGATTGTTGCACCGTCGGAATGACCAAGCAGGACAATGTCCTTGGCGCCGATGGCGTCGAGGACTAAGGGCAAAATGTCCACCGCTTCGCGGGTCATATAGTCTGTGGGGCGCGGCAGAGTGATTGCCGACGAATGACCATAACCAGCGCGCGAATAGGCAAATACCCCCCATCCAGTAAGCGCCGCAAGGCGTTCTGGGAAGGTCTTCCACAAACCCAAACTGCCCAAGCCTTCGTGCAGCAAGACCAAGGTTGGTGCCTCAGATGGCGGCAGACCCCAGCATCCATACTCTAGCGTATGCTCACCAATTGTCAGACGGTTTTGCGGGTCAGACGTCCAATTCATGTTGTTGCATCCTGACGCAGTTTAAAGCGCTGTATTTTTCCGGTTGCTGTTTTAGGAAGATCGTCCACCACGTCGATCCAGCGGGGGTACTTCCACATGCCAATGGTGTCTTTCACATGGTCCTTGAGGCTTTGCTCCAGCCCGTCCGGGGCCGCACCTTGCAACACAACGAATGCTTTGGGCTTTTCCAAACCTTCATCGTCAAGCTGCGCGACAACTGCGGCCTCGAGCACGGCGTCGTGGCTCACCAATGCGCTTTCGACTTCGAAGGGGCTCACCCAGATGCCTGACACTTTGAACATATCATCAGTGCGACCGCAGTAGATGTACCTTCCGTCCGCGCGCTGTTCATATTTGTCACCCGTTCGCGTCCATACGCCCTCGAATGTTTCGCGACTTTTGTCGCGCTTGTTCCAATAACTTGATGCTGCTGACAGGCCGCGCACCAAAAGTTCGCCAACATCGCCTTGGGCTGTGTCGGAGCCATCATCATTGACGAGCTTGAGGTCATACCCGGGGACAGCGACGCCCGATGTGCCATAGACAACGTCCCCCGGCGCATTGGACAGAAAGATGTGCAGCATTTCAGTCGATCCAACGCCATCCAGAATGTCGGCCCCGATATGCGCCTTCCAGCGCGTGCCAACGTTTTCCGGCAGCGCCTCGCCCGCGGAAATACAGCATCGAAGCTGGGTTTCCGGTGCACCGTGCGCGTCCATATGAGCCACCATTGCGGCGTAAAGCGTTGGAACACCGCAATAAAGTGTTGCACCTTCGGCAGCGATGATTTGCAGAACATCCTGCGGCGTTGGCCGCCCGGCATTTAGGACAACCGTCGCGCCGACGGACATCGGGAACGTCATTGCGTTGCCGAGGCCATAGGCGAAAAAGAACTTGGCAGCAGAATGCACTACGTCGCTTTCGCGAATGCCCAAGACACCGGCACCGTAGGTGTCCGCCGTGGCCTTTAGGCTTGCGTGAAGATGGGTCACACCCTTGGGCGTACCCGTAGATCCTGAGGAATAGAGCCAGAACGCAACTTCATCAGGATGCGCCGCGAAAGCGGTTTGCGGGACTGCATCGGCGACGAAGTCAGAATACGATACGGTGCCGAATGGCGCGTCGCCAATTACGATGACATGTTGGATGTATGGGTTGGTTTCCAAAGCTGGTTTTACGGTGTCGTAAAGCACTTCGGACACAACCAAGGCCACCGCGCGACTGTCGCGCAAAATGTCATCGTAGACTTGCGTGGCAAGCAACGTGTTCAGCGGAACGGGGATCACGCCAGCTTTGAGCGCGCCCCAGAAGATTTGCGGGAACTCGATGGTATCAAGCGCGATCATGGCAAGCCGTTGTTCCGGCTGAATGCCAGCCCGTTTGAGAGCACCGGCAACTTGATCACTAGCGGACGCCAGTGCGCCATATGTCATCTGACGGCCCGTTCCCCATTCCCGAAAGGCAACCTTGTCAGAGCGGCCCTCTTGCACGTGGCGATCCACGAAATAGCTGGCGGCATTGCCGCGCGCGTCTGACATGATTCTCCTCCCCGAAGTTTGCTTTATCGTGCGTCTTTGCCCTCAGATGGCAAACCCAGCAGGGCTATTTGGCATTTTAGTGCACGGAAATTCACGCGCGGCACTGAATACAGGCCGGGTCAGCATCATCGTAAAGGCGATCCACCAACGCGGCGCGGCGCTGCAGAAGCTTTGGGAAATTGAGATTGCCTTTCGCGGTCGCTTCGCCCTCGGCCATCGACGGCAATTCCGACATGACCAACGCGCGTGAGATCCGCATAGCAGACCCTCGCGTGGAGGCGCTGAGGTCAGCGAGCTTGTTCGATACCGCCGCACCCAGAATATCTGAGCTAAGGACCGCGCCGTCGTCTTCGAACGCAAGACCCGCGGCGTCCAAAGCTGGGCGGTTGGGCACGATGAGAAGACCGATTTCATCCCTTGCCGCGCCCGTTATGACAACATCCATTGCAAGGGGCGCCAATGCGGCCAAAACCTCGAGCCGCAGATTTGCGGCACGCACCCACGTGCCAGTGGTCAGCTTAAAGTCTTCGGACAAGCGCCCATCGAATTGCAGCCCAGCGTTCATATTGCCCGGATCAACAAAGCGCATCGCGTCGCCGGTAATAAAAAACCCTTCTTCGTCGAATGCTTCCGCCGTTTTTGCGGGGTTCTTGAGGTAAGCGTCAAAGATGCTGTCCCCTTTCACGCGCACGTCCATGCGTCCATCGCCGTCGTCAATGAGCTTGACCGTCACGCCTGGCATCGGCACCCCCACGATGCCCGCGCCTTTGGCCGGAACGGTTTGGAGCATCGCCGCAGGGGCGGTTTCGGTCAAACCCCAGGAAGATGTGATCAACGGCAAGCGGCCCAGCGTATCCATTGCCAGCCGCTCTAAGGCCGACCACGTATCCTGGGGGAGCGATGCGCCCGCATAGAAGATCATATCCAGCGATTGGAAATAGGTCTGTCTGAGGCCCGAGTCTTTTTCCAGAGCGTTCACCAATTGGGCATAGCCAACAGGAACGTTGAAGCTGAGCGTGCTTGAGACCAGCCCGAGGTTTTCGAGCGTGCGCGGGAAAAGCGCGGGCATCGGCTTGCCATCGTCAATGTAGAACGTGCCGCCATTGGCCAATGCGAGGTTAAAGTTGTGAGAGCCGCCGAACACGTGGTTCCAGGGCAGCCAGTCGACCAAAACGGGCGGCTTTTCTTTCAAAAACGGCAGAGACGCAGCGATTTGCGCCTGGTTGGTTGTCATCATCCGCTGGGTCGTTTCAACCCCCTTGGGATCGCTGGTTGAGCCGCTTGTCGTTAGCATTTTGGCAATTGTATCGGGGCCGGTGCGGGCATGCATATCCGATACACCCGACGGCGTGGCGTTTAGAAGATCTGCAAAGGGAATGTGGCCGCTGTCGCCAGGTTCGGAGCAGATGGCCGGTAGGCCCAACAGGTCAATCGCAGGGCCATACGCCTGCGCATCGGATGCGTAGACCATCGCGGGTGTCGTCAATTGGGCCACGAAAGCTAGGCGTTCGTGTGCTGCTGGGATGAGGCTGTATTGCTCGGCCACTGGGATCGTCACGATGCCCACGTGATGTGCCGCAAGGCTGAGAACGGCGTGATCAATTGCGTTGCCAGACAGGATCATGATCCCCGCGCCTTGCGGCTTTAATCCGCGCGCCAAAAGGCCCCCGGCAACGGCTTGGATTGCATCCCACAACTCCGCGTAGCTGAGCATTCGCCAACCCTGGCCACAGCGTTCGGCGAATGCGGGTCTGTCTGGATGGGCGCTGGCACCTGCACGGACCCAATCGCTTGCCGTCTGTGCAGGTTGCGGCAACGCGATGTTGGATCGCAGCACGATGGCCCCGTCTGAGCGATCTTCTCTGGTGACATCATGCTGTGTCAGCGTGAGATGGTCTGTCATGCGTTTGCCTTTCCAGGATCCTTCGGGTTTTGGCGATGGCGCGGGGTTTGATCCCATGATTGCATTAGGGCGCCGTCATCGGAACTTTGGCGCGCGCTTTTCGATAAACGCTTGCAGCCCTTCCAAGGCGTCTGGTGAGGATTGAGCGACGGCAGCGCACAGGCTTTCGACAAAGAGGCCTTCGGCATGCGGCATCTCGGCTATACGGCTCACGCCCTGCAGGATCATGTAATTCGACAGTGGTGCGTTGTCGGCGATTTGCTCGGCCATCTGCTGCGCCTTGGGCAGGGCCTCACCCGCGCCGACGGCGTAATGGGCGAGCCCAAGTGTAACCGCCTCTTCGGTGCCGTATTTGCGGCCCGTCAGCATCATTTCGATCAAACGATCTGCGCCAAGAATGCGCCCCACGCGAACGGTTGCACCGCCCCCCACAAAGATACCCCGCCGTCCTTCGGGCAGCTGGAACATGCAATCCGGTTCGGCGATGCGCACATGGGTGGAGGTCGCGAGCTCTAGACCGCCGCCGATCACCGCGCCTGTCATTGCGCTGACGACCGGCAGAGCGCTGGACTGAATCTTGTCCATCACTGCATGCCAGCCGCGCGAGTGATGCAAACAGGCTTCGACATCGCGGTGTTGGTGTTCGCTTAGGTCCAATCCAGCGCAATAATGGCCGCCTGATCCAGTAATCACGACCGCGCGCACGTCTGACGGCGGGTTCGAAAAGAAAGCGTCAAAGGCATTAAGCAGCCCGTCTGACATCGCATTGCGCTTTTCGGGCCGTGACATGGTAAGCGTCGCGACACGCCCCTGTTGCGAAATGACCAGCGGCTCGGACGACATGGGCGTCTCCCCTTTTGTTTGCGCTGATCGGCCAGACGTTGGACCGCCAGCAAAGATGATACTTGCGCTGTTCTTCAGCCTGGAATGAAGACCAAAGTGAAGATCGGAAACAGAACGAGCAGAATGACGCGAACGATGTCGGAGCCGACAAAAAAGAGAACCGAGCGATATGTCGCGAGCATGGGCGTCTCTCGGTCCATCGCGTTGATGATAAAGAGGTTCATACCGACAGGCGGCGTGATCAAGCCGACCTCGACCACGATCAGCACCAGAATACCGAACCAGATCGCAACTTGTTCCGGCGTCATGCCAAAATCCATCGCCGAGATGACCGGGAAAAAGATCGGTACGGTCAGCAGGATCATCGAGAGGCTGTCCATGACGCAGCCAAACACCAGGTAAAAGAGCAGGATAATCGACAGAACAAGGAATGGGCTGAAGCCCTGGTTAAGGACATAGTCTGACAGGAATTGCGGCACGCCGGACAAGGCGAGAAAGCCGTTGTAGAACGCAGCCCCCAGAATGATGAAAAAGATCATCGCTGTGGTTTTAGCGGTTCCCAAAAGCGCTTCTAGAAATTGGCGCCAATTCAAGTTGCCGGAAAAGAGCGCGGCCAAGCCGGTGCCCGCGGCCCCTATGGCTGAGCCTTCGGTTGGAGTGAACCACCCCAGGTAGATACCGCCAACAACAAGGCTAAAGATGACCAGAACGGGCCAGCATTCCGCAAGTGCCTTCATGCGCTCGGAATAGGGCTGGCGTTCGCGGGTACCGGCGGCATCCGGGTAGAGGCGAACGTAAATCGAGATCACCGCAACATAACCCAGGGCGGCCATGATGCCTGGGATGAATGCTGCCAAAAAGAGCTTGGCAATGTTCTGTTCGGTGATGATCGCGTAGATGACCAAGATGACCGATGGCGGGATCAGGATGCCAAGTGTTCCACCAGCGGCGAGTGTCGCCGTGGAGAAACCGCCCGAATAGCCATAGCGCTTGAGCTCGGGCAGGGCGACGCGGCTCATCGTGGCAGCGGTGGCAAGCGACGATCCGCAGATCGCGCCAAAGCCCGCACAGGCGCCAACCGCGGCCATTGCAACGCCACCCTTGCGATGACCCAAAAAGCTTTCGGCGGCGCGGAACAGGGCAGAGGACATGCCCGACAGCGTCGCGAATTGCCCCATAAGCAGGAACATGGGGATGATCGTGAGCGAGTAGTTCGAAAACGTCGTGTAGGTTTCGGATTTGAGCTTGGCCAGCAAGGGCGTCGCGTTGCCGTTCATGGCAAAATACCAACCGCCAAAGCCGCACAACAACATCGCGAGGCCAATCGGAGCCCGGATGAAAATCATACCGAGCAGGATGGGGAAGGACCAAAACCCCAGCTCAAGCCGGCTTAGGTTCGACAAAGGGAGAAGATCGAGCAAAAATTCCATACCCGTCACTCTCCCTGCGGCAGCACAGAGCGCCCGCTTGTCATCTCGCCAACCCGCGCGGCCGCGCAATATACGCCGACGACACATGCAATGATGGCGGCCCCAAGCGAGGCGCCATAGCCCCACCAAACCGGGAATTGCAAAAAGAGCGTTGTTTCACCGTTTTTGAGGTACCGCAGCATGCCGTCATAAAGCCGAAAGGTGATAAAGATCAAAGTTGCCGTCAGCACGATCTCCCAGAACGCACGCAGGATCCGGTTCATGCGGTCAGGCAAGGCGCTGGTAAAGACATCGACGGTCGCATGCGCGCCGTAGAACTGGCAAATCGGAAAGAAGCTGAAAATCGCAAATGCAACGCCAGCCTCGGTTAGCTCATAGGTTCCATTGATTTCGTCAATGCCAACCCGATTGACCCAAGCGGCGAACCATGCAGCGGCCGAGCTGAGGACCTCTCCGTTGGCCGCTTTGGAAATTGTTCGCCCAATGATGGACAGGGTTGTCAGGATAATCAGCAACGTCAGGACAATCCCGCCAACGGCGGCGCTGGCACGCGCCAGCCATTTGATTATCGCGTGAAGTGCAAGCATGGATGCCCCCAAGAAAATGCCGGGACGCGCGCAAACGCATCCCGGCGATGATGTGGCCAGAACTTACTGGCTGTACTTGTCGATCAGGGCACGGGCCTCGTCGATCAACGCCTGACCGTCGATGCCTTTGCTCTCCATGTCGGCGACCCATTCACCAAAGATCGGTGCAGCGGCGTCTTTCCACGCCTGCAGGTCGTCGCCCGTTGCCAGAACAATGTTGTTGTTCCGATCAACTGCCAGCTTACGCGAAGGCGCATCGGAATCTTCCATGACACCACCGGCAAAGACGCTGAATTCCTCGCCCGAATTGTCGTCGATGGCCTTTTTCAGATCGTCAGGCAGGGATTCATAGCGGTCTTTGTTCATCGCCAGCACGAAGGTCAGCGTGTAGAGGGATTCGCCGTCAAACTCGGTGTGGTTCGAGATCAGCTCTGGCACTTTCAGCGCTGCGGTCACTTCCCAAGGGATCGTTGTTCCGTCGATCACGCCTTTGGACAAACCCTCTGGAACCGCAGGCACTGGCATACCAACCGGTGTTGCGCCCACTTTTTCAAGCAGCGTGTTGACTGTGCGCGAGCCGCCGCGAATCTTCAGACCCTTCATGTCGGCTGGGTTCTTTACTTCTTTGTTGGCGTGGATGAGGCCAGGCCCGTGCACCCAGGTGCCCAGGATATGCACATCCTTGAACTCGGTGTCCTTCATATGTGTTTCGAACATCTGCCAATAGGCGCGGCTGGCTGCGCGGGCATTTGTCATCATGAACGGCAGTTCGAACACCTCAGTCCGTGGAAATCGGCCTGGAGTGTAGCCCACCACCGTCCAGATGATGTCGGCCACGCCATCAATGGCTTGGTCCATCAATTCCGGCGGGCGGCCACCCAGTTGCATAGAGGGGTAACGGTCGACTTTGATCCGGCCACCGGACGAGGCTTCGACGTTATCGGCCCAAACATCCAGAACCAGCTTTGGAACGTTTGCCTGTGCAGGCAGGAACTGGTGCAGCGTCAGCGTTTCTTCCTGTGCATGTGCAACTGGCGCGCCGCCCAGGCCCAGCGCAACAGCAGCTGCGCCCACAAGGCCGAATAGGTGTCTACGGTTAGTCATATGATCCTCCCTTTTAGATCGTTACCGACAGCGTTTGCTGCCAACGGTGTTTTTTGGTCCCCGCATCTCTTCTGAGGAAATGCAAAAAAGACATTTTAATCAACGATAGTATTTCGCCAATTTTGTAACAAACAAGCTTTCTGGCGGCGCGATCAGAGCCGCTGACGACTTTTTGTTGAGCGTCATCAACGCTTTCCCGCGCCGATTGTTTCCAGCGAAACCGCCCCATCCAGGCCCGTGGACCCATAGAGCCAGGCAATCTGGTCGAACCACTCTTCGGCGCCGCGCGCTTGCAAAACTGCATTGCGCAGAGCGGCATGCGCGCCGTCGGGATGGTAGACATGCGTGCCAATCTCGCGTGATTGCAGTTGCACACGCGCGGTGCGGAGCTTTCGTTTTTCCTGGTACCAGAGCAAAGCGGCGGGGACCGAGCCGCATTCGGCAAACGCATGGCCGAGGCAGACGGCATCCTCAAGCGCCATGCACGCGCCTTGTGCGAAATATTGCAACATCGGATGGGCTGCATCCCCCAAAAGTGCAACCGAACCATCCGTCCAGGTCAAAATCGGATCGCGATCACAGAGAACCCAAAGCTTCCAATCTTGGCCTTTGTCGATGATTTGGCGCGCGCGGGGGTGCAC
>CAZYQC010000020.1:24172-30101 GCA_964649815.1 uncultured Rhodobacterales bacterium | reverse complement strand
CGCGGCGGTCCGTCTTGGACCATTTGTGCGCGCACTTTGCTCCAAAGTCCGTCGGCGCCGATCAGCGCATCAGCAGACAGGGTCCCGCCCCCCGGCAAAACAACATCAACGCCGCTTTCAGTGAGCGCGTAACCGGAAACAGGCGCATTCGTGCAAAGCTCGATCCTGTCATGCCCTTCGCAGGCCTTCAGCAGAACGCCGTGCAAATCACCGCGATGCACGACGGCATAGGGATTGCCAAAACGGTTTCGAAAGCGGTCGTCCAAGGGAATGCGGCTGATCTCCTGACCGCTCAGTGCATCCATAAGGCGCAAACTGTCGATATAAACGGCAAGGCCCCGCGCCGCTTCGCCGACGCCCAGCGCGTCGAACGCGTGAAAGGCATTCGGCCCAAGTTGAATACCGGCACCAATCTCGCCCAGCCGCGCCGATTTTTCCAAGACGACAACATCAAAGCCGACCGTGGCAACCGCAAGTGCAGCGGCCAGGCCTCCGATCCCGCCACCAGCGATTGCGATCTTTCCATTTGATGCTGCCACGTCTCCTCCCGCGCTCTGGGCCACATGATGTTGCACAGATACGACGGCATGCAAGCGTCGAATTGATGGGATGACTTGGGCGGCGACGCAACCGTCATGTATGTTTTACACCGATCATGCAGGAGCGGACTGACAAGAAAAAGGCAATCGACATGACTGACGCATTCTCGCAACCCGGACAGTTCTATCGCGGCAACCTGCATACCCATTCGACCCGCTCGGACGGCGTTTTGGAGCCCGAAGAGGTGTGCCGTCGGTATCGTGCAGAAGGTTACGACTTTCTGGCTCTGACGGACCACATGATCGGGATGTATGAGTATCCTATCGTCGATACGACCCCGTATCGGACCAAGGACTTTACCACCATTCTGGGAGCAGAACTGCACTCTGGCGCGATGGAGAATGGCGAGCTGTGGCACATCCTTGCCGTTGGTTTACCAATGGACTTTGAACCCGCAAACGCCCCGCATTTCCTACCGACCAAGGACCAAGAAACTGGCCCGGAATTGGCCCGGCGTGCGCGGGAGGCAGGCGCCTATGTGGCGGTGGCACATCCCGAATGGTCTGGCATGACAACGCAGGACGCCCGCAGCATTGACGCCGCACATGCGGTCGAGATTTACAATCACGGATGCGCCACGGCCTGCGACCGCCCGCATGGGTTCTATACGCTTGATCAACTGTTGTCCGAAGGTAAAAAGCTGAACCTATGCGCCACTGACGACGCCCATTTCTATGAGCCGGACCATTTTGGCGGCTGGACAATGATCAAAGCCCAAGAGAACGATCCTGATGCTTTGCTAGAGGCATTGAAGGCGGGGCATAGCTATGCCTCGACTGGTCCTGAATTGCGGGGGGTCCACTTTGAAGACAAAAACGTCATCGTCGAAAGCAGCGCGGTCGTAACCGTCATCGTTCAAGGCTATGGCTCGGCGGCGACGGCGGTGCATGGGCTGTCGATGACACGCGCCAGCGTGCCACTTGCGCGGTTCGCAAACTCACCTTGGGTGCGCGTCACCATCATCGACGCGGCGGGCAAGCGGGCCTGGTCGAACCCGTATTACCTCTGAGGCACGCGCTGGCGTTTACATTATGAAGACGTCAGCGTTTTCGACCGTAAAGAGGACATCCTGATAATCGAGGTCGCCCCCGCCCAGGAGGTCTTCGAAACCAACAAGAACGGCTGTTCCATCCGCGTTCGCGCCAGAAAGCGCGTGTTCGATCCCGTCGGCATTGAGCGCTTTGTCAAAGCTGTGAAAGACCGTTTCATCCGTCACGCGCCCGTTGACGGCCATCTGAACCTGGGCGCCATCCGAGACATTCGCAGCCTCGCCCTCTGCATTTACAAACGACAGAACGTCGCTGTCTGACAGGCCGGTGGCCCAATCTGCACCGTCTTGCACAAGGAAAAAGCCGAGCTTGTTGCCGTCTTCGACCTGGCTTAGCACCAGAGGGCCATTTTGCGCTTTTGTGCTGTCGAACAAAAGGTGCGCATCGACGATGTCGCCTGCGGCGTCGACTTCGTAGACGCCCAAGGCGTTGTCGAACTCGGCGACCGCATTTGCGTTTAGGGTGACGCGGAAACTCGTGATTCCGTCGCCCTGAAAGAACGCATCATTGATCATGCCGTTGACGGCTGCGGCGTCCACTTGTTGTAGATCTTGAAGCGCGGGCAGGAAGGTTTCAAAGGTAACGATTGTGTCGCTTTCGCCTGTCACGGCCATAAAGGTGCCGTTGCTCAGCCCCCCGGACAGGTTGATTTGTTCGTCATTATTAACACTGCCGCTGTTATCGGTATCGACGCCAATGGTTCCATTTCCGTCCCCGACGATCAGGTCCTGGCGTTCGATCAGGCTGTTCTGGATCACGATCCGATCCAAACCAGCTTCGAAATCTGTGATCGTATCGCCCAGAAGGTCTTGCAAAGCGTCGCGGAAATCGTCCGCTCCGGCGCCGCCTGCAAGGTTGTCGCTGCCCGCGCCGCCCGAGATCGTATCATCGCCGGCACCAGCAGCAACGGTATCCGCGCCGGTGCCCGCCAAGATCAACTCGGCCACGTCCGTGCCGACGATCCCATCGTCGCCCGCCCGCGAAAAGAGCGATTGCCATTTCACCTGCCCCAGTGCTGCGACGTCTTCGCCGATTTGGCGGCCGTTATAGTCTCCGTCCTGGATGTGGATGCCGCCGTAGATGCGCGAATCCCCCGCCTCGGCTGCCGCTTCGGTCAGGGTGGCCCATTGCAAAACAACAGGCGGACCTGTGAACGTTTCGAACAAAAGCTCTGTGGCGACGTACTGCCCCAACAGGTCCGTCCCATCGACATCGTCGAGATCATAGTTGGACAATGTCGTGCCATCGTAAAACGCGTCAGAGCCGACATAGGCAGCGATCGCTCGGGCAGCCGCAAAGCTAAAGCTGGAATGGCCAGAGGTGTATTCTGGGAACGGCGGTGTCACGAAAGTGGTGTCTTGATAGGGCTGCCAATCCTGACCCATGATCGTCTGCGTCCCCAGGTCTGGACCGGCCCAGGACTGAATCTCTTGATCATAATAGAGATCACGGATCGCGGATTGGGGGCGCACGTAATTGTAGTGGTATTTCGCCTCCCATGTCGCAATGCTGGCGTCGAAGAGTGCCGCGTTAAGCGCAAAGAACATCTTTGCGTCATCATCGATGCCATGCCCCTCTCGGAGCGAGATGTCCTGTGCGATTTGGTTCCAATGACCCGGAGGGGCTTCGGTCCGGGGGCCGTCGGCCCAATATTCGGCAATGACTTTTTGCTCGGTCGTCAAATTCGCGCTGGCTGTCATGACCGCCGTAAACTGATCGCGATAGGCCTGGTCATTCGTGGTGACATTGCCCAAGGCATCAATGTATTCGGAGGTGTCCCCCAAAAGCGGCGGCGCAGGCGGGCGCACTTGATCGCCGGTCTCTAGCGCGAACCCCTCCACATCACCCCAATGCGGTGTCAGCGCGACCTGGTCGTCAAAGGTTGTCGGGTCGTTGTCGTCGTAGGTTGGATTGCCGTTGTTATCCAAAAGCGTGCCATTCGGCACCTGCAGCGGTTGCCAGGCGTTTGGATCAAACTGATCTCCGCCTGGTGCGCCTGCTGATCCTTCCTGAGGATCATTTGTCGGCACATAACCTGACGTGTCGGCAAAGTCGTTGGCAAAGTTCGATCCATCGTCACTGCGGGCCGAAAGTACGCCCTGCGCTGCGGTTCTTGCCACTGTGATCGGGTCTGATGCGCCATTTCCGCTGGCCGCTGGATCATGTCCAAGCTGGGCCATAAAGGCATCGAATTTGGTTTGCTGGCCCGGGAAGAACAGCGACAGCATATCGTAAAAGGCATACGACACGGCGATGGCCTTGTTCGCCTCGGTATGTTCCTCGAGCGGTCGGACGATATCGGTGTACGCACCATAGGCCGCAGCATCATAGGCCGCCCAAGCGTCGTAAACGGCTGAAGATGTGAGGTGGAGGTGATAGGAGGTTGGCGTGGGTGATGCGCCCTCGGACCGGATTGCGTCCAACATCACCTCGTTCCACTGGCCAACCAAAGACAATCCGTCGGACATCTTTCACTCCTCAAAAATTGATAAATTAAAATACTTCACGAAAACGTGAGGGTACACTCGCCCAGGGAAATTCGAAAAGCAAGCGCAGGGCGCAGGCGGGACGCCGCGCCGTAAGGACATCTGCGAACGAAAAAGAGGAAGGGTGGTGGCGTGGGGGGGACTTGAACCCCCGACCTAACGATTATGAGTCGTTCGCTCTAACCAACTGAGCTACCGCGCCATGAGCGGGTCAGTTATGCCAGCGCGGTGATGCCGTCAAGACCCGAATCCAGGCTAACCGCCACGCACCGTTTCGATCATGAGAGCCACATTTTCAGGGTCTGCATCTGGCGTGATACCGTGGCCCAAATTGAAGATATGGGGCCCGCCGGAAAAGGCCTGGACGATGGCGCGGGTTTCATCAATCAGGGCCTGACCGCCCGTAACCATATGCGATGATGCCAGATTGCCCTGGACACAGCCATCGACCTGAACATGCCGCGCCGCCCAATCTGCGGACACCGAGTTGTCGAGCGCCACGCAATCTACGCCGGTCTCTTTGTGAAAGCCCACATAGCCGGCGCCGGCCTCACGTGGGAAACCGATGATCGGCACAGTTGGATATTGCGCCTTGATCGCCTGAGTGATGCGCCGTGCAGGTGCAACTGCAAAATCTTGGAAATCCTGCGCGCTGAGCGATCCGGCCCAGCTATCGAAAATTTTGACGACTTCGGCACCCGCTTCGATTTGCTGGCCAAGATATGAAATTGTCGCCTCGGTCAGGCGGTCTATCAGCGCCTCGAACAGAGGCCGGTTCCCATCTTTGAGCGCGTGTGCCGGGCCCTGATCAGGTGTCCCGCGACCCGCGATCATATAGGTCGCCACTGTCCACGGAGCGCCAGCAAAGCCGATCAAGGTCGTATCTTCCGGCAATTCTCGGGACAAGATGCTTACCGTCTCATAGACGGGGTTCAATGTGTCATGAATAGCGTCCACGGGCTTGAGCGCATCAAAGTCAGCTTGCGACGAAATCGTCGAGAGCCTCGGCCCCTCGCCCGTGACGAACCAAAGATCCGCACCCAGCGCCTGAGGCACCAACAGGATATCTGCAAAGAGGATCGCCGCGTCAAAGCCGTAGCGGCGGATCGGCTGCAACGTCACTTCGGCTGCCAAATCCGGCGTGTAACACAAGGACAAAAAGTCCCCCGCTTGCGCTCGTGTGGCGCGGTATTCTGGCAAATATCGACCTGCTTGGCGCATCATCCAGATGGGCGGGACAGCTTGTGCTTCACCCGCGAGGGATCGCAAAATGGACTTGTTGACGGACATGTCTTTCATATTGCACCACTTTCGCAAAAGGACCAGACGGGATCATATCAGTTGTCAACATAAGTTGACACCTCTAAAAGATAAACCCATGACAGTGCGACTTCCTACGCCCGCCGCGCCCCTCAAGATTGGAACGCGCGGATCACCGCTTGCCTTGGCGCAAGCATACGAAACGCGTGACCGCCTCTCTGCGGCATTTGACCTGCCTTCCGAGGCGTTTTCGATCGTGGTCATCAAAGTGACCGGGGACGCGATCCAGGACCGGCCCCTAAAGGAGATCGGCGGCAAGGGTCTCTTTACCCGCGAGATCGAAGAAGACCTTTTGGCCGGCAAGATCGATATTGCCGTTCACTCGATGAAAGACATGCCGACTGTTCAACCCGATGGCCTGTTGCTTGATACTTATTTGCCGCGCGAAGACGTCAGGGATGCTTTCGTGTCGCCCCGGCTGACGGGGCTGGCCGATCTGGAGGCTGGCGCAACGGTGGGCACGTCGAGCCTGCG
>CAZYQC010000020.1:0-24072 GCA_964649815.1 uncultured Rhodobacterales bacterium | reverse complement strand
TGACGGGGCTGGCCGATCTGGAGGCTGGCGCAACGGTGGGCACGTCGAGCCTGCGTAGGCGCGCGCAACTGCTGAACCGCCGACCGGATCTCAATGTCGTGGAGTTTCGCGGGAATGTGCAGACACGACTGCAAAAGCTTGCCGATGGCGTGGCAGAGGCCACGTTCCTGGCCTGTGCTGGTTTGAACCGCCTAGAGATGTCAGACGTGCCCGCCACGCCCATCGACCCAAGCGACATGCTGCCTGCAGTGGCACAAGGTGCCATCGGGATCGAGCGTCGCGCAGATGACGCGAACACGGCCGCGTTGCTAGACGCCATCCATGACCGCAAAACTGGAGAGCGTCTGGCGGCAGAGCGGTCGTTTCTGTTCACGCTCGACGGCTCTTGCGAAACCCCGATTGCTGGGCTTGCGAGCCTCAGCAAAGACACCCTCACGCTGCGCGGTGAAGTCTTGCGCCCCGATGGCAGCGAAGCCATCGGCGACAGCAGAACGGGCGCCATCGAGGATGGCCCAGACATGGGCGTGGACCTGGCCAAGTCGCTCTTGGCACAGGGTGGCACGGGTTTCTTCGACTGGCGATAGGCGGTGCTGGACACGGCGTCACTCTTGACGCACCCAAAGGCGGGGTGAGACCCTGCCGGTGGGAGGACCGCGCATGACACCGGGCAAAACCTATCTCAGCACCGAGGATATTCGTGCACTCGCCCAGCGATCTGACCTCGCCGGGGCGGCACTTATTCTGCATTGCTGGGGGGTAATAGCCCTGGCGCTCGCCATCTTTGCCCTATGGCCAAACATGCTGACCGGGCTGTTGGCCATTGCCATTATCGGATCGCGGCAATTGGGCTTGGCCATTTTGATGCACGAAGCCGCGCATAACGCGATGTTCAAAACCCGCTGGCTGAACGATTTTGTCGGCGAATGGCTGTGTGGGCGCCCAATTCTGGCCGAGCTTGCCGCATATCGGCATTATCATCTGACGCATCACCGGTTCACCCAAACCAAACACGATCCAGACCTGGTTTTGTCGTCCAAATTCCCGACCACACGCGCGTCGCTTTTACGCAAATTCACCCGAGATTTGACCGGTCAAACTGGCACGAAACAGCTTTTGGCCCAAATCGTCATGTCCTTTCGCTTGGCGGGCGATGACGACGCGTTAGAGGCGGCCAAGAGCGATTCCGCGCAAGCCTTTAAAGCGCGCGATTTGTGGAAGTCATTGCCGGTCTTTGCGGCCATCGCCATCGCAATGTCGCTTGTCGGGGATTGGTGGTGGGGCCTTGCCTTTTGGGTTCTGCCCTACTTGACCTGGTTCCAATTTGTCCTGCGCGTCCGCAACATTGCGGAACACGGCGCGACCGAGCAATCGCAAGACCCGCTGCGCAATGTCAGAACAACCCGTGCCGGGTGGCTCGCACGGACGTTTGTTGCCCCATATTGGGTCAACTACCACCTGGAACATCACATGGCGATGCATGTGCCCTGTTGGCGGTTGCCACAGATGCACAGGCTGCTTTTGGCTGCGGGGCTTGGGTCTGATATGAACATCGCCCGCAATTATGGCGCGGCAATGCGAGAAGCCGGATGGCAGAACGCTTGACCACGCGGCGCTTGGCGCAGGCCGACAAATCAGAGATCGCAGCTCTTTACCTTGCCTTGGTCGGAGACCAGCCAACGGACATCGAAGAATTGGCCAGCGTCTTGGAGCATCCGGGCACAACGATGTGGGGATGCCTGACCGCTGGGCGGATCGTGTCGATGGTAACCCTGCACCTGTTGCCCAATGTCACCCAGGGCGGGCGCCCCTATGGTTTGATCGAAAACGTTGTGACCTTGCCTGACTTCGAAGGCCAAGGCGCAGGCACAGCGGCCATGAACGCAGCCATTGCGCATGCTTGGGACAAGGACGCCTATAAGGTCATGCTGCTGACCGGGCAGGACACAGGCGCAAAGGGGTTTTATGAAAAGCTCGGGTTCCGGTCCGACCAAAAGTTCGGCATGCAGCTGCGCCGCGTCCCGCCTCGACAGCCGCGCTAAGCCAAGGACGGTAGCGTCAAACCCATTTGGCCAAAGGCGGCAAGCTCATCAAAACGGCGTTTGCGTCGTGGCCAGTCTCTAACCCGAATTTGGTACCTCGGTCGTAAACGAGGTTGTATTCCGCATAAAGCCCGCGGTGCACCAATTGCGCATCCTTGTCAGCTTCGTTCCAGGATTGGGTGCGCCGTTTCTCGACCAGCGGCAGATAGGCGGGCAAGAATGCGCGACCGATGTCCTGCGTGAGGGCGAAATCCGCCTCCCAGTCGCCGCTGCATTGGTCGTCCATAAAGATACCGCCAACGCCACGCGCGCGGCCGCGGTGAGGTACAAAAAAGTACTCGTCCGCCCAGGCCTTTAGCTTTGGATAGAACTCTGTTCCATGCGGATCGAGATGCTCTTTTTGCGTGGCGTGAAAATGGGCGGTGTCTTCGTCATATTCCAAACACGGGTTTAGGTCAGACCCCCCGCCGAACCACCAGGCGTGCGGCGTCCAGAACATGCGCGTGTTCATATGCACCGCTGGCGCATGCGGATTTTGCATATGCGCCACAAGCGAAATGCCGGATGCCCAGAACCTTGGGTCTTCTTTCATTCCGGGAATGCCTTTGCGGGCTGCCATCGCCATTTGCGCGCGTTCGCCCAAAGTTCCGAACACGGTCGAGACGTTCACTCCGACCTTCTCAAAAACGCGACCGCCCCGCATGACACTCATCAAACCGCCACCCGCGTCGCCACCATCTTCGGCATGCCGTTTGGTTTCCGTGACATCGAACACCCCAGGCGCGGCGTCAGACAGCGGTCCTTGGGTATGCGTTTGCTCCAAGTTTTCAAAGGCTGCGACGATCTCGTCGCGCAATTGCCGAAACCAGGCGGAGGCCCGCGTTTTGTGAGCGTCGAACTGTTCTGTCATATCTAAAGTGTCCTCTTTGGTTGACACTTTAGCGCAGCTTCGCCGTCACGTAAATTGACACAGATCAAGCGATGAAATTAATGCGCGGGCGCGTCAACAGGGTCTAGAAGGCTGCGCCCGCCATCGATTGTCATCACATCGCCAGTGACAAAGCCGGACCCTTCGGACGCCAAAAACTGAACCGCATCGACCAATTCTGTCGGGCTTGCGATCCGATGCAGCGGCGTAGCCTCTTCAATCTCGGACCGCCAATCGGGGTTGTCTTGTAACGAGGCCTGCAAAGACGCTGACATAACGGACCCAAACGCAACCGCATTCACGCGGATGCGGTGCGGCGCGAGCGATAGGGCCAGACCGCGCGTCATCTGTTCAAGCCCAGCCGAGGCGATGGAATATCCAAGCAACTCGGGCCGTGTTTGATGCGCGGCGATTGACGACAAGTTAACAATCGACCCAAGTTGGCCGTCTTCTTGATCTTTGCCTTGCTTGATCATCCGTTTGGCCACTTGCTGTGTCAAACGGTAGGCCGTCATGAGGTTTTGTTCCCACATCACCTCAATCGACGTGTCGTCGGGATCAAGTGGATCGCTTTCGATCACCTGGCGCGAGGCATTGATCAAAATGTCGACCCGATCAAATGCGTCGATTGTTGCCGAAAGCAAATTCGCAATCGTCAGGCGTTGCCGCAAGTCGCCCGCGAAATAGCGCAGGTTGCTGTCTTCTACTGCCGCTCCGACCTCGGCCTCGAGACCTTTTTCGTCCATATCGGCGCACATCACGTTCGCACCGCGATCTGCAAAGTTTCGAGCGATGGCCAAACCGATGCCGTTTGCGGCACCGGTAACGATGGCGGTCTTGCCAGAGATGGAAAAGGTCACGCACGGCCTCCCTTGCCGGATGATCTTGGCGCTCGACCCTTCAGAGGCCGTTCCGCCATCACCAATTTGAAGCGCGCATCACCGCCCAAATCAACGGTTTTTGCAAAACATTCCGCGAGGACAGGCTCGTACGGCAAATGCCGATTGGCGACCATCCACAGCGTGCCTGCAGGCGCCAGCATGTTTGCGGCTGCGCGAATGAACGCCTGACCAATCGCGGGCTCGGCCGCGCGTCCGGCGTGAAAGGGCGGGTTCATCACAACGAAGTCAAGCGGCGCATCGGGGGCCCAGCGCACTGCGTCCGCCCAGTGAAACCGCGCACGGGGGTCGGTGACGTTGTGCTCGGCGCAGGCCAGCGCCATGTGGTGTGCCTCGACGCAATGGACCGCCCGAACGTCTTCGCGCACCAAAACATGCGCCGTCAAAAACCCCCAGCCTGCACCCAAATCCGCGCCGGTGCCCTTGAGTTCATCGGGCAAAGCGTCCGCCAAGAGCGCCGATGCCGGATCTATCCCATCCGCAGAAAAGACGCCCGGCGCAGTCCAAAACCCTCCCGCAGTGAGTGCGGGGCCCGCCTGCCAACCTTCAAACGCACTTATCCCTGGGTTTTCGAACCAAAAGAGCTTGCCATGCGCTTTGGAAACGACGCCGCCGACATCCACCCGGGCTTTGACCGCCTTTAGAACACTGTCGATCCCGTCAGTTTTTTGGCCATCAACAACGATGACACCGTCGCTGATTGCGACCGCAGAGGCGATCAAGGCAAAGGCTTCGACCTTTGCGCGCGGCACAGATACCAGAGCGGCTTGGAACCGCTCGGTTTTGGGCGGCTCTGGCGCGGCAAGAAAACCGGCGGCCTGCCAGCGGTCATGATCCGGCTTAAACGGATGCACGACAGTTGTATCCGCCGGAGATAACATCGGCAGATCAGCGGTCTGCGGCGTCTGAAAAGCAACAACGCCGCCCGAAGAGGGCAGCGTCAAACCAGCGTCCAGCGCTATTACGAGGCGGGTGTCGATCACCCGGTCACTCTTCCTTTTCCATTGTGCATTGCAGCGGATGTTGATGGCGCCGCGCGTAATCCATCACCTGCGCGACCTTTGTTTCTGCGATTTCGTGGCTAAAGACACCAACAACCGCCAAGCCCTTTTTGTGGACCGTCAACATGATCTCGACCGATTGGGCGTGGTTGAGGCCAAAAAACCGCTCAAGCACGTGGACCACGAACTCCATCGGAGTGTAGTCATCGTTCAGCAGCAACACCTTGTAGAGCGGTGGTCGCTTGGTCTTTGGCTTGGCTTCCGTGACAACGGCGGTATCGCCTTGCTCGTCGTCTTGCTTCGCCATCATGTGCCAGGGCTGCAGCATCGCATCTCGCCGTTTGGGAATCGTGGATCGGAAAACTTGGTCTTCGCTATATAACGCGGTCGGGGCGACAGAAAAGAGGAACATAAGAAATGGCGGCACTTGACCTCACCTGCGTTGCTTTTGATGCAGATGACACGCTTTGGCACAACGAACGCTTTTTCAAACTGACCCAAGACCGTTTCGCCGCCCTTTTGAAACCCTATGCGCCCGACGTGAACTTGGACGAGACGTTGCTAGCTGCGGAAAAGAGAAACCTTGGCCACTATGGGTTCGGGATCAAGGGCTTTGTTCTGTCGATGATCGAAACGGCGTTAGAGGTGACCGAGAACCAAGTACCCGGCGCTGTCGTGGCCGAGCTGATTGCGGCGGGCCAAGACATGCTGCAACACCCAATCGATTTGCTGCCCTATGCCCGTGACGCTGTCGAAGCCGCACGCGCGCATGGCAGTGTCCTGTTGATCACCAAAGGCGATCTTTTGGATCAGGAACGCAAATTGGCGCAATCGGGATTGGGAGAGCTGTTTGACGGTGTCGAGATCGTGTCCGAGAAGACGCCAGACACCTATGCGCGCGTGTTTGCCAAGCACGGTATCGACCCACGCCAAGCCGTCATGGTCGGCAATTCGGTTAAATCAGATATCCTTCCTGTTTTGGCCGTCGGCGGACATGCCGTTCATGTCCCCCACGAGCTGATCTGGGACATCGAAAAGGCGCCTCTGCCGGTGGATGATCCGCGCTTTGCTTCGATCCGTCACCTAGGCGGCCTGGCCCCCCTGTTGGACGCCTGGGATGTTTGACACATTCTCGCCACATTCAAAGATTTAGTGACGCATTCTTAGGCATGACCAACATGTACTTGGGTCAGCGCCCGAAAAACCGTTAACAGTCAGACAATAGCGGGTTTATCCACAAGAACACTTGTGTTAGCGTGCCATCAATAAACAAGGCCGCACCACCAAAACAATCCGCGGCCAGAGGCAGAAAAAGGCAGACCACCGTGATAGCGCGGATGCGGGCATTTGCCCATTTGGTAGCTGGTATTGTGTTGTGCGCAGGTCTGTTGCTTGGCGCGCCCTCTTTTGCTGCACCATATGCTGCCTACGTCATGGATGCCCGAACCGGCGAAGTGCTGCATTCACGCAATGCAAACACCCGCCTCCACCCGGCCTCACTGACAAAAATGATGACGCTCTATATCGCGTTCGAGGCGGTCGAGCGTGGAGAGATCACACTCGACACTCCGGTGAAGATTTCGAAAAAGGCCGCAGCTGAACCTCCGTCCAAGCTGGGCCTCCGCGCGGGCAGCCATATCAAGCTGCGCTATCTGATCCGCGCCTCTGCCGTGAAATCCGCCAACGATGCGGCGACAGCCATTGCCGAGGCCATCTCGGGCTCAGAAGCGGCCTTTGCGCGCCGGATGAACCGCACGGCCCACGCTCTTGGTATGACCAAAACAACATTCAAGAACGCGCATGGACTGACCGAAAGTGGCCACCTTAGCACCGCACGGGATATGTCGATCCTGGGGCGTCGCGTTCTTTATGATTACCCTCAGTATTACAACCTCTTCTCGCGCACCTCGACCAGCGCTGGCATCAAAAGCGTGAACAACACCAATCGTCGCCTGCTGCAAAGTTATCGCGGCGCGGATGGCATCAAGACAGGCTATACCCGTGCCGCAGGTTTCAATCTGGTGGCAAGCGCCGAGCGCGGAAACGAGCGGATCATCGCGACGGTCTTTGGTGGCAAATCTTCGGCTTCGCGCAACGCGCGCGTTGCCGAGCTGTTGGACCTAGGATTTCGTCGCGCCCCATCCAGCGCCCCGCTGCGCAAGCCAGCTTTGCCCGCTTATGCAGGCAACGCGCCCAAAGGTGCGGGAAAAACCATCCGAACAACGGGCGCTGTGAAACTGTCGAAACGTCCCGTTTTGCGACCAGGCCATCAGGCAGGGCCAGAGATCTTGCTTGCCGAGGCGCCTCCGTCGGCAAATGTAGACGCACAGGATATCGCCAATGCCGTCGCACTGGCCCAAACGGCCTCGCTGCCCAAAGCGCCTGCGCTCACGCCAAAGCAGTTGGCGATGGCCTCTGTCCGCCCCTCCGCGCGGCCGGAAGCTGTGAAACAGCACGTTCCGCAAACCGAGGTGGTCACGCGACTTTCGACATCTGGCGGGCGCCATTGGGGCGTGAATGTCGGCAGCTATCCCAGCCAGTTCAAGGCCGAAAAGGTTTTACTGCAGACCGCTCTGATCGAGATGGATACGCTCGATGGCTCTCTTCGCAAGGTCATCAAACGCTCGCGCGGATATGATGCGACGTTCATGGGCCTTACCCGAGAAACAGCAGACCGCGCCTGCCGGCGATTGCAGGCGCGCAACATGACCTGCTTTATGGTCGGCCCTGCGTCCTAACCTCTGCGTCGCGGGCCGCCCGCCTGATCCATTTCAGAAACGCTTTTAACGGCGGTCGGTGCACGCCAGGGCGCACAACCAAATGATAGCCTGTTGCGTCATTGGTCGATTGATCCAGCAAAACCAACCGCCCCGCCGCCAAGTCATTCTCGACAAAGCACCGGACGGTCACGGCCAAACCCTGACCATCGCGCGCCGCATCAAGCAAGAGATTGCCAGGCATTTGAAGCGATGTTCCAGTGCGCCCGGCCCTCGCGCCATAGGATCGCAACCAACTGGTGCCCTCCGACGTCCCAAGCTCTTCGAGCCACGGAAGGGCGGCCAAAGCGTCGATGTTGCGATCTGCGATCCCCTCGATCAACGCGGGCGCCCCAACGACGACCATCGGGGAATGCACCAACATTTCGCTGTCGAGGCCCTCCCACGGCGGTTTGCCGTAACGGATCGCGACGTCGACACCTCCTGGTTTGAGCGCCACGTTGATCGGCGTTGGGTTTATCATAATGTCCACGTCCGGCGCGACCTGTCGAAATGAGGCGAGCCTGGGCGTCAGCCAGGCAGAGGCGAAACTAGGGGTCGTGGACACGTGCAGAGGTCTGGCGTCCTCTTTGCCGGTCAGTTCTTCGACGACGGCGATCATGCTCCCAAAGCTTTCCAACGCAGCATGTGCCAGAGCATCGCCATCAGCGGTCAGGCGCATTTTGGGGCCGCTGCGCTCGACCAAGCTGATCCCCAGGCGGCTTTCCAGGCTGCGTATGTGCTGGCTGACGGCGGGGTGGCTGACGCCCAAAGCGTCAGCAGCGGCTGTCATGCTGCCACTGTCCGCATAAGCGGCGAAGGCGCGCAAGCTTGCCAAAGGGGGAAGCGCGCGCCAATTCATTTGTAAGTCCAACTTACAGCAAGCATATTTCGATGAGTCGCATAAGTCAGGTCAATCATCAACATAGGGTGCAGAAAGCCATTAGAAAAAGGATCAGATCTATGTTAGCCCCACTTGCAGAAACATACCTCTACACTGCATTCCTGAAACGCCCACGCCAACGGTGGGATGCACCTGCCAATTGGACAGAAGACAAACGCCGCAGGTAAACGGCAAATCATCGGGCGTTGCGGTCCCCGGCGACGCCCGAACCAAATCGCCCTTCATTTGGCATCAGTGGGCGGCTTGCAAAAGCGTACGTGTATAATCGGTTTGCGGGTTTTCGAACAGATCATCGGCGGTGCCTTGTTCGACAACGTCGCCCTGCTTCATCACCAAAACCTTGTGCGACATCGCACGCACGACCTTTAGGTCGTGACTGATGAACAGATAGGCAAGCCCGTATTTTTCCTGCAGGTCCCGCAAAAGATCGACGATTTGAACCTGCACCGTCATATCAAGAGCGCTGGTCGGTTCGTCCAACACAACCAGTTTCGGGCGCAAAATCATCGCCCGCGCAATCGCGATGCGCTGTCGCTGGCCACCGGAAAATTCGTGCGGATAGCGGTCCATCGTAGTGGGGTCGAGGCCAACCTCGGCCATCACCTCGGCCACAAGCGCACGTTCGTCTTTGTCGCCCGCAACTTTGTGAACGCTCAGACCTTCGGCAATGATCTGCATCACCGTCATCCGCGGGCTCAAACTGCCGTATGGGTCCTGAAAGACGATCTGCATGTCAGAGCGCAGGCGCCGCAATTGCCGAACCGACCAGTTGCGAATGTCGTCGCCCATGTAGACGATGCGCCCCTCGGAAGAGATCAAGCGCATGATGGCCAGCGCCAGCGTGGTCTTGCCTGAACCGGACTCGCCCACAATGCCCACCGTTTCACCCGATCGCACGGTCAGGGTGGCGTCATTCACCGCCTTCACATGCCCCACAGTCCGTTTCAAGAACCCCTTCTGGATCGGGAACCAGACTTTCAACTGGTCTGTCTCGGCGACCACTTCGGCTGAGTCGTCCACAGGTTTGGGAACACCGGTCGGCTCTGCACTCAGAAGTTTTTGCGTATAGGGGTGCTGTGGGCTTTTGAAAATCTCTGACGTCGGTCCACTTTCAACGATCTCGCCAAACTGCATCACGCAAACCCGGTCTGCGATCCGCCGGACGATGCCCAAGTCATGCGTGATGAACAAAAGGCCCATGCCTTCGGTCGCCTGTAACTCACCCAGCAAATCCAGGATCTGCGCCTGGATTGTAACGTCAAGCGCGGTGGTCGGTTCGTCAGCAATCAATACATCGGGCTTATTGGCTAAGGCCATTGCGATCATCACGCGCTGGCGCTGACCGCCGGACAATTGGTGCGGATAGGCATTTAGCCGTGTCTCAGCATCTCTGATTCCGACCTTGTTCAACAGATCCAAAATCCGCGCGCGCGCGGCCTCACCTGCGACGCCTTGATGCAAGGCGAGGCTTTCGCCCAATTGTTTTTCGATGGTGTGCAGCGGGTTGAGCGAGGTCATCGGCTCTTGGAAGATAAAGCTGATGTCGTTGCCGCGCACTTGATGCAACAAGCGCGCGTCCGCGCCGATCATCTCCTGGCCGTCATAGGTGACACTGCCGGATACTTCGGCACTGTCTCCCAAAAGCTGAACAGTCGACAGGGCCGAGACCGACTTGCCAGAGCCGGATTCGCCAACCAGCGCGACCGTCTCACCGCGGTTGACCGAAAAGGACACACCCTTGACCGCCTCAGTTACATGACCATCCTGGCGGAAACTGACGCGCAGATCCGTGACATTCAACAAAGCGCTCATCGCAAGGCCCTGCCCTGCGCGCGCATCACGTTATCCGGGCGCTGCTTCATGAGAACGTCTTCCGTGGATCAAAGGCGTCTCGAATACCTTCAAAGATAAAAATCAACAGGCTGAGCATGATGGCAAAAACGGCAAAGGCCGTGAAGGCCAACCAGGGGGCCTGAAGGTTCTGTTTCGCTTGCAAAGTCAGCTCGCCCAGTGACGGTGCCGACGAGGGCAAACCAAACCCCAGAAAATCGAGAACGGCGAGTGAAGAGATCGTTCCTGTGACGATAAACGGCAGCATCGTTACCGTCGCCACCATCGCATTTGGCAACATGTGCCGGAACATGATCGTCAGATTGGAAACGCCCAGGGCGCGCGCGGCTCGGACGTATTCAAGATTGCGCGCCCGCAAAAACTCGGCGCGCACGACGCCCACAAGACCAACCCAGCCAAAGAGAACCAGCAACCCCACCAACAGCCAGAAACTGCGCCCCAAAATCGCGAACATGATGATGATGACGTAAAGCGACGGCGTCGCTGACCAAATTTCGATGATCCGCTGAAAGATCAAATCCGTTCGCCCGCCGAAATAGCCCTGAATGGCCCCTGCAAAAATACCGATGATCGTCGACGCACCGGTCACGATAAGCGTGAAGAGGATTGACAGGCGGAACCCGTGAATGACCCGGGCCAGAACGTCGCGTTTGGTGCCATCAGTGCCCAAAAGGTTTTCGCCGTTGGGCGGAAGCGGCGCCGCGCCGGGGCGATCAACAGCTGTGTCATAGCTGTAAGGAATGAGAGGCCAGATGGTCCAACCCTTTTCAATCGCCTCGCCATTGACGATGCCGTCGCTTGCGTCTTCGATCACGCCTTCGGGGTCGTCAAAGCAATCCTCTAACCCGCCGGAAACGATCAAACATTCGACCTCTGGATCGCGGTACGCAGCCTCAGTTTGGAAATCGCCGCCAAAGTCGGTTTCTGCGTAAAAGGACCAGATGGGCGTGTAATATTCCCCGCGATATTGCACGAGTATCGGTTTGTCATAGGCCAGGAACTCAGCAAAGAGCGACAGTCCAAAAAGCACGCTAAAGATCCACAAAGACCAATAGGCCCGCCGATTTTTACGAAAGTTGTTCCAGCGGCGCTTGTTCAGAGGCGAAAGCGCGAAAACGCCGCGTCTTTCCCGTGGGGGGCTCTGAGGCGGCAGATCGCTGATCTCGGGTTGTGGGGAGGCAACCATCGCTTAACCCTCCCGCTTTTCGAAATCGATACGCGGGTCGACCAGCACGTACATCAGATCAGACAAAATGCCGATCAATAGCCCCATAAGACCAAAGATGTAGAGCGTTCCAAAGACGATAGGATAATCCCTGGCCACCGCCGCTTCGAACGCCAAACGCCCCAGGCCATCCAGCGAAAAGATCGTCTCGATGATCAGCGAGCCCGAGAAAAAGACGCCGATAAAGACGGCTGGAAAACCCGCGATGACGATCAACATGGCGTTTCGGAACACATGCCCATATAGCACGCGCCGCTCGGTCAGACCCTTTGCCCGCGCGGTCATGACGTACTGCTTTTTGATCTCATCCAGAAAGCTGTTCTTGGTCAAAAGCGTCAGCGTCGCAAAGGCCCCGATGGTCGAGGCGATCACCGGCAAAGTGATATGCCAAAAATAGTCGACAACCTTGCCCCACAGGGTCAGGTCCTCGAAATTGTCGCTGGTCAAACCGCGCAATGGGAACCACTGGAAATAGCTGCCCCCTGCGAACAAAACCAAAAGCAGAATACCAAAGAGGAACCCGGGGATCGCGTATCCGGTTATGATCAACCCAGAGGTCCAGGTATCAAAAGGCGAACCATCTTTGACCGCTTTTCGGATCCCAAGCGGTATCGAGATCAAATAGGCGATCAGCGTCGACCAAAGGCCAAGCGAAATGGATACAGGCATTTTTTCTAAGACCAGGTCGATGACACCGATGGACCGAAAATAGCTCTCCCCAAAATCAAAGCGCATGTAGTCCCAAACCATCGAGAAAAAGCGCTGAACGGGTGGCTTATCAAAGCCAAACTCTTTCTCCAACTCTTCGATGAACTCTGGCGGCAAGCCCCGCGCGCCGACGTATTCACTTTGGGTCGCCGTTTCTTGAAGGTCTGCATTCCCATCTTGGCCGCCAGCAAATCCGCCAAACACATCTCCGCCGCCTTGCAGGCGGGCGATGGCCTGCTCAACCGGGCCACCAGGCACAAACTGGGTCAGCGTAAAGTTGACCAGCAAAATGCCGAAAAGCGTTGGAATGACCAGCAGCAGACGCCGCAGGATGTAGGCGGACATTGGCGGCTTACCTCAACGCACCAGCTTCGCGCAATTCGGCAGCCTTTTCTTCGTTGAACCACCAGTAATCCATATAGCCGAGGTTGTACGGCGCAATGTCTTTGGGGTGCTCATACATATTGTAATAAGCAACCCAGTGGTTTGCCTTGTACCACAAAGGGATCATGATGAATTCGTAGCGCAGCGCACGGTCCAGCGCCTTGAGCGCGGCATTTTCCTCTTCGCGGCTTTCCGCGACCAGTGCCTTTTCGATGATCGCATCAACAAGCGGGCTCGCCAATCCGGCTGGATTGAAGAGCGAGAACGCAGCCGCCTCCGAGCCGAACCGCTGCTGCAACCCCGTACCCACGCCGAGAAATGCAGCATAGCTGTCGAACACAAGATCATAATCGCGGTCTCGCTCGCGCGAAGTGTATTGCGCGGAATCTACGACCTCCAGCGTGATGTCCACGCCCAAGTCTTCGACATTTGCGACGTAGTTCTCGACAACACCGCGCAGCGTCGGGGAGCTTGATGCATTGAACAGGAATGTGACCGTCATTGGTTGACCATCGGGGCCAACGCGTTTGCCGTTATCGCCGATCACATAGCCTGCGTCATCCAACAAACGCATTGCTTTGCGTCCATTCCGACGGTCAAACAGTCGCTCGCCGTTTGAGCTGTGCGGCATGCGAACCTCTTCGGTGAACAGTTCCGCTGGCACAATGTCGCCAAGGTCTTCTAGGAACGCCTTTTCTGCCCCTTCTGGCAGTCCAACCGCCATAACGGGCGTATCTTGCGTAAAAGAAGCGCGCTGCTGGAACAGGCCATACTGCAAGCTCTCATTCGTCCATTCAAAGTTATAGGCAAGCGCCAGTGCCTCGCGGACGCGCTTGTCCTGCATGACCTCCTTGCCAAGGTTAAAGACGATCCCCGAAGGCGTGGGCGGAGCGCCGTCAGGCAGCTCTTCTGTGACGATCTGGCCGCGCTGAACTTTGGGAATGTCGTAGCCGGTCGCCCACTTCTTGCTGTCACCTTCAGTTTTGAACGTATATTCACCCGCTTTGAACGCCTCAAACGCGGCTGTGTCGTCTCCAAAATATTCGACACGAATGCGGTCAAAGTTGTTGCGGCCGACGTTAAAGGGCAAATCTTTGCCCCAATAGTCCGGGTTCCGCTCATAGACGATGCGCCGATTGACGTCGAATTCGCTCAAAACATAAGGGCCCGAGCCGGGAGAGACCTCTAGCCGGCTTTCATCAAGCCCCGCACCTGTCTCTGTGTACCATTTCTGGGACCAAGCGGGCACAAAGCCGACCTGATCAATCAATGACCGCCGAGAAATGCCTTCGGCAAAGTAAAACTTGATCGTGTAGTCATCCAGAACTTCGACCTTTGGAATGCGCTTGCGCACTGCGTCGGCATAACTTTTTAAACCTTCGTCCAGCAGCAAGTTGTGGCTAAAGGCGATGTCATGTGCCGTCAGCGGTGAGCCGTCCGAGAACTTTGCGTTCTGGCGCATGTAGAAGATGACCCATTCCTTGCCTTTTGGGTATTCGAGACGTTCGCACAACAAGCAATAATATTCGCCATACACGTCCGCCGGAGCCGAGCCATTTGTCGGCGCTTCGCCCAACAGACTTTCGTACATCATCGAGCTCAGCGCGCCTGCGCGGCCTTTGCGGGTATAGGGATTGAGCGAGTCAAATGTACCGACAGTTCCCAAGGCGATCTCTCCGCCTTTAGGGGCGTCTGGGTTCACATAGTCAAAATGTGTAAAGTCTGCATCGTATTTGAGGTCGCCGTAATCAGAGAACCCGTGGCTGACGACCATTTCGGTTGTGTCTTCTGCCTTTGCCGTGCTGACCGCGAAAAGCGTCACCAACACACCCAAGAGCCCAAGGAGGTACCATCGCATCTGGTTCGGTCGGGTCTCTGTTTTCGCAATTGCGCGGGCGCGTTTCGTGCGCATAGGCCTCTCCATACTTGTTGTGCCCCTAAACAGGGCCTCTCGTTGGGATGTAAGCTAAATGGCGCGTTCGCCAATATGCAACCAGCGAAGTTGTGAGCGATGTTTCATCGCACAAAAAATGCCGCAGGTCAGCGGGACCAGCGGCATTCTTTGTCATATGAGAGATCGATCAGTTCCCGATTGTCGCGAGATAGGCGATCAGGTTTGCCCGATCTTCGATGTCGCGCATGCCGTTATAGGCCATTTTCGTGCCTGGCGCCCAATCCTTTGGCTTTTCGATAAAGCCGTTCAGGTTCTCTGGCGTCCATGCTTCGGAATTGTCTGCCAGCACTGCGGAATAGGCAAAACCGTCAACGATACCGATCTCGCGGCCAACAACGCCGAACAGGTGTGGACCAACGGCGTTAGAGCCGTCTTCCAGCTTGTGACACGCTGAACACTGGCGGAATGCCTTTTCGCCAGCGCCGGCATCTGCCGTGGCGAAGACATCTGCGAATGCGAGTTCGACAACCTCTTCCGCGGAATCATCGTCATCAGTTTCGATGATATAGGATTGCTCACCATAATAGCTGCCCGTGGCGTACAGCGATTTCGCGGCCCAATTGCCAAGCAAGAACACCAAAAGTGCGCCACAGACACCAGCTGTGATCTTGGTCAAGGTCATTGTATCGAACATGGGGAATCCGTTTGCCTAGTCGTCGTTTGAGCGCGTTACTATTTCTTCCCTTCTGCAGTGGCAAGGTATACCTACCGCGACCAAACGCCCTGCCTGCAGGGTTCATAGGAACTGTGTCGGAACCACCACCATGCCTCAGCGCATCGCTTTCCAGGGGGACCTGGGTGCATACTCTCACGAAGCCGTTCTCAAGGCGCGCCCAGATGCAACGCCAATCCCCTGCACGGCATTCGAAGACGTTATCCAGGCTGTGAAAAGCGGCTCGGCCGATTTGGCCATGCTGCCCGTTGAAAACACGACCTATGGGCGCGTTGCGGACATTCACCGTTTGTTGCCCGAAAGTGGCTTGCGGATCATCGACGAGGCGTTCGTGCGCGTGCGGATTTCGCTCATGGCCCTGCCTGGTCAAACGCTCGAGGATATCTCGCTTGTCCGGGCGCACCTCGTTTTGATACCGCAGGCGCGAAAGTTCCTGGACCAGCATGGGATTGCAGCAAAACCAGCCGCCGACAGCGCAGGCGCTGCCGCCCAGATTGCTGCCGGTCAAACCAAAGGTGTGGGCGCTTTGGCATCGGCGGTTGCCGCCGATATTCACGGCCTTAACATTCTGGCCCGCGACATCGAAGATCAAGGCCATAACACCACACGCTTTTTGCTCATGTCGCCACAGATCGACATGTCACCGCGCAGCGAAAAGATGATCACGACCTTCGTCTTCGAAGTCCGCAACATCCCTGCCGCGCTCTATAAGGCGATGGGTGGTTTTGCGACCAATGGCGTGAACATGAGCAAGCTGGAGAGCTACATGGTCGGCGGAGCCTTTACGGCGACCCAATTTTACGCGGATATCGAAGGCCACCCAGACGATCCGGCCGTTCAACGCGCCTTGGAAGAGTTGGACTATTTCACCAACCGGCTCGAGATTTTGGGGGTCTACCCAGCGGCCTTGGGGCGCGACTAAGCTACGCGGCCGAGCCCAAGCGATCTTCCATGACTTTTACGTATTCCGCCACGCGCAGCTTAAAGCGTTTGGTCAAGGAGGATTTCGCGAGCTTGAGCGATTGCACCAGCAGCCGCGCCGAGAGGTTCAGGGGCGACAGTTCCAACCCCACGGACATCCGCGTGCGGTTGCGCGACAGGGCCATCAGCTCAATGGAAAAGACACCGTTCAAACCCGGTGAAGTCGCTTGAATCACCATTTCATTCGGCATCACAAATCGGGCCATTTCCAATGCCAACTCACGTTGGCGCCCACGCATTCGAAACGCCACGTCCCACGTCATGCCAACGCCCGGCGCCGCCATCCGGTCCGTGCGGCGCACGTCTGCACCGCGGCGCATGGCCGACCGTTCGAACGCCTCAAAATCAGTCAAAGCCAGAAACACCTGATCAATCGGTGCGTCTATATCCTCTCGCGTCGAAAATTTCATGGCTGCCTGTTCTCGCCTGCCCGTTCTGGGATATTATAGCTTACTTAATCCAAAGTATCAGCAAGCCAATTCTCTAACAGAAAATGCGCGATCGCGCCACGGCGCGCGGGTTTTAAAACTGGGTGTTGGCCCGCAAACGCATCGGCCATCTCTTCTCGAGACACCCACATCGCATCTTCGATCTCGTTGGGGTCGATTTCAATCTCTGCGCTGGTCGCATATCCTCGGCACCCAAACATCAGAGAGGCCGGGAACGGCCAGGGCTGACTGGCCAGATACTCCACCTGCCCCACATGCACGCCGCTTTCCTCGAAAACCTCGCGACGCACAGCCGCTTCAAGCGTCTCTCCCGGCTCAACAAAGCCTGCGAGCAATGAATACATGCCCTCAGGCCAACCTGGCGAGCGCCCCATGAGGACCGAGTTTCCGTGCGTTATCAGCATGATAACAACTGGGTCTGTCCGGGGGAAATGGTGCGCTCCACAGGCCGGGCACGTCCGTTGCCACCCTGCCTGCACCATGTCCGTCGGATGCCCGCATTTGGCGCAGAACCGATGCGTTTCGTGCCATCCAAAAATCGCCTTGGCCGTCGCGGCCAGTTCTGCGTCGCGGGGGGTAAGCCATGTCATGATACGCCGCAGCTCGGCAAAGACCTCCACCTCGGGCAAGGCCGGGTGATGCTGTTCGGACGGATCCAGAAACTGGTTCACGGCGCTCAGATCACCTCCGGGCTCCCACGTGGACAGATCTGCCGCAAAAACCGGCAGACCTTCTTCGCGCCCCAACAAGATCCAATCCTCGGCTGCGTCTTTCAATACCGGGTGGTCCGGGCGCAACCGGACCAAAGACGCCGGGCGTTCCCGCCGGATAAGTGGCTTGCCACGCCACAATAGCACAACCCGCGCGTCGCCCGACTGCTGCGCGTGCTGCAACATCTCTGCATCGCCGCGTATTTCTGCGGCGCGGTCCAAGCCAGACCCGCCAAACGTGACGCGTTCCGCATGCTTCATTTTGGTCACCCTGCCCGTTTATGCGCACAGGCTTGGCATGCAATGTCGTCTCAAGCAATGCTTTGACCGCTTTCTCGTTGCGCTTGCGCCGCTGCGGTGTTCGAATATCGCCCAGGATTGGTCCACTGGAACGATGCCTTGCCCGAACCAAAACCGTCTTTGCACGCGATTGCCCGCTTGCGCATTCTCGCCACCAGCGACGTGCACAGCTATCTGACCGGCTGGGATCAGCGGTTCGAGGTTCACTACCCAAACCGCGGCTTGGCCCGCCTTGCCTCTGCGATCGCAGAGGCCAGAAAAACGGCTGGGACTGAGACGCTCTTGTTTGACAACGGGGACTTTCTGCAAGGCACGCCAGTTGCCGATTGGATGGCGCGATGTGCGACCCCAGATGCGCCTGCACTGGCCGCCGCGATGAACGCCCTCGATTACGATGCCGTGGGCCTGGGGAACCATGACTTTGACTATGGGTTGGAGTACTTGCGCGACACGCTCACCGCGCTCAATTGCCCCGCGCTCGCCTCCAATTGTACGTTTCGCGCGCTCTTTCCAACACAGCCTAACACGGTCTTGGAACGCAGTGTCATAGATGAGGCTGGTCAATCGCATAAGCTGCGCATCGGTCTGTGCTCGGTCCTGCCACAGCAAACCGCTATGTGGAATGCGCGGCATCTTTCGGGGCACGTCGATATTTCCGACCCGGTACAAGTGGCCAAAGACAATGTTGCCCTGCTGCGCACCCAGTTGAAATGCGATCTCGTCATTGTGCTCTGCCACAGCGGCATAGCGGATGCAGCATCGGACGGCGCAGCCGAGCATTTCGCCGCTCTTATCGCCCGCATCCCGGGGATCACGGCCTTGATTACCGGCCACAGTCACAAGCTCTTTCCCCATCGGCACCACGATGGGATTCCTGGCGTTGACGTGGCAAAGGGCACCCTGTTTGACGTACCCACAGTTATGCCCGGCTATGCGGGACAGGTCGCAGGCTGCATCGACCTCGTTTTGCAAAAATCCGATGCAGGTTGGGTCGTCACCGGATCGTCCAGCCGATTGCTCCCCTCCAAAGGTTCGCCAGAAGCTGCTTCTGTCGTCGCAGCGGCGACGCCCGCCTTAGAAAGCTGCGCATCCGAGCTGAACGCATGTGTCGGCGAGACAAAAGCGCATGTTCACAGCTACTTTTCGCTGCTGAGGGCAAATGCCGGACAACATGCCCTCGCCTCCGCCATGATCACCGAGGGAGAGCGCATGATCGCGCAAGGCGCGCTGGCGCCACTGCCGGTTCTGGCAGCTGTTGCACCCAACATCGCAGGGGGACGCGCCGGCCCCATGCAATATGTCGACATCCCAATTGGACCAGTAACCGCGCGCCACCTTGGAACGCTCAACCCCTTTTTCAATTCCGTGGTTCTTTGGCGCATGCGCCTGCCGGAACTGCGCCTTTGGCTGGAAAGAAGTGTCGCGGTGTTCGGCCCAACGTCTGTCTCGCCGCACACCCCGCTGCATTGCGAAGAGGCACCCATTTTCACGTTCGATGCCATCTTTGGATTGGAAGTCGACATTGATCCAACCCGCCCGGCGGCCTTTGACGCTTTGGGCGGAGCGCTCGCAAACCCCGGCCGCATCACATCAATCCGGCACAACGGCGCGCCCGTGTCCGCTGCGGCCGAGTTTTGGCTCGCGATGACCAGTTACCGTGCCGCAGGTGGCGGAACGTTCCCACTGCCCCTGGATCGCTCAGCCCGAATCGATACTGGCCAGTCGCTGACTGACTTGCTCAGGAACCGGTTGGCGGATCACACGCTAGAGGCATCCGCGCTGCCAAACCCCTGGCGCTTGTGCCCTCCGACACCTTTGCCCGTGATCCTCGAAACCTCGCCCAAAGCACGATATTGCCTTGAGGACATTTCAGAATTCGCCCCGCAAACCATCGGCGAGACGTCCGATGGTTTTCTGATGCTGCAAGCGACCATTCCAGCGGGGCTTGCGAAGGACCCTCAGACGCATTAATTCCAGAGGTGAGAGGTTGGCGCGGGCAGGCGCCTCGCCAACCCGGTCAGGTCCGGAAGGAAGCAGCCGTAACGAGCCCCGCTTGGGTCGTTGTCAATCTCTCACCTGAAAACCGCGCCCGCTGGCGCGGTTTTTTCATGCAATCAGCTCGTGCCAATAGGCCTCTGCGCTTTTGCGGAAAATGCCCATATGGCCCAGATGATCTCCGTTTGGCCGCGGGTCAATCACTGCGATGTCACCGCGCTCGTATCTGCGCACCAGCTTTTGCGTGCTGTGCAAAGTGCACAGCTCATCATCCGCGATCGACACGAATTTGATCGGCATCCTCAGTTGATCTGGCTCATAGCTTGGCAGCTCAAAACCGGCGTCTGGATCATAGAACTCGGCCCGCGTGCACCACCGGCGCCATTGCCAGAAAACCGACGCAGGCAGGCTTTCGCCCAACCCGACCAGCTTGCTGGGCAAATAACCCAGACCCGCCGTCAAAAGCGGCCCGACAACATGCCAGAACAAGAGCGCCTTCATGCGATAAGACTTTGGATGGTCACTTGGCAGCACAGCCCCAGAGGACACGTTAATGACCCGCGTCACCCCGGAAAAATCCCGCTGAAACGGCAACATCATGCCCCCCAACGAATGACCCATCATCCAAATCGGTACATTCGGCAGCGTGTAGCGCACAAAACGGCGCGCCGCTTCAGCATCCGCGATGCCCCAATCC
Organism: uncultured Rhodobacterales bacterium; assembly: GCA_964649815.1. Classification (GTDB taxonomy): domain Bacteria; phylum Pseudomonadota; class Alphaproteobacteria; order Rhodobacterales; family Rhodobacteraceae. The sequence continues at coordinate 3,618 of CAZYQC010000020.1, read as the reverse complement.
GACATGCGCGCCGTGCTTTTGCGAAGAGAGCCGCGCAAAGATCGGCCAATATCTCGGTAGTCATAGGTAAAGCAGGCTAGACCTTTCTCGCGTGCCAGCCATTCGGCAAAGGCGCTGTAAAACCCTTGCGGCACGCCCGTCGCACCGTTGATCAGCACAATTGCAAAAGGCTTGCGCCCGCTTGGCGCATACATCTGGCCAATCAGCTCGTCCCCGTCTTTGGTTTTGAACACATAGGTCCGCTCTTGCACCACAGCGGGCGCGACAATTGGATCAAAGTACGACATATCACGATCTCCTAGACCACTTGGTCTAATCGGAAAGCTGGACCAATCGGTCTAATTCTGTCAAGACTAATTTTATGACCGATGCCACAGCCAAGCCCCGCCCCACCAAGGAACGCCTCATCCGCGCCGCTGCGAGCCTCTTTCCAACGCGCGGCTATAACGGTGTTGGTTTAAACGACCTTCTGGCTGCGGCGCAGGCCCCCAAGGGCTCGCTTTATCACCACTTTCCGAATGGCAAATCAGACCTCGCCTTGGCGGCGGCCACATGGGCGTCAGACAGCATGTTGCGGATCATCGCGGAAAGCTTTGCAGACGCCCCGGATTTCAAAGAAGGCGCTACGACGCTGTGTTACAAACTGGCGAAACTCTTTGACAAAGCGAACAAGTGGGAAGGCTGCCCAATCAGCGCAACCTTGTTCGAAGGTCCTGAAAACACAGACTTTCTGGTCCACACCCGCAGGCTTTACGATGGTTGGATCGGAGAGGTACGCGACCATGCTGAACGGTTTGGCCTGACCGACGAAGAAGCTTTGAAGAAATCAGAGCATATGTTCATTTTGCTTCAGGGTGGATGGATGCTCGCTCGGGCGCGCCGCGACCCCGACATCATTCGCAATCTGCCGAACTTGCTCTGACGCGCCGGATCAAAAGCCCAAACTCTGACGCAGCTTGCGTCCACGCGCCCGGACAGAGGCCGCCGGATCCGTCTCTGATCGGCGAAGAATTGCATCCACATCAGCCTCTCGCCCGGGCATTTTCGCCCCAAGCACCACCTGCGCATCCAGCGACCAGGCCCGCAAAAAGGGGCGCGGATGCGACGCATAGGTCTGTGCCCAGCGCAAATACCGTTCCGCCAGAACCGCGTCCAAATCAAAACCACGCAGCGCTTGCAGGACATGCAAAGCCGAGGCCCATGTGTGCAGCTGGTCCAGCCGATCGCTCAGCGCGGCAGCCTCTGATCTCGGCAAGGTCGCCCCAGCGTCAATCTCGGCCTTCAACATCCATGTCGCGGCTTCAACGACCAAAGGGCGGCGGTCGGAACAAGCCGCGACAAGATCCGCCAGATAGCCAGGCGAACCGCAGTGTTCCGCTCGTGCGTTCTGCAAACCCGACGGGTCGCTTCCGTCGTATGACGCAAGTGCATTCTGTAGCTCCACAGGCGGCTTCCTCTGACCACACGTCTTTGGTGTCGCACATAGACCTGGCTCTTGTCACAAAACGTCAGCGACCAAGACCACAGCACACATTCGCGCCGTGGTCTGCGCAAAGGCGTATTATTCCCGGCTCAGAGGAACCAACAAGGCACTGGGCCTTTTGTCTGGGCTGGTGATGAACGAGCCATCGACAGGACGCGCACCGAAAAAGAGCTGGTCGCCCAAAAGGGCCAAAACCTCGTATTCGATCGTTGGCTCATTGGGGTTCAACCCAAGCAAAGCACAGCCACCTTCCAACACGTCTTGCGTTTGGCCGACCTGCCATTCTGCGGCTCCACAGGACCCGCTTGGGGCCGAGTTCATGAAATCTGCGAAACCCTGCGCCAACGGCGTGAACCTGACATATTCATCAATCGTCAAGTTCGCTTCGATCGCGCCGTTGACAACCGCGCTTGCGCCGACCTCTTCGACGGTTCCGGCGAAATCCAGACGCTGAAGCGCGAAACCACATCCTGGGCCGGCATAAGTCGTGAACTCTGCAGCGATGCGTCCATTCCGCATTTCGATTTTCCGCGTAAGCCACCATTCGGTGACTGAACCGTCCGGCCCCTGCTGCGGCCGCACTTCGCAGGCTTGCGAGACCCAATCGCCATCAAGCGTCGCAACATCCGCCTGCGCCGCCATGCCCAAAGGCAGCATTGCCAAAGCGCAAGCCGCGCTCTTAAATCCAATTTGCGTTTTCATAATCCACTCCTGAACATGTGATGGACCTAGGCTATTCAGCGCCCCACACTTCGGATATTCAGAATTCATGAGGCATTACTTTCGGATTTTCTGAAATGATCGGATACCTGCGCCACCTGGCCAATTACGCCTACGTCGTGCAATCGGGCTCTATGACCGGCGCGGCTCAGCGGCTTGGCTGCGCGCCATCAGCGCTCAGCGATTCTGTCAAAATCCTCGAAGCCTACTACCAAGAGCCTCTGCTCGAACGCAGTAAAAAGGGCGTAAGCCCGACCGGCAAAGGTCTGGCGATCTACAAAGACGCGCAAAATGTGGTCGAAGCGATGGAGAGCGCCTTGCACGCGCAATCCGATGCCATCGAAGGACCGGTCCGTCTTAGCGCCCCAACCGAAGTTGTCTGCGGCGCGCTGGCGCCGGCCTTTGCCACATTGCGCCAGTCGGCACCCGATGTGCACTTGATCATCGACAGCGAGAACAAGGTCCTTGACCATACCCGTTATGCCCGCGACCTCTATGTACGTGTTGGAACCTCCCGCCTACATGCGGATCTGCACAAGCTGCATGACCTACGGGATCACGTTGTTCTCGTGGCCCGGTCAGATATGCTCCGCCCTGGCAACATCGGTGATGGCGACGCAATCGCAAAGCTGAACTTTATCGCCGGGCTCAACGCCGATCCCGAAACCGCCCGCCGCATCACCCGTGACGAAGAAACGCTGACCTTTCGCAGCGCAACGCAAGTCGGCACGATTGAGGCGCGTATCGCCCTGATGCGTCAAGGGATGGGCGCGCTGCGCTGTTTGCGCTCTACCGTTGCCCAAGACATCGCAAAAGGTGACGTGGTCGAGTTGTTGCCAAACCTCTTTACCTTTCCGATCAGCGGCACAATTTCGACCCCACATCGAAAGCAGGCCCGCACGTTGACCTTTGTCGCCGCCGCGCTGGCCAAGCAGTATGCCACAGCCGTCGATCCCGTATAGACGTCCGCCGCAGCGCCGCTTACCCTCAGACCGGTCAACACGAATCCAAGGCCGCTATGACCGACACGCCCGCCTATCAGGTGCTCGCCCGAAAATACCGCCCCGAAACCTTTGCCGATTTGGTGGGGCAGGATGCGATGGTTCGCACGCTCAAGAACGCCTTCGAGGCCGACCGCATCGCACAGGCCTTTGTGATGACGGGCATCCGGGGCACGGGCAAAACCACGACGGCCCGCATCATTGCCAAAGGCATGAATTGTATCGGCGCCGATGGCCAAGGCGGCCCGACCACAGACCCCTGCGGCGTATGCGAACATTGCACCGCCATTATGGAAGGCCGCCACGTCGATGTAATGGAAATGGACGCCGCCTCACGCACGGGCGTCAACGACATCCGGGAAATCATCGACAGCGTCCATTATCGTGCCGCCTCTGCGCGCTTCAAAATCTACA
>CAZYQC010000019.1:0-52654 GCA_964649815.1 uncultured Rhodobacterales bacterium | reverse complement strand
CTGCGGGATCGTGGATCTATATCGGCACCCAAGGGATCGTGCAGGGCACCTATGAGACCTTTGTCGAAGCCGGGCGCCAGCATTACGGCGGCGATTTGCGTGGGCGCTGGATTTTGACAGGAGGCTTGGGCGGCATGGGCGGCGCCCAGCCTTTGGCCGCGGTTTTCGCCGGTGCCAGCTGTTTGGCGGTCGAGTGCAACCCCGACAGCATCGATTTCCGACTGCGTACAAAATACCTCGATGAAAAAGCCGAAACGCTTGATGAAGCGTTAGAGATGATCGACCGCTGGACCAAGGTGGGCGAGGCGAAATCGGTTGGTCTTTTGGGCAATGCCGCCGACGTATTCCCAGAGCTCGTGCGGCGCGGCGTCCGCCCTGACATCGTCACCGATCAAACAAGCGCGCATGACCCGTTGAACGGATACCTGCCACAAGGCTGGTCTTTGGCGGAATGGCGCGAAAAGCGCGAAAGCGATCCGAAAGCCGTCGAAGCGGCGGCACGCGCGTCGATGAAGGTGCATGTCGCGGCGATGGTCGATTTCTGGAACGCTGGCGTGCCGACCTTGGATTACGGCAACAACATCCGACAGGTGGCTTTGGAAGAAGGGTTGGAAAACGCCTTTGCCTTTCCAGGCTTTGTGCCGGCCTATATCCGCCCGCTGTTTTGCCGGGGTGTGGGGCCGTTCCGCTGGTGCGCTTTGTCGGGCGATCCCGAGGACATCTACAAAACCGACGCAAAGGTCAAAGAACTCATCCCCGACGATCCGCATCTGCACAAATGGCTGGATATGGCGCGCGAGCGGATTTCGTTCCAAGGCCTGCCTGCGCGCATCTGCTGGGTTGGCCTTGGTCAGCGGCACCGTTTGGGGCTGGCGTTCAACGAGATGGTGCGCACGGGCGAACTTAGCGCACCGGTCGTCATCGGACGCGACCACCTCGACAGCGGCTCGGTCGCCTCGCCCAACCGGGAAACCGAAGCGATGAAAGACGGCTCGGACGCGGTCAGTGATTGGCCATTGCTCAATGCCCTTTTGAACACTGCAAGCGGGGCCACCTGGGTGTCCTTGCATCATGGCGGCGGTGTCGGCATGGGCTTTTCGCAGCATTCGGGCATGGTCATTTGCTGTGACGGCACCAAAGATGCGGATGCACGACTGGGCCGGGTGCTTTGGAATGACCCCGCAACTGGGGTCATGCGGCACGCCGATGCGGGCTATGACGAGGCCATCGCCTGCGCGAAAGAGCATCAGCTGAACCTTCCTGGCATCCTGGGCTGAGCCAAACCGCAGCAAAGCGAGGTGCACAGCGTCAGTTGACACGGCCACCAAGTGCAGTACCTCTGGGCTTGGATCGCGCGATGCGCCCCCGACGGGTTGTCGGGGGCTTTTTCGTGCCAGAGATTTTCGATGCCCAAGACAAGAACACCACCGCATCTTTTCACGCTGATCGTTTTGACTGGCGTGTCGATCCTTACGCTCAATATGTTCTTGCCGTCCTTGGTGAACATCGCTGCGGATTTTGAAACCGACTACGCCACGATTTCTTTGGGCGTTGCGGGCTATCTGGCCATCACAGCAGTTTTGCAGATCATCATCGGGCCGGTGTCGGACCTTTATGGCCGCAGGCCGGTTCTGTTGATCAGCTTGGTGATCTTTCTCATTGCCAGCCTGGGCTGTTTACTGGCGCAAAACGTCTGGGTCTTTCTGGCGTTTCGTCTGCTCCAAGGGGCCGTGATCGCGGCGTCTACTTTGCCGCGCGTGATCGTCCGAGACATGATGCCACCGCGCGAGGCCGTGAGCCTTTTGGGCTATATCTCTATGGCGATGGCAGTGGCCCCAATGCTGGCGCCGACCTTGGGTGGGTTTCTTGATGTGGCCTTTGGCTGGCGCGCCTCTTTTGTGGTGCTCAGCGTTTTGGCTGTCGGTCTGCTGGTCTTGTCCTGGTACGACCTGGGCGAGACGCATCACCCGACCGGAGACGGATTTTGGGACATCATGCGCGACTACCCCAAGCTTTTGCGCTCTTTCGCGTTCTGGGGCTATTCGACCTGCATGGCGTTTTCGATCGGAGCCTTTTTCACCTTTATCACCGGCGCGCCGCTTGTGGCCAGCGAAGCCTATGACGTCGGGCCAGGCATGCTGGGGGTGATCGTTGGATCCATCACCGGCGGTTTCTTTTTCGGGTCGTGGATTTCGGGACGCTATTCCAAACGCTTTGCCATCGACACAACCATGTTGGCCGGGCGCATATTGGCGACGCTTGGCCTTGCCGTTGGCATCGTGTTGGCGTTGGTGGGGGTGGATCACCCGCTGGCGTTTTTCGGCTTTACGATATTCGTGGGCATCGGCAACGGCATCTCGACCCCAAGCAGCACAATTGGCGTGATGTCGGTAAACGAAACACTTGCTGGCACGGCCTCGGGGCTGGCGGGGGCATGGACGGTGGGGGTCGGCGCGGTGCTGACGTGGCTGACCGGTCTGATCATCGCAAACAGCCCCACGCCGCTGATGCTTTTGACGCTGATGTTTGCGGCAACGGTCGTTGGATTGCTATCAGCGCTTGCGGTGATTTGGTCAAAGCGCGCAGAGGCTTAGCGTCAGGTGTTCACGTAACCCGCCACGACTTGCAGCATCTTGTAGGCGGTGGCCGCATCATTTTCGACAACAGCCATGAACTCTTCGACGCCCAAACGCAGGCATTGCAGCTCGCCCTTGGCGCGCATGTCCAGCGCGCGCGGCTCGCCCCGGATGAGGCCCAATTCCCCGACCAAAGTGCCTGTGCCGACCGTCGCGATGAGCTTGTCTTCGTCATCATCTTGCGGCAGCAGCAAATCAGCTTCGCCCGAGATGATCATATAGGCACCGTCGTCTGGCTTGTCGTTCTTGTGAAAGACGTATTCGCCTTCATGGGCGGTGTACCACCGGGATCCAAAGGCCAGCAGGCGCAGCTGTTTGCGGTCCAGCCCAGAGAACATGGCCGTTTGCCCCAAGGCAGCAACCTTGCGCGCGAGGTCGGCCGAAGCGGCGCTGTCGGCTTCGGCGGCATCGCCGCTGACTTCTGCGCCTACAAACCGACCGGCTTCGACCTCGTAATGCACATCAAAGACATCTGTGTCTTCGAACTGATCGCGGATCACGACAAAGGTCGTCTCAGGCAGCAGCTTTCTGAGGTTTTCGACCATGTTGGTTTGCGCGCTTGCCTCAAAGCTGGCCAGACAATCTTCGAGAACCAAAATATCGGGGCGCTTGATGGTGGCACGGCTGATGGCGAGGGTTTCGGCCAGCAAAGCAGGCAAGTTCGCGCCGCCCAAGCTGATGGGAACATCGAAAATGAGGTTCAACACATCCTGCCCGAGGCCTTCGTCGATGATCACCTGAGCGACGATGCGGCGAATGTCTTCCCCGCGCGAACCCGCGGCATCCGAGACTTTGCCAAAGAGCGTGTTTTCCAGGACGGTCAGGCCCGCGCATGGTTGATCCGCCTCTAGTGGAACAAAAAGCGGTTCAAGCGCCTCGCGCAGGGCAGGGGCATGTTGGCGGCGGATGTCCAGGATGCGCTCTTTGATGTCGTCGCCAAAGGCGGGGCCGATGATCTCGGCCGACAGGCGCATCGGCACGGCCAGCAGGGCGGCGACTTCTTCTTTTTCAAAGCGTTTGCCCGCGGCACGTTTGCGCGGCAGGTCGAGCGCGGCCTCATAGGTTTCCTGCGCCAGCCCGAGTTTCTGGAAAAGAGGGTGGTCCGTCCCGTTCGAGCCAAAGATCTGCCGCAGCAACTCGACCACGTTTTCAGCGACGTTTAAAAGATCGTCGTCCAGCTGTAGCCCGCGCAGCTGGTCCAGGAAATCCGTCTGCTCTGCCAAAATCTCGGCCGTCACCGGACCGCTGGGCGTGGCAAAGACCAGGTTCTCGGCCACAGGCAGCGCGGGGTTATAGGCGCTTTCGTCAAAAACATGCACCCAGCGCGACAGATTGCTGTCTTCTAGCGCGGATCTGATTTTCGGACGCAAGTCGACAAGGGCCTGCGCGATTCTCGGATGCGCGGGCGCGTCAAAGGTCTGGTCCAAAGCGCGCCGGAAGAGGGCCGTTCCACTGCCCATACCTTGCGCAAGCTGGTACCACCACGCGCGCAGATCCGCCTCGTTCGACAAGGCCGCGACCTGAGGGTCGATCCAGTCAACATCCGGGGATTCCACCGCATTGCCCGAGCGCGCGGCCTCGTTGCGCCAGGTGGTGTCGTCAAGCTCGGCAAGGGGTTGGCGCTTGAGCGGCAGCAGGACGTTGTCGCCAAAGCTGCCTTGGAACATGACCGGACGCGAAGTGGCGTGGCCGATCTTGCCCGCAATCGCTGTTTGGTGAATGTCGTTCAAAGCTGTGCCGCCGATGCTGACCGATCCGGCCGAGGCCATCATCTCGCGCGTCAGCAAGCCCGCCAAGGCGCGACGGTCCTCATCGCTTGGGGCGGTGATGCCGATGATCGCGCCTTGGGCAAAGGTCTCGTTCAATCCATCGAGAACCGGATTTCCGTCAGAATCGCGGACCGTGACATTGGTCAAAACGATATCACCTTTGAGGCTGGGCGCCGCGTCGGGCAGGCCATCAAAAAGGCTTTCGTCGATCATGCCTGTGGGCGCGAACCGCTCGGTGATGGTTTCCCAACGCAAGGACATGTCGGCGGATTGATTGTAATAAGCCAGCAGCTCTTTCCACGGGCTTGCGAGGTCTTTGTAGGCGGCAAGACCCGCGACCAAAGCACCCAAGGTCACGTCACCCTGGATCACGAGATAGCCACCGATGGCGTAAAAGAAAAAAGGTGTAAGTTGGTTTATGAAGTTATTGAGAAACTTCATAAAAAACTTCTTTTGGTAGATCTCAAAGCGAATGGCAAAAAGCCGACCCAACCGGTCGGTGATCATCGCCATCCGAAAGCGCCACCCGCCAGAGACGCGCAGCGAGCTGGCGCCCGCCGCACCTTCGCCGATCTCTGCGGCCAGCGCACGCACCTGAATAACCCGCTTTTTGTTAAGCTTGTTGATCTGGCGCTGAAGCTTTGGGATGAGCCAGGCTTGCAACGGAATTAGCGCGATGGCGGCCAGGCCAAAGGTGACGCTTTGCAAAAAGAGAAACGCCAGGATCGTCAACATCTGCCCGGCTTGCAAAACCGGTTGGGCGAGGGCGTCGCCCATCAAGCCGCCCATCGGCTCGCTCTCGGCGGTGACCATCGAGACAAGCTCGCCTTGGCTGGTGCGTTCAAAGTAAGGCGCCGGGAACCGCAAGATGCGCCCGATCAGCGTGTACCTGAGCCGCCGCAGCATCCGTTCGGCCAAGACGCCCTTCATCGTGTTGATGCGCATCTTTAGCAGGCCGTGGCACAGCACCGAAATCAGGAAGAGCCCGCACAATATCCACAAGTATTGGATTTGCGGGACAGCATATCCGTAGACGTCAATCACGTCGCTGGGCGAGGCAATCGCCTCGTTGATGATGCGCTTGGGCAATTCCAGCGTCAGGTAGAGAAGCGGGAACAGCGTAAGGGTCACGATCAACAGGATGAATTGATCGCGTTTCGAATACTTCCAAATAAAGGCAAACAGCGTCGGTTCGATAGTGTTGCCTGCGTCAAAGTCTTTTCAAAATAAAGGATTACCACCTATACTGGTGGGATCCCGTCCCTAACAGACACCCTAACAATGTGAGGGGTTCGCCTGTCAATTGATTTGAGGCATCCGCATGTTGCTGTGGCCCCGGAATCTGCGTTAGGCTTGCGCGGTACATAAAGGAAATTTTGTTGGAAGATCTATTTTTGAAGGCGCTTGCCCTGATTGTGCTCTTGCAGGTCAAGCATCTCTTCGCGGATTACTTCTTGCAAACGCCGATCATGCTGCAGAACCGGGGAAAGTATCTGCATTTTGGTCGGGCACTGCATGTTGCTGTTCATATTGTGGGCAGCGCCATCGCTTTTGCAGTTGTAGGCGCGCCATTGGGGATGACGGCCGTGATTGTAGCGGTCGAGGCGTTGGTGCATTTTCACATTGATTTCGGAAAAGGACGGTGGTCCGACTTTGCTCAGGACAGCCCCGATGACGCGAGCTATTGGCGCGCGCACGGGGTGGATCAAGCCGCGCATCAGCTGACATATGTCGGTATGGTGGTGGCTTGGGCGTTGAGCCTGGCTTGATCTTGCGATCCGACACACTCTGGTGTGATCTGGCATCACGAGCCGGGCGCCGCTGAGAAACGGCGCAATAAAGGAGCACGCGATGTCCAAAGGGCCTTTGGCGACACTCAAGGTGGTCGAGTTTGCGGGTCTGGGGCCCGCGCCTCTGGCGGGCCAATTGCTCGCGGATTTGGGCGCGGAGGTCACCGTGATAGACCGCGCAAGCGCGCCTGCCCAGGCTTGGGATATCAATCGCCGGGGCAAAAGCTCGATTGCGCTCAACCTCAAATCAGATGCAGGTCACGCCGCAGCGATGCGATTGATCGCGCAGGCCGATGTGGTGATCGAAGGCTTTCGCCCCGGCGTTATGGAAAAGCTGTCTCTGGGGCCAGACGATTGCCCCGAGACGTTGGTTTATGCGCGGATGACCGGCTGGGGCCAGAGCGGGCCGCTTGCGCAGACGGCGGGTCACGATTTGACATATCTCGCGCTCACCGGTGTCTTGCATATGATCGGTCCGAAAGACGATCCGCCCCTTCCGCCGTTGAATTTGGTTGCTGATTTTGGCGGTGGCACGATGTTTCTGCTGTTGGGCATTTTGTCCGCGATTTTTGAGCGTGGCGTGTCTGGCAAAGGCCAGGTTGTCGATGCGGCGATGATTGACGGGGTCCCGGCGCTCGCCGGTATGATCCTGGGTTGGCTGGGGCAGGGCACATGGCAAGAGACGCGCGGCAGCAATCTTTTGGACGGCGGTGCGCCGTTTTACCGTTGCTACGCATGCTCTGACGGCAAACATATTGCGTTCGCAGCGCTTGAGCCGCAGTTTTTTGCCGAGTTCGTGGATTTGGCGGGCGTGTCGGATGCGGATAAGGCATTGCAATATGACAGAGCGCATTGGCCCGATATGCACGCACGCTATGAAGCCTTGTTTGCAAGTCGCCCGCGCGACGCATGGGCGGCGCTGTTTGCGCCGACGGATGCCTGTGTCGCGCCGGTTCTGACGCTGGAAGAGGCCGCAGCACATCCCCATAACGCGGCGCGTGCGATGTATCTTTCGCAACACGACACCCAGCATCCCCATCCCGCACCGCGCTTTTCGCGCAGTGTGGCCGAGGCACGTCCAGTGGCCACAGCGCCTGGCGCGGACGCCGAAACGGTCCTGAAGCGTCTTGGGTATAGCGAAACCGAGATTGCGGCCCTGCGTCAGGAGGGGGTTCTGACGTGAAAGCGTTGATTGTCGGCGCGGGCATCGCAGGCTTGGCGACAGGGATCGCCCTTGCTCTGCGCGGCTGGAAGGTCGAGATCTTTGAACAAGCCGACGCTTTGACCGAGGTTGGGGCCGGCCTGCAAATTTCGCCCAATGGCATGCATGTTCTCAAAGCGCTTGGTGTTTTGCCAAACCTGCAGGACACGGTGTTCGAGCCAGAGGCGATCGAGATGCGATTGGGCGTTTCGGGGCGGCGGGTTTTTCATTTGCCGATGAAAGGGCTGGCCGAACGCCGCTGGGGTGCGCCTTACATGCATGTGCATCGGGCGGATTTGCTGGCGGCGTTGCAGGCGCGATTTGACGCGCTCTGCCCGGGCGCGATCCATTTGGGCGCCAAGATCGAAGGATCTGCGCCCGATCGCGGTCTAAAGCTGAACGGGGTCTTCCACGATGCAGACCTCTGTGTCGGGGCGGACGGGCTGCGCTCGACCGTGCGCAGGCACCTCTTTGGAGCGTCCAAGCCTCGGTATACGGGCCATTTGGCCTGGCGGGCGGTTGTGCCGCTGGATCGTCTGTCGAAACCGACGCCGCCAACGGCATGCGTGTGGGCCGGAGACAAGCGGCACGCCGTGACCACCCGGTTGCGCGGCGGGGGGTTGGTGAATTTTGTTGGCATCGTCGAAACAGAAGAGCCTTCCGAAGAAGGGTGGCGGATCGAGGGCACACGCGAAGACGTGATGCGCGATTTCCAAGGCTGGGCACCAGAGATTGCCGGGATCTTGCAAAACGCATCGACGTTTCACCGCTGGGCGCTGTTTGATCGCCCGCCTTTGCCGGCATGGTCCGCCGGGCGGACGGTGTTGGTCGGCGATGCGGCACATCCGATGCTGCCGTCTATGGCCCAAGGCGCGGTTCAGGCCTTGGAAGACGCATGGGTGCTGGCCGATCTTGTGAGTGCTGCGCAGCCGGTGGAAGAGGCTTTGCGCCGCTTTTACCAAAATCGCATCGCGCGCACGTCCCGCATCCAGCAAGGCTCGCTCAAGAACGCCACGATGTTCCATCAGGCCTCACCTTTGGGCAGGCTCTTGTTCTATACGCCAATGGCCATAGGGGCGCGGTTGGTGCCAGAGCTGATCCATCGCCGTCAGGACTGGGTCTATCGCCACAATGTCGTCAACCCTTCCTAGCTGAGGCGCGCAGGTGCGTTGCGGGCCGCCAGAGGTGTCATCCCCGTCCACCCCTGGAACGCGCGGTAAAAGCTGTTGGGATCGCGATAGGCCAACAGATAGCTGATCTCGTCGATATTCATCTGCGTTTCTTTGAGATAGCTCAGGGCCAGTGCCTCGCGGGTTGCGTCCAGCAAGGATTGAAAGCTGTGGCCTTCGTTTTTCAGATGCCGCTGCAAACTGCGCGATGACATCCGCAGCCGGTCCGCGACCTGATCAATTGTCGATTGGCCCGCGGGCAGCATCTCGGTCAAGGCCGTCTGCACCTGCAACGACATCCTCAAATCACCTGTGATCGCCTCTAGCTCGCGCAGAAACGCAGGCTCGATCAGGTCCCAATGTTCCGGGTTGCGCGACAATAGCGGGCGGTTGGCATCTTTGGGCGCAAGGCGCATTCGGGTCACTGATCCCAGAGCAAGGTCGCATCCCAAAAACGCCTCGATCGCGGGGCGCCCTGGCAAATCAGCAGGCAATTGGGCGGACAGCGGCACGACAGTGGCCCCAGTGCAGGTGCGAATGGCCTCGATCAGGAAAATCAGCTCGGTCGCGCCAAAGGTGGCAGGCAACGACACAGTCGGCGTGTTGGTTTTCATGGTGATCTCGCACCCCGCGTCCGTATGCGCAATATGCAGCGAAAGAGGGCCAGACAGCGGCTTGAAAAGGCTCAGACGGTCCAGTCCGGTGCGCACATCGGGCGAGCAGGTGAACGAAAAAAAAGGCCGGGTTGAACGGGCCATGCGCATAGGTTTTGCCGATCAAAAAGGGCAGATCATCGCGCCCGGCCTCGGCACACATCGCGTCCCAGCCTTCGAAAAATTCTTGCGCCGTTACCCCACGCCCTTCGAATTGCAGAAAATCCGCAGGGCGGCCAAGGCGGCGCAGCACAGCTTGCGCCGAGATACCCAAAAGTGCACAGATTTGTTCCGTTTGCCGCCCGATCTTGTAGCGGGGTAGGGTGTCAGTCATGACGCTAAGATGGTGCCACGCGGCGGGTTGCGCCAGTGCTGTGGCGCGAATTGTTGGTGTCTTGGCGTGATGCGCAAATGTCGTTTCTGCACTGACGCAGGCCAAGGCGATGGCATAGGTCAGGCAGAACGCTTGGAAACGAAAGGCCTTTGCGGGGATGGAAGGGTTTGGACAAGAACTGGCAGGCGCGTTGCGCTTGATCATGACCGGCGATGCCGCGTTATGGTCCGTGGTCGGTCTGTCGCTCTATGTGTCTGTGATCGCTGTGATCTTTGCTGCGATCATTGGGCTGCCTTTGGGGGCGGCTTTGGCCGTCTTACGCTTTCCCGGCCACAAGGTGCTGCGGTTGAGTGTGGACGCATTGATGGGCCTGCCGCCGGTTGTCGTGGGTTTGATCGTTTACGTGCTTTTGTCGCGCTCGGGGCCGTTTGGCGTTTTGAACCTGCTCTATACCCCGACCGCCATGATCATTGCCCAGGTCATTTTGGTCACGCCGATCATAGCGGCCCTGACGCGGCAGGCTGTCGCGACACTTGCGGCTGAATATAAGGACCAATTGGCGTCCTTTGGCCTCAGCCCACGTCAAACGATGCCCACGCTTTTGTGGGATGCGCGGCCTGCGATCCTGACGGCTGTTTTGGCCGGGTTCGGGCGCGCGATTGCCGAAGTGGGCGCCGTCATGATTGTCGGTGGCAACATTGCCCATGTGACACGGGTGATGACCACGACAATCGCGCTTGAAACATCAAAGGGCAATCTGGCCCTGGCCTTGGCCCTTGGCGCCGTTCTTTTGATGCTGGCGATGGCGGTGACAGCTGCGGTCAGCCTGTTGGCGCAACGCCACGCCCCAGAAGGGGCCGCGTGATGGCGCGGCTTGTGGCGGACGCTGTGGCACTCACGCGCATCGGCAAGCGTGTGTTGGACGGGTTCAGTCTGCGCCTGGACACGCCCGGGCCCACCTGCCTGATCGGTCCTAATGGCGCGGGCAAAAGCCTTGCCTTGCGGGTGCTGCATGGGCTGGTGCCGGTGGATGCGGGCCAGGTTCATCTGGATGACAAACCACTGACGCGCACCGAGCGTTTGCGCCAAGCGATGGTGTTCCAAAAACCGGTCCTGTTGCGGCGCAGCACCGAGGCGAACATCGCCTTTGCCTTGCGCGCCTCAGGACAACCGCCGACCGAGGCCGCGCGCTGGCTCGAGGTCGCCGGGCTGTCGCATCTCGCCACGCAGCCCGCGCGCAGCCTATCGGGCGGCGAAGCACAGCGTCTGGCGCTGGTGCGGGCCTTGGCAACCGCGCCCGAGATCCTTTTTCTGGATGAACCCACAAGCGCATTGGACCCTGCCGCCACGGCCCGGATTGAAACGCTGATCATGGATGCGGCGGCGGGTGGCATTCAGGTGGTGATGGTGAGCCATGACCTCTGGCAAGTGCGCAGGCTCGCGCAGCGCGTCGTTATGATGCACAAAGGCCGGGTCATCGAAGACGGGCCAGCCAGCGACGTTCTGGATACCCCAAGAGAGCAAGAAACGCGGGCGTTTTTGGCGGGAGAGTTGTTGTTGTGATCTTTTTGCGCGCGATTGTTTTGATGTTGGGCTTTGCCACGATGGCCGTCGCAGAGGCGCCTTACGTGTTGCTGCAATCGACCACGTCCACGCAAAATTCTGGCCTATTCGATGCGATCCTCCCGCAATTCACCGAAGAGAGCGGCATAGAGGTGCGCGTGGTCGCTGTTGGAACCGGCCAAGCGATGCGCAACGCGCAAAACGGCGATGGGGACGTTGTGCTTGTCCATGCGCGCGCGGCCGAGGATCGCTTTGTGGCCGAGGGCTGGGGCGTTGATCGGCGGGACGTGATGTACAACGACTTTGTGATCGTCGGCCCCCGCGCTGATCCAGCCGGGGTCACAGAGGCCACAGACCTGTTGGGCGCGCTACAGCGTATCACCACATCGCAAACACCTTTTCTGAGCCGGGGCGACGACAGTGGAACGCACAAAGCAGAGTTGCGTTTGTGGGCCGCCGCCGGGATTGACCCCGCCGCCGGAGACTACCGCGAGGCAGGAGCGGGCATGGGCACTACGCTGAACATCGCTGTTGGCATGGCGGCCTACACGCTCAGCGATCGGGCCACTTGGATGTCCTTTGGCAACAAATCGGATTTCACGGTTTTGGTCGAAGGTGATCCGCTCTTGTTCAACCCTTATGGTGTCATCCGCGTCAATCCCGAACGCCACCCTCATGTGAATGCCACAGGCGCGCAGGCTTTCGTTGATTGGCTTACGGGTCCGGCAGGTCAAGCGGCGATCGGTGCGTTTCGGATCGACAATCAGCAGGTGTTTTTTCCAAACGCTCAGCCGTCTGAGGGCGCGAAACGGCCATAGCGGCCTTGATCAAAGATCAAACCGGCCCCGCCAGAGACCGCAACGTTTTGGACCTCGCCCAAGATCAAGGAATGATCTCCGGCGGGATAAGTTTTGAACAAGGTGCAATCCAGCCGGGCGATGCAGCGGTCCAGTATCGGCACGTTTCGGGCGTCTTCGTGCCAGGCGACCTGATCAAAGGCCTGACCTTGGGTGGCAAACCTGGCCGCAAGCTCTGTTTGATCCGCGCCGAGGATGTGGATGGCGAAATGCGTTGCCGTCGCAAAGGCATCATGGCGTTTGGAGGCGCGCGCGAGCGACCATTGGACCAGCGGTGGGCTGAGCGAGACCGAAGAAAAGGAATTCGCGGTAAAGCCAAGCGGGCCAATCTCGGACGGGGCTGTCACGATGGTCACGCCGGTCGCAAAATGCCCCAAGGCGCGCCGCAGCGCGTGCTGCGTGCTTGGCTCTGGTACAAATTGTGTCGCTTTTTCCAACATGCCGTTCCCGTGCCACGATGCCTATGGCTTGTCCATCGCGATTTGACAGGCAGATAGGCGCGCAGGCGCTGGCGTCGATACCCCAGCGCGCGTTTTATGGTTGGGGCAGTGGGCGGTCGGGGGCTCTGAAATGCTGGCGACCGGGCAAGAAAAAGCCCGGCACGCTGGCCGGGCTTTTGGCATGCATGTGAACGCCGTTAGCTGCGATTCATCCGGTTTTCGATCAGATCGTCGACCACGCTTGGGTCCGCGAGCGTCGACGTGTCGCCAAGCGCGCCAAAATCGTCTTCGGCAATTTTGCGAAGGATCCGGCGCATGATCTTGCCCGACCGTGTTTTGGGCAATCCTGGCGCCCATTGGATTTTGTCTGGCGACGCGATCGGCCCGATCTCGCTGCGGACCCAATTGCGCAGCTCTGTCCGGAGCTCTTCGGTCGGCGTTTCGCCGGCCATGAGCGTGACATAGCAATAGATGCCTTGCCCTTTGATGTCGTGCGGATAGCCGACCACAGCCGCTTCGGACACCTTCGCATGTGCGACAAGGGCGCTTTCGACCTCGGCTGTGCCCATGCGGTGACCCGATACGTTGATCACGTCATCGACGCGCCCGGTGATCCAGTATTCGCCGTCTTCATCCCGGCGGCAGCCGTCGCCGGTAAAGTAATAGCCTTTGTAATCCGAGAAATACGTCTTTTCAAAACGCTCATGATCGCCCCAAACGGTGCGCATCTGACCCGGCCAGCTGTCTTTGATGCACAAAACACCTTCGACGCCGTCGCCTTCGATTTCCACGCCCGTTGTTGGGTCCAGAACCACCGGTTCAACGCCAAAGAACGGATATTGCGCCGCGCCGGGCTTGGTGGCGTGGGCACCTGGCAGGGGCGTCATCAGGTGGCCGCCTGTTTCGGTTTGCCACCACGTGTCCACAATCGGGCAGCGGCCCTGGCCAACGACTTCGTTGTACCAGTTCCAGGCTTCGGGGTTGATCGGCTCGCCCACTGTGCCCAAAAGCTTGAGGCTCGACAGGTCACATTTCGTGACAAAGTCATTTCCCTGGCCCATGAGCGCGCGAATGGCCGTGGGCGCTGTGTAGAATTGCGCGACTTTGTGCTTTTCGCATACCTGCCAAAACCGCGAGGCATCGGGGTAGGTTGGCACGCCTTCAAACATCAGCGTTGTCGCCCCGTTGGCCAGCGGGCCATAGACAATATAGCTGTGGCCTGTGACCCAACCCACGTCCGCGGTACACCAATAGACGTCGCCATCGTGGTAATCGAACGTGATCTCATGGGTCATGGCGGCGTAAACGATGTATCCGCCTGTGGTGTGGACCACACCCTTTGGCATGCCGGTCGACCCGGATGTGTAGAGGATAAAGAGCGGATCCTCGGCGTTCATCTCTTCGGGCGGGCAATCGGCATCAACCGTCGCCGCGCGTTCATGCAGCCAATGGTCTCGACCGTCTGTCATGGCGATGTCGCCTCCGGTGCGTTGCACGACCAGCATCTGACACGCGCCCTCGACGCTCTCAAAGGCTTTGTCGGCATTGGCTTTGAGCGGCGTGTTGCGCCCGCCGCGCGGTGCCTCATCGGCGGTGACGACCAGCTTGGCCTCGCAGCCGTTGACGCGGGCGGCCAAAGCGTCCGGCGAAAAGCCACCAAACACAACAGAATGGATCGCCCCGATGCGCGCGCAGGCCAGCATCGCATAGGCGGCCTCTGGGATCATCGGCATATACAGGATCACACGGTCGCCTTTGCCGACGCCCAGGGATTTGTACACATTGGCCATCTTGCAAACTTCGGCATGCAATTCGGCATAGGTGATGTGCTTGGCTCCGTCCTCTGGGCTGTCGGGTTCCCAGATGATCGCGGTCTGATCCGCGCGCGTGGCCAGATGCCGGTCGATACAATTCGCCGCTACATTCAGCGTGCCGTCGTCAAACCATTTGATCGACACGTTGCCAAATTCATACGAGACATCTTTGACGTTCGAATAGGGTTTGATCCAATCGATACGTTTCCCGTGTTCGCCCCAAAACGCCGCGGGGTCGGACACCGATGCGGCGTACATTTCGTCATATTGCGCAGCATTCACATGGGCTTTGGCAACCATGTCTGCGGACGGCGCATGGGTTTTTGCATTCGTATCGGACATGGTTTCCTCCCCATCCTAAGTCGTCTTGTGCAGGTCACAAAGCAGGTCGTGTGAGGCCCTGTTGATGACCGCATCCTCCGAAGCGGATCATACGCATTGTTGTAAGGAAGGGAATAACTTGCGGATTTCTAAGGGTTTCGCTGTAAACTTTTTTCAATTTCATTGTGAAGCCTTGTAAAGTCAGGCAGTCGGATTGGTGAATTTTGTGGTAATTTCCGCAATTTGACTGTCAATTCGGGCGCTTTGCGGCTTGCCTTGGCAAGCGACCGGCGTTTGTCTAACGCGTGCAAGACGGATCACTCGGGCTTTCTTTGGACATGTCATCGACGGCTACGCCTTCTCCAAATCGCAACTTTCCCGTTGCAGCAGCGTCGCGACCGGCGGTGACGGCGGTGGCTTTGGTGGCCCTTGTTGTGGGCATTGCGTTTGCCGTTTTCTCGCTCTCGGTGCGGTATTTTCAGTCCGAGGAATTCTCCAAAGCGTCTGGGCGGCTGTCGTTGTACCAAAGCACGGTGGTAGCCGAGCTGGAGCGTTTCTCGCATCTGACCTTTGTCCTGGCCCGAGACCCGTTCGTGGTCAGCGCGGCCTCTGGCAACAACACAGACGCATTGAACGACCGCCTTGCGCAATTCGCCGAACGGGCGGGCATTGATGCGATTTTTCTAATGAACCTCTCAGGTCTGACCATCGCTGCCTCGAACGCGGGTCAGACGCCGACCTTTCTGGGCCAGAATTACGGCTTTCGCCCTTATTTCCAAAGCGCCCTGAACGGTGAACAGGGTCGCTTTTACGGGATCGGCGCAACGACGGGGCTGCCTGGGTATTTTATCGCAGATGCGGTTCAGTCGTTCGAAGGGGAAATCGGTGGCGTGATTGCCATCAAGATCGACCTGTCCAAACTCGCGGCAAGTTGGGCCAGCTCGGGCGAACAGGTCTTTTTGGCCAACAAGGATGGCGTTGTCCTGCTGTCGTCTGATGCGCGTTGGCAATATCGGATATTGCAAGACATTTCAGACACGCAACGGGCCGAGATTGCCGCCTCGCGCCAATTTCCGGGACAAGAGCTGGACGTGTTAGAGTGGCGTATGCAGGGGCTCAACCGTGCGATCATCGCTGGCGAGGAACGGTTGCATCTGACATCGACCGAGCTGCCGCACGAATGGGCCTTGCATTACTTTGCCAGCGACGAGCGCGCCGTGACACGCAGTTGGCTGGTCACGGCGGGTGTGGTCCTTTTTGCCGTTCTTTTGATCATCGTTTTGCAAATCCAACGCACCAGACGGATGGGCATCGCTTTGCGCCGCTCGAAATTCGAAGAGGCCGAACTGCGCCGCGCAAATGAACGGTTGGGCCAAGAGATCGAAGTGCGTCGCCAAGCGGAGCGTCGCTTGAAGCGCACGCAAGGAGAGTTGGAGCGCGCCAGCCGGTTGGCCGCGCTTGGGCAATTGTCGGCCTCGGTCACGCACGAGTTGGGACAGCCCATTGCCGCGATGCGCAACCATTTGACCGCCGCAGAACTGGCGCCCGAGCAAAGCCAGGGTCTGACCACCCGGTTGAGTGGCTTGGTCGACCGGATGGAGGGCATCACGCGCGAGCTCAAGTTCTTTGCCCGCTCCGAAGGCGACGTTTTTACAGCAGTTGACCTAAACCAAGCCGTGCGCGCCGCCCGCGGATTGATCGCGCCGAACTTAGACGTCTCTGATGTGGCGCTGTCCTTGCAGCTTCCTGCGGCGCCCGTCTTTGTACAGGGCGTTCAGCTGCGCATTGAACAGGTTTTGACGAATTTGATGCGAAATGCTTTGGATGCCGTCGAAGCCACGCCCGATCCGCAGGTTAGCGTCACGGTAGAGGTTGACGGCACGCATGGGTGGGTGCGCGTCGTCGACAATGGACACGGTTTGGGAGAGGCCACTTTGGCCGATTTGCAAGAACCGTTCGTCACAACGCGCGAAAGCGGGCAGGGCATAGGCCTTGGCTTGGCGATCTCGGCGGGGATTGTGAAAGACCACGGAGGCCATATGACAGCGGACAACAACAGCGAAGGTGGCGCGACATTTGCGGTGGCTTTCCCGCTTTCAGAGGCACAAACAGAGGCGGATCATGCAGGCTGACCCACCCTTTCGCGCGCTTGTCATCGATGACGACAAAGCCATGCGTCAATCCCTTGCCGATCTGCTGCACGCAGCCGGGTGGGAGACCGAGACCATTGCGCGCGCCGGTCAAGCCGAAGACCAGATCGCCCGGTTTATGCCGGATGTGATTTTGTCGGATGTGCGCATGCCTGGCATGAGCGGTTTGGACTTGCTGACCAGCCTGGACAAAAGCTTTGCGCCGCCTTTGGTGCTGATTTCGGCCCACGGTGATATTCAGACAGCCGTCGCCGCGATGCAGGCGGGCGCCTATAGCTTTATTGAAAAGCCCTATGAGCCAAGGCGCCTGCTGACGGCCCTGTCGCATGCAGCCGAACAACACCGCATGCGCCAGGCCAACGACCGTCTGACCGAACGGCTGATGCGCCTGTCGGGGTTGGACAAGGTCATGCTGGGGGCCTCGGACGATATTCGGCAGCTGCGCCAAACGATCCTTGACCTCGCCGAGATCGATGTGCCGGTGTTGATCACCGGAGAGACAGGAACGGGCAAAGAGCTGGTGGCGCAAGCTTTGCATGATCTGGGGCGCCAATCCGACACGCCCTTTGTGGCCGTGAATTGCGCCTCGCTGTCTGCCGAAACATTTGAGGCGCAGATGTTTGGCGTGGCCAATGATGTGCCGGGGCGGCTGGCAATGGCCTCGGGCGGGACGCTCTATCTGGATGAAATCTGCGCCTGTCCTTTGCCGGTTCAGGCCAAGTTGCTGCGCGTCATCGAAGATCGCCAGATCTTTCCCGTGGGCGCCTCTGTGCCGCAGCCTGTTGAGTTCAAACTGATGTCCTCGACGAATGCGGATGTTCAGACGGCGGTGGCAGATGGACGCTTGCGATCCGATTTGCTGTTCCGCATCAACACGGTGGTTTTGACCGTGCCGCCGCTGAAGAACCGGCCAGACGACATTCCGCTGCTGATGGCGCATTTCCTGGCAGAGTTCGCCGAGGCCCACGATGTCGACACGCCGGTTCTGAGCCCAGAAGATCTCGCCGCCCTTTTGGCGCATGACTGGCCCGGAAATGTCCGCGAGTTGCGCAGCGTGGCCGAACGGCGCGTGATCGCGGCCCGGCTTGGCACCGGATCCATTGCGCAGGCCATCCTGAGTGATCAGCCCGCAGAAAGCGTGCCCAGCACCCTGCGCAACGCCGTGGCCGCCTTTGAACGTGAGATGATCGGCAAGGCCATTCGCGCCCACGGCGGCCGTATGGACGCCGCCGCCGCCGCGCTGGGCATTGGGCGACGCACGCTCAACGAAAAGATCGTCAAGCTTGGCCTCGACAAAGAGGCCTGGCTATAGCCCTGGTTGTCGTGGGGCGCAGGGCGTGCAACCGCGCGGCGGCCTCGCCCTGCGGAAATCCGCAGGCCAATGGCCCACATGCTGCGCGTTTTCCTTCATTTACATCTGATCAGCTTGCCTGAAAGATAGGTGCATTCACATACGCATGCACTTTTGGGAGGATCACCATGCGCAAGTTGTTAGGTCAAACGGCCGTCGTTGCCGTGTCTTTTGCATTCGCATCCGAAGCTTTGGCGACCGAATGGAACGTCTCTGTCTGGGGCAAACGCCGCGCGTTCACCGAGCATATCGAAAAGCTGGCCGAGCTGGTTTCGGAAAAAACGGACGGCGGTTTCACCATGAACGTCAGCTATGGCGGCTTGTCCAAGAACCGCGAAAACCTTGATGGTATTTCCATTGGCGCCTTTGAGATGGCACAGTTCTGCGCGGGCTATCACCGCGACAAGAACCGCGTGATCACGGTTCTGGAACTGCCCTTCCTGGGCGTCGAAAACCTTGAGCAAGAGGTTGCGGTATCGTCTGCGGTCTACGCACACCCAGCCGCCACCGAAGAGATGGAGCAGTGGAACGCAAAGCTGCTGATGACGTCGCCCATGCCACAGTACAACCTTGTCGGCACAGGCGAGCCACGTGACTCGCTGGCTGATTTTGAAGGCATGCGGGTGCGTGCCACCGGCGGTCTGGGCAAGGCGTTTGAATCCGTGGGCGGTGTTCCGACATCTGTGACCGCGACCGAAGCCTATCAGGCGATGGAATCCGGCGTTGTCGACACCGTCGCCTTTGCCCAGCACGCGCACCTGTCCTTTGGCACAATCAACCAGGCAGATTGGTGGACGGCCAACCTGAACCCAGGCACAGTGAACTGCCCGGTTGTCGTTAACATCGACGCCTATGACGCCCTGAGCGATGCAGAACGCGAAGCGCTCGACAGCTCGGTCTCAGAAGCGCTGGATCACTATCTGGCCAATTATGCCTCGCTCTTGGAGCGTTGGGACAGCGTTTTGGAGGAAAAAGGCGTCCAGAAAGTCGAGATCGACGATGCAGTGATCGCGGAATTCCGGGCAAAAGCCGCCGATCCGATCCGCGACCAGTGGATTGCAGATATGGAAGCACAGGGCCTGCCGGGCCAAGAGCTCTATGATCTTGTCGTAAAGACATTGGCTGACGCAAAAGCGGGCAGCTGATCGCACTGACGGGGTGGGCAGAGATGCCCACCCTCCATCCATAAAAATCTGTTGGGGGGAGAGGCAGCATGGCTGGATCAGCTGCTGTTTTAGAAGATTCGAGCCTGCTGAGCCGCTTGGATCGCGCCTTGTTGCCGGTCGAGCGGGTGTGCGCCTTGCTGAGCGGTCTGGCAATTTTTTCGCTGATGTTTCTTGCGGCCTATTCTGTGACCGGTCGCAAATTCTTTGCGTCACCACTTGCAGGCTATGTCGACTACATCGAAGCGGCCATGCCGATCATTGCGATCATGGGGGTGTCCTATGTTCAGCGCGACGGCAGTCACATCCGCATGGACATGGTCGTTGGCGCGCTGAAAGGCCGCTTGCTTTGGTTTTTCGAGCTTGTCTCGGTCATCCTTATCCTGGTCTTGATTGTTGCGCTGACCTGGGGCGCCTGGGATCACTTTGACCGCTCATTTGACTGTGCCCGTCCGTTGTGCAGCCGCGACAGTTCGATTGATATCGGCATCCCCATCTGGCCCTCGAAATTGGTTGTTCCAATCGCATTCGCCGTCTTGGTCATGCGTCTTCTTTTGCAGGTTGTCGGGTACGGCCGGGCGCTTGTTCTTGGGTTAGAGGCCCCTGTTGCCGTGCCGCTCACGCTTAGCGTGGCGGATCAGGCGCGGCTGGAAGCCGAAGCGCTGGAAGGGTCTGACTGATGGAACCGATTGAAATTGGCCTCTGGGTCAGTGCAGGCCTGTTGGTCATGGTCATTCTGGGCATGCGCGTGGCATTTGCCGCAGCCCTGGCGGGGTTTGTGGGGCTTGTCTGGCTGCGATGGAACGGGTTTGACTATGACCCCGACCGATTTGGGAAAGCGCTGCAAATTTCGGTGCGCGTTGCGGGCCTGACGCCGCATTCAAAAGTAAGCGCGCATGTCCTGAGCCTGATCCCGGTCTTTATCCTGATTGGGTATCTGGCCTATCACGCCCGCCTGACCACGGCCTTGTTCGAGGCGGCCAAAAAGTGGATCGCCTGGGTGCCTGGCGGGCTGGCTGTGTCTACGGTCTTTGCAACGGCCGGCTTTGCGGCCGTCTCTGGCGCATCGGTGGCAACCGCGGCCGTCTTTGCCCGGATCGCGATCCCTGAAATGCTCAAGGTTGGATACAACAAGCAATTTGCAGCGGGTGTGGTCGCAGCCGGAGGCACGCTGGCCTCGCTCATCCCACCCTCGGCGATCCTGGTGATCTATGCGATCATCGTTGAGCAGGATGTCGGCAAACTGCTGCTTGCCGGTTTCGTCCCCGGCGCGTTTTCGGCGGTGGTCTATGCCGCTTTGATCATCGGCATGGCGATGATCTTTAAGACCGTCGGCCCGCCGGTCGGCGGCTTTACGTGGAAAGAGCGCCTGACCGCTTTGCCACCTGCATTGCCGATTGTCGCTGTCGTCGTGATCATCATCTTTTTCGTCTACAACCCCTTTGGCGACGCCTGGGGAACCCCCACCGAAGGGGGGGCGATCGGAGCCTTCATCGTCTTTTTGATGGCCTTAGCGCGGGGCATGCGCTGGCAACAGCTGAAAGAGGCGCTGTTGGATACAGCCAAACTGACGGTGATGATCTTTTCGATCATTTGGGGCGTTTTGATCTATGTGCGGTTCCTGGGCTTTGCCGAACTGCCGGATGCATTCGCGGATTGGATCACGGGGCTGGAGATGTCGCCCATGCTCATTCTGGTCTGCATCCTGTTGGCCTATGCTGTGCTGGGCATGTTCATGGATGCGATCGGCATGCTGCTCTTGACGCTGCCTGTGGTGTACCCGGCTGTTATGGCGCTGAATGGCGGCGAGTTCGTCGCAGCAGAGGACAGCGCGTTCGGCATGAGCGGTCCGATGTGCGCGATCTGGTTTGGCATTCTGGTGGTGAAAATGGCCGAGTTCTGCCTGATCACGCCGCCCATTGGCCTCAATTGTTTTGTTGTGGCCGGTGTGCGCGATGATCTGAGCGTTCAGGACGTTTTCAAAGGCGTGACGCCGTTTTTCATCGCCGATGGGGTGACCATTGCGCTGTTGGTGGCCTTCCCGGCGATTGTGTTGTGGCTGCCGAGTTTGGCGTGACGGGGATATGTCGTGGATGTAACGGGGAGGATCGGATCGCTGGCGCGATCCGATCCGGGCGGGGGCTCTGCCCCCGCGCCCCCGGGATATTTTCAGCCAAAAGAAAGAGGCGGGGTCAGGTCAACGAGACCGTGTAGTGGTGTCTGTCGGTGCGGCAGGTCAGCGTTCTGAGTTCGACGACCTGGTCGAGCAGGTCGTAAGCCACGCGGGAGACTTGCAGGACAGGTGTTGTGTCGGTGATCTGGAGCAAAGCGGCGATGTCTGCGCTGGGTTGGGTGGCCTGGAGGGCTTCGTCGGCGCGCAAGATCATGCAGGAATAGGCTTGCTGAAAGAACACATAGAGTGTGTTGGGCAAGGGGGCGCGGTCGTTCAAGCCGGGGAAGCGGGCGGTGGAGACGATGGTTTTTTCGACGATTTTGTCGGCGTGACCCAAAGCGCGTAGGCGCGAAATTTCAAAGACCCGTGCGGGTTCGCCGTGGAGCGTTGCGCGTTCGCTGCGGGTTGCGGCGCGTTCGCGGACTGTCTCGTTCAGCAGTTCGGGGGCGTCCATTGTTCCGTCGTGTTGGCGCAGGCGAAAGAAGCGAAAGAGCGAGTCCTCGGTCGTGCGCTGGGTGACGAATGTCCCGCGGCCCTGCACGCGGGTCACAAGGCCGCGGGTTTCAAGTTCCATCAACGCTTTGCGGGCTGTGCCTTGGGCAACGCCAAGGTCGGCGCCGAGCTGCGTTTCGCTGGGCAGCATCGCGCCCGGAGGCATCGCGCCAGATGCGATGCGGTCGACCAGATGGTCCATCACGACGCGATAGAGCGGGGTGTTCATTGCCGGGGTCCTTTGTGCGCGGCGATATTGGTCTATATGAAGTCTTGTATAAGACATACTCTATACGTACTAGTGCAAAAGACACAGAATCGTTCGAGGAGACCTTTGATGTCTGAAATTCCCCATCTCTTGGTGCACGAGCATGATGACAATGTTGGTGTGGTTGTCGTGGAGGGCCTGACGGCTGGCACGGACATGTTGTGCTGTGTGACGCATGACAATTCCACGTTTCGCCTGACAGCCGGGGCAGATGTGCCCATCGGCCACAAGATCGCTTTGAAGGATTTCAAAGAGGGCGACACGGCGATCAAATATGGGGAAGACATTGGCAAAATCATCGCCGACATCCCCAAAGGGGCGCATCTGCATACCCACAATTGCAAAACGAAGCGCTGGTAAGGAGCCCGACAGATGACATCGAAATATTCAAACATCACCTTCAAAGGCTTTCGTCGGGAAAATGGGCGCGTGGGTGTGCGCAATCACGTGATCATTCTGCCGGTCGACGATATCTCGAACGCGGCTTGTGAGGCGGTGGCCAACAATGTCAAAGGCACGATGGCGTTGCCGCATGCGTATGGCCGTTTGCAGTTTGGCGAAGACCTGGAATTGCATTTCCGCACGATGATTGGAACCGGCGCGAACCCCAATGTGGCGGCGGTTGTGGTCATCGGGATTGAGCCGGGTTGGACCAAGCGCATCGCGGACGGTATTCGCGCGACGGGCAAGCCGGTTGCGGAGTTCTCGATCGAACAGAAGGGCGATTTCGAGACGATCCGGGCGGCCTCTTGGGCGGCCAAGGAATTCGTGCACCAGACCTCTGAGTATCAGCGCGAGGAATGTTCGATCTCGGAGCTGTGGGTGTCGACCAAATGTGGAGAGAGCGACACGACAACCGGTTTGGGATCCTGTCCAACGGTCGGCAACATGTATGACAAATTGTTGCCCGAAGGGATCACCGGCTTTTTCGGCGAGACCTCCGAGATCACGGGCGCGGAGCACATCTGCCAAAAGCGCGCGATCAACGAAGAGGTGGGCGCGCGTTGGTACAAGATGTGGAAGGCCTATCAGGACGACGTCATCTTTGCGCACCAGACCGATGACCTGTCGGACAGCCAGCCCACGAAAGGCAACATCGAAGGTGGTTTGACCACGATCGAAGAGAAGGCTTTGGGCAATCTCGAAAAGATCGGGCGCACATCGCAGTATATCGATATCCTTGAACCCGCAGAACAGCCCTCTTCGGGTGATGGGCTTTACTTTATGGACAGCTCTTCGGCGGCGGCGGAATGCGTCACGCTTATGGCGGCCGGTGGTGCGGTAATCCACACCTTCCCGACCGGTCAGGGCAACGTCGTGGGCAATCCGATTGTGCCAGTGATCAAGATCACGGCAAACCCGCGCACTGTGCGCACGATGGGCGAACATGTCGACGTCGATGTCTCTGGCATTTTGCGTCGCGAACAGACCATCGACGAGGCCGGGGACGCTTTGATCGACATGATCCGCCGCACGGCCAATGGCCGCAACACCGCAGCCGAGGCGCTTGGGCATCGTGAATTCTCTATGACCAAGCTTTACCGGAGCGCGTAACGCGTGACGACCGATGTGGCAAGATTGACGCCCGCCGATGCGCGGGCGTTGATAGAGGCGGCATTGACGGCCAATGGCGTGGCGCCTGAGGCGGCTTTGTCCGTTGCGCAAGCGCTCGCCGCGGCCGAGGCCGAAGGGCAGGTCGGCCACGGGTTTTCCCGCCTCGAGGATTACATCGCGCAAGCGAAATCGGGCAAGATCAACCCACAGGCCAGCATCAAAAGCCACCTCGCTGCGCCTTCGAGCCTGGTGGTCGATGCAGATCATGGCTTTGCCTATCCGGCGATGGATGTCGCCATTGCAAAGGGCATTGAGATAGCCCGCGCGCAGGGTGTGGCGATGATGGCGATCCGCAACTCCCACCATTGCGGGGCGTTGTCCATCCAGGTGGAGCGGATCGCCAAGGCGGGGTTGGTAGGGCTGATGATGGCCAACACACCGGCGGCCATTGCGCCTTGGGGGGCGAAGGCGGCTCTTTTCGGGACAAACCCTATCGCCTTTGCGGCGCCGCGGGTGGGCCAGCCGCCGTTGGTGATCGATCTGTCCTTGTCCACTGTGGCCCGCGGCAAGGTTCTGAACGCCAAGAAAACCGGGCAAGCGATCCCGGCCGGTTGGGCGCTTGATGCGGATGGGCAGCCCACAACAGATCCCGACGCTGCGTTGGCCGGGTCAATGATGCCGATCGGCGGTGCGAAAGGCACGGCATTGGCGCTGATGGTCGAGATTTTGTCAGCGGTATTGTCGGCAAGCACGCTGAGTGCGGAGGCGGCGTCGTTCTTTAATCCAGAAGGTCCGCCGCCAGGTGTTGGCCAATGGATGATGGCGATCCAGCCGCCAGATGGGGCGGATTTTGGGTCGCGGCTAGAGCATCTCTTTGCGCTGGTCGCTGCGGCGGATGGGGCGCGTTTGCCGGGGCAGCGGCGCCTGCAGGCGCTGGCAGAGGCAGAGGCCAACGGCATCGCGGTCAACGCAGGCTATGTCGCCGCCGCGCGCCGCTTGGCCGGCTGGGACGAACCCGCCTGAGCCTGGGCCGCCAAGGATCGACGCCAGCGATATTCGGCTGTAAGAGGACGCCATGCGCGCCCGAGCCACCATAGACCAAAACGCCCGCCTGTCTGTCGCGCCGATGATGGATTGGACGGATCGTCATTGCCGGTACTTTCACCGGCTGATGTCGCGTGAGGCCTTGCTTTATACGGAAATGGTTACTGCTGCGGCGTTGATCCGGGGTGGGGCTCTGCATTTGTTGGAGTACAACGTGCAAGAGCATCCGGTTGCGCTGCAGCTGGGGGGCAGCGATCCGGTCGAGCTGGCGCAGGCGGCGCGTCTGGGGCAGGCGGCTGGTTATGATGAGATCAATTTGAACGTCGGCTGCCCGTCGGACCGGGTGCAATCGGGTACGTTTGGGGCGGTTTTGATGCGCCAGCCGGGTTTGGTTGCCGATTGTGTGGCGGCGATGCGCGCGGTGGTCGATGTGGATGTGACCGTCAAATGCCGCATCGGCGTGGACGAGCAAGAGCCGCGCGAGGTTTTGCCAGAGTTTTTGGCGCGTATCGTCGCGGCGGGGTGCGAGCGGGTGACGATCCACGCGCGCAAAGCTTGGTTGCAGGGGCTGAGTCCGAAGGAAAACCGGGATATCCCGCCGCTGGACTACGCGCTGGTGCACGAGATGAAGGGGCTCTTCCCCAATTTGCACATTTCGATCAACGGCGGGATCGAGAGTTTGGATCAAGCGCTCGATTTTCTCGATGGCGGTTTGGACGGTGTGATGATCGGTCGTGCGGCGTATCATCAGCCCGCGGACATATTGCTCGAAGCCGACAGGCGGGTCTTTGGTCAACCGTCGGAAACCACCGCCGAGGCGGCGGTTGAGGCGATGCTGCCTTATATCGAAGACCATCTCAGCGCCGGTGGGCGCTTGCATCAGGTGACGCGCCACATGCTTGGGGCCTTTGCGGGCAGGCCGGGTGCGCGGGCGTGGCGGCGGATGCTTTCTGAGGGCGCGACCAAAGAGGGGGCGG
Source organism: uncultured Rhodobacterales bacterium (assembly GCA_964649815.1). Taxonomy (GTDB): domain Bacteria; phylum Pseudomonadota; class Alphaproteobacteria; order Rhodobacterales; family Rhodobacteraceae. The sequence goes on along the minus strand of CAZYQC010000019.1, from coordinate 26,935 downwards.
GCCCTGAGCTGGTGGACGCAGCCCTTGCGCAAATCAAGGCTCTGGCACATGAGCGCGCCGCCGGGTAAAGCGGTCTGACGCTGTCAGACGCGGGGGAACAGATGCCAGAACCGATGCTTTTGATCCAAATGCTTGTGCTTTTGGCTGTGATCGGCGCGTTTGCGGGCGTTTTGGCTGGCCTGCTTGGCGTTGGCGGCGGGATCGTCTTGGTGCCTGCTTTTTACTATGCGTTCCAGACGCTTGGCTATGATGGGCCTGGGTTGATGCAGATGTGTCTGGCCACGTCTTTGGCGACAATCATCGTGACATCCGTCCGGTCGGTCCTGTCGCACAACAAAAAGGGCGCCGTCGCGTGGGAGGTCTTGCGCAGCTGGGCGCCCGGCATCGCCATCGGTGCGATCATCGGCATGTTAGTCGTGGCCCAGCTGAGGTCGAACACGTTGACGGCGATTTTCGGTGTGCTGGCGCTGGTCGTTGGGCTGTATATGGCATTTGGGCGCGCGGAATGGCGGCTGGGTGCTGCGATGCCCACGGGGCTGTTGCGCGCGATTTTGTCCCCGGTCGTTGGGTTCTTGTCGGTTTTGATGGGCATTGGCGGCGGATCATTCGGCGTGCCTTTGATGAGCCTTTACAACATGCCCATCCATCGGGCGGTGGCAACGGCGGCTGGGTTCGGCGTGGTCATTGCGGTGCCGTCTGTCATCGGGTTCCTGTTTACACCCGTGCCAGAGGCGCCGCCCTTCACCATTGGATCGGTGAACCTGATCGCCTTTGTCGTGGTCATTGCTATGACGCTGACCACAACGCCTTATGGCGTGCGCCTGGCGCATGCGATGGACCCCAAACCGCTTAAGCGCGTGTTTGCAGTGTTTCTGATCCTTGTGGCGCTGAACATGTTGCGCAAGGCCCTGGGGTTTTGACCGGTTTGCTGGCGGAGGGCTTCGCCGTTTATCCGGCTGAGGCGGCGACGCAAACATGGGTGGACGCAGCCGCGCCGGCTGCCGAAGCGGCGCTGCAGGATCCTGCCTTAGCGGATTGGTATCAATGCGAAAACACCTGGTTCGTTGGGTTGGACGCATTGCCCAACGACAGCGTGGGGCGCCTTAATGGCTCTGGGCCCCTGACGGGTGCGGCGATGGCGGCCGCGCAGGCGCTTGTTGGCGCGGCGCCGCCTTTGCATCCTGCGCAATTGAGTGTGACGTTCCCGGGATACCCAAAACCGCGCGCGGGCGAGACAGAGGCGGCTTTTCGGTATCGTCTGAACAGGGATGCGGCCCATGTGGATGGGGTGATCGGCAAAGGCAGCCCCAAACGGCGTTTCGTCGAAGAGCCGCATGCCTACATCCTTGGTGTGGCTTTGAACGATGCCGATCCGCACTCCGCGCCTTTGGTTGCGTGGCGCGGGTCGCACCGCATCATGCACGCGGCTTTTGCAAGGGCGTTTCAGGATGTCCCCCGATCCGCGCGCGCGCATCACGATGTGACCGACATATACGTCGCTGCACGCAAGGCGGTGTTTGACAGCTGCGAACGGGTCGCCTTGCCGCTAAAGCGGGCCGAGGCCGTTTTGCTGCACCCGTTCACCTTGCATGGCGTGGCACCTTGGGGCGGCGGGCAGGGGGATCGCAGGATCGCCTATGTTCGGCCCGAGCTGGACGGCGGCATCGATGCCTGGCTGGCGCTGCCGATCGATTAACGCCGGGCCAAACGGGCGGCGCGCCCGCCACGGCGGGTTTTGGGAAACGGGTCGCGCGCAGGCAACTCGGCCATCACGGCGCGGCGCGCCTCGGGCGTCATGCGGGACCAATTGCCGATCTCGTCAAGCGATCGTGCACAGCCCGTGCAGAGGCGTGTTTCAGGATGCACGACGCACACACGCACGCAGGGGCTGTCGATTTCGTCTCTGCTCCAAACGGGGTCTTGGCTCATTGGTTCACCTCAATTGCGCGCATGCGGTCGAGCGCTCCTTGCAAGATATAGCTCGCAGCGACGTGGTCGATGACTTCTGCGCGACGTTTTCGCGTCGTATCTGCCTCAAGCAGTGCTTTTTCTGCGGCAACCGTCGACAAACGCTCGTCCCAAAAGGTGATGAGACCCGGCCATTTATGGCCAAAGTTGCGGGCAAATGCGCGGGTCGATTGGCATCTGGGCCCTTCGCTGCCGTCCATGTTCCGCGGCAGGCCCAGCACGATGCCTGATATGTCACGCTCGGTCAGCAAGGCGATCAAACGCTCAGCGTCTACGCCAAACTTTTTGCGCCGAATGGTCTCGAGCGGTGTGGCAACGCTGCGGGCCCTGTCGGATACGGCGACGCCAATGGTGCGGTCGCCCAAATCAAGCCCCATAAGTGCTGTCAAAGGCGGCAATTCCGCGTGGAAGGCGTCAACGGTTTCCAAGATCATATCAGGCCCGCCCGATCTGCTGCACGATTGACAATGTCGAGCGCGGTGGGATCGTCTGAAAAGACCTCGAGCGCGTTTTGATAGACCAGGCGTGCATCATCGATACGCCCCAAAACCCCAAGCGATGAAATCAGCTGAGCCCAATCATCGGGCGGCCCACCTTCGGTCGAGAGCCGCTCGGCCAACCCCGAGACCATCCCGCGGATCATCTCGATCCGCTCGGTCGGGGTCAGATCCTCTGCGGCGTCGATGTCCTCTTGGCTTGGTCCGCGCCCTGCGCCGATGGGGGGGATTTGGTACCGCACCCCGGACCGCGCTGCGAGGTCTTCGATTTGGCCCAGAATGGGCGCGATCCAGGGCGCCTCAGCGGGACCTTCGCGCAAGAGCGCGTCCCACATGCGAAAGGCCAAATCCGGGCGCCCGGTCTGTGACAGCATCAAGCCATAGTAATAGCGGGCCAAGGGGTGGTTCGGCTGGACCGACAGCATCTCTGTGACGACCGCTTCGGTTTCGGGCGAAACATACCCATCGGCGGCCAAAACCAACAGATTGGCATAGCGCCCCAGATCATCGACAGTGATGGTCTCGCCCTTCAGCGCGATGACCTTTTGCTGGGTCTGATGGGCGGCCACGAAATCACCCAGCCGCGCTTCGGCGCGCACCAGCAGCACATGGCCTTCGAGGTCATCTGGCCGCTGTGCCACAGCGTCCCGCAACTGGCGCACCAAGGCAATATAGTCGCCATCCGCCTCTGACGTTGCAGGCGGCACTGCGCGCTCTTCTGCGGTGGCCTGAGACGGCCGGTTCAACCGCAAAACCTCGGCCTGCGCGATGCGGTTTTGCAAGCTGAGGTCGCCATATCCCGGCGCGCCCAGGCCGGTGATCGGCCCAATGCCCACATAAAGCGCAAAAGACCCCGCGATCAGGACAAGCGCCGTCACCCCGATCATAAGCCCCTGGGACCGCGCACTTGCCGCAAGATCCCCGCGGCGCTCTTGCGTCGCATCCGCCGCCAAAATGCGGCGTGACACCTCAGTGCGCAGCCGCTCGGCCTCGTCCCCGTCGATCACGCCACGGGCGACGTCTTTTTCAATTTCCTTAAGTTGGTCGCGATAGACGCGGATGTCGAAATCAGACACCGCGTCGCTGTCTGCGCCGCCACGGCGCAGCGCCACAGCAAACAGCACTGTGGCAATCAACGTCAAACCAATGGTGATGATCCAGAACATATGCGCCCGCTCAACCTCTTGCGGTCCATTTAGCCATTGTGTCAGCCTGCCGAAAGGGGTTTGACCCCCACCAAAAGTCGCAGGAGGACACAGCGATGCCTGGTTCGGATTTGATGCTCGCCTTCTTTGCGGCGGCTTTTGTCTTTGCGGTGATGCCTGGTCCGGCGCTGCTATACACGGCTGCACAGACGCTCGCTCGGGGGCGGCGCGGTGGCATGATGGCGGTTCTGGGGATCCACATCGGCGGCTGGGTCCATGTTGTCGCCGCAGCCTTTGGCTTGGCCTTGCTGTTTGCGGCGACGCCTTGGATTTACGCCGCGCTCAAGATCGTGGGGGCGCTGTATCTGATCTATCTGGGTCTGCGCCTGATGTTCCGCCTGGACGAGGGCGCCGGTGATGCGCCCGCAAAGGCCAATCCCGCCTTTTGGCAAAGCATCAGTGTCGAAGTCTTAAACCCCAAGACCGCGCTGTTTTTTCTGGCGTTTTTGCCGCAATTCACGGACCCGGGCGCTGCGTTCCCCTTGTGGCTGCAATTGCTGATCTTGGGCACCATCGTGAACGTTATGTTTTCCTTGGCCGACGTGGTTGCGGTGCTGCTTGCCGAAACTGTCCGGCACCGGCTGCAACGCGATGCCCGGCTGAGCCGCTGGAGCCAGCGCGCAGGCGGCAGTTTGCTTGTGTTTCTGGGCGCGCGCCTGGCACTCGGCCGCGATTGAGCCTCACGGGCTGTGGATGTCGCAAAAACACGGCAATATGCCGCCCTCACAAGCCTTTTTTGCGCCCGACTGGCCCATTAAACATCTCAGCCATCACCCCCCGCGATTCCTGGGAGCGCCGCCAAGATGAAACGCTATTCTGCTTTTGCCATCGCCCGCGAAGCCATCCGCTATCACTCCGGCTGGGAGCGTGCCTGGCGCGCCGCAGAACCCAAGAAGAAATACGACGTCATCATCATCGGTGCCGGCGGGCACGGGCTGGCGACGGCGTATTACCTGGGCAAGAATTTTGGCATCAAAAACGTGGCCATCCTCGAGAAAGGCTGGCTCGGCGGCGGTAACACCGGCCGTAACACAACGATCATCCGGTCGAATTACCTCCAGGACCCGTCGGCAGCCCTCTATGAAAAGGCCCGCTCGCTCTATGAAACGCTCAGCCAGGACCTGAACTATAACGTCATGTTCTCGCCCCGCGGCGTGATGATGCTGGCCCAGACCGAGCATGAAATTCGCGGCTACAAACGCACCGCGCACGCAAACGCGCTCCAAGGCGTCGCGACCGAGTTCATTTCGCCGCAGCGGGTCAAAGAGCTTTGCCCGATCATGCATATCGAAGGCCCCCGCTACCCGGTTCTGGGCGCGCTTTGGCAACCCCGCGGCGGCACGGCGCGTCACGATGCGGTGGCCTGGGGCTATGCGCGGGCGTGCTCTGAAATGGGTATGGACGTCATCCAGAAATGCGAAGTGACCGCCATTCGCCGCGAAGGCGGCAAGGTTGTTGGCGTTGACACAACCAAAGGCGCCATCGATTGCGACAAGCTTGGCATCGTTGTGGCGGGCCATTCCGGCCATGTGGCCGAGATGGCGGGCTTCCGTCTGCCCATTGAATCCGTGGCGTTGCAAGCGCTGGTGTCAGAGCCGATCAAGCCTTGTATGGATGTGGTTGTCATGGCCAACACCGTGCACGGCTACATGAGCCAATCCGACAAGGGCGAGATGGTCATCGGTGGCGGCACGGATGGCTATAACAACTACACCCAACGCGGCTCTTTCCACCATATCGAGGAAACCGTCCGCGCCCTGATCGAGACTTTCCCGATGATTTCGCGCCTCAAGATGCTGCGCCAGTGGGGCGGTATCGTTGATGTCACAGGCGACCGCTCTCCCATCTTGTCGAAAACGCCGGTCGAAGGAGTCTTTATCAACTGCGGTTGGGGTACGGGCGGGTTCAAGGCGATCCCCGGCTCTGGCTGGGGCTTTGCGGAACTGATGGCCAAAGGCACGTCACCGCTGACGGATGAATTCGGCCTGAACCGCTTCCAAGAAGGCCGCTTCATCGACGAAAGCGTCGCCGCAGGCGTGGCGCATTGATGGCGCGCCTCTCGGGGTCTTCCAACATGCGGGCCGTTGCCAGCCCGCTGCAGCCGCAGGCACCCCTTGCGGCGCTCGGCTCAGCTGTGGTTGCTGTCCTGCCCGGACGGCGGCTCAAACCCCGGTTGGCGAAAGGCGTCCTGCGCGCGCGCTATGTCGGGCGCATGCCGCGACAGCCCATCACCATCGCGCCCGCGCTCATCAATGATACGGATGCCTTTGCGCTTTTCGTAGATCGCCAGGCAGATACCGGCGACCACAAAAACCGCAACGCCGCCCAAGATCCATTCCACAGCGTCACCGACCTATTTATGCGTGCGTTCACCTTCGCCCGCAGCACTGCCAAAGGCAATAAGGCTCGCCACATCGATCTCGCGCCCGCCGCGCTCGGCCTTGCGACGCGCCACCGCGCGGCGTTCCAAAACGAACATGATCAGCGCGAAAACCGCGATCCCGCCAAAAACCAAAACGGCGGCCATTTCCTTGCTCATCGTCACACCCTCCTGACAGATGCACCATTAGACACCCTAAGCTACACCAAATTCCAGCAATGTGTAAACTTTGCTAGACAGTTTCGGAGCCTGACATGCTGATGCTCACTTGCCCCGTCTGCGGGGTCACAGCCGAAGAGACCGAATTTCACGCCGGCGGCGAAGCTCACCTCAAACGCGAAGGGCCCGAGGCCGATGACGCCGCTTTCGAAGAATACCTCTTCATGCGCGAAAACCCAAAAGGTGTGCATTTCGAACGCTGGCGTCATGTCTACGGATGCGGCAAGTGGTTCCACGCCGCGCGCTGCACCACAACGCTCGAGGTCTTCGGCACCTATTCCGCCCAGGTCTATGAGCCGCCCAAAGACATTCGCGACAAGATCAGCAAGGCACGCCCCGGCTGGACCTGGAGGACCTATTCATGAGCGTCCTTCTTTTGGCGTCAAATATCCCGGGGGTGAATGCGCCTCTGGCGCAGAGGGGGCAGCGCCCCCAACAAACCCGGCTTTCCACTGATCAAGGGGGCATATCATGAGCACGCGTCTCGCAGCGGGCGGCCGCTTGATCGACCGCTCCAAATCGCTGGGCTTTTCCTTTAACGGCAAATCCATGCGCGGCTTTGCCGGGGACACGCTTGCCTCGGCCATGCTGGCCGGTGACCAGATGCTGATGGGCCGGTCCTTCAAATATCACCGCCCTCGTGGTGTGATCGCAAGCGGCGCCGAGGAACCCAACGCCCTGATGAATATGGGCCGCGGTGGCACGTTTGAGCCCAACCAACGCGCCACAACGACCGAGCTCTTTGACGGGCTCAGCGCCGAGAGCCAGAACCATTGGCCCAGCCTTGAAATGGACATCGGTGCGGCCAACACAGCGCTTGCGCGCTTTTTGCCCGCCGGTTTTTACTACAAGATGTTCATCCATCCGCGGCCGCTTTGGAAACATGTCTACGAGCCCTTCATTCGGCAATCAGCCGGTTTGGGGCGGGCGCCCAAGGATCGCGATGCGGATACTTATGAACATTACTATGCCTTCTGCGATGTGCTGGTCATCGGTGGCGGCGTGGCCGGGCTTCAGGCCGCTTTGGTGGCAGGGCGCGCAGGCGCCAAAGTTCTTGTGCTTGAACAGACCTCGGCCGTTGGTGGCCGCGCGGTCGTTGACGGCGGCACGATTGACGATCTTCCCGCAGAAGAATGGGTCGAAAAGGCGCTGGCCGAACTGGCCACGCTCGACAATGTAGAGCTGCGCACCCGGACGATGGGGGCAGGGGTCTATGATCACGGCTATGTGCTGGGCTATGAACGGCTGAGCGATCATGCGCCCAGCGTCCAAGGCCCACGGCATCGCCTGTGGCGGATCCGGGCCGGCCACATCGTCACAGCTACCGGCGCCATCGAGCGTCCGCTCAGCTTTGCCGGCAACGACATTCCCGGTGTGATGCTGGCTTCTGCGGTGCGTGATTATGTTGTCAATTACGCGGTCTCTCCGGGCGACCGCACCGTTGTTGTGACCAACAATGACGACGCCTACCGCACTGCGCTGGCCTTGAAAGAGGTGGGTTTGACTGTGCCTGCCATCATCGACGCCCGCAGCGCGACCGAGGACAGCCCCCTTGTGGCCGCCGCCAAAGCCAGCGGCATTCGGGTCTTGACCGGCCACGGCATCGCAAAGGTCAAAGGGACCAAGCGCGTCACTGGTGTCGCGATCTGTTCACAGGCGGGCGAGGGCGCCGTTTTGGAAGAGATCGCTTGCGAGGCGGTGGCCATGTCCGGCGGCTGGTCGCCCGTTGTGCATCTGTGGTCTCATTGCGGCGGCAAATTGCTTTGGGATGACGCGCATGCCCATTTCAAACCAGACCCCGAAAAAGCGCCCACAGGCCACGACGGTCAAGGTTTCGTCTCTGCGGTGGGGGCAAGTGCAGGCGCGCTGCATTTGACCGAGGTTTTGCAAAACGCAGACGACGGCGCAAAGGCCGCGCTGAAAGCACTTGGCATGACGGCCAAGCGCAAAGCCGCGCCGTCTGCGCAAGCCGAAGCAGAAGCCCCGATGGCCCCGGTATGGCTCATGCCGCAAGGCGCCAAGACCGCGCTGCGCAGCAAGGCATGGCTCGATTTCCAAAACGATGTCAAAGTCTCGGATGTGCAACTGGCGGCTCAGGAAGGCTTTGAAAGCGTCGAGCATGCTAAGCGCTATACCACGCTGGGCATGGCCACAGACCAGGGCAAGACGTCGAATATCAACGGCTTGGCGGTTCTGGCCAACAGCCTGGGCACCGAGATCCCCTCGGTCGGAACAACGACCTTCCGCCCGCCTTACACGCCGATCTCGATGGGCGCGATTGGTGGCGAAGCGCGCGGGGACGTGTTCCAGCCGATCCGGCGCACGCCCATGCACGATTGGCATGACGCAAACGGAGCCGAGTGGGAGCCCGTCGGCCATTGGCGGCGTCCCTATGCCTTCAAACGCGGCTCAGAAAGCACCCACGACGCGGTGATGCGCGAGGTCAAGAACACCCGCGAAAACCTGGGTCTGCTGGACGCCTCAACGCTTGGCAAGCTGATCGTCAAAGGCCCGGACGCGGGCAAATTCCTCGACATGATGTACACCAACATGATGTCCACGCTGAAGGTCGGCAAATGCCGCTATGGCCTGATGTGCACCGAAAACGGCTTTTTGACGGATGACGGTGTTGTGGCGCGGATCGATGAGGATACGTGGCTCTGTCACACCACGACCGGCGGGGCGGATCGTATTCATCAGCACATGGAAGAATGGCTGCAAACCGAATGGTGGGATTGGAAGGTCTACGTGGCCAACGTGACCGAGCAATACGCCCAAGTCGCGGTTGTCGGCCCGAATGCGCGCAAAGTCCTGGAAAAGCTGGGCGGTATGGATGTCTCGAAAGAGGCTTTGGGCTTTATGGAATGGGCCGATGGGACGCTGGGCGGGTTTTCGGCCCGGGCCTATCGGATCTCTTTCTCGGGCGAGCTGAGCTATGAGATCGCCGTTCCCGCAAGCGAGGGACAGGCATTCTGGGATGCGTTGATGGACGCAGGCCAAGAGTTCGGCGTTATGCCTTACGGGACGGAATGTTTGCACATCATGCGGGCCGAAAAAGGCTTTATCATGATCGGCGACGAAACCGATGGCACGGTCATCCCGCAGGACCTTGGGCTGCATTGGGCGATCTCCAAGAAAAAGACCGACTTTCTTGGCAAACGGGCGCAGGCCCGCAGCCACATGACCGACCCGAACCGCTGGAAACTGGTCGGCCTAGAGACCGAAGACGGCAGCGTTCTGCCGGATGGCGCCTATGCGGTGGGGCAAGGCACAAACGCAAATGGTCAGCGCAATATGATCGGGCGTGTGACCTCGACCTATCACTCACCGACCTTGGGCAAGGGCATCGCGATGGGCCTTGTTCTGCATGGGCCAGACCGCATGGGCGAGGTGATCGAATTCCCAGGCACCGACGGCAAAACCTACAAGGCCAAGATCGTCAGCCCGATTTTCTATGATCCAGAGGGGGAAAAACAGAATGTCTAAGACTGTGACTGCTCTGAATGGCGTCTCTTTTGACGCTGGCATCGCGCAGATCGAAGAAGTGCCTTTGCAGGGCATGATCACGCTGCGTGGTGATCTTGCCTCTGTGAACGTGAAAAACGCGGCGACGGGTGTGACCGGAGTGGATTTCCCCGCCGCGCGGATGGCCAATTGTGTCGCAGAGAGCGGCTTGTGCTGGATGTCGCCGGACGAGATTTTGATCTTGTGCCCCTATGCCGATGTCGCGACGCATCTGTCTCAGATCACGCATACTCTGGGCAATGAACACGCCTTGGCGGTTGATGTTTCTGATGCGCGCGCGTCTTTCCGGGTGAGCGGCGCGCATGCGCGCGATGTTTTGTCGAAAATTTGCCCGGTCGATTTGACGCCATCTGCGTTTGCGCCGGGTGATTTTCGCCGAACCCGTCTGGCCCAGGTGCCTGCGGCCTTTTGGATGAGAGACGAAAACACGTTTCAAATCATATGCTTCCGCAGCCAAGCTCAGTACGTTTTTGACGTTCTGAAAGTCGCCGCACAGCCCGGATCCGAAATCCGCTAAGCGGCGATTTTCCGCTGCATTCATCGCGCATTTTAGACAATTCAGCGCCGAATTGGGGTTGGATAAATCGTGCTATGCGGGTATTTCCGCCGGTGTATGAAAACCAGAAAGGCCGAAACGTGGTAAGAATTTTTGCGCTGGGATTTGCGGGTTTGCTGGCCTTTGCCGGGCTGGCTGAGGCGGCAATTTACGAATGCGAAATCAAAAACCGCTCGCGGGACGGCGTGGTACCACCAAAATATTGGGTTATTTTGGAAAACAACGACCAACAGGTTTCCGTTTTTGACGGGCGCATTGCCCAGCTTTATGGCGAAAATGCTCTGCCCGTTCGTTCAACGCGCCGGGGCGAAAACAAGTTCATGCTCAAATACAAACTTGAAGAAGTGCCCGGCACCGACGGACCAATGGCGATCGATTATCGCGCGACCTTTGATCGTGCGGCCTTGACGGTCAGGGTCAACGGAGTTGTGAGCGGCTATGCCAACAATTCCCACGGCAGCGGTGCTTGTAAGAAAATCCGCTAAGCACAAAGCGGATTTCGGCAGGCATTGGTGATGCGCGGCAGAGATGGTGCATTTCTTTGCGGAATGACCCCTTGAACTTGCGGCCAAACGCGCAATCTGTCAGGGACAAGTCACATCGAATTTCAAAGGGGACACCATGGCCTTTCAACTTCCCGATCTTCCGTATGCTCATGACGCGCTGGCCGCCAAAGGCATGTCAGCCGAGACATTGGAATACCACCACGACCTGCACCACAACGCCTATGTCGTAAATGGCAACAAGGCCATCGAAGGCACAGAATGGGATGGCAAGTCTCTCGAAGAGATCATCGTTGGCACATACGACGCCAACGCCGTTGCACAGAACGGAATCTTCAACAACATCAGCCAGCTTTGGAACCACAACCAGTTTTGGGAAATGATGGGCCCTGGCGACAGCGCGATGCCATCCGAATTGGAAGCCGCACTGGTCGACAGCTTTGGCAGCGTTGATGCGTTCAAATCCGAATTTGCTGCTGCTGGCGCGGGGCAGTTCGGTTCCGGCTGGGCGTGGTTGGTCAAAGACGCCGACGGCGGGCTGAAAGTCACCAAAACCGAAAACGGCGTGAACCCGTTGTGCTTTGGTCAAACAGCGCTGTTGGGCTGTGACGTGTGGGAGCATTCCTACTACATCGATTTCCGCAACAAACGTCCTGCGTATCTCGACAACTTCCTGAACAACCTGGTCAATTGGGAAAACGTCGCATCGCGCATGTAAGCGGACGGCGCTCATTTTTGAATTGCGAAAGCCCGCTGGCGCCTTGCCGGCGGGCTTTTTGCATGTGGGGTACTGCTTGACGTGCGCCCTCTGATCGGAATTTCCCGGCGTGATGGCTGCGGTGACACCCGCATGTCGCGAAATCTACCTGCCGGTGGGTTGGGCCAATGCGCTGGATTCGGCAAAAGCCTTAACGACGCCTGCTGTGTGCGGTGTGCGACCTGTTGTTCTTTGGGCACAGCGGGGCTGGGCGTTTCACGCCGCAATCGGGCGGCGTCCCGCGCGGGTTCCGGGCCATGTTGCACAATCGCAAAGCCCAAAGTGGGCAGGGCGAAGCACGCTCAAATCTTGCGCTGCATAGCTGAGGCCGCCACGCCAAGGGCAAGCGTTCGCCGGCGTAAGGCGCGCGCAACCGCCGTGCAGTCAGCCGGGCAAAACCCGTAAGAGGATCGCCTCTTGAAGAGGTGCCTAAAGGCCGCTTTTCGCGCTGTTACGCCTTTGCGTCGCTTGCAAGCGCGCGCAGGGTCGCCTCTGCCGTGTCTGTCCAGTGCAAGAATTCCAGCACCGAAGCATCTGCAAAACCCTGGGCAACGACGTGATCAAGAAGATCGCGCAGCGGGTTCCAGTAACCTTCTGTATTCAATATGAAAATAGGCTTTTCATGCAGGCCAAGCTGTCGCCAGGTGAGCACCTCAAAAAGCTCATCCAATGAACCAGCGCCGCCTGGCAGCACCACAACGGCGTCGCAATTCATGAACATGACCTTTTTGCGTTCATGCATGGTTTCGGTGACGACATACCGGGTGAGGTCTGTCTTGCCGACCTCCCAATCGACCAGATGTTGCGGGATCACGCCAAAGGTGTCGCCGCCCGCAGCCTGCGCCGCGTTGGCGACGGCGCCCATCAATCCGACATCGCCCGCGCCATAGACCAATCGCCAACCCGCCTGCGCGATCCCTTCCCCCAGGGCGGTTGCGGCCTGGATGTAGGCGGGGTCGCCGCCGGTCCGAGATCCGCAATAAACACAAATCGATTTTTCCGGTGCGGCGGCCATTGGCATGCCTCCCTGTGGGTAAAATATACGAGACCACTTTAAGGTGGCTTTGACCGGTGTTATCGCGCCTGCTATTCAACCTCAATCGCGCGGGGCCTGCTTGACCTGCGCCAAAAGGGGTGCGCGCGGCGCACAGTGGGATCGAATGAGCAAGTTTGCTGCCTTGGCAGGGTCAAATACCCTGATGGTTGGGGGTGCCGTGGTTGTGGCCGTTGGGTTTGCGGCGGCTGGATATGTCGTTAGCAATCGCACCGCCGTGCCGCCAGTGGCGGAGCCGCAGCCCGTCGTCGCTGTGACGCCCGCCGCGGAACCGACACCGGAAGCCGCGCCAGAGACGGTCGCGGAGGCCGCGCCAGATGTGTCCCCGCCCACCATCGATGAAGTGCGCTTGGAATCTGACGGGCTTGCCATCATCGCCGGGCGCGCCTTCCCCGGATCGGTCGTTAAGGTCATGCTTGACGGTCAAGAAAACACGCAGGCGCAGGCCGACACCTCGGGCACCTTTGCCGCCGTCACCACGATCGAGCTCAAGCCGGTCGCGCAGACCCTGACGGTGGTGCAATTTGTTGGTGACGATGAGCTCGCCTCGCTGGATGACGTTATTCTCGCCCCGCGCAGCACTCAGCCAGAGCCCGTCGTGGTGGCTGAGGCGGAAGAAGAGGCTGTGGTTGAGGAAGACGTGGCCGTTGCCGAGGCGGCGGAGCCCGAGGACGCGCCGGTTGAAACCGCTGCGCTTGATCTGGAAGCAACCGACCCTGAGCCTGCGCCTGCCACAGAGCAGGTGACTGCACCCGCCGAAGAGCAGGTGCCTGCACCCGCCGCAGAGCGGGCGCCTGCACCCGCCGAAGAGCGGGTGGCCGAGCCAGAAACACAGGTTGAAGAGGTTCGCGCGGCGGAGCCTGTCACAGGTGATCCTGAAGCCACCGAAGAACCGATCGTGACGGCCGAAGCCTCTGATACCGTGGTCGAAACAGAACCGTCCCTGCCGCAGAGCACGGACACTGCCGTTGCTGAAGAAGACGCGCCCGCGGAAACCGCGCCTGTCCAAACCGCCGAAGCCCAAGCGCCCAAAGCCGAGGATGTCACGATCTTGCGCAGCACGCCGGAGGGTGTCCAAGTGCTCAGCGCCGCGCCCGAGGCCATGACCAATGTTGTGATTGATGCGATCAGCTATTCCGACATTGGCGAGGTCAATTTGGCCGGTCGGGCGCAAGCGCAAGCGGACGCCGTGCGTGTCTACCTTGATAACGAGGCCATCGCCGTGATCGATGTTGATGACCAGGGCAGGTGGACGGGCGATTTGCCGTCGGTTGACACAGGCGTCTATACACTGCGCGTTGACGAAGTCGATGCGACGGGTGCTGTGACAAGTCGGGTGGAAACGCCGTTCAAGCGGGAAGATCCAGTCGTCCTTGAACAAGCGAGCCTCGGCGCTGCTGTGGCCAAGCAGATCACGGTCCAAACCGGAAACACGCTCTGGGCCATTGCCCGAGACCGCTATGGCGAAGGGCAATTGTATGTGCAGGTGTTCGAAGCCAACCGGGATCAGATCCGGGATCCGGATCTGATTTATCCCGGTCAGGTGTTCGCGCTGCCGGATTAATCGGACGCCTGCACTGGCCCTTCCCAAAGCGGGGGGCTATGCTGAGGTCCGGTTTGAGTCTGGACCCTGCCCATATGCCTTCTGACACAACTGCAAGCGAAACGTCGCAAACGACGGAAAAGCCAACAGAAGACGTGGCCGCAAAAGAGCGGGCGTCGGGCGCGCGCACGTTGCGCAAGGTGGCCCCCTATCTTTGGCCAAAGGACAAACCTTGGGTCAAACACCGGGTCGTTTGGGCGTTGATCGTTTTGTTCCTGGCCAAGTTGATCGCTGTCGGCACGCCGATCCTGTACAAGAATGCGGTGGATGCTTTGTCGGGTGCTGGTGTGCCTGATTTGGCGTTAGGGGCCATCGGACTGACGGTGGCCTATGGCTTTGCCCGGTTGATGACGATCGGGTTCCAGCAATTGCGCGATGTCATTTTCGCCAAGGTCGCGCAAAGGGCGCTGCGCGCGCTTGCGCTTGAGACGTTTGAACATATTCACCGGCTCAGCATGCGCTATCACATCACGCGCAAAACGGGCGGCCTCAGCCGGGTGATCGAACGCGGGGTCAAAGGTGTCGAATTCCTGCTGCGGTTCCTGATCTTTTCGATTGGCCCGCTGATCCTTGAATTGTTGATGATCGCCGTCGTCTTTGTTGTGCTGTTCGACATCACCTATTTGCTGGTCGTGGTCGTCACGATTGGCCTTTATATTTGGTTCACCTTTGCCGTGACCGAATGGCGGGTCAAGCTGCGCAAGGTCATGAATGACCAGGACACCGACGCAAACCAAAAGGCCATCGACAGCCTTTTGAACTTTGAAACGGTCAAGTATTTTGTGGCCGAAGAGCGGGAAGCGCGGCGTTATGACGGCGCGATGGAACGCTATGAAAGCGCGGCTCTCAAAACGTCCTATTCTTTGGCATTCCTGAATTTTGGTCAGTCTTTCTTGATCACCAGCGGGTTGGTTGGCGTCATGGTTCTGGCTGCGATTGGTGTGCAAAATGGCACGCTGACGGTTGGCGATTTTGTCATGGTCAATGCGTATATGATCCAGATCACCATGCCGCTGAACTTCCTCGGGACGGTTTACCGCGAAATTCGGCAGGCGCTGGTGGATATGGGCGAAATGTTCGACCTGTTAGAGCAGCCCTCAGAGGTAAAAGACGCCGCGGACGCCAAGCCTTTGCAGGTTGATGGCGGGCGGATCGAACTGGATGCGGTCCATTTTGGGTATGATGCGGCGCGGCCTATCCTGAAGGGTGTGTCGCTGGTTGCCGAGCCTGGCGAAATGGTGGCGATCGTCGGCTCGACCGGGTCGGGCAAATCCACGATTGGCCGCCTTCTTTTCCGGTTTTATGACGTCAGCGCGGGCGCGTTGCGCATCGATGGGCAAGACGTCCGCTCGGTCACGCAAACCAGCTTGCACGCCGCAATTGGCGTCGTGCCGCAAGACACCGTGCTTTTCAATGACACCATCCGTTACAACATTGCCTATGGCCGCGACGACGCGACAAGCGCAGAGGTCGAAGCCGCCGCCAAAGCAGCGCAGATCCACGACTTTATCGTGGCCTTGCCCGAAGGCTATGACACTGCGGTCGGCGAGAGAGGTCTCAAACTGTCCGGCGGAGAAAAGCAACGGGTTGGCATTGCGCGGACCCTCCTTAAAGATCCGCCTATTCTGTTGCTAGACGAAGCGACAAGCGCGCTCGACACCGAAACGGAGACCGAGATCAAGGATGCTTTGATGCATGCGGGGCAGGGGCGCACGGTTTTGACGATTGCGCATCGTCTGTCCACAATCGCAGAGGCGGACCGGATAGTCGTGCTTGAGAAGGGCGAGATCGTGGAACAAGGCACGCACGAAGAATTGCTGGCCTCTGTTGGGCGCTACGCGACCTTGTGGCGGCGCCAGCAAGCGGACGATCAAGAGGCATAGCGGCTCTTGCAGTCTTGCGTGGCGTTTGGCCCGGCCTAAGTCGACCGGGCCATCCCGTTTATTCCGCAGCCTTGATCGGACGGCCCGGTGTCGGTGCGAATTCCACGCCGACCAAAGTCTGTCCGACCTCTGTGTCCTTCGCCGATGCCTCAGCCGACGCAGCGCCCGCTGGGGCGGGGGCGGCCGGGGTTGGCGTTGGCGTTGGCGTTGGCGTGGCGGCGGCTGGCGCTATTGGTGCGGTGTCGTCATCGAAGTCCCAAACGATCTCTTTGGTCTCGGTCCGGCGCGTGTTGCGGGCCAGCGCCCAGTCCTGTGCCGCACGGCTTGCGCGGCCCAAGCTCAGCTTTGCCAACAGCTGTGCCAGCCATTCGGCATAGGTCGCAGCCCAAACCCGCACAGACAAAAGCGACGGCGTCACCAGCAATGTCAAAACGGTGGCGATGCCCAGTCCAAAGACGACGGCGGTGGCAAGTTGCTTCCACCACAGGGCTGTCGGGCTGTCGATGCTGTACCCGCCGGCGGCAAAGTCCAAAGACAATCCGAACATCATCGGCGCGAGGCCGGCCATCGTTGTGATCGTGGTCAGCAAAACGGGGCGAATACGGGCCTGGGCGGTGCGAATGATCGCCTCCACCCGAGGCATGTATCGTTCGTATTCCTGATAGGTGTCGATCAAGACGATGTTGTTGTTCACAACAATGCCCGCCAAAGCGACAATCCCCGTGCCCGTCATGATGATCGAGAATGGCTGTTGCATCACGAGCATGCCGATCAAGACACCCGCCGTTGACAGCACAACAGCCAGCAACACCAGGATGGCATTGTAAAAGCTGTTAAACTGCGCAAGCAGGATGATGAACATCAGCCCAAGTGCGGCGGCAAAGGCCGAGGACAGGAATTCCTGGCTTTCGGCCTGATCTTCCTGATCGCCGGTCCATTCCCATTCGATCGTGGGCGGCAACGGATTGCTGTCGAGCCAGCTTGCGGTGATTTCGGCAATCCGCTCGTTGGGGTTCACAGGGATGATGCGCAAAGTCCCGGCGGCATATTCTGCGGCCAGATCACGCCCGTCGGCGCGGGCCTCACTGTCGAAAACGGTGTAGGTCTTGCCGTCGTCTGCGGTGATCTCGCCATCTTGATCCACGCGCATCGTTGCGACCGTGACATCGACGTCTTCGCCATCGACTGTGACCGTCTCAACGAACTTTGCAAGGTTCGGCAGAACGTCGGCTTTGATGTCGAAAAACCGCTTTTGATCGATCCGCGAGATCTCGGCCAGGGTTGGCACCGGTGTTCGGGTGATAAAGTTGGACAGCGGAACCAGCCCATCGCTGGTGCGGACCTTCAACGTATCGAGCGTCGACAACAGGCGATCGGATTCCGGCAGACGTACACGGATCTCGATCTCTTCATCCGACGAATCCACCCGCATCGTATCCAGCAGCAGACCACGGGTCACAAGCTGGACCATCGCGCCCACTGTGGCCACGTCAGCGCCATAGCGCCCGGCCTTTTCGACGTCGACGTCGATCTGCCAGTCAATGCCGGGCAGGGGACGTGTGTCTTCGATAAGTGTGAGGCCAGGCGTGTCGTCAAACACGGCGCGGGCGAGGCCTGCGGAGCTGATCAGCTCGTCCCAATTGTTGCCCTTGACCCGCAGGTGAACCGGCTTGCCAGAGGCTGGACCACGCGCAAGGTTCAAAATCTCGACCCGCATGCCAGGGATGGCATTCAGCTGTTCGGACAATTCGGCCAGGATGGTGTCACCGTCAAAGGCCTCGGCCTTGACTTCACGCATCACTGTGATGTCGGTAAAGGGCAAGGTGAACCACGGCTCGCGGGCATCGGGGCGGTTTTCCCAGGGGATCGTTTCCAGCTGAACTTGGCCAATCGTGTCCTTTGGCGCCTCAGATCCGCCGGTGTTGTTGTTCAAGCCACCATCGCCTGCAAAGGCAAAGGCGGTGTCGATACCGGGATGCGCCAAGACGGTCTCTTCGGCCAGTTTCACCAACGCGTCCTGTTCGGACAACGACATGTTGCCGCGCGCCAGAACGTAGACAATTGCCTGCTCTGGCTCGCTTTCCACAAAGAACTCAACGCCCCGGTTGTTGTTGGTAAAATAGATCAGCGTCGTGCCGACAAAGACGAAGACCAGAGCAATGACGCCCAATGGCATGATCGGGTTGCCAACAATGCCTTCGATCACGCGGCCAAATGCTGAGCGTCGATACCCCGCACGAATGCGCCCCTGGCGATTGCCGATGATCTTATGGGCGACCCAGCGCCCGCCGTTTCCAAGGCGGGTGAAAAGCGCAAGTGCCGACAGCAGAATGGTGATGACACCCGCAATTGCGGCACCCGCCAAAGCCACAACGCCCAAAAGCGCCGCGAAAACAGAGGCAAAGGTCGGAATGACCGAACCTGCAATGTCCTGGCCATCCATCACCGCGAATTGCGCGCCGACAAAACCAAAGAGCGTCGGAACCATCGCACCTGCGGCCACAACAGGGATGGCGGCGAGCACAGGCAAAAGCAGGTGATAAAAGACGTTGAGGCCCGCAATCGCATTCATGCGGTCTGTCATCCAGCGTTCCAAACGGCCGGTCACACCGCCCATGACAGGCAAGTAAACCAAGGCCACAACCAGCGAGGCCGAGAGAACAAAGATCAGGGTCACCGGCAACATGCCCATGAACTCGCCCGGCACACCTGGCCAGAACAGCATCGGCAAAAAGGCACAGAGCGTTGTCGCCGTGGAGGATATGACCGGCCAGAACATGCGCTTGGCCGCCTCGACATAGGCCTGCATCGGCCCGGCGCCTTCGTTTTGGCGTTTGTCGGCGTATTCAACGACCACAATCGCGCCATCAACCAGCATACCCACAGCCAGGATCAACCCGAACATGACAATGTTCGAGATCGAAATCCCCATCAACGCGAGGAAGGCAAAGCACAACAGGAACGATGTCGGGATCGCAAAGCCAACCAAAAGGGCCGCTCTGAGGCCCAGGGCCGCCAGGACCACGATCATCACCAGTGCAATCGCTGTAAAGACAGAGCCCTGCAGCTGTTGCACCATCGAGTTCACAACGCGGCTTTGATCGTTGGACGTGCCAACATTCACAGCCGCCTGCAGCCCGTCTGGCCATGTCTTGCTTTCCCGTTCGACCACCTCGCGCACAAGCGCGGAGGTGTCGATGAGGTTAAAGCCTTTGCGCTTCACAACCTGCAAGGCGACGGTGCTTTCGCCGTTAAAGCGTGCGGTTCCGACGCGATCTTCGAAGGTCAGGTTGATCTCGGCCAAGTCGCCCAGGGTGACAACGCGATCACCGTTGGTTTTGACGGGGAGGTTATAGACATCGCGCACGTCGTCGAAAGAGGAGGGGATCTTGACCGCGAACGTGCCTTGATCGCTCTCGATTTCGCCCGCGGCAACCAACAGGTTGTTGTTTTGCACGACGTTGATCAACTCGCCCGCGGTGACGTTATACGCTTCGAGCCGCAGTGGATCGATGACCACCTCAAGCATCTCGTCGCGGTTGCCCGCAATGCCCGCTTCAAGCACAGCGTCAAGCGCTTCGATTTCGTCCTGCAGTGCTTTGGCCACCCGGGCCATTGTGCGTTCAGGAACGGGGCCAGAGAGGTTGACGATCAGGATCGGAAATTCGGAAAAGTTGATCTCGTTAATGCTGTAGCTGTCGAACCCGTCGGGAAAATCGGCTTCGGCTTTGGTCATTGCGTCGCGCACGTCCGCCATGACTTGCGTTTTGTCCCAGCCGAATTCGAACTCAAGAATGACGGCTGCATAGCCTTCAAAGGCAGTGCCGGTCATCTTGTCGAGCCCGTCCAGATCGGCAAGCTCCGTCTCCATTGGCTTGACCAGCAAGGTCTCGGAATCCGCTGCTGAAATGCCAGGGAACGGTACAGAAATGAACAGAGCCGGAATTTCGATGTCCGGCTCACCTTCTTTGGGCAGGCTCACATAAGAGAACCCACCAACCGCGAGAGACAAGACGATGAATGCAATGACCATTCGGGCGCGCGTGGCGGCCCAGTCGACGATACCTGTCATTGCGATGGCTCCCTGAATGCGGCGGCGACTTTTACGCCTGCTGTCACATATTCCTGTCCGATGACGATCACGTTAACCTCTTTGGCCAGACCCGACAGCCACACGCCGTCGGCCGTGTCGCGCATCAATCGGACGGGCGCAAAGCTGACAAAACCTTCGTCATCCACCAGCCGGACACCCAAACGCCCGTCGTCGTCCAACGTGAGCGCGGATTGCGGCAAGAGATGCGCCATCTCGCCCGGAGCGGCGATCAGGATTTCAGCGGTTTGACCGTCGCGGACGGCCAGGTCCTTGTTCGGCACTTCGATCTCGACGCGGAATGTTCGCGTCGTCTCATCCGCCGAGCGCGACAGGAAGGACACGGTGCCGCGCACTTCTTTCCCGCCCGCCGCCAGACGCGCGCCAGCAAGGGCGCCGGTCGAGACGCGGTTCACCTCGGTTTCGGGGACAAACGCCAC
Source organism: uncultured Rhodobacterales bacterium (assembly GCA_964649815.1). Lineage (GTDB taxonomy): Bacteria > Pseudomonadota > Alphaproteobacteria > Rhodobacterales > Rhodobacteraceae. Next base: position 6,255 of record CAZYQC010000019.1, on the reverse strand, counting down.
CAGCTTGATCGGGTCCAGCTGAATGACCGTCGCGCAGAGCGACCCCGGTTGCAGCAAGCTGCCCAGCTCGGCCGTGTCGCTTTCCAGGATGCCTGCAAACGGTGCGCGGATTTCCAGTTTTTCCAGCTCACGCTCGGCTGCGGCGACCGATGCCGCGGCGCTTTCGATTGTTGCGTCTGCAGATTGAATGCCTGACGTTGTCGCCGCGAGGCCCGCCTTTGCGGCTTCGACGGCGGCTTCGGCTGCGGCGACGGCTGCGTCGGCGTTTTTCACGCGGGTTTCAGAGGCAAACCCATCCTCAGACAGACTTTGCGCGGCGTTCTGGTTCACCTCGGCTTCGGCCAATCTGGCGATGGCTTCGGTCAGGCGTGCGTCGGCTTCGGGAATGCGGCTGTCGGCCTCGGCGCGCCGCGCTTGCGCTTCGGCCAAGCGGGCGCGGGTTTCGGCCAAGGTGGACCGGCGCGTGCCTGGATCGAGGCGGCACATCAATTCACCTGCTTCGACAAATGACCCTTTGCGCAGCGGCTCGGACACCACGGTCGAGGTTGTCTCAGAGCGGACATCCACCTCGCGCGAGGCTTCGGTTTGTCCGCGCAAAATAACAGCACTGTCCACTTCGCGCGCCGTTGATTTCTGCGCAACAACCTGGATCAGCTTGACGTCTTCGGTCTCGGCTTGCGCCGCGGCGTCGGTCGATGGTGCCGCATCGGTCTGCGCGGGTTCCGCCGCAGAGGCCACACCAAGAAATTCTAAGGTTCTGTCCCGCTCAATGATCACGAAATACAGCCCAGTCGCCACAACAATGGCCAGAAGCACCGGGAAAAGTCGCATTTTGGATGTCCTACAAGTCGTTCAGCTAAGCGTTTTATAGTTCTACGCCGCTATATAGTGTTTGGTTTTGCTAAACTAACCAGTTCAGTATAACTTTTTTGGCTTTTGCCTACAATGGTGCCTAGTTGTCGCATTTTTTGTGCATTCTGATGCGCGCTTAGCCTTGGCTTGTGTCATGAGGTCGCCTAAACCACGACAAGTTTTTGGCGAGGGAGCGCGGGATGAGCGACAGCGACAGTTTTATTGACGAAGTCAATGAAGAGCTCCGTCGCGACAGGTTCTTTCACCTGTTGCGCAGATATGGCTGGATCGCGGTTGCGGCCATTCTGCTGATCGTCGGCGCGGCTGCGTTGAACGAATATTTCAAAGCACAAGAGCGCGCCGCCGCCGAGGCATTGGGTGACAGCATTCTCAGTGCGATGGAAGCCAATGACACTGCCGCGCGCTTGTCTGGGTTGGAAAGTGTCACACCGGAAGATCCGGGCGCGGATATGGTCGTGCGCTTTCTGCGCGCGGGCGAATTGGCTGAAAGCGGCGATATCGACGCCGCGCGGGCCGAACTTGAGGCGATCGCAACCAATGGCGATCTGGCCCTGATCTACCGCCAATTGGCGCAGTTCAAATCCCTGACGATGGCGCAAGACGCGCTTGGCATCGAAGAACGGCGCATCGGCTTTGAAGCTTTGGCCGCCGACAACGTGCCATTGCAGCTTCTGGCGGAAGAGCAATTGGCCTATCTCGATATTGAATCTGGTGACGCGGCTTCGGCGATCGAGCGCTTGAACGCACTTCTGGCCAATCCAGAGGCGACGCCGGGCTTGCAACAACGCGCGGTACAGGTGATTGTGGCGCTGGGTGAGGAACCGGACTTGGACGCATTGCTGCCAGCAGACACAGGCGACCAGTCCTCAAACTAAGACACATCGGGCTGACAGCCAAAGACGACATGCGGGCTTTTCAATGACAGACCAATCAAACGCCTCCACTTTGCGTCGGCTCGTCCCCCTCAGCGGTATCCTCTGCGCGACGGTTTTGCTGTCGGCATGCCAGGAGCCTGAGATCATCCTGCCTGGCAAGCGCGAACCGATTTCCTCTGTTCTGCAAACGCAGGACACAGCTGCGCAGCAGACGACCGTCGTCTCGGAAAACCAGAGCCTTGCCTTTTCGGCACCCGCCGTCAGCAGCAACAGCGAATGGACCCACGGGATTGGCACGCCAGCCTATCGCACGCTGCACCCGGCGCTGTCGTCCAATCCGCAGCTCGCTTGGACGAATAACATCGGCGCAGGCGACAGCAGGCGCCAACGCATCACCGCGGATCCCGTGGTTGCGGATGGCCGGATTTTCACGCTTGACGCCGCCGCGCAAGTCGCTGCGACAAGCCTGACCGGAGCGACCCTCTGGACGCATGATGTGCGCATCAGCGGTGACGATGCGGACGAGGCGACAGGCGGTGGCATGGCCGAGGCTGACGGCGTTCTGTATGTGGCCACGGGCTTTGGCGGGCTGTTGGCGTTGGACACAGAAACCGGCGCGCGCCTTTGGACGCAAGAGTTGGACGCGACCGGATCAGGCCGCCCGACAGTCTTTGGCGATTTGGTCTACGTGGTTGCAGGTGACAACACAGGCTGGGCCGTTGAAAAAGACACGGGCCGCGTCGCATGGCAGATCGATGCCGCCGAAGACGTGGGCAACGTCCTTGGCGCGCCAGCGCCTGTGCTGGTCGACAACCTGGTTGTCTTTTCCTTTGGCTCGGGCGAATTGCAGGCGGTGTTCCGTCAGGGCGGCTTGCGCCGCTGGGACGCGTCCGTTCTGGGTGAGAGGCAAGGGCGCGCCTTGTCCAAAGTCGATGACGTCACCGGCAACCCGGTTGCTGTGGACGGTGTCATCTATGCAGGCAGCCAAGCAGGCCGGACCGTCGCGATCAACGCGGGCAGCGGTTTGCGCATTTGGACCGCGCGAGAAGGTGCAATCGACACGGTTCTGCCTGTCGGCGGCTCGGTCTTTACGGTTTCTGACCTGAACGAGCTTGTGCGTCTGGACGCGACTGACGGCAGCCGCATCTGGGGCGTGCCACTGCCGAATTTTGTCAAAACGCGCCGCCCGTGGCGCGCGTCCGAAGTGGTTGCGCATCACGGGCCGATTTTGGCCGGTGGCCAATTGCTTGTGGCCTCGAACGATGGCGTGCTGCGCGCCTTTGATCCCGTTGACGGCAGCCTTCTGAGCGAGACCGACATTCCCGGCGGCGCGTCTACGACGCCGGTTGTTGCTGGCGGTGTGCTCTACCTGGTAAATACCAAAGGACAATTGCTGGCGTTCCGCTGATCTTCGCGGTATAGCGCGCGCCTGTTTCAACCAATCGGGGCGCGCATGTCCTTTACGCTTGCTATCGTGGGCCGGCCCAATGTCGGCAAATCGACGCTTTTCAACCGTCTGGTCGGCAAGCGTCTCGCCCTGGTTGACGATCAACCGGGCGTCACAAGAGACTTGCGCGAAGGGGCCGCGCGTCTGGCGGACCTGCGGTTTACGGTGATCGACACTGCCGGTCTCGAAGAGGCGACCGACGACAGCTTGCAAGGCCGTATGCGCCGGTTGACGGAACGCGCGGTCGATATGGCGGACATTTGTCTCTTTATGATCGACGCCCGCGCCGGTGTGACACCAACCGACGAGGTGTTCGCCGAGATTCTGCGCAAGCGGGCCGATCATGTCATTCTGGCCGCCAACAAAGCCGAAGGTGCCGCCGCAGATGCCGGCGTGATCGAGGCCTATTCCCTGGGTCTGGGCGAGCCGATCCGGTTGTCGGCGGAACATGGCGAAGGCCTCACCGATCTATATGCAGCGCTACAGCCGGAGGCTGATCTTTATGCCGAAAGGGCACAGCAGACCGATCCAGAGGTTGACGTCGATGTCGAAGACGACGACGGGGGTGACGACACTGCAACGCCGGCACCGACCGCGTCCAAGCCGCTACAAGTCGCCGTTGTCGGGCGTCCCAATGCAGGCAAATCGACGCTGATCAATCAAATCCTGGGCGAAGACCGTCTGTTGACGGGGCCCGAGGCTGGGATCACGCGCGACGCCATTTCTCTGAGCATGGAGTGGGACGGCACGCCCATGCGCATTTTCGACACGGCGGGGATGCGCAAAAAGGCAAAGGTGCAGGAAAAGCTCGAAAAATTGAGCGTTTCGGATGGTTTGCGGGCGGTGAAATTCGCGGAGGTTGTTGTCGTTCTTCTGGACGCGGCGATCCCGTTTGAGCAACAGGACCTGCGGATTGCCGATCTGGCCGAACGGGAAGGCCGCGCCGTTGTTGTTGCCGTCAACAAGTGGGACCTCGAAGAGGCCAAACAAGCCAAGCTGAAGGATCTGCGCGAGTCGTTTGAACGGCTTTTGCCCCAGCTCAAAGGCGCGCCTCTGGTCACGGTCTCGGCAAAGACGGGCCGCGGGCTGGACCGGCTGCACAGTGCAATCCTCAAGGCCTATGACGTCTGGAACAGACGTGTGCCCACAGCAGCGCTGAACGTTTGGCTCAAAGAGATGATCGAGGCGCATCCGCCACCTGCACCGCAAGGCAAACGCATCAAGCTGCGCTATATGACACAGGCCAAAACGCGGCCGCCTGGGTTCGTTGTCATGTGCAGCCACCCCGACAAAATGCCAGAAAGCTATGCCCGTTACCTCGTGAACGGATTGCGCTTGGATTTTGACATGCCTGGCACGCCAATACGCCTGACCTTGCGCGGGCAGGGCGACAAGAACCCCTACAAGGGCCGCAAGAAGGCCGCCCCCTCCAAGCTGCGCAAACATCTTGATGGGCGTCGCGGCTGAGCCTCTTTACCGCTTCAATCTGTGCGTGTAGCGTTCCCGTCATTGTATTTGTACGCATTGAGGAACCGAACAGATGAAGCGCATTGTGGTGCTCTGCGACGGCACTTGGAACTCGCCCGACATGAGCCGCGACACCACCCATGTTGATGACCTGCGATCGCGTCTGATCAACGATGCCACCCAAAAGGTAAAGTATTTCAAAGGCGTCGGCACGAATGATCCGGTCGAACGGGGCGGGCGGCTTGTTGGGCGCGGTATTAACAAGCTCTTGGGTGGGGCCACTGGCTTTGGCTTGGGCAAAAAGGTGCGCGAGGCGTACACCTACATCGCAGAGCATTACGAAGACGGGGACGAAATCTATCTGTTCGGGTTTTCCCGGGGGGCCTATACGGCGCGGTCCGTGGCGGGGATGATCCGCAAGTGCGGCATCGTCTCTGACACCAATCCGCGCAGCATTCGCAAAGCGTACAGGCTTTACCGCAAGGCCGGTCCGAAAAATGCACCGGACGAGCCGCATATCCAAAAGAAACGCATGGCGATGTCGCCGGATTTTGCGACCTCTTCCAAAGATCAATCCATGCGCTCTGGCGCGCAGGTTCCGATCGTGAATATCGCGTATTTGGGGGTCTGGGACACTGTTGGGCAACTGGGCTTGCCGCAACAGCTCTTTGGGATTTTCGCGGTGCTCTACAATGCGCGCTATGCCTTTCACGACACCCAATTGTCGAGCTTGGTCAAAGCTGCGCGTCACGCCATTGCCGTTGACGAGCGCCGTGTGTTTTACAAACCGGCCGTGTGGAAAAACCTGGATGATCTGAACCAACGCAGCGGCGGCACGCCTTTTGCGCAATGCTGGTTTGTGGGAGATCATGCCGTGGTTGGCGGCAGCGCCAGCAAGTTCAAGGACGAGACCGAGCGTCAGAATGTGCAAAAGGTCTCTAACATCACCCTCAAATGGGTGGCGGCTGGCGCGTCGGCGCTGCGGTTTAGGACCGGCAAGGCGCCAAACGGATTGCCGACCGATGCCACCGCGGACATTCCCCGCCTGAACCAAGCGCCAAACGTTGTCTACGAAATCGCGCCGGGCCTGTTGGAACGGCGGCAAGGTGTCGACAAAAGCCATGTCGACACCTCTGTCAGAGATCGCGTGCGCGCCCGACCCGATTACCGGCCAGAAAGCCTGTCACGGCTTATCTCTGGTTGGTTGCGCTAGGGTCAGACCCCTAAGCAGCAGATCGATCAGTCAACCAATGCGCCCTCGGGCGACAAGGTTGATTTGCCGCCCAGATAGGGCGCCAACGCCGCTGGCAGCACAACAGAGCCATCCGCTTGCTGGCCGTTTTCAAGAACGGCGATCAAACAGCGCCCAACCGCCAGGCCAGAGCCATTCAGCGTGTGCACGAATTGCGGCTTGCCACCGTCGGCAGGTTTGAACCGTGCGTTCATGCGACGGGCCTGGAAATCACCCGTTGTCGAGACCGAAGAGATCTCGCGATAGGTGTTCTGCCCGGGCAACCAGGCCTCGATGTCATAGGTCCGGCGAGCGCCAAAACCCATGTCGCCTGTGCACAAGACCACGGTCCGATAGGGGAT
>CAZYQC010000018.1:24571-52853 GCA_964649815.1 uncultured Rhodobacterales bacterium | reverse complement strand
CTGCAACCTGCCCCTTAGGAGGGGGCTGCTCTATCCAGTTGAGCCACGGGGCCTATGCGTTGTGCTTACTACCTGCCAGCCGCGTTGTCACCGGGATGCTTTTGGCGCGCGCAGTGCTTGCGCTTGGCGCGTGCGACACGTTACACCTGATGCAAAGCGATCAGGAAAAACCAGGTGTCTGAGCGTCCATCTCGCCCTTTGACTTTACGCGATGTTTCCGCCGCCTCTGGCGTTTCTGAAATGACGGTCAGTCGTGTCTTGCGCAATCGTGGTGACGTGAGCCAAGCCACGCGGGAAAAGGTCCTCGCCGCCGCGAAAGAACTTGGTTACGTCCCCAATCAAATTGCAGGATCATTGGCCTCGCAACGGGTGAACCTTGTCGCCGTGATCATACCGTCCTTGTCGAATATGGTCTTTCCCGAGGTTTTGACCGGCGTAAATTCCGTCTTGGAAGACACGCCGCTGCAACCTGTCGTGGGCGTCACAGATTATCTGCCGGAAAAGGAAGAGAGAGTTCTTTACGAGATGCTCTCTTGGCGGCCATCTGGTGTTATCATCGCCGGGTTGGAACATTCCGATCCTGCGCGCGCGATGTTGGAAAGCGCGGGCATACCGGTGGTTGAGATCATGGATACCGATGGGCGCCCGGTCGACTCGATGGTGGGCATTTCCCATCGCACCGCCGGTCAAGATATGGCGCGTGCTATACTCAAGCAGGGGTACCGGCGGATCGGCTTTATGGGGACCAAAATGCCCCTCGATCACCGCGCCCGTAAGCGGTTCGAAGGGCTCACCGAAGGTCTGGCCAAAGAAGGCATCGAGATCGAGGAACGTGATTTCTATTCCGGCGGGTCCGCCTTGGCCAAAGGGCGCGAAATGACCGCGGCGATGCTGGACAAGAACCCGGATCTCGATTTCCTCTATTACTCCAACGACATGATCGGTGCGGGTGGGCTTTTGTATCTGTTGGAAGAAGGCATCGACGTTCCCGGTCAGATCGGGCTGGCCGGGTTTAACGGGGTCGAGCTTTTGGACGGCCTGCCACGGCGGCTGGCGACAACCGACACAATGCGCCAGGAAATTGGGCGCGCCGCGGCTGAGATCATCCTTGAGCGCACTGCCGAAGACACAGACGATGCGCCCAAAACGATCAAGCTCACACCCAAGATAAACTATGGCGACACCCTGCGCCGCCACAGACCGGTGTGAAAAACACGGCCACGCTTACCAATCAAGAGGCCAGGTGGATCTTTCTGGACCGCCACGCTTTGTCCGAGCCACCTGCCGGTCCACCGAACGGAACGGAGCTGTCCAAGCTGATCACCCGCCTGGGCTTTGTCCAACTCGACAGCATCAACACGGTCGCGCGGGCGCATGACCTCATTCTCTTTTCCCGGCGACCCAGATACCGCCCAAAACACCTTGATACGCTCTACAAACGCGATGGCGCCTTGTTCGAACATTGGACGCATGATGCGGCCGTTGTGCCTATCGCGTTTTACCCGTGGTGGCATCAACGCCGCCAACGCGACGCCGCCTTGTTGCGAAGCCGCTGGCGCAATTGGAGGAGGGATGGCTTTGAACAGCAATTCGAAGCGGTTCTCTCCCAAATCCGCGACAAAGGCCCGGTCTGCGCGGCCCAGGTTGGCGAAGGTGAAAAGCGCGGATCAGGCGGCTGGTGGGACTGGCACCCATCCAAGACAGCCTTGGAATATTTGTGGCGCTCTGGCGCCTTGGCGGTGGTAGGCCGCAAAGGGTTCCAAAAATACTATGATCTGACCGAACGTGTTATCGACACGACCCTTTGCCAACAGGCCCCGGACGAAGAAGAGACAATCGACTGGTGCTGCCGCGAGGCTCTCAAACGGTTGGGTTTTGCCACTCACGGAGAGCTTTCGGCGTTTTGGGATCACATATCTCCCGCCGAGGCCAAAGACTGGACCGAAAAAGCGGCCGCCAAAGGCGATATCGCCCCGATCGACATAACTTGCGTCGACGGATCAACCCGCAGCCATTGGGCCGCGCCTGACCTTGCCCAAGACCCTGCGCGCGTCACGCCGCCCACAAAACGGTTGCGGGTCCTCAGCCCGTTTGACCCCGCCTTGCGGGATCGGAAACGCGCTGAACGCCTGTTTGGATTTCGCTACCGGATCGAGATTTTCGTACCCGAAGCCAAGCGCACCTACGGCTATTACGTCTTTCCGATCCTCGAAGGGGATCGGCTGGTCGGTCGGATCGACATGAAGGCCTTTCGCGATGAAGACGTGCTGCGGGTCAAAGCGCTCTGGCCTGAACGTGGTGTGCGATGGGGCAAAGGGCGCCAGGCGGATCTGGAAAAGGAGCTTGTGCGCCTCCTGAAACTTGCCGGGGTGTCGCGCTTGGAGTTCGAAAACGATTGGCTGCGAGACACGCTTTAACGCGCCTCGCCAACCCTCAATCGGCTTGCTCGTTTTCCGCCACCTCAACGTGGCCAAGCACAATCATCGTGTCATCGGCAAATCGCAGGATGTCGACAGGGGCCAATCGATCAGCCTGCGCAGATGATGGGCAAGTTACGTCAGGCGCACCACAAACGACGATGTCTCGACCTGTAAGGTAATGCAGCCGTGCGTAAAGCCCGCGCAAATGCTGAATGCCGGCCTCTTCCGCGGATGGGATCGCCCGATAGTCACCCTCGACATAAATCACGCCCGACTGATCCGAGATTTCTTCGGCCAGCAAACGCGTGTCCGCCTGCCATTCCCGGAAAATCGTGTAGACGACGCCGGTTTGGACCAGATAGCTGAGCGCAACCAACAGCATCGCATTTTTCAAAAGGCGCGCTTTAAGATCTGCAAATTGCGCAGCTATGACAACGGCGTGGCCCACAATCAAGGCGTAGAACACCCAGACAAAGATGTTGGCACGTCCGTGCACAACCACACCCGCCTTGAGCACTTGCAAGACGATAAGACCGATGCCCATGAGCAGGCCGACCCATAGATAGGCGGCTAGCCAAAAGTCCTTGCGCGCGACAAAAACCGTCGCCGCAATCAACAACGCGCCGTGGAAATAGGCCGCTGGCATGAACTCAAATGTGGACTTTCGAAGAAACAGCATCGCCGTCTCACCTAAGGCGGGCAAATTCCCGATAAGTGACGCCAAATCCGTTGCGGGTGATGGTTCGCGCCACTCGGCCATGACCACGCCAAACGTGTCATGAAACTGCCAGTTCAAACTGTAGATGACCAACAAACCCAGCGCAAAGCACAGCACGAATCCGGTCGCGAGCTTGAAGAGATCGCCGAATGATCGCTGCGTATCGCGGTGCATCATGCACACAGCCAGCAAGAACAGCGGATAAGTCGTGTAGGCCATCAACGTGAGCGGCACGAACAAAACCAACAGCCAGCGCATCGTCCGCAAACTCAGGTAACAGGCCAGAACGGCATATAAGGCGATCAAAGCCATGCCTGGGATCAACGTGTTGAACCACAGGCTGATCATCAACGCCGTTGGCGCCACCACGATGAAAATCGCAAGCGCTGTGACGTACAAAGGATGTGCCTGCCGCCCAAGCGCGGTGATCGCCAAAGCAGCGGCAAAAACGGCCCACAGAATCTGATAGAGCGCAAAGTTCACCCATGCAGGCGGCGTGATGCCCCGCAGGTGCCACAGATAATTGATCCAACGCCCCTCTTCGAGCGTCTTGATGTAGTATCCGTCGGGCGCCGCCAGCAGCGCTGGGAAGTCGTCATGACGGACGATCGGGTCAAAGAGGTTCGGGGAAGAGGCAACCAGCAGGGCGATGACCGTTAAGATCACCACGCCGTATAGCGGCGCTTGCGCCTCTTCCGCACCCAGACGTGCCGCAGACATATTAGGCCTCGGCGCGGGTCTGACGTTGAGCGGCGCGTGCAAGATATGCGGCGCGGGTCTGTGCGATTTGTGTCACCATGCCGCGCGGCAGGTGCTGAACAATACCGCGACGCATGCGCCACAGCATATCGCCGCCATTTTCGACCTTTTCGCCATGCGCGACTTCGGTGGCCAAGACCTCTTCGGGCAGGCCAACGCGACCGGCCTCGTTGACGTAAAGGACGGTGTTATAGCGGTACCAAGGCTCGACGTCTCGTTTGTCGGCAAGCTCTGGGCGCACACAGTCAAAGGCGGTGTAGCCATGCAGCGCAAACAAGTGCTGCCAGAAATGCAGCGGTTGCTCGTTGACGTGGAACTCTCCGCCCTGGCCCGTCACCGCTGCGGAAAACAGCACGCGGTCACTGCCGCGCACCAAGCTGGCAACCAGTGTTTCTGCCGCTTCTTCCGGCAGATGCTCGCCCACTTCCAGACTTTGAGCGAGGTCAAAGCGATCATGCGTGCGCACAGGTTTGGTCAAATCGGCCGCCATGTATTTCTCTGACGCAATCGCCAACTGCGATTGGTCCACGTAATCGCCGTCAACACCCAGCAAACGGTCGACACCTGCAGCTTCCCATTCGGCCAGCCAAACGCCTCGCCCACAGCCCAGATCAAGAACGCTGCGCGGGTTTAGCCAAGGCTGGACCGTTTCAATCATCCGCTGCGCAGAGGTCCGCGCGCCGCCGTCGATATAGTCGAAAAACGTGTTGTTGTAGATATGGCTCATGTTGTTTCCTGCCCCTTGTAAGGGCCTGAAAAGACCCAAATTTTCATGATGATATAGTTCTGAATCGGCAGCCAGAAGACAACGACCAGCGCTGCCTGCGCATCTGTAAGACCTGCCTTAGGCCCCACAAATCCTGTGATCAGGGCCGAGACTGCAAATCCCAAACCCGTCATAACCCCAAAGCGAAGCATCTGCCCCGCAGCCGCCCAGTCGCGGCGAAATGTAAAGATGGCCTGACCTGCATATTGCAGCACGATCGCCAACAAAAAGGCCACTGCGTTCGCGGCAACCTGCGCCACGCCGATGTGCAGCATGGCAAGGTAGGCCACGACATAGGCCGCTGCGACCGTCCCGCCTACGATGCCAAAGCGCATCAATTCTATGTTCAACAGTCGCTTCATGCGGAGCGACGCACCAGGTTTGGCGTCGTTTCGCGAACTTCCTCTGACAGGAAGTACAGCGGGCGGCGTTTGCTCTCGGTGTACAATCGGCCGACATATTCGCCCAGAATTCCAAGCGTCAGCAATTGTACGCCCGAGAAAAAGCTGATCGCCAACACGACCGAAGCCCAACCTGGCGCGGTTTGATACGCGATAAGCGATCCAAAGACATAGACTGCCATCACAAGCGACATCGCGAGGCTGACAAAGGCCAGACGCGTCGCGAGCTTCAATGGTTTGGTCGAAAAGCCGGTGATCGCATCAACTGCAAAGCGCAACATTTTGCGCAGCGGATACTTCGTCTCGCCCAACATGCGCGGCGCGCGTACGTATTCCAGCCCGACCTGACGGAACCCCGCCCAAGCGAACATGCCGCGAATGAAACGGGCCTGCTCTGGCATCGCCAGAACCGCATCCAGCGTCCGGCGGCTCACCAAGCGAAAGTCGCCTGTATCCTGCGGAATAGGCACATCAGACAGCGCGTTAAGAAAACGGTAAAAGGCATGTGCCGTCGCCTTTTTGAAGACCGTTTCGCCCTGACGCTCTTTGCGGCGTCCGTAAACAACGTCATAGCCGCGATCCATCAGGAACATCATGTCCGGCAAAAGCTCTGGCGGGTCCTGCAAATCGGCGTCCAACATAAAGATGCGGTCGCCACGCGCCGCCTCTAGTCCAGCGGTCAAAGCGACTTGATGCCCACGATTGGCCGACAACCGAAGGCCGACGACCCGTGGCTCGGCGTGCCGAGCGGCTTGAATTGCGACCCAAGTTCCATCCGTCGATCCGTCATCCACCAAAATGATCTCAGAGGAGTCTTTCCATGGTTCGATAACCTCGGACAAACGATCCACCAATCCGGGGATCGATTCTTCTTCGTTCATGCATGGTACGACAATAGAGAGGTACATCTGACGGTCCTGTATGTGTGTTCCGACGTCAGATGTGCCCGCAGAATTGGGTCGAAATGTGGCAGGTTTGGAGTAAATCCGCGACAGTTTGCAGAAAACGCACCGGATTGTTTACGATCCGGCGCGTTTTGTTTCGCGGTTTTGCGCGAACAGAACCGCGTTTTAGGGCACTGTTAAGGTGCAGTCCTAAACAAAGTGTTAAAGCCGCGCCTTTGCCGCGTCATATTCTGCGCGCAGCTTTGCGACCAAGCCAGCGGCAGGCAAAATCTCGTCCACCGCGCCGATACCCTGACCCGCGCCCCAGATCTCTTTCCAGGCCTTTGGCTTTTCGCGGTCCGAACCGAAATTCATCGCATCCGGGCTCGAGACCTCTAATGCGTTTGGATCCATGCCTGCGCGTTCGATGGAAGGCTTGAGATAATTGCCCCACACGCCGGTAAAGAGGTTCGAGTATACGATATCGTCTGCGCTGTGATCGCGGATCATCTCTTTGTAGGCCTGGTCTGCGCGGGCCTCTTCGGTCGCGATAAAGGCCGACCCGATATAGGCAAAATCAGCCCCCATCGCTTCGGCAGCCAAAACAGCATCGCCATTGGCAATCGAACCGGAAAGCGCGATCGGCCCGTCAAACCAGGCCCGCGTTTCCTGCATCAACGCGAACGGAGATTGCTGGCCCGCGTGTCCGCCTGCTCCTGCCGCGACCAGAACGAGACCGTCGGCACCTTTTTCGATCGCCTTGCGCGCAAAGGTCTGATTGATCACATCGTGGAATACCATACCACCATAGCTATGGATCGCATCGTTCAACTCGGGCCGCGCACCAAGCGAGGTGATGACGACCGGAACTTTGTATTCAACACACATCTCAAGATCATGCTGCAAGCGGTCGTTTGACCGGTGCACGATTTGGTTCACCGCAAAGGGTGCCGAGGGCGCATCCGGGTTCTTGGCATCATGTTCTGCCAACTCAGTTGTGATTTTGTCCAACCACTCACGCAGTTGTTCTGCCGGACGCGCGTTCAGCGCTGGGAAAGAACCGACAATGCCAGCCTTGCATTGCTCAATCACCAAATCCGGGTTCGAGATGATAAAGAGCGGTGAGCCAATCACTGGCAACCGCATCCGAGCTTTGAGTTCCTGCAAATTCATCTATCCAGATCCCTTCCTTGCGCAGCATCCGCCTAAGCGTGTCCCGATGCATATGTCGCGCAGCATGCGTTTCTCAATGCCAAACCACTGCTTCGCTCTCAGAATGGCGCAACGTTGTTTTGCATATTTCGCCAGTTTGGGCAGGTCAGAACCGCGAGGCCCGAGAAGAGCTGCCGTCATGACGGAACATCTGGCGCACGCTCCACTCCACGCTGTCGCGCATCACATCACCCAGCGCTTCGTCAAACGCGACCGCGATGGCTTCGGGCGAGTCGTCGGCCGTTTCCATGAACTCTTCGAAGGATTTGGACGCGATGATACGGTCTTCGAAACCGTCGACGACCTTCATGTTCAGCCGAACCTGAACTTGCAACGGGGCGTCCGCCGCCAAATTGGTTTGCACGCGCGCCTGAAACTCTCGCAACTCGGTCACGATAAGGTAATCCGCGCGCAGCCCGACGGCAGACCGGCCAACCGCATCCACTTTACCTGAGTTCTCATAGCTCTCGATCAAAAGCGCCTGCACAAAGACCGGCGCTCGGTCGACCCAGCGCGCATCGGGCAAGTATTGCACCTGCAATGGGCTTGGCTGCACTGCGATCCGGTCAGAGCTTACCGCCGCGCCAGCGGTCGGTTCGCTAACCACAATCTGCTGACGCAAACGGGGCAGGTCCGGCGCAAAAGTGCTTTTCGGCGTCAGAGCAAAAAGCTCAACCGGCCGGGCCACAGATGTGATCGTCTCCAGCCCAGCGCATCCCGCCATAGACATCGCCAACGCCAAAGCGGCACCCGCCCGCTTGCCAAACCCAATCATCGCCGAAACTCCGAATTTTGTGTTCCCAGCAAGAACCGCGCTGGATCCCGCTCAACCCGCGTCACCAACCGTTCCAAATTGCGGATCAAAAGGCGCGATTCCTCTGTGAACCGCAAGAACTCTGGCAGGCCCAAGCGCACGAAGTCCGAAACCTGTCGCTGGTTTTGCTCCAGAATGCCTTCCAACGTGCCGATAAAGTTTGACGCCGATTTCGAGGCCGCCAGAACTTCGGTCGAAATTGCGTCGATGTCGTCTGATGCATTCAGAACGCTAGTCGTGAACGCATCGGTGGCTTTTCTGACATCCGCAACCACATCGGTCAGGTCTTCATCGATCACCGCATTGACCGAGGTAAACGTCTTTTCCGCGGCAATCAGCGTCTGATCGGCCAAATCCGCTGCATCCGTAATGGCGGTCAACGTCTCGTTAGCACTAGCCAAGGTCGTCGATGCATCGGCCATCGTCTCCGTAATCGCATTGATCGCAATCGTGCCGTCGGTCGCGATGCCATCGAACTGCGTCGAAATCTGCGTGATGTCTTTGCCCGCCTGATCCAAGACCCGCGTGGCTGTCGAGGCCGTCTCGCGCAAATCAGTCATCAAAACGGGCAGGTCCTCTTCTGCGGTCACAGCCAGCGCGGTGGCGGCGCGGCGCACATCCGTGACCAGACCGTCAAGGTCTTCTTCCAGCACGCGGTTAACGGTCGAAAACGTTGTACCTGCTGCCTCCAGCGTGCCTTCGGCAGCGGCCATCGCCGTGTCAATCCCAGCAAGCGTCGTGTTGGCGGCGGCAAATGTGCTCTGAATACCGGTCAGCGTTTCTGTGGCAGTGTTCAGCGTTGTCGTGCCGGTCGTAACCAATCCGTCCAAGCGTTCAACCGCTTGAGTGACGTCGGCGCCAACTTCGTCGATCACGCGGTTCGCGGTCTGAGCCGTTTGCCGAATATCCGCGATCAGCCCTGGCAATTCCGTTTGAGTGGCCTCCGTCACGGTCTTGGCGGTTTCGTCGATGGAATTCAAAGTCTCGGTTGCGGCCGAGAATGTGTCCGTCGCAGTCTCCAGCGTCACCCCCGCCGTTGCCGAGAGGCCTTCCAACGTATCCGTAAAGGCCGCGATCTCGCGTGCGGCGGCACTCAGATCACCTGATAGACCCTCAAAGTCTGCGAGAACGCCGTCCAATCGCCCCGAGGCAGAGGCCAGATTGGCCAGAACATCCGACACAGCCGCCTTGTTGTCTTCGTTCACAACGTCGTTGATGTCTTCCAATAGGGCAATCGCCCGCTCCAAAAGCTCGGGCGCGCCTTCGAACACCGATTGCAGCGCGCTTCGCTCGGATGGGATCACCCCATTCAATGCGACCCGCTCTGCCTCGGGCGTCCCACCCGAAAGCGCCACATAGCTCACACCTGTGACGCCTTGCGACTGCAGCGTCGCGACCGTGTCAGTTTTCACCGGCGTTTCTGCAGAAACCTCGATTTGAACGCGCACCTTCGACGGATCATCCGGGTCGAGTTCCAGCCCGACGACCTGTCCAACAGGCAAACCGTTATAGCGCACATCACCGGCATCGCCCAAACCCGCGACGTTGTCGAATTTGACAAAGTAATAGGCGTATTGCCGGTCCACCTCGACTTTGGCCAGCCACAAGAGAAATGCAAAAGCCCCAATGATCCCGACCAAGGTAAAGGCGCCAATCAGCAGATAGTTCGCTCTGGTTTCCACGGCAGCGCCCCCTAGTCGCCCGCTTGCGCCGCTCGCGCGCGCGGTCCGGTAAAGTATTCCTGGACCCACGGATGATCAACATCCGTCATGGTCTCGATCGGCCCTGTAATCAGCACCTTCTTTTCAGCCAACACAGCAATGCGGTCGCATATCGCATAAAGGCTGTCCAAATCATGTGTCACCATAAACACTGTCAGCCCCAGAGAGGCCTGCAGCTCTCCGATCAGATCGTCATATGCCGCCGCCCCAATCGGATCCAAGCCAGCCGTCGGTTCATCCAAAAACACAATTTGGGGGTCCAACGCCAAGGCCCGCGCCAGGGCAGCACGTTTGCGCATGCCGCCCGACAATTCGCTCGGAAACTTGCCGCAGGCCAATTGCGGCAATCCGACAAGACTGATCTTCAGCTTTCCAATCTGGTTCATCAGCGCCGGGCTGATCTTGAGATGTTCACGCATGGGCGCGGTGACGTTTTGCAAAACCGTCAACGACGAGAACAGCGCACCATCCTGAAAGGCAACGCCCCATCGTTTTTCAACGGCAATGCGCTCGGCTTGCGAGGCGTTCAGCACATCCACACCCAGGACCTTGATGCTCCCCGCTTTGGGGCGGTTGAGCCCGACGATGGTGCGCAGCAAAACCGATTTGCCTGTCCCTGATCCACCAACGATCCCCAGAACCTCGCCCCGCCAAACATCAAGGTCCAAGTCCTTGTGGACGACCTGCGGGCCAAACTGGTTCACCAGGCCCCGCACTTCAATCACGGCGTCTCTGGTCTCCAGAGACTGTGGTGTGGCCGGGGTCGCGCCGCCATCCATCATACGCCCATCTCCGCAAAGAAGATCGAAAAGAGCGCGTCCACCACGATGACAAGAAAGATCGACTGGACAACCGATTTAGTCGTCTGACGCCCCACGCTTTCAGACGATCCACCCACTTGCATGGCTTGCCAACACGCAACCACACCGATCACCACCGCAAAAAACGGCGCTTTGATCATGCTAATCGCCAGATGCCACACGTCTGTGTTGTCGCTTAGACGCGTGATGAACATGCCGGGGCTCACACCCAGTTCGATCCAACTCATCAACGCACCGCCAATCAAGCCGGCGATATTGGCCAGAAAACCCAGCACCGGCAGCATGATCAAAAGGGCCAACACGCGCGGCACCACGAGAACTTCGATGGGATCCAGACCAAGCGTGCGCATCGCGTCGATTTCTTCGCGCACCTTCATGGACCCAACGGACGCCGTAAAGGATGAGCCAGACCGCCCCGCCACGATGATCGCAGTCATCAAAATACCTAGCTCGCGCAACATCGACACAGCGATCAGGTCAACGACGAACACCTCCGCTCCGAACCGGCGCAGCTGCGCGGCACCTTGGAAAGCAAGGACAATGCCAATCAGAAAGCTCATCAACGTGACGATCGGCACAGCGTTCAGACCTGCATCCTGCATATGACTGAACAGCGACGCCCCCCGCAGCCGCCAGGGCCGGATCAACAAGCCGAAAAGCCGATGCAGCGTGATCCCCAGAAAACTCAGCAGCGACGCAAACCCCTTGCCCGCCTTCACACTCCGCGCGCCGACACTTTCAATCCACGCCGTCAGACCCTTTGACGCGTCTTCCGGCACGTCTTCGGTTGGAATTGCCTCAGAAACGGTTTGCAGCAAAGCATCCTGAACGGGCGACGTCCCCACCAGCTTCACTTGCGCGCCGTCCGCTTCCAAACGGGCTTTGAGATCCAGAATGATCCATGCCCCGCTGGTATCGAGCGCCTCGAGCCCCGACAAATCAATCTCAAACGCGCCCGGCGCCGCCCGCACGTCGTTTACGGCCTTTTCAACTGCGCCCAGCGCATCGCTCACCAATCGACCGGACAGGCGCAAAGACGGCGTCTGAGAATCACCAGTGAATGTCAGTGTCGGGGCAGCCATAACTCGAGCAGGGTGACGGGATAGCTGTGCAAGAGCAAGGGCTTAAGCAGATCACCCAATCAAGCGCGACACCAAAGTGACGATCCGCAAATCATTTCACCCAGATCCTGCGCCAGAATCGGCAGCGGCCCATCGCCGGGCTTCATCGTTTAGCCCTTAGACCAATCGACGTCTTTCGCTTCTCGAATGTCGAGGGCGCCGTTCGGCCAAGGCCGCATAAGCGCTTTTGCCGCCGCCATATCTTCGCCTTGCCAAATGGCGATATCCTCGGCCTTTAACAGCACCCCCATCCGATGATGGATCGGTGCAACATCTTTATTCGGCTCGCATGTCACAGCCGCCACCTGCGGCACCTCCAAGCCACCGGGCGCTTTCCAAACATCTGTGATTGCTGCGAAAAACAGAGGCGATCCATCCGAGCTTGAGATCGCCCAAGCCGTTTTCTTCCGCTTTTCGCCAGTCCATTCATACCAGCCATCCACGGGGATGATCGCACGACCAACCCCATCAAAAGCGGTCTTGTCGAATACTGTTTCCGACCGCGCGTTGATGATCGTCTCCATGACTGGACGACCACGCGCGTTCACACGCCCCACAGGAATGATCCCCCAGCGCATCTTACTCAGCGCACCTGCCTTCAGAACGACGATCTCTTCGCCCGGCGCGATATTGGCCCGCGCAGGTTCATCGCTGAGCCCCCCGTCGCTTACGCCCAAGGCCTCTGCGATCTCTTGTATCGGCCTTCGCAAAAAGAACCGCCCCGGCATGTGATTAACTGCCCACCCGCGTGATCAATTCGACCACTTTCGGCCCAACGCCTTCGACGATTTTCGCCACGCCCTCCGCGTTGGGGTGAATGCCGTCGGGTTGCATCAAGGCTAAAACAGCCTCCCAATCGTCCTGCGCCTCGCCGAAACCCACGAAAAAGCTCTCTAGGTAAACCGTGCCGTATTCAGCGGCCAGTTGGGGATAGATGCTGTCAAACGCGGTCTTGTAATCCGGCCCGTAATTTCCGGGCGCCTCCATCCCGATCAACAGAACCTCAACACCACGCGCGCCAGCCTTTTCAAGAATACCGGTCAGGTTCTCGCGGCTTAGCGCCGGGTCAATCCCGCGCAGCAGGTCATTCCCGCCCAGCGCAACGATCATCGCATCTACCTGATCGCCCAACGTCCAATCGACGCGCGATAAGCCGCCGCTGGTCGTGTCTCCACTCACGCCTGCATTCATAACCTGAACGTCATGGCCCGCGTCTTTTAGCCACCTCTCCAACTGTGGGACAAATCCGTCTTCTTCGAACAGACCAAACCCTTGGGTCAGACTGTCCCCCAAAGCGGCAATGACCACCTCCGCTTGGGCCAATGAGGCCCAGAAAAAGAAACTCAGAGATAAAATCGCCTTGCGGATCATGCGAACGCCTCCATATCCCACGGTAGTCCCAATAAAGGATGCCCCGGATGTCTGATCCAGTCCTACGTCTTGATAATGCAGCGCTCACGCTTGATGGCAATGCCGGACCAGTGGACATTTTGCACGGCATCTCGCTCTCCGTCACGGCTGGTGAGACGCTTGGCCTTGTAGGGCCTTCCGGCTCCGGGAAATCGTCGCTTTTGATGCTGATGGGCGGGCTAGAGCGCGCCACGGGCGGGAGCATCTACGCACTCGGCCAGGATTTAACACCGATGAGCGAAGACGCTCTCGCACGGTTTCGACGCGATCACATGGGCGTCGTGTTCCAAAGCTTTCACCTCATTCCGACAATGACCGCCTTGGAAAACGTCGCGACCCCGCTCGAACTTGCGGGCGACGCAGATGCGTTTGACAAAGCCGCCGCGGAACTCGACGCCGTTGGTCTAGGACATCGGGGTGATCATTATCCCAGCCAAATGTCGGGTGGCGAACAACAAAGGGTGGCCCTCGCGCGCGCCTCTGCCCCTCGCCCGGACATCCTGTTGGCGGATGAACCGACAGGAAACTTGGATGGCGCAAATGGCGGGGCGATTATGGATCTGCTCTTTGGTTTGCGCGACAAACATGGCGCGACGCTAGTTTTGGTGACGCATTCCAATGCTCTGGCCGAGCGGTGCGATAGGGTGATCCGCCTCGAAGATGGCCGGATCGCGGACGACCTCAAGGCCGCCGCAGAATGAGCCTCGCAACCGCCGCCCGTTTTGCCCGACGCGAATTGCGCGGCGGCATACGCGGCTTTCGCATCTTTCTCGCGTGCCTGGCCCTGGGCGTGGCCGCAATCGCGGCGGTTGGTTCCGTTCGCTCTGCCATCGAAGCAGGCCTTGCCCGCGAAGGGGCTGCCCTCTTGGGAGGCGACGCTGAGATCGATTTTACCTACCGCTTTGCAACCGACGAAGAACGCGCCTGGATGGAAAGCCGCGCAACGTCCGTCTCTGAAATCGCCGATTTCCGCTCAATGGCGGTGGTCCAAACGGGCGAGCGAACGGAGCGTGGCCTAACGCAAATCAAAGCGGTCGACGATCTTTACCCGCTGATCGGTACAGTTGATTTAACGCCTCAGATGCCTTTGGCCACGGCATTGGGCGTGCAAAACGGTCTGCCCGGCGGCATCATGGAACGCGCCTTGATCGACCGGCTCGGCCTGACGGTCGGCGACACATTCCGCCTCGGCACTCAGGACTTTAGGCTCACCGCCGAGCTAACCAGAGAACCCGACAGCGCCGCCGGTGGCTTTGGCCTCGGCCCGCGCACGATCGTGCTGCGCTCGTCGCTGGAAAACGCCTCCCTTCTCGCGCCGGGGACGCTCTTTAACTCCAAATACCGGTTGCGCCTGCCACCTGGCTCTGACCTGCCGGCGTTGGAACAAGATGCCCGGGACCGTTTTGAAAACAGCGGCCTGCGCTGGACCGACAGCCGGAACGGAGCACCCGGCGTCGCGCAATTCGTAGACCGTCTGGGCGCGTTTCTCGTCCTTGTCGGGCTCTCAGGGCTCGCAGTTGGTGGTGTGGGCGTGTCAGCGGCGGTGCGCGCCTATTTGGCACAGAAAACGTCGGTGATCGCCACATTGCGCACGCTTGGAGCTGAGCGCCGCACAATCTTTCAGACCTATTTCCTGCAAATCGGCGTTCTGTCCGTCGTCGGCATTATCCTGGGCCTGATCCTGGGCGGCGTCGGACCATTGCTTTTCGCACCACTGATCGAAGCCCGCCTGCCGGTTCCCGCCGTCTTCACCATTTTTCCAGAGCCTTTGATCGAAGCGGCCATTTACGGCTTGCTGACGGCCTTCCTCTTCACGCTTTGGCCCTTGGCCCGAACCGAAGACATCCGCGCGGCAACGCTTTTTCGCGACGCACTGGCCGCTGGGAACCTTTTGCCTAGCCCGCCGTACCTGCTGGCCTCTGGATTGGCGCTGGCTCTCTTGCTGGCTGTGGCCGCGTGGTTTTCTGAAACATGGTGGCTAACCCTTTGGACAGCAGGCGGCATCGCAGGCGCGCTTTTGCTTTTGACGTTGGCCGCGTTCGGCATCCGTCGCCTGTCGCGCCTGGGTGCGCGGCGTGTGCGCAGACGCGCGAGCCTGCGTTGGGCCTTGGCCTCTATCGCTGGCCCGCGCGAAGGTGCGGCCTCTGTGGTGTTGTCGCTGGGTCTTGGGCTCTCGGTGCTTGCCGCGGTCGGCCAGATCGACGGCAATCTGCGCAACGCGATCCAGGGGAACCTACCGGACGTCGCGCCCAGTTACTTCTTTGTCGACATCCAAAAAGATCAAATGCCCGGCTATACGGAGCGGTTGGAAAACGATCCGGCTGTATCCCGCATTGACAGCGCGCCAATGCTGCGCGGCATCATCACCAAGATCAACGGCGCCCCTGCCCGCGATGTCGCGGGGGATCACTGGGTCCTCTCTGGTGATCGCGGTGTGACGTATTCGACGGAAATCCCTGACAACACGCGCCTTCTGCAAGGTGAGTGGTGGCCCGCGGATTACTCTGGGCCTCCATTGATTTCCTTTGCCGCGGAAGAGGCCGAAGAAATGGGCCTGAGCATCGGCGATAGCTTGACGATCAATATCCTCGGGCGCGACATCACCGGCACCATCGCCAGTTTCCGCGAAGTCGACTTTTCAACCGCTGGCATCGGATTTATCTTGTCCATGAACCCAGGAGCATTAGCAGGCGCGCCTCATACGTTCATCTCGACCGTCTACGCCGAGGAAGAGGCCGAAGCCGCAATCTTGCGTGATCTGGCCTCGCAATATCCGAACATCACCGCCGTTCGTGTGCGCGACGCCATCGACCGCGTGGCCGACATCCTTTCCGGGCTGGCCTCTGCTACCTCTTACGGCGCTGCCGTCACACTGCTGACCGGCTTTTTGGTCCTCATTGGCGCCGCAGCTGCAGGCAATGCCGCCCGGACCTACGAGGCGGCCATTCTCAAGACGGTGGGCGCCACGCGCCAACGCATCTTGTGGTCTTTTGCCACCCGCGCCGCACTTTTGGGTGCTGCCGCTGGTGTGGTCGCGCTCGCCGCCGGAATTATCGGCGGATGGGCGGTCAGCTATTACATCATGGACACCGATTTTTCGGTCATTTGGCCATCGGCGCTTGCGATTATTTTGGGCGGTGTCATCGCGACTTTGTTGGCCGGACTGGCCTTTGCCTGGCCGCCTCTTGCTGCGCGTCCTGCCCAAGTGTTACGGGCGCGAGATTGATGTCTGAAAAGGGTATGAAATGACCACTGACACACTGCCAATGCCAATAACCGCGCCTTTGACTCCGGCGCAGCTCACGCAAGTCACGAACCTTGTCAGACGCGCGGCCAAAGCCGAGATTTTGCCGCGCTTTCGCCAGTTGGATATCAAGGATATCGACGTCAAGAGCAGGCCCGACGACCTGGTGACAATCGCCGATACTGCTGCCGAAGCGATGATCGCGCGCGGCCTGCAAATGGCCTTTCCCAATGCCCTGATCGTCGGCGAAGAAGCCGTCGCAAAAAACGCCAAGCTGCTCGACAAAATCGCCGAGGCCGAGCTTTGCTTTATCATCGACCCAGTCGACGGCACTTGGAACTTTGCGCATGGCGTTTCGATGTTCGGAACGATCTTGGCCATGTGCCGGTTTGGGCGCCCGGTGTTGGGCATCATCTATGACCCGCTCAACGATGACATGTTCTATTGCGACACCGAACACGCCTCTGTCTCTCGCCGGACGTCGGGGCGTGAAATCCCGTTGAAAACCGCAACGGCAAAGCCGCTCGGCGAACTGCAAGGTTTTGCGCATATTCGCCTGATGGAGCCCGCAGACCGCGCGCTTGCATATTCCAAATGCAACGGCCTCGGAATGGTGTCGAACCTGCGCTGTTCGGCCCATGAATATCGCTTGCTGACCCAAGGCGCGGTCGACTTTTGCCTGTCAGGCATGCTCAACCCGTGGGACCACGCCGCCGGTGCCCTACTGTGCCAGATGGCTGGTGGTCATTCCGCAATGCTTGACGGCAGCGATTATTCTGCTGCCCTTCGGTCTGGCGATGGATACCTCCTCTCGGCCAGCTCTAAAGAGACATGGGATCTGCTTGCTGCGCATTTCGCCGGTTTGCTGTCGGACGATTAATACCACCCGCCCAGGCGCGAAGGCATCACCGATCAACGGGCAAACCGCTTGGCACGCTCTCTGGAACGCCTAGCGCGCCGCGAATGCTCTGCTCATCGGTCAACGCATGCAAAAACGCGATGATCAGGTCGACATCGCGGTCGCTTAGGTCTTGCGGGGCAAGTTGATTTGCCGCCGCGATCGCCTCGACCTCTGCAGCGTCCTGAACCACGCGAAGATCATCCACAGGCATCTGGGGCAATTTCAACGTCGCACCGTCATAAGCGCGCAACGCGGCAACCGGGTTCAAATGATGCCGGATCGCGTCTTCTAACGTTGGCAGGCTGCCGGAATGACCATAGGGCGCGGTATGCGTGACATTTCGCAAGGACGGCGTTCGAAACGCATAGGCATCCGCCAGATCACCGGTCACGCGCTGCCGCCCAAGATCTCTGGCGTGGCGTTCAAAGCGGGCGGCCTTGCCGGGTCCAACCTGAGGCACAGCAATCGCATGAAAATCGTGGTCGGTTTGAAACTGGCCCGAATGGCAAGACGCGCATCCCGCCTCGCCATAAAACAGCGCCATTCCAGCGGCAGCATCCTCGGCCAAAGGCGTCCCAAGGCGCAGGTGGTGATCAAAGGGGCTGTTGTCGCCGCGCCACTCGAACTCCACGAATTGCGCAATCGCATCCGAGATATCGGTAAAATGGATGTCTCGCGGGCCGATGATGTCTTCGAACCGTTCTGCGTAATTCGGAATGGCCGCGACGCGCTTGGTCAGGATGTCCCACGCGCCGCCCGGTCCAGTGATCAAACCTTGCCGGACAGCTTGCGAAACATCGTTTTCCGAATAATGCCCGGCCATTTCGTCTGCGGACAAAACCGGAAACATGGTCTGCGCGCTCAGGGCCGAAGCAAACCCCGTTTCCATCTCTGCGCCAAGCGGCGTGCGCAGTCCACTTGGTCGGCTGTCATCCCGCTCTAATCGCCCGTCATGGAAAAAGGTCGTGAACTCTTCTGCACCCAAGTTGAAAAGCGCGGGCGCGTTGCGCGGAATGCGCTGTTCTGGCGGGTTGTCTGGGTCGACGTGGCGGTCCGGGCCCAAACCAATACCCCCATCGCCAATGCCCAAGGCGACCCCATCGGCAGTCGCGAACTTTGGGTGGTGACAGGTGGCGCAGCTGACGGATTTGTTGCCCGAAAGGATCGGATCATAGAACAGCAAATGGCCCAACTCGACCATTGCGCTGTCGACCGGGCGAAAGACCGCATCTGCTTTGGGCAAGTCTTGCCCAAAGGCAGGTGACGTTCCCAACATCACCACTCCGCAAATGACTGCGCGCCACATTTTTTGGGCTCTCCTGCTCTGCCGTCTCATAATTGTCTGTCGGCCTCTGCGGCGTGTCAATTCAAAGCGCTGTCAGCACCGTTGGCATTCACGGCTTTCTCTTGGCTTGGCTTGCCCGTATACCGCGCCCAAACCGCGTAAAGGGATTTCTCATGGTCTTCGACCGTTCCATCAAAATCGCCCCATCCATCCTCGCCGCTGACTTTGCCAACTTTGGCGCCGAATGCGCCGCAGCCGAGGCTCAGGGCGCCGATTGGATCCATGTCGATGTGATGGACGGCCATTTCGTACCCAACATCACCTTTGGGCCAGCGACCTGTGCCGCCATCCGCCCGCACATCAAAGGTGTTATGGATGTCCACCTCATGATCGCGCCCGTTGACCCCTATATCCAAGCATTTGCCGATGCGGGCGCTGACGTTTTGACGGCGCATGTTGAGGCCGGTCCGCATATTCACCGCACACTTCAAGCCATCCGCGCAGCAGGCGTGAAACCAGGCGTCGCCCTTAACCCCGGCACGCCGGCCAGCGCGGTGGGTGAGCTTTTGGACCTTGTCGATCTTGTCTGCGTTATGACCGTCAATCCCGGCTTTGGCGGGCAAAGCTTCATCGATATGACCGCCAAAATCCAAGAACTCCGCCAGATGATCGGAGAGCGGGAGGTACACATCGAAATCGATGGAGGAGTGGACCCCAAAACCGCGCCGTTGGTTGCACAGGCTGGTGCCGACGTTCTCGTCGCAGGCTCTGCTGTGTTCAAAGGCGGCTCGGTCGCGAACCCGGCGCCCTATGGTGAGAACATCCGCGCCATTCGCGCCGCCGCCGAGGGCGTCTGGACCTAAGCCCGCTATTCCGCCGGACGTTTGACATCCAAGGCCATCGGCGATTGCTCTGGCGCAAGGTCTTCAAAGTCAAAGTTATCGAGACGATTGGCACGCTTGCCCGCTTTTTCCGCGCTGATCTTGATATCTTCGATATCCTTTGACGCCTGCGAGAAATGGCGATCCAGATTTCCGACACGTGTGCCCAGGCGATCGACATCCGCAACCAACATCGCCAATTCCTTGCGGATGGCGCCTGCTTGCTCGCGCATTCGGGCATCTTTGAGGATCGCCCGCATCGTGTTCAGCGTCGCCATGCATGTCGTCGGCGAAACGATCCACACCCGTGCATCAAAGCCTTCGCGCACCAGATCGGAAAAGTTTGCGTGCAACTCGGCGTAAACCGCCTCTGAGGGCAGAAACAGCAAGGCGCCATCCGCCGTCTCACCCTCGATGATGTACTTTTCCGAGATGTCCCGAATGTGTTTGCGCACCGACGTCTTCATATTCTGAACCGCCGCCCGCAATTCCGCATCGGTGCGGGCGACCCGCAAGGCTTCGTAGGCTTCCAGTGGAAACTTGCTGTCGATCACAATCGGGCCCGGTGGGTTGGGCAAATGTATGATGCAGTCTGCCCGCTTACCGTTCGATAACGTGTGCTGCAGCGCATAAGATTCCGCCGGCAGCGCCTTTGATACGATGTCACGCAATTGAATCTCGCCAAAGGCGCCGCGGGTTTGCTTGTTTGACAGAATGTCTTGCAGGCTCAGAACATCGCCGGACAGTTTCGTGATGTTGTCTTGCGCCTTGTCGATCGCCTGTAGCCGTTCCTGCAACGCACTGAGCGAAGTCGCGGTCTGTTTGGACGTGCCATGCAAACTTTCGCGCATACGTTCCTGCATCTCGGCCAATGAACGCTGCGACCGCATGGCATTGTCGGCCAAACGGTCTTGCATCTGCTGTTGCACTGCGGCCAAACGCGCCTCAACGGTCTGAACCACTGTGGCCTGTGCATTCGCCTGCGCGTCAGACACCGTCTGCAACCCTCCGCGCAACGCCTCTTGCCCCATTGAAAGATGGTGCAGGTTCTGGCCCAGGTTGGACATTTGCTGTGCCAACGGTTGCACCGCGCGCGCAGATCGACCAGCCGCGCGCAAAGCCATGACCAGCAACATCACAACCAACAGCGCCAGCAACAGGCCCACGGCACCGGCCAGAACCAATGGGTCGCTGAAATCAAGTGTGATGTCGCCAACCTGGATCATGTGCGCCCGAACAACCGTTCAATATCCGTTAACTTCAGTTCCACATACGTCGGCCGCCCGTGGTTACACTGGCCCGACATCGGGGTCGCCTCCATCTGTCGCAAAAGCGCGTTCATTTCTTCGGCGCGCATTCTGCGCCCAGAGCGGACGGAGCCATGACACGACACGCGGCTCAGGACCGCGTTCAGACGTGTTTCCAACGCCGCACTATCGCCCTGATCGCGCAGCTCGTCGACAATGTCGCGCACCAGCGCCTGCGCATCGACATCGCCCAACAATGCGGGCGTTTCGCGCACCGCAACCGCATCGCCGCCAAAGGCCTCCACCGTCAGCCCCATGCGCCCCAAGGCCTCCGTATGCGTCAGCAAAAGCGCCGCAGACCCAGCGTCGAGTTCGACGATTTCCGGGATCAGCAGTGCCTGCGCCGCAACACCGGTTTCGGCCATCTGCGTCTTGAGCTGCTCATAAACCAACCGCTCGTGCGCGGCGTGCTGGTCGACAATCACCATGCCCCGCGCCGTCTGAGCAACGATGTAATTCTCGTGCACCTGCCCGCGTGCAACACCCAGCGGTAGGTCTTCGGTCTCTGCCTCTGCGGGCGTTTCCACCAGATCGACCCGTCCGCTAAAGGCCTCGGCCGTTTCTTGGAACATGGGTGTCGCAGGCGCCATGCGCGGGCCAAGCGATGGTCGATCCATCTGATACACACGCGCCTCAGCCGGTGGTTCGGCCATCGCCCCAAGCGTGGCCCCCGCCAACGTCGTCGACGACCTATGACCTCCCTCTGCCAAGGCATGCCGCAAGCCCGAGACAATCAACCCCCGTGCAAGTCCCGGATCGCGAAACCGAACTTCGGATTTCGCAGGATGGACGTTCACGTCCACCAACGTTGGATCGCA
Organism: uncultured Rhodobacterales bacterium; assembly: GCA_964649815.1. Taxonomy (GTDB): domain Bacteria; phylum Pseudomonadota; class Alphaproteobacteria; order Rhodobacterales; family Rhodobacteraceae. Next base: position 31,370 of record CAZYQC010000018.1, on the reverse strand, counting down.
ATCCACAAACAGCGCCGCTGCTGGATGCCGATCACGGCTAAGGACATCCATATACCCCGCGCGCAATGCACCGGTCAGCATTTTGTCGCGCACAGGACGGCCATTCACAAAGATGAACTGAGCAACTGCCGAGCCCCGCGAATACGTCGGCAAACCGGCCTGACCTGTGAGGAACAGCCCCTCTCGCTCTGCATCAAGGGTCAGCGCATTTTCAATGAACGCGCGGCCCATAACAGCGCCGATGCGGGCGCGCAAAGCCGTTTGCGGCGTACCGCTTTCTGCTTCGGCAACAAAGGTTGTGCGCGCTTGATCGCCGCTGACATCGCGCAGCTCAAAGCGCACAAATGGCTCTGCCATCGACAGGCGCTTGACGACATCCGAAATCGCCTGCGCCTCTGCGCGATCGGTGCGCAGGAATTTCAGCCGCGCAGGTGTCGCAAAGAACAGATCGCGCAATGTAACGACCGTACCCTGCGACAACGCTGTTGGCTTCACCGCCCCCATCTCGCCGCCCGAAACCGCGATCTCGAAGGCTCCGGCATGCGGCACGCGGCTGGCAATCGTCAAACGCCCCACCGCACCCAAAGAGGGTAGTGCTTCACCCCGGAAGCCAAATGTATGGATATTCAGCAGATCGCTACCGTCGATTTTTGACGTTGCATGACGGCAAAGTGCCAAGGGCAAATCCTCGGCCGCAATGCCGCATCCATCATCTGTGACGCGGATCAACGTCTTGCCACCATCCGCGTAATCGACAGTGATCCGACGCGCGCCCGCATCAATCGCGTTTTCGACCAATTCCTTGACCGCGCTCGCAGGCCGCTCAACGACCTCGCCCGCCGCAATGCGATTGATCGCTGCGTCGTCTAACTGGCGAATGACCGGCCGGTCTGTGGAAATGTTGGGGTCAACGGACATGCTACTGCAATATGTAGCATGCGCCGCGTCGATTCTGCTAGGGAGTTCGCGTCCTGCGGATTATTCCACGGCCCCACGATACCACGCCACGATCTCCGCCCGCTCGGCGGGCTCCATATAGCTCAGATTGGCGGGTGGCATGGCGTGGCTGACGCCTGATTGCAGGTAAATAGCCCGCGCGTGATGCGCCACATCAGCCTCGGTTTCCAGGCGAACGCCCTTGGGTGCCCACAGCAACCCCTCCCAAGCGGGCTCCGCGGCGTGGCACATGCTGCACCGCCCCGCGACGATCTGGTGCACGCTCTCAAACCCTTCGGCCTGCGCAAAGCGCTGTGCTGTCGCGCCCAACTTGGTTTCCTCGGTCTGCATCGGCGCAGTAGAGAGCCACATGATCGCAATAAAGATCAACGCAGTCGCGGCCCATGTCCAATGCGGGTTTCCCTTGCGGGCGTGCTGAGTGTTGAACCAATGCCGAATGGTCACGCCCATGAGGAACACCAAGCTGGCGATGATCCAGGTGTACTCGGTCGCAAAGCTTAGCGGATAGTGGTTCGACAGCATCAGGAAGATGACCGGCAAGGTCAGGTAATTGTTATGCGTCGAGCGCTGTTTGGCGATCTTGCCGTATTTTGCATCGGGCGTCCGTCCCGCGATCAAATCCGCGACCACGATCTTTTGGTTCGGGATGATGATCATGAACACATTGGCCGACATAATCGTCGCCGTGAACGCCCCAAGATGCAACAGAGCCGCACGCCCTGAGAAAACGCTGGTATAAAAATAGGCCATCGCGACCAAGACGCCAAAGAGCGCGACCATCAACAGCGTCTGATCCGCGTCCACAAAAACCCGGCACAAGGTGTTGTAGACCAACCAGCCAAAGGCCAGCGACGCCAATGAAAGCAAGATTGCCTGCCACGTCGCCAAATCCGCAACAGCGGGATCAATCAGGTAAAACTCCGCTCCGAGGTAATAGACCAGCACCATCAAGGCAAAGCCGCTCAGCCAGGTGGCATAGCTTTCCCATTTGAACCAAACCAGCCCATCCGGCATATTCTCAGGCGCAACGAGGTATTTCTGGATGTGGTAAAATCCGCCGCCGTGGACTTGCCATTCCTCACCATCGGCACCGCTTGCCAAATTGCGGTCGCGGTGCAGACCAAGGTCCAAGGCGATGAAGTAAAAGGACGATCCGATCCAGGCAATCGCGGTAATCACGTGCAGCCATCGCACGGCGAATTCCAGCCAGGCACCAAATGTGGCAAGGTCATACATTGCGGCCGTCCTTTTTCCCGTCGCTCAGCTTACCCATTGCCAATGTGCAAGGAAAGACGCGGAACATGCGTCAGATCCGTCTCTTTGTCGAAATGCCCAAACCCAAGGCGGCGCGTTGGGCCAAGCGGACACAACGCGCCGTTGATCGATACGCTTACGCCGCTTTGAGGCCCGTGCGCAGCGCAGAGGCGATCTGGTCCACTTCGGCCTCGGAAATCGTCAGCGGGGGCGACATCAAAAAGTTGTTTCCGCCGATCCGCATCATCAGACCTGCCTCATAGGCAGCCTTGTGAATACGCTTCATCGTGACCGCATCCAGCGGCGCTTTGGTCGCGCGGTCCGAGACAAGCTCGACCCCCGTCATCAGGCCATGCCCGCCGCGCACGTCGCCCACCAGGTCAAATTCGTCCATCAATGCCTGACACGCCGCAAAAAGCTGCGTGCCCCGCGCGGCTGCGTTTGTCTTTGTGTCCAGGCGCAGTGTTTCTTCCAAACACGCCACAACCGCCGCTGCGCCCACCGGATGAGCAGAATAGGTATAGCCGTGGAAAATCGCACCCGCTTCGTCCGATTCCTCAAATACCGAAGCGACCTTTTCGCTCATCAACGCGGCCCCAACCGGGAAATAGGCCGAGGTGATGCCTTTCGCGCAGGTGATCATGTCGGGCTGAACGCCCCAGTGGCGCGAACCAGACCAATGGCCCGTGCGCCCAAATCCGCAGATCACCTCGTCTGCGATCATCAAAATGCCGTGGCGGTCGCATATGTCGCGCATCAGCGGCATGAACGTTTCGTGCGGGACGATCACACCGCCCGCACCCAGGATCGGCTCCATGATAAAAGCCGCGATGCTTTCGGGGCCTTGGAAGGCGATCTCATCTTCCTTCGCTTCTGCGATATGTTGCGCCAGAACGGCCGGGTCCGTTTCGTTGAACGGATTGCGATAGGTGTATGGCGCAGGCATGTGATAGCAGCCGGGCAACAACGGCTCATAGGCTTTGCGAAAGCGGTTGTTTCCGTTCACGGACGCCCCGCCAAAATGGGTGCCGTGATACCCTTTCTTAAGGCTTAGGAACTTGGTCCGGCCCGCCTCGCCTCTCAGACGGTGATATTGCCGCGACAGACGCAGTGCCGTTTCAACGGCATCCGAACCGCCCGAGGTAAAGAACACGCGGCTCATGCCGTCGTCGGCAAAAAATTCCCGCACCGCATAAGAGGCTTCGATGGCGGGCGGGTTGGTGGTGCCGAAAAAGGCCGAGTAATAGGGCAGATCATAAAGTTGCTTGGCGATCGCTTCTTTGACCTTGTCGTTCGAATAGCCAAGATTAACGCACCAAAGCCCGCCAACCGCGTCGATAACTTTGTGGCCGTCGATATCCTCGATCACGCATCCCTCTGCCTTAGAGATAATCGTCGGCGCGTGCTCCATCGCCTCGCCTGGATGACCCATCGGGTGCCACAGATGTTGGGCGTTGTTGGCGCGCAGAAAATTGTCGTCTTTCATGATGAGGCCTCCGGTTGCGTGGTGTCAGCAGGCCACGAATCCGCGAGCAGAGCAAGCGTTGTCAGTGGCGTTAACTTTGCGTTCACACAAAAGATCAACAATTTCAACGTTGTCCCCGCGGGGACAGTCAAAACGCGAACTTTGCCACAGCCATCACCGGTCAGGCTGTTACGGTGTAAGGCTGGTCAAGATGTATTTCTTGCAGGTTCGGCGTGTCGCCAATCCGGTCAACCACCGCGAATAAACCTGGTGCGTGCAAGGGCGTCAGAACCCCGTGCCAGGTGCCACGGTGAAAGTTCACGCCCTGACCCGGCGCGGTCAAAAACGCCTGCGGAAATCCGGGGCGCCCATTTTCGTCAGGCGCTGTAATCACCAGAAAAGGATGCTGCGTCATGGGCAGGAACGCTTGGCTGCCATCAGGATGCCGCTCGAGCAGATCAAAGCGATAGGGCAGCGCGCGTACTTCGGCCTCAAACAGGCTGATGCCCGCTCTGCCCTCTGGGCCGAAATCCATCCGCGCCCGGTCATGAAAGCGGCCACAGAGGCCTGCGTTGATGATCTTGTCTGGCGTGCCGGATGCGTCCAAAACATCCCCGAATGGCGCAAAGGCGTCGCGGGTCAACGGCTGAGCTTTGATCTCTTGGGTCATAGGGCCACGTGCCGGTTGACGTCTTTATATAGCAAATAGCGGAACGGCCCTGAACCGGTGGCGATACATGCCTGCGGGCAAAAGGCGCGCAGCCACATAAAGTCTCCGGGCCCCACGGACACCCAATCTTCGTTCAAAAGATATTGGGCCGTGCCTTCCAAAACATAGATGCCATGCTCCATAACATGCGTTTCCGCAAAGGGGATACGGCCGCCCGGTTGGAAATTCACAATGTTGACGTGAAAATCATGGCGCAGGTCAAACGGGTCGACAAAGCGCTGTGTTGCCCATTTGCCATCCGAATGCTCCATCGGAACAGGGGAAACCTCGGCTTCATGCGTGACAAACGCCTCTGGCAAAGACACACCCGGCGCTGTGACGTGCCGCTTGCGGATCCAGTGAAAGCCGCAATCCGTGTCGCCAAAATTGTAGATGGTCCAAACGGCTGAGGGCGGGATGTAGACATAACTGCCCGCTTCGAGGTCAAAGCTGTCATGGCCAAGCGTCAGACGCGCAGTGCCGTGCGCCACAAAGATCAAGGCCGCCGCATCTGGATCGGGCTCGGGCGCGTCGCTGCCGCCTTCTGGTGCAAGCTCAACCGCGTATTGGGCAAAGGTCTCGGCAAAGCCAGACAGGGGCCGTGCCAAAATCCAAGCGCGCGCGCCAATCCATCCCGGCAAGAACGACGTGACGATGTCGCGTTGGGTATTGGCGGGCAGAAAGGCGTAAGCGGTTTTGAAAACGGCCCGTCCCTGCGGGGACTGGGTTTGATCCGGCAAACCGCCAATCGGAAAGGCATAGCGGCTCATAAGAGGGCCTCCAACCGCAGACGTGCGATCCGCTCGACCTGTTTGCAGGCCTCTTCAAATTCAACCTCGGTGTCGTTCTGCAACCGCCGCTCGAAGGCGCGCAAGATACCTGCCTTGGAATGATCGCGCACAGCGATGATGAACGGAAACCCGTGCTTGGCCGTGTAGGCCGTGTTGAGCTCGGTGAAACGGGCGCGCTCTTCATCGGTGAGGGCGTCCAGCCCCGCGCTGGCCTGTTCGGCGGTGCTGTCGTCGGTCAGGCGTTTGGCGGCGGCAAGCTTGCCCGCGAGGTCGGGATGCGCGCGCAAAACCGCCAGACGCTTGTCCGCGCTGGCGACGCGAAAGACCCGGCACATCGCATTGTGCAACCCTGCCGCAGAATCATGGGCAGGCCCAAGCTCGAGCCCATAGGCGCCTTCGGCAATCCATGCGGAATGTTCGAAAATGCCGCCGAAATGCTCTAGAAACGCTGCGCGTTCCATCCGGTGCGGCCGCATGGCCGCCGCCGGGGGATGCGTGGTTTTCCAATGCTCGGCAATGTCGCAACGGCGCGGGCACCAGACGCCCTCAAACCCTTGGATATATTCGATAAACCGTCGAACCGCCTGAACACGGCCAGGGCGACCGGCAAGGCGACAGTGCAGACCGACCGACATCATCTTGGCCGCACCTGCCGCCCCTTCGGCGTACAGCGCATCAAAGGTGTCTTTGAGATAGGCATAGAACTGATCGCCCGCGTTAAAGCCCTGTGCCGTGGCAAATCGCATGTCGTTGCAATCCAGCGTGTAGGGAATGACCAATTGGTGCCCAGTTTCGGTTGGCAACCAATAGGGCAGATCATCGTCATAGGTGTCCGAGATCCAGTCAAAGCCCTGCGCCGCCGTGAGCGCGACCGTATGGATCGAGGTCCGGCCCGTGTACCACCCTTTTGGCGGTTCGCCTGTCACCTCGGTGTGCAGCGCGATGGCCTGCTTTATGTGGTCTTCCTCTTCCTCGGCGGTGAAGTCTTTGTAGTCGATCCACTTGAGCCCGTGGCTCGCGATTTCCCAATCCGCGGCTTGCATCGCTTCGACGTGTTCAGGGCTTCGGGCCAATGCGTCGGCGACGCCATAGATCGTGACGGGAATGCCTGCGCCCGTGAAGAGACGGTGCAATCGCCAAAAGCCTGCGCGCGCACCATATTCGTAGATCGATTCCATGTTCCAATGCCGTTGGCCCGGCCAAGGCGCAGCGCCGACAACCTCGGACAAGAACGCCTCGGACGCCGCATCACCATGCAAGATGTTGTTTTCACCGCCCTCTTCGTAATTGAGCACAAAGCTGATCGCGATGCGAGCGCCTCCGGGCCAAGCGGCGTCCGGTGGATGGGCACCCAATCCACGAAAGTTGCGAGGATAGCGGGGCGGCTGATCGGTCATGGTCAAATTGGCTTTCGCGGAGTATGCGAAAGACAGTGTGCGACAGGCGAGCGGAGGACACAATGGTAACTGAAGCGACGGGCTATCTGACAACACATGTTTTGGACACCGCGCGCGGATTGCCAGCGGCTGGGCTGAGGATCACGCTCTTTCGTCTGAGCGGGGACGCGCGGGACGAGATCGTCTCGATGGTGACGAATGCGGATGGGCGCACCGACGGCCCCAT
>CAZYQC010000018.1:0-24471 GCA_964649815.1 uncultured Rhodobacterales bacterium | reverse complement strand
ATCGAGCCGACAGCGTCAAACGCGGCCACGGCGGCGATGGCCGAGACGATGACCAAAGCCAATCCAATCGCGCCGGCCTGCATGCCTGTGGTCTGGGCAAAGGCCTCGTCGAAACTGGACACGACCAAAGGCCGCCAAAAAAGCCACAGGAAAACAGCGACGCAGATCAGCGTGAGGAACATACGCGGCAATTCCACCGGCAAGCCAAGCAGAGCGGTCGGGTCAAGCAGCGAGGCCCAGCCTGTCGCATCGAGCCAGATCAGACTTTCGAGATTGCCATAGAGCGCGTGTTCGACATCAAGGTGAACGCCAGACGTGTCGGATTGCTCAAGCAAAAGGACGCCGCCAGCAAACATGGCTGTAAACACCACGCCCATTGCGGCCCCCGCTTCGATGCGGCCCAGGCGGCGCACGGCTTCGATCGAGATGACCGCAATCAGGGCTGCGCCAGCTGCGCCGATCAGCATCGGCCAGGTGGTGACGACGCCCGTCATCAGGAACGCTGCGACGATGCCGGGTAGGACGACATGGCTGATGGCGTCCCCGATCAGCGCTTGCCGACGCAGCAGCAGAAAGTTACCGGGAAGCGCGCAAGCAATTGCCACGCATATGCCAATCAGCAGGGGTGTCAGCGACAAGGGTACGAATTCAGCGCCGCTCATGCCGGCACCTCTTTCGGGCCTGAGATGCGAGCATCGATGTCGACAAGCTGATCTGCGGTCAGGATGGTTTCGATATCCGTCAACCCGTCATAGCGCGACGCGGCAAGTGCATAGTCCTGATCCTCTCTCACCGCGCGCCAGCGGGCTTCGTCGCGCAAAGCACGGGCTGCTTTTGCGATGCCCTCTTCGGTCGCGACACCGTCTGGGCGGAGCCAGCCCTGGCGTCTAAGCAAGCGCGCTGTGTAGGCCTCATAAATCGGGACGCCTTGCGCCAGGGCGAGCAATCCTTGCCGTAAATGCACCGCGCGCTGGTATGCCATATAGCGCAACAGGGATGCCAAAAGCCCTCGGTTCGGGGCAAAAAGCAGGGAAAATACAAACAGGCCAAAGCCGATCAGAACGATGATAGGGCCAGTTGGCAATGCGGGGGCAGTCGCAGAGATTGCCGCGCCGACATAGCCGGACACTCCGCCAAGCAAGCCTGCGGTGATCAGCACCAGATCAACGCGGTCTGACCAAAAGCGCGCCGTGACCGGAGGCACAATCAGCAGCGCCACAACCAGGATCAGGCCAACGATCTTCATGCCGACGACCGTAACAGCCAGCACGACACCCATCGCGGCCAGGTCCAACCGCCCGACATGCCCCCCGGTCGCCTGTGCAAAGCCAGGGTCAAAGGCCAGAATTGTGAAAGGGCGCCGCAACAGAATGACAAGCGCGCAGACAATCGCGGCGGACACGGCAAGCAGGATCGCGTCCGAGCGCAACATACCCGCGGTAGAGCCCAGCAAGAACCCTTCGAGGCCCGCTTGCTGGCCGGTGCGCATCGACTGGATGACTGTAAGGAGGACAATTCCAAAGCCAAAGAAGACCGACAAGATCGCCCCGATGGCCGCGTCTTCGCCAAGTCGCGTGCGGGACGTCAGCCATTGCAGGAACAATAGCCCAAACCCCGCAGAGGCGGCGGCCCCGATCAAAAGACCCGCAAGGCTGCGGCCATCGAGGCCGAGGCTGGTCATGACAAGGAATGCGATTCCGATACCTGGCAGTGTGGCGTGGGCCACGGCATCAGACACCAAAGCGCGTTTGCGAAGGTACAAAAAGGTGCCGCCTACGCCAGCTGCGACGCCTAACAAGGTGGCGCCCAGCGTCACCAGCGTGGCGTTGTACCCCAGTTGCAGCAGCAGTGCGTCAGCCAACATGGCCTAACCCGCAGCACTTTCCGGGTCTGCGCGGGCGACCGACAAACGGCCGCCGTAAGTTCTTTCCAGATTTTCGTCCGTAAAGACATCGGACACCGCGCCATGTTCGACGACATGTTTGTTCAGCAAAAGCACGTCGTCAAAATAGGCACGCACGGTTGCGAGATCGTGGTGGACAACGACCAGCGTGCGGCCTTCGTCGCGCAAACTTTGCAGCACGGCGAATATGGCCGCTTCGGTCGCGGCATCCACACCGGCGAAAGGTTCGTCCAAGAGATAGATATCCGCGTTTTGCGCCAAGGCGCGCGCCAGGAAAACGCGTTGTTGTTGCCCGCCGGACAATTGGCCGATTTGGCGATCTGCGAAATCGGCCATGCCGACGCGATCCAGACAGGCGTGGACTCTTTGCCGGTGAACCGCGCGGACGCGGGACAGCAGACCAAGTTGGCCGTAGAGGCCCATCAAGACAACGTCGAACACGCGCACCGGAAAGTCCCAGTCAACGCTCGCACGTTGTGGCACATAGGCCATCTTGTCGCGCATACGCGCCATGTCTTGCCCATAGACCGTGACGTTCCCGGCAACGGTTTTCACGATGCCCAACGCAGATTTCAAAAGCGTGGATTTGCCCGCGCCGTTCGGGCCAACGATTGCGGTCATGGCGCCCTGTCGCAGCGTGACATCGACCGAAAAGAGCGCAGGAGCTCCGTCGTAGGATACGGTCAAGCCGCGAACCGCAAGCGGGCTTGCGGCACGAAGTGATCGGTCAGCCTCGGGCGCGTTGGATTGAACAAGCGTTACGGCGGACACGCGTTAGCTCCCTAATTTGCCAAGGCGACCGGCTGCAGGGGCCTCGGCGCCCAAAGCGCGTGAGATGGTGGTCACATTGTGATCGATCATACCCAGCCACGTGCCTTCGTAGGTGCCTTCGGGGCCCATCGCATCGCTAAAGAGCGACCCGCCAATACGCACGTTGTGCCCTTGCGCGGCAGCGCCTTCGATCAGAGCACGCACGTTGCGGTCGGAGACGGATGTTTCGACAAAGACAGCCGGCACATCCCGCGCAACAAGTAAATCGACCAGCGCGCTGATCCGGTTCAAGCCCGCTTCGCTTTCGGTGGAAATACCTTGGATGCCTTCGACCTCAAAACCATGCGCGGCTCCAAAATAGCTAAAAGCGTCGTGGGCGGTCACCAGTATCCGCCGCTCTTTCGCGACGGATTGCAGGACAGTATTGGCATAGATGTGCAGCGATTTCGCTTCGTCTTTGAATGTCGCGGCATTTGCGCGAAAGTCCGCTTCGGCTGCGGGGCGCAGGGCGGTGAGCGCAGTGGCGACTTCATCTGCAAGCGGCGCCCACAGGGCGGGGTCCATCCAGATATGTGGATCAAAACGGCCCTCGTAATCTTCGTGCGACAGCAAAAGCGCGGTATCTGTACTTTCGGCCAAAGCTTGCACCGGGAGGCGCTTGGCCAGGTCAGCAAAGAAGTCTTCCATCTGCGCTTCGAGATAGAGGCCGTGGTAGTAAACAGCGTCCGCGCGCGTCATTGCGACAATGTCGCTGCGGGTTTGGCGGTAGGCGTGCGGGTCGACCCCCGGCCCCATCAAAGCAGTGACGGTAACGTGGTCCCCGCCAACGTTGCGAACCAGATCGGCGATCATGCCGGTCGTGGTCACAATGTTTGCAGGCGCCGTCTTGGCGATCGCAGGCACAGCCGCCAAGGCCGTAGCCGCAATAGAAGTAGCCAGAAACGTGCGACGTGATGTCGAGATCATTGAACTTCCCTATGCTTGATCGTCTGTTCTGCGATTGAATATGAGAGTCATTCGCAAGAAGTCAATGCACTTGCGACTTATTCGCAATAACAAGTGTGCGAGTCCGTGACCTTGCCAATTCTAGCGGCACATGCGACGTATCAGAGGTCTATTGACCGGATCACGAGAGCGCCATGGACACGATCCCGCAGAACGAAACAACAGCTCCGACAGCGGCGCAACTGCCGCAAGTCACCGAGCCCCGAAATGATGGCATGCCGCTGGATATGGCGTGGGTCCGCCGCGTTCAGGCCAACACGTCGGCCATCGAACGTCGCGCCGCGACCCTTCCGGGGCGGCGTTCGATCAAAAAGGAATGGCAGGCGGCCTGGCTGCTCAAGGCCATTTCGTGCATCGATCTGACGACGTTGTCGGGGGACGATACCGAGGCCCGTGTACAGCGGCTATGCGCAAAGGCGATGCAGCCTGTCCGCCACGATCTGCTTGACGCCTTGGGCATGGAGCCAATCACAACAGGCGCTGTTTGTGTGTATCACGAGATGATCCCCGCCGCCGTCACAGCCCTAAAGGGCAGTGGCATTCCCGTTGCGGCCGTCTCCACCGGATTTCCGGCTGGGCTGTCGCCGTTCCATCTGCGGATCAAAGAGATCGAGGAAAGCGTCGCGGCTGGGGCCGAAGAGATCGATATCGTCATCTCGCGGCGGCACGTGTTGGAGGGCAATTGGCAGGCTCTCTATGATGAAATGCGCGAGATGCGCACGGCCTGTGGCGACGCTCATGTCAAAGCGATCCTAGCAACGGGCGAGCTGGGCACTTTGCGCAATGTGGCGCGTGCTTCTTTGGTCTGCATGATGGCCGGTGCGGATTTCATCAAAACCTCGACCGGCAAAGAAAGCGTCAACGCCACGCTGCCGGTGACGCTTGTGATGATCCGTGCCATTCGCGACTTTTACGAGGCGACGGGCGCACGGGTCGGCTATAAGCCTGCGGGCGGCATTTCCAAGGCGAAGGACGCCTTGATGTATCTGGCTTTGATCAAGGAAGAGCTTGGCGATCGATGGTTAATGCCGGATCTGTTCCGCTTTGGTGCCTCGTCGCTATTGGGCGATATTGAACGCCAGCTTGAGCATCACGTTACCGGCGCATATTCGGCGGGATGGCGCCATGCCATCGGCTAAGCAGGCCAATCTTCTCAAAGCACGCTACGCTGGACTATGTGCAGCGCTTGCGGCCTTGATCTGCCTTGCGCTGTCTTTCCCCACTCAGGCACAACGGTTGTCTGGCGAACGCTCGCTCAGCAACACCAAATGGGGGTACCAAATCGTCCGCGACACAACGCGCGCCGGACGCCGCGCGCAACGCTTCGAAGTCCGCCCCGGCGATTGCTATCGCAACGAAGGCTGGAACGATTGCACCACGGATCGGGAAAGATCTGAGATCCGTCTCAAAAAAAGCTGGCGCTATGGAACCGTCCAATGGATCGGGTTCAGCGTTTTTCTGCCGCCGGACTTCCAAACGAGTGCGCGGGTCAACACGACCGTTGGCCAGATCCACCAAAAGGGCGGCCCATCCGGTACGGCGCGGGGATTGCCTTCGTTTCCGCCGCTGGTTCAGCTCGAAATGCGCGGCAATTCCTATCGCGCGGGCATTCACATTCTAACCGGGTCCGCAACAAACGTGCGTGACGATGTGCGCTACCTCGATCTGGCGCGCATTGACCAAATGCGGGGACGTTGGACTGATGTTGCCTTGCATCTGGACACACGCAACGGGGCCCAGCTTTTTGAGGTCTATATCGATGGTATTCGGAGAGCTCAGATACGTGATTTCATAAATTTCGTGCCCAAGGATTTTCGGTTCAAATACGGCATCTACCGATCCTTTGTGAGCAAACACGGCGGGCCGATGCCGACACAAATTCTATACATTGACGAGGTCAGGATGGGCCGGTCAGGCGCGGCCGTCGTCGTTAACGAAAAGCGACCGGTCGACTGACCCAGGCGGCCGCATAACTCCGAAAGATCAGAGGCGCAGAATGACAGTAAAAGAGATCTTCGACACGATGGAATACGGGCCCGCGCCAGAGAGTGCGGCCGAAGCGCTGGCTTGGCTGGTCGATCAGGGCGACCGGTTCGGGCATTTCATCAACGGAACATTCACCGCGCCCAGTGATGGCTTTGAAAGCCGCAACCCTGCAACCGGAGAGGTGTTGGCAACGCTCAGCCAAGCCAGTGCCGCCGACGTCGATGCCGCCGTTCTTGCGGCGCGCAAAGCGCAACCCAAATGGGAGAAACTGGGCGGGCACGGGCGGGCGCGTGTGCTTTATGCGATTGCGCGGCTGCTGCAGAAACACGCGCGCCTTTTTGCGGTTTTGGAAACGCTCGACAATGGTAAACCCATTCGGGAAAGCCGCGACATCGATATTCCGCTGGCACAGCGGCATTTCTATTACCACGCGGGCATGGCGCAATTGATGGCCCAAGAATTGCCTGACCGCGTCGCGCTGGGTGTGTGTGGGCAAATCATTCCCTGGAACTTCCCTTTGTTGATGCTGGCCTGGAAGATCGCGCCCGCCTTGGCGATGGGCAACACGGTCGTTCTGAAACCTGCGGAATACACATCGCTCACAGCGCTTCTCTTTGCGGACATATGCCGCCAGGCTGGCGTGCCGAAAGGTGTTGTTAACATCGTCACAGGCGACGGTGCTGTGGGCGAGATGATCGTTGCCGCCGAGGTCGACAAAATCGCCTTTACAGGCTCCACTGACGTGGGGCGCAAGATCAGAGAAGCCACCGCCGGCAGCGGCAAAGCCCTGACGCTCGAATTGGGCGGCAAGTCACCCTACATCGTCTTTGACGACGCTGATCTCGACAGTGCCGTCGAAGGTCTGGTCGATGCGATCTGGTTCAATCAGGGCCAGGTCTGCTGTGCCGGGTCGCGCTTGCTGGTTCATCAACCCGTTGCAGACGCTTTTTATGCCAAACTCAAAGCCCGCATGGACAAGCTGCGCATTGGCAACCCCCTCGACAAAGCCATCGATGTCGGCGCGGTGGTCGATCCGGTTCAATTGGCAACAATCACAGACATGGTGGAGGCCAATGATCGTGGCAGCCTCTACCGCGCGGCATCTCCCTTGCCCGACGACGGCTGCTTTTATCCCCCCACGCTGATCACGGGCTTGGACACCGCCGACCGCCTTATGCAGGAAGAGATCTTTGGGCCCGTGCTGGTCTCAACAACCTTCCGTACCCCCGCCGAAGCCATCCAAATCGCCAACAACACACGCTATGGCCTCGCCGCGACGCTGTGGACGGAAAACATCAACCTTGCGCTCGACATAGCGCCCAAGCTGGTCGCTGGCGTGGTTTGGGTCAACGGCACAAACATGTTTGACGCAGCCGCCGGCTTTGGCGGCATGCGCGAAAGCGGCTTTGGCCGCGAAGGCGGCTGGGAAGGGCTTGAGGCCTACACGAAACCCAAAACCGCATCGAAACCGCTCGCGCCTGTGGCCGCCTATACCGGATCCGGCGCCCCCGCAGACACGGTGGACCGCACTCCGAAACTCTATATCGGCGGAAAACAAGCCCGCCCCGACGGTGGATACTCAAAAGAGGTCTATTCCAAGCAAGGCCGTCTTTTGGGCCAAGCGCCGATTGCCAACCGCAAAGACCTGCGCAACGCGACCGAAGCAATGAACGCAGCCAGCGGCTGGGCCAAAACCACAGGGCACCTGCGCGCGCAAATCCTCTACTACGTTGCAGAAAATCTCGAAGCCCGCAGCGCCGAGTTCGCCGCACGTATCGACGCATTGCAAGGTGGGCGCAAAGGCGCGGACGAGGTTGCCAAAAGCGTCCAGCGCCTCTTTACCTATGCCGCTTGGGCCGACAAATTCGACGGCCAGGCCCACAGCGTCCCGATCCGGGGCGTCGCTCTGGCGATGAAGGAACCCGTCGGCAAAATCGCCGCCTTCTGCCCTGACACCGCTCCCCTTCTAGGCCTTGTCTCTCTCATGGCGCCTGCCATCGCGATGGGCAATCGCATCACCCTCATCGCGTCCGAGCCCTTCCCGCTTGCGGCCACCGACTTCTATCAAGTTCTGGACACATCCGATGTCCCCGCGGGCGTCGTGAACATCCTCACCGGATCACATGCAGACCTCGCTCAACCCGCCGCCACACATATGGATATTGACGCCGTCTGGTCCTTCTCCGGCACAAATCTGGCATCCATCATCGAACGCGGTGCCGCCACAAATCTCAAACGCAGCTGGGTCAACAACGGAAAAACCACCGATTGGATGGGCCCCGAAGGCGAAGGCAAAACCTTCCTGACCGCCGCGACCGAGGTCAAGAACATCTGGATCCCCTACGGCGAATAATCCGCCCCCTTCTTCTTTTGGATCAAAATACTCCGGGGTGCGGGGCGGAGCCCCGCGGATCGGATCGCCGCAGGCGATCCGATATCATTGCGAAACCTGATCCCCCAGGCCTTCGGGCTGGCCAACAACCACAAAGGTCAGCTTGGCTGGATCCAACAGCTCTGCCGCCATCCGGTTCACATCTTCCACCGTAACGGCATTCACCTTGTCATTGCGCGTCGGAATATAGTCGATGGGCAAGCCCAACATCTGCATTCCCACCATGATCCGCGCGATGGGGCCGTTGCCGTCAAAGCGCAGCGGATAAGCACCGGTGATATAGGTTTTTGCGGCCTCAACCTCTTTGGCGGTCACGCCAACGCTGGCTGCTTTGCGCCATTCATCCTTGATCACGTCAATCGCATCAGCGATCCGGTCATTGGCCGAGGCCACCTGCCCTTGAAGGCTGTTGGCCAGATCAAGCGGCACCAGATAGGAATAAACCCCGTATGTCAGGCCACGCTTTTCGCGGACTTCGGTCATGAGGCGCGATTCAAATCCACCCGCGCCAAGGATCTGGTTCAGGATCCGCGCAGCAAAAAAGTCGGGGTCGTCTTGCGAAATCCCTGGCTGGCCGAACAAAGCGACAGATTGTGGTGTGTCAAAGGACACGACGGTCGTGCTGCCGTCGAACTTGGGCTCAATCGCTGGCGGCATCGCTGCTCCGGTGTCTGGCAACGCACCAAGAAGATCATCCAAAAGCAGCCCCAATGCCTCGGCCGAGATGTCGCCAGCCGCTCCGACATAGAGACGGTCTTTGGCGAAAACGGCGCGATGCGCGTCGATCATATCCTGGCGTGTCAGCGCAGCGACGCTGTCGATGCTCCCCTCTTTGGGAGAGCCATAGGGATGATCGCCGTAAATCGCAGCATCAAAGGCTTTGCGGGCGATGTCGTTGGGGTTGGTGGCATCTGATCGTAACCCAGAGAGCACTTGATCACGCACCCGATCCAAAGCGGATTGGTCAAATGTTGGCGCGACGATCGAGCTGCGCAAAAGCGCCACCGCCGCGTCCCGGTTCTCTGTCAAAAACCGGGCCGAGACAGACACGCTGTCGTCGCCTGCGTCATAGTCAAAAGAGGCGGCCAATGCCTCAACGGCCTTGGCAAACTCGCGCGCATCAAGATCGCCTGCCCCTTCCTCTAACAGACCTGTCATCAGATAGGTCGCGCCGCGTTTTTCAGGCGCATCAAGCGATGTTCCACCGCGAAACCGCAGCTCGAGGGCCGCAAAAGGGATCGAGGGTTCTTGCACCAGCCAGGCTTTGATCCCGCCGGGGCTGATGACCTCTTGGATCTTGACCTCGGCCCAAGCTGGAAGGGCGCAGACAACGAAAACCAGAAATGCGCTTAGGCGGATCATTGTGTCACCTCTGTATCTGACATCAGATAGCCCGTCACCGAAGCCTCCGGGCGAAAGATCGCGCGGGCGGCGGCAAGGATGTCGTCGGGTGTGACCGCCTGAAGGATGTCTGGCCAGGCCTGCACGTCTTCGACGGTCAGACCAGTGGCCAGAGCGCGGCCATAGCGATTTGCGATGCCATCAACGTTGTCTCTTGCATAGATCTGGCTGGCGCGGAGCTGCATTTTGATGCGCTCAAGCTTTTCTACATCGATGTCCTGGGCCATGAATTGCTGAATGCTTGCGTCCATCGCGGCTTCGGCTTCTTCAAGTGTGACACCCGGGCTCGGCACAACAACGACGCCAAAGGAGGTGTCATCGCGCGAGGTGCCAGAGTAAAATGCGCCCGCATAGACGGCCAGCTCTTGTTCGAATTGCAATTGCTCGGTCAGAAAGCTGGTGGTTCCACCGCCCAAAAGCTCTGCCAGCATGACCAAGGCAGCAGCGGCCTCCTGATCGCCGGGGTCGCGTTCTGGGGCGCGGTAGGCGCGCGAAACATAAGGTTGGGCGACGCGCGCGTCGCGATAGATCAGACGACGTTCGGTCAAGCTTGGCGGTTCTTGCGTCCGCTTAGGCGGCTGCAGATCAGCCTTGGCCGGGATCGCGCCGTAATGCTTTTCAGCCAGCGCACGCACCTCCTCAGGATAGACGTCGCCCGACACCACGAGGATCGCGTTGTTCGGGTGATAGAACCGATCATAAAAGGCATCGAATTCCGCGCGGCCTAGCGTTTCCATCTCGTGCCGCCACCCGATGATCGGGATGCCGTAGCCGTGGTTGTGGTACAGCACGGCATTCATCCGTTCCGAAAACAGGGCGCGCGGGTTGTTTTCCGTGCGTTGGTTGCGTTCTTCGATGATCACGCCGCGTTCGGATGCGAAATCCTGATCAGTGACGCGGATATTGCGCATCCGGTCGGCCTCCATCTGCATCATCAATTCCAGCCGGTCGGCTGCGACCCGTTGGAAATAGGCGGTGTAATCATAGCTTGTGAACGCGTTGTCGCGTCCGCCGTTGGCAGCCACTGTCGCCGAGAGTTCGCCCGAGGCGAGCGTATCGGTTGCTTTGAACATCAGATGTTCCAAAAAGTGTGCAATGCCGGACGCGCCGGGTGGCTCATCAGCAGAGCCCGCGCGATACCAGACCATGTGTTGCACGACCGGCGCGCGGTGATCTTCGACGACCACAACATCCATGCCGTTTTCCAGCGTGAAGGTTGTTACGCCCTCTTCTGCGGCAACGGCACGCCACGGCACCAGGGCGATCAGAAAACACAAAGCAAGCCGCATCGCGGACATGGCACTCTCCTTACAGTGTCACTTGCAAAGCCAAATGTGGGTCAGGCCCGTTTGTTCAAGGGCGCACCCTGCCACGAATGCGTTATCTTAGCGGCGACGGCGAGGAGGCGGCGGCGCTGTTGGCGTTTTGACGCCCGCACGTTCATAGGCCGTATTGACCTTATGCGGGTCAATGTCCTGCTTGTCATAGGCTTCGTAATACCGGTCGACGCGGAAGAGGCGAATTTGGGTGAATCGCGCGCGGCGTTTGCGGAAGGCTGCGTCTTCTTCGGCCAGCTTTTCGCGCACCGCTGGATCGGTGCCAAAGCGGCTTGCGTGGCGCACAACGGCGCCGTCGCCCGCGGGAATGCCCGCATTGGGATCGGACAAACGTCCACCCAAAGCGGTCACGCCATCTTGCAATGGGGTCGCATCAGTGATGTTGCTACCGCCTGGAGTGGGCGTAGGGAGAACGGAAAAGCTTTCAGGTTGCTGCAAGGGCTTGCCGGGCAAAACCAGAAATTCATCCGGCCCGTCACCGTCGCCGCGCAAATCGCGCAGGCCAATATCGTTGCAGGCGCTCAGGCCGACAGACGCAATCAAAGCTATGGCCCAAAGGCGCATGTGCTTTCTCCCACCCATTTGTTCCCTCCTACAGCAAGCAGAAGGGGAATGTCACCCGCCCTTTTTGCGTGGACTGCCGTCATCGGCAAAGAAGATCAAGCCAATCGCGCCGGCGAAGATGAAGATGTCGGCAACGTTGAAGACGAACGGATTGTCGATACCGCAGCAGGACATGTTGAGGAAATCGAGGACATAGCCATAGTAAACGCGATCCACGACATTGCCCAATGCACCGCCCACCAACAAGCCGCCCGAGATATAAGTCAACGTTGATTGCGGATTGCGGCGCAGCCACCACAGCAATGTCGCGCAGACAAAGACTGCGAGGCAAATCAGAAACCAGGTTTGACCGGCGTCCTGATCAAAGAGACCAAAGTTGATCCCGCGATTTTCGCCGTAGCGAAAATTCAAAAAGGGCGGGAAGACGTCAATCGAGCGGATGCGCGCCAGCTCCATTGCGTGAATGACGGTGTATTTGGTCACTTGGTCGACGACCAAGGCAATTCCTGCGGCAAGTCCAAGCGCGCGCATCGGTCAATGCCTAAAGTGGCGCATGCCAGTGAAGACCATCGCAAGACCGGCGTCGTCTGCCGCAGCGATCACTTGATCATCACGCATTGACCCGCCCGGTTGGATGACCGCCGTGGCGCCGGCCTCGGCCGCTGTCAAAAGACCGTCGGGAAAGGGAAAAAACGCATCCGACGCAACCACCGAGCCAGTGGTCGGGGTCTGTGGCAAGCCAAGCGTTTCAACCATGTCCTGTGCCTTGCGCGCCGCAATGCGGGTGCTGTCAACGCGGCTCATTTGTCCAGCCCCTACGCCGACGGTTGCACCGTCCTTGGCATAGACGATGGCGTTTGATTTGACGTGTTTCGCGACGGTCCAAGCGAAACGCATGTCCTGCAACTCGGCCTCTGTTGGCGCGCGTTTGGTGACCACCTTGAGGGCGGCTTCGCTCAGCACTCCGGTGTCTTTGTCTTGCACCAGAAAGCCGCCACTGACCTGCTTGATCGCCATCAGAGCCGCGGAGGGGTCAGCAAGGCTGCCTGTCGTCAGCAGGCGTAGGTTCGGTTTGGATGCAAAGACGGCGCGCGCGTCTTCGTCGGCGTCAGGCGCGATAACAACCTCGGTCAGGATGCCAATAATGTCCTGAGCGGTCGGCCCATCCAACGTTTGGTTCAGTGCAATGATACCGCCAAACGCGCTGGTGCGATCACAGTCGAAGGCGCGATTGTAAGCCTCGCGCAATGTCGCTCCGGTTGCCACGCCGCAGGGATTTGCGTGTTTGATGATTGCGCAAGCAGGGGCGCCGTTGGTTGCAAATTCAGAGACGAGCTCAAAGGCGGCGTCGGTGTCGTTGATGTTGTTATAGCTTAGCTCTTTGCCCTGATGCTGGGTGGCGGTGGCCACACCTGGGCGAGCCGACCCATCTGTATAGAAGGCTGCCGCTTGGTGGGGGTTTTCGCCGTAACGCAAACTTTGCGCGAGCGTGCCGCCGACCGTGCGGCGGCGCGGGGCTGTCAGATCCATCTGCGCCGCCATCCACGAGCTGACAGCCGTGTCATAGGCGGCGGTTCTGGCATAGGCGGTCTGGGCGAGCGATTGGCGCAATGCATAAGGCACCTGGCCATCATTTGCCTGAAGAGCGTCGATGAACGGCCGGTAATCTTCGACGTCGGTGATGACACTGACAAAGCGGTGGTTCTTGGCGGCAGAACGGATCATCGCGGGACCGCCGATATCGATGTTTTCAATCGCCTCGTCATAGCCGGCGCCCTTGGCGACGGTGGCCTCGAAGGGATAGAGGTTCACGACGACCAGGTCGATCCTGTCGATGCCGTGTTCCGTCATCGAGGCCACGTGATCCGAGTTATCGCGCAAGGCCAGCAGGCCGCCGTGCACGACCGGATGAAGCGTTTTGACCCGACCGTCCATCATCTCGGGAAAGCCAGTGGCCTCTGCGACGTCTTGCACGTCGAGACCAGCATCACGCAGGGCGCGCGCGGTGCCGCCAGTGCTGAGCAATGAAACCCCGGCTTGTGCCAGAGCGGTCGCGAATTCCTCCAGCCCGGTTTTGTCAGAGACAGAAATCAAAGCGCGGCGCACGGGGGTGAGATCAGGGGTCATGATGGTCTTTCTGGCAGCTAGCCTTGGAAGGACAGGTCTATGTCGTCTTGTCGCAGATCACGCACGCCAATGGCGGTGTCCTGCGCTTTGGACAAAGACCAGCGAATGCGCGTGGCATACTCCATCGCCCGGCCAGTGAGAACGATCTGTTGTGTCGCACGTGGTTTGAGGCGCCCTTTCTCAAGATACACGCTTGGCTGAAGATCGATTGTTTGCGTGCCGTCATGGCGAAACACCCAAATTTCACCGGATTTGAGTGCCATAGACACTGCCGCACCTGCCAAATCGAGGGCGACGTCGACCTCGGGGTGAATGTGAAAGCGGATCGCGAAAGGAATGCCTTCGAGCCCATGCGCATCCATTGATTTGTCGAAACGGCGTTTTTCATCGTTTTCGATGGCAAGCAACATGTCTTCGCCCGCCATGCCGCGCCCATCGAAAGTAAGTTCAAGCGTGCGCACATGCGTGAGACCATGCGTAAGGCCATAGCCATTGTGACCACCCTGAAAGCGCAGACCGTCTGACGCGTTTGAGATTTCAATGGGAACGCGGGTTGGGCCATCGGCCAGCGGTTCATAGCCGTCCTGATCTTCGCCATCGATGCGCGATGACGACAGACCATCCAAGCTGAGTGTGGAATGCGATGGTGTGGCGCGGCCCGCGCGGCGCCAGTCTGGGCCAAAGCTGGCGCCAGAGCCGCAATTTACGATCAGGGCGCGTCTGCCCGAAATAAGCTCAAACGCGAGCGACGAAGCATGCGCGCCGTTGCTGGCTTTGCCTTTGGGCGGAACAGATGCATCCACGATAATGCTGGTCCGGCCTGCGCTAAGCCGGGCATAGCCCATTGCAAGGCCGTCTGCTTGGCGCTTTTTGATGCCGGATGCCGCAAGGGCGTGGTCAAGCCAACCGTCCTGACCGCGCCCGCCACCGTGAAACCGTGCAAGACTACCGTCGGCGTGGCGCAATGTGCGCAGGGTGGGTGCGATGCGTTCGATGGCTGCGATATGCTGAGCCGGTGTTGCTTTGCCTGCCTCGCTTAGGGCCGCTGTCGCCCAGGTGAGCAGGGTAAACACCGACAACAACTCTTCGGGGTTGCGGGTGGGCAATCCGCCTTCGGCATCGATTTGTTGCGCGCATTCTTTGGCGAGGGCCGATACCGCAGGGGCGGCCAGATCTTCGAGGCCCTCCAACGCCAGAGCGGCATAGATCAGCCCAGTAAGCGCTTCGAACCGGGGCAGTCCGGGTTCAGACGTGTGCCAGCGCTTAGACAGAAAGTACGTCTGGTGGCCCAACGACTTAAAAAATGCCTGTGAGGCTGGCGTGTCCTGACCCCGCAAGAGAAACACAGCGTGGCTGATCCAGCGGATCAGACGTCGCCCGGTCAGATCGGGCGTCCAGCCGGAGCCTGTGCCGCGCCCGTAATGGTCGATCCAAGACCAGAGCCATGTTTGTGCAAGTGTGCGGGTCGACCCATCGCCGACAGATGCAAGATCGTCGAGCCAGGCAAAGCCTTGTACGTCGGATGTGAAAGCGCGCGTTGGTGGGGTCACATCCCAGATGATTTGATCTTTGCCTTCGATCAAGTGACCTGCGAACAGGTAGTTCCCGGCAACAAGTTGCCGACCTCTGGCAAAACTTCCGATTGTGCGGGGTTCGGGCGCGTTTACGAACGCCGTTGCTGTGCCCATCCGCGCAGAGCGGCGGGCGTGCCAACGGTTCATGAACCTGTTGAAGCGGGGCCTGAACCCCCGATCGTGGGACATGATAACTGCCTCGACGCGTCTTTTTGCGCTTTGACGAACCATACCCTTTGTCGGCGCGTAAGTCACCGGGATTTACGGCTAAGGTTAAGCTTTCTGCAGAGCCGCGATGTAAAATCCGTCCATGCCCCCAAGGTCTGCCCAATAATCGGGACGCAAACGCAGCCCGCCTTCTTCGGTTTTCCAGGACGGGTCGATGCCGGGTTTGGCGTATGCGTCTGGCATGGGTGTCATGTCGGAATGGCGGGACAAAGCCTCTTCTATTTGAACTTCGCCTTCGTCGGGAAGCAGCGAGCAGGTGCAAAACACAAGCCGACCGCCAGGTTTCAAGAGCGTCCATGCATGGTCAAGCAACTTGGCCTGCAGATCAATGAGCCCGCCAAATTCAGAGCCGTCTTTGGCGAAGGGCAAATCGGGGTGGCGGCGGATGGTGCCAGTGGCGGAACACGGCGCATCCAGCAAAATCGCATCCCATGTTCCTGTGACGTCAAATGCGTCCTTTGCCTGAACCAAAGTAGGCAAACCCGTTCGGGCGAGGTTTTCGCGCAAGCGCCCCAGACGCTGACTAGAGATATCGACAGCCGTGACCGTCGCGCCAGCGGCCGCCAGTTGCAGCGTTTTGCCGCCGGGCGCTGCGCAGAGGTCAAGGATCGCTTCGCCGTGTTGCGGCCCAAGAATGCGCGCAGGCAATGCGGCGGCGGCATCCTGAACCCACCAGGTGCCGTCTTGGTATCCAGGGATGGTCGAGACCTGGCCAGGATCGGTCAGACGCACGGAACCGGTGGGCAAGAGCGTGCCGCCGGTGGCCTGAGCAACGGCCTGCGGATCGGCGGCGGCGGACAAATCAAGGGGTGCGCCGCGCAAATGCGCCTGTTCCATCGCGCTGATGGCTTCGCTGCCCCAAGCCTCAGACAGCGGTCCGCGCAGCCATTTGGGCAACCGAGGCGCACGCAGCGCGGCCCAAGCCTCTGGCCCGTCAGCGGCAACTTTGCGCAAGACGGCGTTGACCAAACCCTTGAGGCGCCCGTGCCGCTTGTGACGGCCGACGATTTGCACAAGGTCATTGACGACGCCATGCGCCGCGCCACCTTGGCACAGCTCGGTCGCGCCTAACCGAAGGGCGTTGCGCACATGGGTCGGTGGGTACTTGCTAAGGTGCTTTTGAAGCAGGCGATCCGCGCGCTCCAACCCCCTCAGCGTTTCGGTGGCCAAGCGTTGCGCCCGGGCGCGGTCCGCCGGTGAGAGGTGCTGCAAACCGCCGCCCGCCACAAGATCCGACATCAAACGGCCGTCATCGATGATCTGATCCAACAACCAAATCGCGCTGCGACGCGCTGGAAGACCCTTTTCGTTCAAATCGGACTCTCTTTCTGTTCGACGGTTGCACCGGGAAGACGGCGGCGTATATCAACCTCGTTATGGATGAAAAAGAGCAAAGCCGCCAAAAAGACCTGCCACCCGCGGCGCAAAGAGCGTTGGCAGAGGCCGAGGAGCGACGCAAAAAGGCAAAGGCGTTAAATCTGCCTGAGGAATTGGGCGGGCGCGACGGGCCCGAGCCTGTGCGCTATGGCGATTGGGAGAAAAAGGGCATCGCCGTCGATTTCTAAGCGTCAGCGCAGGCGAAAGTCTGCATAGTTGCCTGTTCCACGATCAGAGGTAAAACGAATTTTGTCGCCGTGGGCGCGCACCTCTTGGCAATTGTAGGGCAGTGCATCACCGCCCCAAATCAGGTCGCGGCAAAAGAACCCATCTTGCCAACTCCAGGTTCCGGTGACGTCCCAGCGCGCACCGCGGCCCGTTATCGTACCGCCGGTTGAGACTTGCAGTTTGATCAGCGGGCGGGTCAGGGTTTTGCCGTCGATCAGTTTCACAAACTCGGATTTGGATTGAACGACTTGCAAATCCGCCTGCGCGACGCTGGCAGAGAGCGCCAAACCAAATAAGGCTGTCCAAAGATAAGAAGCGCGCATTCTTCACCCCGAAGCTAACGGTCATAAGATGATACGCGCGGCTTCCCTATCTGGTTCAAAAAAAGTTCTGCGGCTTATGCGCCGCTCAGCCCCAGAACATCTTCCATTGAATAATGCCCGGGGCTGCGGTCGCGCACCCACAGGGCCGCTTTGATCGCGCCGCGGGCAAAAAGCGCGCGGTCGGTGGCAACGTGGCGCAACACGATCCGTTCCGCTGGACCGGCAAAGAGAACGTCGTGCTCGCCGACAATGTCACCGCCGCGAATGGCGGAAAAGCCGATATCGCCGCGGGTTCGGGCACCGGTGATGCCGTCGCGACCGCTGTCTTTTGCGTCAGATAGCGAAATACCACGACCGTCGGCGGCGGCCTCGCCCAGCATCAGCGCAGTGCCCGACGGCGCGTCGACTTTGTGGTGATGGTGCGCTTCGATCACTTCGATGTCGAAATCCTCGTCAAGCGCGGCTGCGACTTGGCGGGTTAGGCTCACCAAAAGGTTTACGCCCAAACTCATGTTTCCTGCTCGCACAATCCGCGCATTTGGGATGGCGGCCAATGTGGCGATATCCGCGTCCGTCATACCGGTGGTGCCGATCACATGCGCGGTTCCGGCCTGAGCCGCGACAGGGGCCAATGCCACAGTCGCAATCGGCGCGGTGAAATCGATGATGGCATCGGCGGCGGCACAGGCCTTTTGAATGTCGTCGGTGACGGTCACACCGCTTGGCAAACCGCGCAGCATTTGACCGACATCTTGGCCAACCCAATCGTGACCGGGCCGTTCGGTCGCAGCGACAAGCTGCGCCGTCTCGCTGCTGGAGAGTGTTTCGACAAGCATCTGACCCATGCGGCCCGACACACCTGCAACGGCGATCTTCATCTTATCGGTCATGGCTTGGGTCTTCCTTTGCTTGGCAAATCGATCACTTCGTCTTAGATGCCTTTCATGGCCAAGAACAAGTTCCATGACGGCCCTGGCCCGTCACAAAGACAGCTTCGTGTAGGAGAGCTGATCCGCCGCACCTTGGCTGAGGTGCTGGCGCGCGGCGATATACATGACCCTGAGTTGAACGCGCTGTCCATCACAGTTGGCGAAGTGCGCACATCGTCGGATTTGAAGATCGCCACAGCCTATGTTCTGCCGCTGGGCGGCGCTGGCAAGGAAAACGCGGTGAGCTTGCTGGCGCGCAACAAGTCCGAGCTGCGACGGGTGGTCGCCAAAAAGCTTGCGCTAAAGTTTTCGCCCGACTTGCGGTTCCGCATAGATGAAACGTTTGATCGGATGGACGACACACGGCGCCTGTTTTCGCAAGATGATGTGCGGCGGGACGTGGACCATTGATGCGCCTTAGCGCGTTTACGGCGGCTTTGATCTGGTGGGCGTGGACGGGTGTGGCCTGGGCCACAACCTGCGAGACGCGGACTTTTGAAAATGTGCCTTTCAGCTTTTGCCGCGTGGACGCGCAGACCGATGCCGTTCGACTGTTTCTCTACGACAGCGAAGGCGCGGTTTTGGGCCAGTTTTCTGCCATTGACGAGGCGCTAGCGGCAGAGGGGCTTCGGCTGAGCTTTGCGATGAACGCGGGCATGTATCACCCGGACCGCAGACCGGTGGGCTACTACGTCGAAGACGGGCGCGAAGCGCAGCAATTGATGACGCGCGCCGGACCGGGGAACTTTGGTCTGTTGCCGAACGGCGTCTTTTGCGCCCGCTCTGGGCGGTTGGATGTGATCGAAACGCTTACCTTTCAAAAGGTCGCGCCGGTTTGCGATTTTGCGAGTCAATCGGGCCCGATGCTGGTGATTGATGGCGCGCTTCACCCGCGCTTTCTGGAAAGTGGTACGTCCAAATTTATCCGCAATGGCGTTGGAACAACGTCCGACGGGCAAGCGGCGGTCTTTGTGATGTCGGATGCACCGGTGAATTTTCACACCTTCGCGCGGTTTTTCAAAGACGTGTTGAAACTGCCGCAGGCGCTTTATTTCGACGGCAATATCTCGCGGCTGTACGCGCCCGAACTGGATCGCAAAGACTTTGGCTTTTCGCTTGGACCAATCGTCGGGACGGTCGTTCCGCTTCCTTGAGGCTGCGATTGACGGACACAGTCGGCGGTGCTATCGCCCACGCCCATTCCGAGATCGGCACAGGCATATCATGGCACGCAAACGCAAAGGGCGCGACATTTCCGGTTGGGTTGTCATCGACAAGCCCGCTGGTCTGACTTCCACGGCTGTGGTGAACAAAGTCCGCTGGGCCTTTGACGCGAAAAAGGCAGGCCATGCCGGGACGCTGGACCCTGAGGCAACAGGCGTTTTGGCTGTGGCTCTTGGTGAAGCGACAAAGACCGTCCCCTATATC
The DNA here is from genome assembly GCA_964649815.1 of uncultured Rhodobacterales bacterium. Lineage (GTDB taxonomy): Bacteria > Pseudomonadota > Alphaproteobacteria > Rhodobacterales > Rhodobacteraceae. The sequence continues at coordinate 4,898 of CAZYQC010000018.1, read as the reverse complement.
ACTGATGCAATGAAGGCTTATGATTTCCGCGTCAGGCTCGGGGTGGCCACCAACACCGACGACGCCGAAGGTGAGGCGACCGATCGCTCAGACCTGCGCCCCGAGACAGAGGCGATCAGCGAAGCGTTGCACAGATTTGTGGGAGAAATCCAACAAGTGCCGCCACAATTCTCGGCGGTCAAAGTTGACGGCGAACGCGCCTACAAACGCGCCCGCGACGGCGAGAGCCTTGAGCTTGCTGCGCGGCCTTTGTGGGTTGAGGAACTGACGCTGCAAGACCGGCCGGATGCCGATCATGTCGATCTGCGTCTGGTGTGTGGCAAAGGCGGCTATGTCAGATCCATTGCGCGCGATTTGGGCCAGGCTCTTGGATGCTATGGCCACGTTGTCACCCTAAGGCGCATTTGGTCGGGTCCGTTCGACGTGGACGAGGCGATGGATTTCGCGCTTTTGGACAAGCACGCAAAGTCTGACGCTTTGGATGCCTACCTTCAGCCGATGGAGATTGGGTTGGCCGATTTGGACGAAGTAAAAGTCACGCCGGAGGGTGTGACACGTCTTCGCAATGGCAACCCGGGCATGGTTCTGCCCTGCGATCTTGCCTATGGCAGCGAGTGCTGGGGATCGTACGAAGGTGCGGCAATCGCAATAGGTAGGCTCAAGGCGGGCGAGTTGCATCCTTCGCGGGTCTTTAACCTGTAACACTTGCAACACCGCTCACGCTGGCGGCACCGCCAAGAGCGGTATGTTTCAGAATTTATTACAAAATTCATGGCTCTCCTCATTGTTGCGTGAAAACCACTGACGTGGCCCACCGTGACAGCCATCTGCAGTTCAACACGCACAGTTGGATTGGAGAACACAATGATTGACACGCGAACAGCCACCACGGTTTTGACTGCGGGCGCCGTTGCGACCCTCGCCTTTGATGCCTTTGGTCAAGGTCTGGCCCCATTGTTCGGTTATGCCAAGTTGGCGCCCGTTGGCTTGGCCGGTGCGACGTTGAAAACGGTCTTTGGCGCAAACCCCTCTGGCGCGGCCTACGTTTTGCATACGCTGACGGGTGTGGTCTTTTACGCAATCGGATGGTTTACCATCGCACGACCGTTGCAACAGGCGGTTTTGCCCAGGCTGCACTGGTCGCTGGCGGCCGTTGCCTACGGCGTCGCCCTTTGGGTCTTCGCGCTTTATGTCATGGCGCATTTGGTCACCGGGAATAAACCGTTCCTTGGCTTTACCGGGATCACCTGGGTCGCCTTGTGGGGTCATGTCCTTTACGCGCTGGTCGCGGCTTGGATCATGGAAGCGTATGACGCCCGCCTGAGCCTGTTCCGCAAACCAACAACAGTTCCCGCAGAATAAGGGATTGATGCGACGGTTACGCGCTGGCAAGACCGTCGCATGATTACCCGAACACATGTCAAAGGCGACGCTCCGTCAACAGCCGTCTATTCGGCTTGCGAAGGATATCGCTACAGCCTGACACGGGTCTGGGATGAGGCTGGCCGACGGGTCAACTTTGTCATGTTGAACCCCTCAACCGCAACAGAGGTGCAAAACGACCCCACGGTCGAGCGCTGTGAGCGTCGCGCGCGCGCTTTGGGCTATGGCGGTTTCGCGGTTACCAATATCTTCGCGTGGTGCGATACAGACCCGGCCGCTTTGAAAAAGGCCACATCGCCCGTCGGAGAAGACAACGACAAAGCCTTGGCAAAATGGGCCAACTGGGCCGATGACGTCATCGCAGCTTGGGGCGTTCACGGCGCACATCAAAGCCGCGGCGCCGCGGTGCACGCGGCCTTACAACAGGCTGGCGCGCGTATCCTGCATCTAGGCCTGACCAAAGATGGCCATCCCCGGCATCCGTTGTATGTAGCCTACAGCCAGCAGCCTGTCCTTTGGATCCAATCCGGTTAAAATTTGATTTAGCTTATATTTATTAACCACTTAACCCAATCTTCCTTGATCCAAAACCGCGCTGTCTGCCATACCTTCGCCTTCAATGGTGGAGATCGGGGTGATCTTGCAATGCTCATGTTGGCTGGCGTTTTGGGTCTGATCGCGGCGGGTGCCGTGGCGATGGTAGATTTCTCAAGCGACGCGAATGAAGAGACGGAAGAAGACCCAGTGTCGGGCGAGGCAGAGGGCGCAGAAACCTCCGCCCCCTCGGCGCGGGCCGGTTTTGCGGATTTCCAAGAGCCCCCTGTGAACGGCGCGATCATCGCAGACACAGAGGCCGATGACGCAATCACAGGCACAGCCGGAGGTGACCAAATCGGTGGCTACGCAGGCGATGACGCGATCTGGGGAGCGGGTGGCAATGACGACCTGCATGGGATGAGCGGTCTCGACACGCTCGCTGGCGATGCAGGCCAGGACACCATCTTTGCCGGAGGCGGCGATGACATCGCCCAGGGTGGCGCGGGTGATGATGCCATTTTCGGTCAAAGTAACGACGACACCCTCGCCGGCGGACCAGGGGCAGATGATTTACATGGCGGCGACGGGTATGATCTGTTGATCGGACACAGCGGCGACGACGCTTTGCAAGGCGGTCTCGGCAATGATTGCCTTATTGGCGGCAGTGGTCAGGATGCGCTGTTTGGTGGCTGGGGGCATGATTTGGTCGACGGGCGCGACGGGCCTGCCCCGGCGCCAGACTTTGTAAATGGCGGCGGCGGTGATGACACTTTGATCGCAGGGGCCTTTGACAGTGTTACGGCCGGCTCGGGCGCAGATCATATTCTGCTTGGCGACTGGATCGACCCGGATGACGGCCCCGCCCGCGTGTTGGATTTCAACCCGGACGAAGACATGCTGGTCGTCGTCTATGATGACGCCCAGCCGACCCTCCCCAGGCTTTCGCTCGGACGGGACGCAGATTTGCCAGAGATGACGCAGGTTTTGCTTGAAAATCGTGTCATAGCCGAGGTTCGTCACCCGGGCGACCTAACGGCAGAGGATATCGCTTTGCTGCCGATGAGTTTAGCGAAGACATCAGGAATGCCTGTCGTGTAGCGTGCTTTTAACGACCCGCTTTTGATGGCAGGCGAATTTTCCTTTGCCTTTTCGCAACGCATCCCCTAATCACCCGCATCCGCATTGGCGTTGAGTCGCTGCGGAACCTCCACGGGCCTGTGCTGGACGACATCCCGGCCTGCGCCATCACACTAACCTTCGAAGGAGACCCCGATGTCGATTACAGCTGAAGAAAAACAGCGCTTGATGAAAGAATACGGCCTCAAAGAGGGCGACACTGGCTCGCCAGAAGTACAGGTTGCAATTTTGTCGTCCCGGATCGCCACGCTGACCGAGCACTTCAAAACACACAAAAAAGACAATCACGGCCGCCGCGGTCTTTTGAAAATGGTCGCCCAGCGCCGCAAATTGCTGGACTACCTGAAAGGCAAAGAAGAGGCGCGTTACACCGATTTGATCAAGCGCCTGGGCCTGCGCCGCTAAGGCCGCCCTATATCGGAACAGAAAACCGCGCCGCTGAGCGCGGTTTTTTTGTGCCCACCAAGCGCTCGAACCCTCCATTCGACGCGCCCAGCGCGAACCCAGCTGCCCGCAATGCACAAACCGCTAGTATCCAGCAAGACCCCAACCTGCCGCTTTTCAGATCGCCCGCACTCTTGTAGCATTCATATTATCGATCGATCGCAAAGGGCTTAGACGTCATGTTCAACCCAACGGCCACCGTGGCCGCGGAATTCGGCGAATACCTCGCGCGTACCTATCTTGAGTATTTCTCTGGCCGCAAAGAGGAATACGCCGCCTATATCAAAGGCGGCGCGCGCATGGTGTTGGAACGGTTGGGCAATTCAGACGCGCTTTATCACAATGCCGAACACACGATGATGGTCACGCTGGTTGGCCAACAGATCATCCGCGGCCAATTGGTCACCCGCGCGCTGCATCCCGACGATTGGTTGCACTTCATCATCGCCCTGCTGATCCACGACATCGGCTATTCCCGCCAGGTTCTTGACGGTGACACCGAAACCGAAGTCGTGATCAACGCAGCCGGCGACAAAATCACCCCGCCGCGCGGCGCCTCAGACGCCTTTCTTGCCCCCTACCACGTCGAGCGTGGCAAAATGTACGCGCGCCAACGCTTTGGCCCGTCGCAAATCGTCGACGAAGAGCGCATCGCTGAGGCTGTCGATTTCACCGCCTTCCCTGTCCCGAATGACCCAAAATACGCCATCACCGACAGCGAACCCGCGCTCGTGCGCGCGGCTGACCTGATCGGCCAAATGGCCGACCCGTTTTACCACCGCAAAATCAACGGCCTCTATCACGAATTTGTCGAAACCGGCATGGCAGAGAAACTCGGCTACGCGACACCGATGGACCTCATGGAGCAATTCCCCAACTTCTTCTGGTCTCAGGTAAACCCGCTCATCGGCCCAGCCCTACGACATCTGGAACAGACGATGGAGGGCAAACAATGGGTCGCCCAGCTTTATAACCACGTATTCCAGGTCTCTCACCGAACCAGCTGCCTTGGCCCCTTCCCCGGCCCGAAAGCTGAATAACCCCCCCTTCTTTTGGACCAAAATACTCTCGGGGAGCGCGAGGGGTGAAACCCCTCGCATCCGCCGTGCCACCTATCCGCGGTGGAACGTAACACCACAGCTTCTTCCCTTTCAAACTCCTTGAAACTCCTGTAAGGCCCGCGCATCTGAGACGTGTCGCCTTTGGCCTCCGGGCGCGTGCAAAAGGATTGGGGGCGGTGGCAATGGGGCCACCATGCAATCGGGAGACGCGGGAGGGCCCGCGAGTGCTCCCTTCGAGGAAACGTTTGATGTTCAACGAAACCAAAAAATCCATCCAGTGGGGCGAGGAAACGCTGACACTGGAAACGGGCAAGGTCGCCCGCCAAGCCGATGGCT
>CAZYQC010000017.1:0-53726 GCA_964649815.1 uncultured Rhodobacterales bacterium | reverse complement strand
GCTTTTCCAATTCTAGAGGCATCAGCCGGCGCCTGGGCGCCGGGTGATCTTTTGCTGCGTGTCACAGAAGAAGAACGCGCGCGTCTGGATTTTTTTGAACTGATCTTTGATTATTCGCTCAAAAGCAAAATCTTGGAGGGTGATCTTAAAGCGTTGGTTTACATGCCTCCCAAGGGCCGTTGGGCTGGCAAAGACGCTTGGGCGGTCCAAGACTGGGCAGACCGGTTTGGTGCTTTGACGCTTTTCGCTGCCGAAGAGGTCATGTCCTATTATGGTCAACGCAGCCCACAGGATGTCGCGGCACTTATGCCGCGGATCACAGCGCGGGCTGCGTCGCGTCTGCGCGCGCAATCCAGCAAGCATGGCGCCGGGACGCTAGACGGCGCGATCGAGCGCACGTTCACGCAGCGCGCCTACAGCGGATTTTTCGCCTTTGACCAAATCAAGGCGTGCTATGAAACCTTTGCGGGGCGGATGTCTGACGAAATCACCCGCGAGATTTTCATTGGCACCGATGCAGCGATCGTTTTGCCTTATGATCCTGTGCGGGATCGTGTCTTGCTGGTTGAACAGGTTCGCATGGGTCTGTGGGGGCGCGGGGACAAAACGCTGTGGTTGATGGAGCCTATAGCCGGTCTTGTCGACGCAGGTGAAACGCCCGAAGATTGCGCCTTTCGCGAGGCGCAAGAAGAGGCGGGCCTGACGCTGACAAGGCTCGAACCGGTGGCCGAGGCCTATGCCTCACCCGGTTCTGTGACCGATTTCTTTTACATCTACGTGGGCCTGTGCGACTTGCCGGATGACGTTACGGGAACTGGCGGGCTTGCCAGCGAAGGCGAAGATATCCGCAGCCACATCCTGTCGTTTGACGCGCTCATGAACCAGGCCGAGACGTTGCAGATTGGGAACGCGCCTATGGCCACGGCGATCTATTGGCTGGCGCATCATCGATCACGGCTGCGATCTGGCGGTTGAGGTCCTGCTGCACCGGCGGTAGACAAATCACGACTATCTGAGAGGAATGAGCATGCACTATGCCTCTGATCTGGCCGCTGCTGTCGGAAACACGCCCCTGATCAAACTGCGCAAAGCATCCGAAGAGACGGGCTGTACGATTTTGGGAAAGGCAGAGTTCCTGAACCCTGGGCAATCTGTAAAAGACCGGGCGGCTTTGTCGATCATCAACGCGGCGGTTGCGCGCGGTGACTTGCAGCCTGGCGGTACGATTGTCGAAGGGACCGCGGGAAACACCGGCATCGGTTTGGCGCTGGTGGGCGCGTCGATGGGGTTTCGGACCGTGATCGTTATCCCCGAGACGCAAAGCCAGGAAAAAAAGGACATGCTGCGCCTTGCGGGGGCCGATCTGGTGGAAGTGCCAGCCGCGCCTTATCGCAATCCCAACAACTTTGTGCGCTATTCCGGGCGTTTGGCAGAAAAGCTGGCGAATGAGCTGCCCAATGGCGCCATTTGGGCCAACCAATTCGACAACGTTGCGAACCGCCAGGCGCATATCGAAACCACAGGCCCCGAGATCTGGGAACAGACCGGGGGCAAAGTGGATGGGTTCATCTGCGCGGCAGGATCGGGCGGCACAGTGTCTGGCGTCGCCGCCTATCTACAGCCCAAAGGCGTGAAAGTCGGGCTTGTCGATCCTGATGGTGCGGCGCTTTACAGATATTACACCACCGGAGAGCTGAAATCTGAGGGCGGATCGATCAGCGAAGGCATTGGACAGGCGCGGATCACGGCAAACCTGGATGGCTTTGCCCCTGATTTCGTTTGCAATGTGCCCGACCAAGAAGCCTTGCCAATTGTCTTTGATCTGTTGCGCGACGAAGGTCTTGTGATGGGCGGATCGACCGGCATCAACATCGCAGGGGCCATCCGCATGGCGCGCGAATTGGGCCCGGGCCACACGATCGTCACGATCCTTTGCGATTACGGAACACGGTATCAATCCAAATTGTTCAATCCGGATTTCCTGACGGAAAAGGGCCTGCCTTGCCCTGATTGGCTGCGCCCGGGTCCGTCTACGATACCGGGTGTGTTCGAGGATCAGTGATGGACGGGCTGGGCCGCTTGCGCAATGTGCTGTGGGCGTGCCTGGTTGCTGTGTGCCTTGCCGTCAGCGCACAGGCGCAAACCGCCTCTGGCCCGGATTACGACGCCTGGGAGGCCGTCGCACAGCGCGCTGAGCTGACGATCGAGCAGGGCAATGTCTCCGAAGCGCGACTGGACCGCCTGCGATCAAGCCTTGTCGTCTGGCGCACGCGGTTTGAGGACGCCGCTGGGGCGAATGATCCGCGTGCGGATACTCTGCGCGAGCAAATTGCCGCGCTGGGGCCCGCCCCCCCAGAAGGCGAGAGCGAGCCCGAAGATATTGCAGCCCAACGCGCCGAGCTAACCGATGCGTTGTCCCGTCAAATCGCGCCCGTGCGCACGGCACAGGCGGCGTTTTCGCGGGCCGATGGCCTGATCGGAGAAATCGACACGATCCTAAGAGCCCGCCGCGCTGACACGCTCCTGCGCATGGGGCCTTGGCCCATCAACCCGGTTTGGTGGCCTCAGGCCCTGAGCGATGTTGCGCAAACGCTTGGCAATGTGGTGCGCGGCACGGGGCAGGCGATCTCGGACCCAGACCGGCTGCGGGCGGCTCAGAATGTGCTGCCGCTGTTGATTGTGTCGCTTGCTTTCGCCTTTGTGTGCCTGTCGCGCGGGCGCCGGTTCATGGGGGATTTGGCACTGCGCGTGTCGCGTATGGCCAGTGGGCGCTCGCCATCGTTTTTGGGGTTCCTGGTATCCATCGGCCAGATTGTCTTGCCGCTCTTGGGTATGTTCGCCCTGGTCTACGCGGTCTTTACCTCTGGCCTTTACGGCGACGCGATGGAGCCATTGCTGCGGGCCTTGCCGATGGTGGCGACCGCCATTTTGACGATGCTGTGGCTGGGCGGGCGTTTGTTCTCTGACGACCCCGAAATCGGCACCCCGATTGGATTGCCAATCGAGCGCAAGCGCGAAGGGCAGGTGCATGTCGGCACGCTGGGCGTTCTGGGTGGGCTAAAGCTGGTTTGGGATCAACTGTCTGCATCCGTTGAATTGGCCGAAGCCACTCTCGCCGTTGTTGATTTCATCCTTATTGTGTTGGCGGCCGTCGCATTTTTCCGCTTGGGCCAGCTTTTGCGTCAAAGCGACCCCGAAGACGCGCAGATGAGCGCGGAATCCGCCTTTCGCAATTCCGGCATCGTTCTGGCCGGTCGTGCGGCGATGCTGGTGGCCGTGTTGGCCCCCATCCTGGCGGCCTTTGGGTTCCGTGTCGCCGCCGTGGGCATGTTCTGGCAATCCGTGGTATCGCTTGGCATCTTTGGGTTCCTCGTTCTGTTGCAGGATGCGATCCGGGATGCCTATGCCTTTTTCACGCCGGGTGAGGATGGCCACGACGCCCTAATCCCTACGTTGATCGGATTTCTGGTGGGCCTGTGCTTTTTGCCGGTCTTGGCCTTGGTCTGGGGCGCGCGTGTCACCGATCTGACCGAGTTCTACGCGCAATTGCGCAATGGGCTGACAATTGGTGAAACGACCATCTCGCCGGGTTCGTTCTTTACGCTGCTGATTGTGTTCCTGCTGGGCTATTTCCTGACCCGGACCGTGCAGGGGCTGATGAAGACCAGCGTTTTGCCCAAGACCAACATCGACCCTGGTGGCCAGGTCGCCGTCGTCTCGGGCCTGGGCTATGTCGGTATCTTTCTGGCCGCCTTGGTCGCCATAACGGCTGCGGGCATTGATCTGTCCAGTGTGGCCATCGTTGCCGGCGCGCTGTCGGTCGGCATTGGCTTTGGCTTGCAGAACATCGTCTCGAACTTTGTCTCGGGGATCATATTGCTCATTGAACGCCCGATTTCCGAAGGGGACTGGATCGAGGTCGGCGGGCATATGGGATATGTGCGCGATATCTCTGTCCGCTCGACCCGGATCGAAACCTTTGACAGAACCGATGTGATCGTGCCGAACGCGGATTTGGTCAGCGGGACTGTCACGAATTACACGCGCGGCAATACGGTCGGTCGCCTGATTGTGCCGGTTGGCGTTGCCTACGGGACCAACACCCGACGTGTAGAAGAGCTATTGATGGAGATCGCCGAGGCGCATCCCATGATCGTGGCGCATCCACCGCCAGCGGTCATGTTCACCGGCCTTGGCGCCTCGTCACTGGACTTTGAAATTCGCGCCATTTTGCGGGATGTAAACTGGGTGATGAGCGTCAAAAACGATATCCTTCATCAGATTGTTGAACGGTTTGTTGCCGAAGATATCGAGATCCCCTTCGCGCAAACCGATCTTTGGCTGCGCAACCCGGAAACCTTGCGTGATCCTGATCCAGATGGCACGCCTGCGCCACATCCCAAGGAGACCTAGGCATGACAACGATGCTGTTTCGTGAAGATCCATACCTGCGCGAAGCCGAGGCGCGTGTGACCGGACATACAGACGAAGGCGGCATCGTGTTGGATCAGTCCTTGTTCTACCCCACAGGTGGCGGACAGCCTGGCGACAGCGGGACGCTGCATTGGCAAGGCAACCGGATGGACATCGCCACCTCGGTCAAAGGGCAGGGCGACGACATCGTGCTTGTGCCCGCCGAACCTGTGGCGCTGCCGCCGGTGGGAACCTGGGTGACCCAGAGCCTCAACTGGGAGCGCCGCCTGGGCCATATGCGCGTCCACACGGCGCTGCACCTTTTGTCGGTTGTCCTTCCCTATGGGGTGACAGGCGGCTCGATTGGGGCGTTCAAGGGGCGTCTGGATTTCGACATGGAAGAGGCGCCAGACGACAAAGAAGCCATCGAGGTTACGCTGAACGCCTTTGTCGAGCAGGATTTCGTTGTGCGCGATATGTGGATCGACGAAGCAGAACTGGACGCAAACCCTGATTTGGTCAAAACAATCGGCGTCCGCCCGCCGCGCGGCTCTGGTCGGATCAGAATGGTGCAGATCGGCGACGGCAACAATCAGATCGATCTCCAGCCCTGCGGCGGCACCCACGTCGCCAGAACCGGCGAGATCGGCCGCCTGCGGCTGGGCCGCATCGAAAACAAAGGGCGCAACAACCGCCGGATCAACCTGCATTTGGACAGCTAAAGCCCAGCACGCACGCTCAAGCGAAAAAGCACGAAAGCGACTTGCACATCCCTAGCGTTCTTCGATAGAGACGTCGGCGGACAGGTGGCCGAGTGGTCGAAGGCGCGCGCCTGGAAAGTGCGTAGGCGGGAAACCGTCTCGAGGGTTCGAATCCCTTCCTGTCCGCCACCCACTTTTCACAAGCGATCTCTCCGGTTTTCGGGCTGAATATCTTCCCGGTTTTTCGAGGCTTTGTGCTGTCGCTTTGAATTCAGAGGCGGCCGACGCTGGCGTGTTGTTTTAATTTCCACGAACGTAGCTGCCGTCGACCGGGATCAGTAACGGGTTCTGATCGTAAAAAACAGCCATCTTGCCGATATCACGCAGCATTGGTCGACACCGAACCCTATTCGAAAAGGTTTGCTGAGAGGCGCTGATCAGAAATTGTGCTGGACACACAAACGTCAGAATGAACCCAGCCGCAGGGCGCTCTGTTTGGGCAATTTGGCCATCCAAACCGCTAAGCGCCCGTCTGTGCGGACAGCAAAAGATCGATGGTGTGTCTCGCGATTTGGTGCAGTTTATCTGGGTTTTGGCAGGCGCTGTCGATGACGACCAGGCCGCGCACGACGGCGAGGATGTGTTCGGCCGAGGCTCTGGGGTCTCCGCCGAATTCGCCGGCCTCGACACCGGTTTGGAAGGCGGCGGCCAATTCGTCTTCGACTTGTTTGAGCAATTCGGCGAAAACAACGCGCGCTTCTTCGGGCAGACCATGTTCGCCCGGTGCAGAAAGCTCCATCAGGCCGCGGGTCGTCGGACATCCCCTTGGCGGCGTGCCTTCGGCGAAGTTCTGGATGGCGACGTGGAAGAAACGATCAAGCTTGTCGCGCAGCGTGCCGGTGGCCAATGCAGCCGAGATCGTGGCCGTGTAGTCCGCCGCATACCGTGCGTAAGCCTTTAGAAACAGTGCCTCTTTTGAGCCATAGGCGTTGTAGAGCGAGCCCCTTTGCACGCCAGCGTCCCGGGCGATATCGGCGATCGATGTGCCACGTACGCCCTTTCGCCAAAAGCTGTCGAAAGCGAGGGCGAGCACCGCGTCTTCTTCGAATTTTCTGGGTCTCATTCTCTCACCTAGATTTGCACCTCGCCATCTAGCGTGTTTTTGACCAGGCGTCAAAAAAGTATTTGACAATGCGTCAATAACTAGTTTTTGTCAGAGCGTCAAAAACGGCGCCCTAGGCCTTCCTTGCTCAGAACTGGGCCTCACGCGCCACCGCATCGACCGCTTTGGGAGGAGACGAGATGCAACGGATGGCTGGCAAACGGGTCGTCATTACTCAGATCAGCGCTTTCATGGGGGCCGACCTGGTGTCGCTTTTCGAAAAGGAAGGCGCAGAGCTTGTTGCGGATGATCGGGACCTGAAAAAGCCCGGTGCCTGCGAAGCGCTGATCGAAGAGGCGGGGCATGTTGACGTGTTGATCGCGAACCTCGCCGCCGAGCAGCCACGCACTTCGGTCTTTGCGACCGACGATGCAACCTTTGCGGCGATGTATGAGGCGATGGTCTTTCCACTCCATCGCCTCTGCCGGGCTGTGCTGCCGCAGATGGTAGAGCGGCGAAAGGGCAAGATTGTCGTGATGGGCAGTGCATCTGCGCTGAAAGGCATGCCCAACTACAGCGCCTACGGCTCGGCGCGGGGTGCGCAGCTGTCCTATGTTCAGGACGTAGGCGTCGAGGTTGCGCCGCACAATGTGCACGTCAACGCGATCGCCCAAACCTTTGTTGAAAATCCTACGTATTTTCCGCCTGAGTACACTGCGACGGACGAATTCAAGGCGCGGATCAAAGGCGCCCCATTGGGCCGGCTGGCCTATGGTTGGGAAAGCGCGGCCTCGGCTCTGTTCCTTGCGGGCGACGAAAGCGATTTCTATGTCGGGCAAGTGTTCCCGTTCTCTGGCGGATGGGTTTCGCGGTGAGGGATCTTGCCGCCAGCGGCGCCTGGGCGCACGGATATGCCGCCGTCAATGGTATCGAGATGCATTTTGTCCGCGAAGGGCAGGGCGCTCCGATCTTCCTGCTGCATGGATGGCCGGAATTTTGGTGGGGCTGGCATCGCAATATTCCGGCACTTGCCCAGCACTTTGACGTGATTGCGCCGGACTTTCGCGGCTTTGGCGAGACAAAGCGCGCTGGGCCAGAAGAGTTCGGCCCGCAAGAACACGCCAGTGATCTCTTGGCGCTTGCTGACGCGCTTGGCATCGCACGGTTTGGCCTCGTCGGGCATGACGTTGGCGCCTATGTCGCGCAAAACGTGGCGCGCATGGCGCCTGAACGGGTCACGGGGCTTTTCTTTTTCAATGGTCCACATCCCGGCATTGGCCGCAGATGGGTCGACGCCGATCACGTGCCAGAGATCTGGTATCAAAGCTTCAATCAGCTGTCTTGGGCCCAAGCGCTTGTCGGCCATAGCCGCGAAACCTGCCGGATTTTCTATGAAGGGATGCTGAGGCATTGGGCGCATGCGGATAGCGTGGTGGACCAGGTCATCGACGCATTTGTCGACAATTTCATGGCCCCTGACAACATAGCGGGCGGCTTTGCGTGGTATCGCGCAACACATGCCGCGCGCATGGCGCTTGTCCGAAACGGCGCGCCTTCGCTACCACCCATAGAGACGCCCGCGCGCTTTTTCTGGGGCGCGCACGATCCGGTGATCAAGGCCGATTGGGCTGACACGCTGCCGCAATATTTCACGGACGCCGAGGTCGAGATTGCCGAAGGCGCAGGCCATTTCGTGCACCTCGAAACCCCCGACGCAGCCAATGCCCGGGTGATCGATTTCTTTACCAAACTCACATCTGAGGTTTCGCATGACCATTGATGCACAGCGCACGCCGGACGACCGGTTCAACAATCTTCCGGGTTGGCCCTTTGCGCCACAATATGTCGACGATCTTTCCGGCTTTGAAGGCTTGCGGATGCATTACGTCGACGAAGGGCCGCAGGACAGCGAGGTCACGATGCTGTGCGTACATGGCACGCCGTCGTGGTCTTATGTGTATCGCAAAATGATCCCCGTGTTCGTTGCGCAAGGGCATCGGACGGTTGCGCTTGATATGTATGGCTTTGGCCGGAGCGATAAGCCAAAGGAAGACAGCGACTACGGCTATCATTTCCACCGGAATTCGCTGAAGGCGTTTGTCGAAAGACTGGATCTCAAGAACATCTGCCTCGTGGCACAGGATTGGGGTGGCATTCTGATGATGAGCCTCATCATGGATATGCCCGAGCGGTTCACGCGCATGTTCCTGATGAACACCTCTATGCCCCACGGAGAAGAGCCGACGCCCGGTTTCAACACCTGGCGCAAAGAAAACCGCAGCAAATATGACAACCCGGTCGGCACGTGGATCGGCTCGCGCACGCCGCATCTGAGCGACGCCGAGGTTTATGCGTATGACGCACCATTCCCCGATGCGTCGTTCAAAGGCGGCGTGCGGCGCTTTCCCGAACTGATCATGCGCCCTGAGGACGGTGTGTTTTCAGAGGCGGCCAAAGAGGGGTTGGAGACCAGCTTGACCGCTCGCAAGTGGCTGACCGAAGCGTGGGACGGTCAGTGTTTTATGGCGATGGGGATGAAGGACCCGGTCATTACCCCTGAACGCATGCGCCAATTGCACGGGATCATCAACGGGGCCTATGCGCCACACGAAGTCGAGAACGCAGGCCACTATGTTCAAGAATGGTCAGAAGATTTCATCGAAACGGGCTTGAAACAGCTTGGTCTGTGGAAGGGCTGAGTGATGAGTTTTACGTTCAATTCTCCCACCACGATCCTGTCAGAGCCTGGTCTGGCGTCCCGTTTGGGCCCGGTGGTGAAATCCAGGATTGGCACAAAGGTTATGGTCGTAACGGATCCGGGCCTTGTCGGCGCTGGTCTATTGGATCCTGTCGTGAGCGGTCTCACTGCGGGCGGTATCGCTGTTGAGGTCTTTCAGGATGTCGTCGCGGACCCACCCGAACGGGTGGTGCTGGCAGCGACCGATCAGGCAAAGGCCGCGGGTGTTGAGGGTGTCATCGGGTTGGGGGGCGGCTCGTCTATGGACGTGGCCAAGCTTGTTGCGCTGCTTGTGGGCGGCGGCGAGACCATCGGCGACATTTACGGTGTCGGCCTCGCTCAGGGGCCGCGACTGCCTTTGATGCAAATCCCCACGACGGCGGGCACGGGGTCAGAGGCGACGCCAGTGGCCATCGTCACCGTGGGGGCCGAGGTCAAGAAGGGCGTGGTAACGCCGATTACGTTGCCGGACGTGGCCGTCCTCGATGCGGAACTCACGCTTGGTTTGCCTGCGCCAGTCACAGCGGCCACAGGCTATGACGCGATGGTTCACGCGATCGAGGGCTACACCAGCACGGCGGCGAACAATAACCCGATCAGTCAAGTGCTGGCCCGCCAAGCGCTGCGTCTTCTTGGCGCGAACCTTGTCACGGTGGTCGAAGATGGCCGGAACTTGCAGGCACGCTCTGACATGCTGCTGGGCTCGCTGCTGGCTGGTATGGCCTTTGGGAATTCCCCTGTCGCGGCCGTTCATGCGCTTGCCTATCCCATTGGCGGGATCTTCCACCAACCGCACGGCATTTCCATCGGCTTGGTCCTGCCGCATGTGATGGAGTTCTCTGCGCCGAAGTGTGAGGCACAATATGCCGATCTGGCCTGCGATGTTTTCCCCGATCTAAGCGAAGCACCCAGCCAAACGCGATGCGGCAGCTTTATCGAACGCATGTCGGGCCTGCGGGACACCATTGGTCTGCCCACACAGCTGCGCAGCGTTGGGATCACCCAGTCGGACCTGCCGCGCATGGCCGAACAGGCGATGATCCAGACCCGGCTTCTTGTCAACAATCCGCGCGCGGTCACCGAGGCCGATGCGCTTGCCATTTATAAGGCTGCCTACTGAATGACCCTTTCCCTGAATGATCCTTCGCTGTTGCGATCTGACGCCTTGGTCGGCTGCCTCTGGGCGCAGGCCGATGATGGTGCGACCTTTGCCGTTACGAACCCCGCGGGCGGCAGCCACATCGCCGACGTACCCGACATGGGTCGGGCCGAGACGCGCCGCGCTATTGAGGCTGCCAACGCTGCCTGGCCAGCCTGGCGCGCGATGATCGCAAAGGACCGCGCCCGCATCCTGCGCCGTTGGTACGACCTGATGATGGAGGCGCAGCAAGACCTTGCCACGTTGATGGTCGCCGAGCAGGGCAAACCAATGGCGGAAGCGATGGGTGAGGTCGTCTATGGCGCGTCCTTTATCGATTGGTTTGCCGAAGAAGGCCGTCGCGCCTATGGCGATGTGATCCCGGCGCACGGCGCCGACAAGCGCATCGTGGTTGTCAAAGAGCCCATCGGCGTGACCGCTGCGATCACGCCCTGGAACTTTCCGATCGCGATGATCACGCGCAAGGTCGCCCCAGCGCTTGCCGCAGGCTGCCCGATGGTCGTGAAGCCTGCAGAAGACACCCCCTTAAGCGCGCTGGCGATGGCCGTTTTGGCCGAACGTGCGGGCCTGCCTGCGGGGCTTTTGTCGATCATCACGTCATCGCGGGCGAAGGCGGCGGATGTGGGCGGTGAAATGACCGGCAACCCAATTGTGCGCAAAATGTCCTTCACCGGCTCCACTGCGACCGGCAAGATTTTGATGCGCCAATGCGCGGACACGGTAAAGAAGATGAGCCTTGAGCTGGGCGGCAACGCGCCGTTCATCGTCTTTGATGACGCCGACCTTGATGCTGCGGTGCAGGGCTGCATCGCCTCCAAGTTCCGCAACACGGGCCAAACCTGCGTCTGCGCCAATCGCATCTATGTTCAAGCGGGCGTTTACGATGCTTTCGCGGAAAAGCTGAAAGCCGCAGTCTCGGCCTTTCATGTCGGTCCAGGTCTTGAGGGCGAGACACAGCAAGGACCGCTGATCAACAGCAAAGCGCTTGAAAAGGTCAAGGCGCACGTCGCCGATGCGACGTCCAAAGGCGCGACCGCGATCTTGGGCGGCGAACCACATGACCAGGGCGGTACGCTCTATCAACCGACGATCCTGACGGGCGTGACATCCGACATGGTGGTCGCCACCGAAGAGACGTTCGGGCCCGTTGCTCCGCTGTTCAAATTCGAGACGGAAGAGGAAGCGATCGCACAAGCGAATGCCACGGAATTCGGCCTCTCTGCTTATTTCTACAGCCGCGATATTGGCCGCTGCTGGCGCGTGGCGGGTGCACTGGAAAGCGGCATGGTCGGGATCAACGAAGGGATCGTGTCGACCGAAGTAGCCCCCTTTGGCGGCGTAAAAGAAAGCGGGATCGGGCGCGAGGGATCAAAGTACGGGATCGATGAATACCTCGAAGTCAAATACCTGTGCATGGGGGGCGTGTGATGGTGCCGCGGCACGTCTTCGTTCCGATCGAAGACCACGAAATCCATGTTTGCGAATGGGGGGACCCGTCGAAACCTGCCTTGGTGATGTGGCATGGCCTTGCGCGGACTGGTCGGGATTTCGACGAATTGGCCGAGGCGTTTTCGTCCGAGTGGTTCGTTCTCTGCCCCGATACGATTGGGCGGGGGCTATCTTCTTGGGGAACGGCGGCCGACTACAGCGTATCGAACTACGCCGGGCTGGCGGTCAAGCTGTTGGACGCCTACGGGATCGAACGCGCCGGCTGGATCGGCACATCGATGGGCGCGCTGATCGCCATGTGGATTGCTGCGGGTGAAGACGCAGAGCGTCTCGATTGGTTTGTGATCAACGACATCGGCCCAGATGTTCCGCAAGACGCGTTAGACCGGATCTTGGAATATGCCGCGGGCGATCCGCCGCGCATCCCCACCGTCGCCAAGGCTGAGGCTGCGTTGCGCACAGTCTATGCCCCATTTGGCCCAGCGTCGGATGCGTTTTGGCAGCGTATGGCTCGGACATCGGTGCGACGTCTGCCTGATGGCGCTCTGACCATTCACTATGACCCAGCCATGACGGCGATGATGACGACGCATCGTGCCGAACTCAGTGTTTGGGATCGATGGGAGCGGATCACTTGCCCCGTGCATCTGTGTGTCGGAGCCACGTCCGACATTTTGCCACGAGATCAAGCCGAACGGATGCGCCAAACCGGCCCAAAGCCAGAGATCACATGGTGGGAGGAGTGCGGCCACGCGCCGACACTCTCCCGCCCAGCCGACATCGACATCGTCCGCGACATTGTCGCGAAGCTCAGTCTCCGCGCGGAGGGGGCGCGACAGATCTAACACCACAGGTTCTAAGGGAGGAAACCGATGAGAAAGACACTGTTTACTGCAACCGCCATTTTGGCTTTGGCCGGTGCCGCTGCCGCAGAAGTGCGCGTTGCCCATGTGTACGGCAAAACGGGACCGTTCGAAGCCTATGCCAAGCAAAGCCATGTCGGCCTGATGCTGGGGCTCGAATACGCAACCGGCGGCACGATGGAAGTCAACGGCGAGCCAATTGTCGTGCAGGAATATGACACGCAACTTGACCCAGCCAAAGGCCGCGCATTGTTGGCCGAAGCCTATGGCGATGACGATATGCATATCGCTGTTGGACCGGTCAGCTCTGGTGTTGCGCTGGCGATGCTGCCTGTGGCCGAAGAATATGAGCGGATCCTGATCGTCGAACCCGCCGTGGCCGATTCCATCACCGGCGCGAACTGGAACCGCTATATCTTCCGCACGGGCCGCAATTCCTCGCAGGATGCGATCTCTAACGCTGTGGCGCTGGGGCAGGAAGGCAATGCTATCGCGACGCTCGCACAGGACTATGCCTTTGGTCGGGATGGCGTGGCCGCGTTCAAAGAGGCGTTGGAAGGCACCGGCGCATATATCGCGCACGAAGAATACGTGCCAACCGACACAACGGACTTTACGGCGGCAGCCGAGCGCATCTTTCAGGCGATGGCAGATGTGGACGCCAAACGTAAGCTGCTGTTTATCAACTGGGCCGGTGGTGGTAACCCAATGGGTGCCCTGACAGGGATGGAGCCCGAGCGGTTTGGGATCGAGATTGCGTCAGCTGGAAACATCCTGCCCGTACTGGCGGCCTACAAGGCGGTGCCTGGCCTCGAAGGATCGATCTATTACTATTATGAAATCCCCGAAAATGACGTGAACGACTGGCTCGTTGAGACGCATTTCGAACGGTATGACAGCCCTCCAGACTTTTTCACCGCGGGCGGCATGGCCGCAGGCATCGCGGTTGTTGAGGCGCTGAAAGGTGCAGGTGGCGGTGACGACACCGAAGCCTTGATTGAGGCGATGCAAGGTATGAGCTGGGAAACCCCGAAAGGGACCATGACATTCCGTGCCGAAGATCATCAGGCAATGCAATCGATGTATCACTTCAAGATCGAGGTGCGCGATGACGTCGACTGGGCTGTTCCAGTGCTTGTGCGTGAAATCACGGCCGAGGACATGGATGTTCCGATCCGGAACTGATGGGACATAACTCCCTGTCCCATGCGGGGCCGATGTTGGCACAACGTTGGCCCCGCGCATTCCCCAACTTCCAAGCTCAGAGGCCCAAGCGATGACCCAAATGCTGTTTCAGACGCATGATCTAACCGTTCGTTTTGGCGGCCACATCGCGGTTGACCATGTGTCATGCGGCTTTCAGGCCGGTGAATTGACGGCAATCGTGGGCCCGAACGGCGCGGGAAAAACAACCTATTTCAACCTGATCTCTGGCCAGATTCCGGTCACTGCAGGTCGCGTTGAGCTCGCCGGAGAAGACATCACACGTCAAAGCGTCTCGGCGCGTTGCGCCAAAGGTCTTGGGCGGGCGTTTCAGCTAACGAACCTCTTTCCCGCGTTGAGCGTTCTGGAAAACGTCCGGCTGGTGATGCAAGCACGCCAACGCAAGGGGTTTAGCCTTTTCTCGATGGCAGACAGTCACGCAGAGATCACAACAGCCGCGATGGCCGTGCTGGAGCGGGTCAAGCTTGATCATCTCAAAGAGCAAACGGTTTCGGAACTAAGCCACGGCAACCAGCGCAAACTGGAAGTCGCGATGCTGATCGCGCTTGATCCGTTGGTTTACATGTTCGACGAGCCAACCGCCGGCATGAGCGTCGATGAAGCGCCTGTGGTTTTGGACCTGATCGCCGAACTGATACACGACACGGACCGGACGATCCTATTGGTCGAGCACAAGATGGATGTGATCGCGAAACTCGCCGATCGGATCATCGTTTTGCACAACGGAGCGCTGGCTGCTGACGGTCCGCCCGCCGAGGTGATGGCCTCGGACATCGTTAAAGAAGCCTATATGGGCAAGGAGATTGAAGATGCTTGATCCCATCTTGCAGCTCTCTGACGTCGAGACCGACATTGCACAATATCACATTCTCAAAGGCGTGACTTTTGCCGTGCCACGGGGCGCTGTCACCATGCTTTTGGGGCGTAACGGTGTGGGCAAGACCACAACCATGCGCACGGTCATGGGCCTGTGGCGCAACAAAGCTGGCTCGGTGACCTATGACGGAAAAGACATTAGCGCCTTGACGCCCTCGGACCGAGCGCGTGCCGGGATTGGCTTTGTTCCCGAAGATATGGGCATTTTTTCCGATTTGACGGTGGAAGAAAACATGACCCTCGCCGCGGTGGGCGCACCGCTTGACCCTGCGCGACTAGAATGGCTTTTTGCGGCATTTCCGCCGCTCAAGACATTCTGGAATTCCGAAGCGGGGAACCTTTCAGGTGGTCAAAAACAGATGCTGTCAATCGCGCGCGCGATGGCAGAAGATCGCACGCTCTATCTTATCGATGAGCCGACCAAAGGGCTGGCGCCTGCCATCGTTTCTACAATGGTCGGCGCGTTGCGAGATCTAAAGCAACAAGGCGCATCTATCTTGTTGGTAGAACAAAACTTTTCCGTGGCCAAAGCGCTGGGGGATCACGCGGTTGTCATGGATGACGGCGTGGTGATCTGGACGGGCGAGATGAAAGAGCTCGCACAAAGCGCAGAGCTGCAAGAACGCCTTATGGGCCTGAGCATGGAGGCGCATTGATGACTGCCGCACCAGACCACACGCCAACCTTTGCCGATCTGAGCTTTCGCGACAGGCTGAGCGTGTGGGCACCGTTTCTGCTTGTGCCGGGGCTCGTCGTCTTGGGCTACTTTGCCATTGGCAGCACCTCAAGCTGGCTGACGCTCACTGTGTCGGGCCTCGCGATGGGTATGATGATTTTCATTATGGCCTCTGGTCTTACACTCGTTTTCGGGTTGATGGACATTATCAATTTTGGCCACGGGGCTTTCATCTCCATCGGTGCTTTCATCGGTGTGAGCGTGCTCTTTTGGCTGTCGGGTTGGACCTCTGCTGCTTCGCTTCCATTGAACATCCTTGCGATCCTGATCGCGATCTTCTTTGCGATGATCGTGACGGGCGTCGTTTCCTGGGGCTTTGAGCGTGTGATCATCCGGCCGGTCTACGGCTCGCACCTCAAGCAGATCTTGATATCGGTCGGCGGTCTGATCGTGCTCGAAGAACTGATCCACGTGATCTGGGGCGGAGAAGAGATTTTCTTTCTGCGCCCAGAGACCCTACAGGGTGCCGTCACCTTCGCGGACGCCGCACTTGAGCGATATCGCATTCTGGCGGTGATCGTCGGAGCGGTCATCTTCGTCGCTTTGCGCCTTGTCCTAAAACGTACCAAGATCGGCTTGATTGTGCGGGCAGGGGTGCAAAACCGTGAGATGGTCGAAGCCCTTGGCTATCGGTTGAATGTTGTCTTCATCGGCGTCTTTGTCGCGGGCTCTGCACTTGCGGGTCTTGGGGGCGTGATGTGGGCGCTTTATGAACAGGTCATCACTGCTGGCATGGGCGAGGCGATGATGATCCTGATCTTTATTGTGGTCATCATCGGGGGTCTTGGGTCGGTCGAGGGGGCGTTCATCGGCGCGCTGCTTGTGGGGCTGACGCAGAACTATGTCGCGTTCCTTGAACCTACGCTCGCGCTCATTTCCAACATCGCGCTGATGTCGATCATCTTGCTGTGGCGGCCTCAGGGCATGATGCCTGTTGTGAAGGGACATTGATATGATCCATTGGCTTATCTCCGGGGATCGCCCGCGCTCGACTATTCTGACGGTTCTTTTGGTTGCTGTTCTGACGTGTCTTGCGTTCGCGCCCTTCTTGTTTCCAGGCGTTCGCCCCTTGAATACGGCGGCAACGATCTGTGTCTTTATCCTTTTGGTGGCATCCTACGATCTGCTCCTTGGCTACACCGGCGTCGTCAGCTTTGCGCACACGATGTTCTTTGGCATCGGTGCCTATGGCGTGGCGATTGCGTCATCGAATATGGGGCGGGGCTGGGACGCTCTCTTGGTTGGAACGGTGACAGGATGCCTCGCGGCCACGGCGCTCGCCTTTGTCATTGGGCTGTTTTCACTGCGCGTTCGCGCGATCTTTTTCGCGATGATCACGCTGGCCGTCGCCTCCGCTATGGCGGTTCTTGTCAGTCAGCTCTTTAATCTTACCGGCGGCGAAGACGGGCTAACGTATCAAATCCCCCGCGCGCTTACGCCGGCGGCGCGATACGGAGAGGTGTTCGGTGTTCGGATCAATGGCAAAATTCTGAACTACTACCTGGTGTTCTTCTGCTGTTTGGCCCTTTTCTTGCTGCTTTTGCGCATAGTGAATTCGCCTTTTGGCCGTGTCTTGCAATCCATCCGAGAGAACGATTTCCGTGCCGAAGCCATCGGCTATCGTGTGGTGGCCTACCGCACTGCCGCGACCTGCCTTTCGGCCGCAGTCGCGGCGCTGGCGGGAAGTCTTTATGCGATCTGGTTGCGTTATGTGGGCCCTGACACCACGCTCAGTTTTGAGATAATGATCGATATTCTGTTGATGGTCGTCATCGGTGGCATGGGGACGATGTATGGCGCGGTTCTGGGCGCGACCGTTTTCGTGCTTGCGCAAAATTACCTTCAGAACCTGATGGGTGCGGCGGCTGCGGCCACGGCAAGCGTGCCGCTGGTCCCGGATTTGCTAAGCCCGGATCGCTGGCTGATGTGGTTGGGTGTGCTCTTTGTTCTGAGCGTTTACTTTTTCCCCAGCGGCGTTGTCGGGCGGTTGCGAAAATAGCCCGCACGCTTTGCGCGGCTATCGAATTCCGGGCGCTGGCCGCTTGCGGTCAAATCAAGAAAGGCGCATCTCTTTTGACAACGGCCAAGCAATCGCGCGCCGAAGTTTTGGAGTTTGACGATGCTCGGGTTTGAGTTTCAGCCGCACCTCGAAGGGACGACAGTTGCCCTGTCTGCCCTGACGGCGGATCGTTTTGAAGAGCTGCAAGAAACCGCGCGAAACCTGTCGACCTGGAAGGATTATCCGAACCCGGCGGTGCAAACATCCGGCAGTTTAGACGCCTGGTTTGGGATGGGCGTGGAAAGGGCAAAGGCACTTCTTATTCTGGACAAAGCGTCTGGGCGCGTGATCGGCACGACCCGGTATTACGCTGTCCCGAATGACGCGGATGGTATTGGCATCGGGTATACGTTCCTTGACGCCGCCTTCCGCAGGCAGGGCCAGACGAATTCTGAGATCAAGGCTCTGATGTTTGAACATGCTTTCAAAAGCGTCAGCACCGTTAGGTTTCACGTGCTGCCGGACAACCAACGCTCCCGAGCGGCGGTGAAAAAACTGGGCGTGACGGACCACGGTGTCGAGGTGCTGACCTTGACGGGCAAACCGCTGCAATACGCGACTTTTTCGCGGCATAAGTCACGGCATGTAACGGGCGGCGCTTAGCCTTTTGTGCCGTTGCCGCAAGCCGCCATATTGGCCGGTTGAGAACGCAAAGATGTCCTTTGATCCCTTAACCTTCATCCAACGTCGCAAAGGCGCGACGCCCCATTGCCTTTTGCACTTCGTAGATCGATCCTTGCGTGGGCGCATCTGGGCTGGCCACGCGCATCGGGCAAGGCGTCACTCTTGGTTCCAACGTGGTTGCGCCGCATAACATCCGGCTGTCGAACTCTTCCAAGCTTGTCCAAGAGCCACGCCCGCCGACAATTGGAAACGCATCAGCAGCCATCATTTCGTAGAAAATGACGCGGCGATCCCGCTTGGATGCGTTCATGTCCGAGCCGTGCACAATCCGCGCATGGTGGATCGAGATGGACCCAGCAGGCCCCATAAGCGGAACAGAATCTTCACCGCGCAGACCGCACTTTTGCAAATCCATCGCGCCGACAAAGTAACCGTTGTGATGGTGAGAATAGACCTCTCCCATGTGGGACCCCGGGAATACACGCAACGGTCCGTTTTCCTCGGTCATGTCGTCAATCATGATACCAACGGCCAGGACGTCATCGTTGGTATAGGGATAAAAGGCCCAATCCTGGTGCCATTCCACCGCCGCGCCAAAACCCGCCGACTTCATGTTCAATTTTGTCGTCTGCAGCCGAATATTCGGACCGATAAGATCCCGGACTGGCCCCAAGATCACATCTGATCGCATCAAATCATCGATGACGGTCGATTGCGTATGCGGGAGTTTCACGCGACGAATGCGCGGGCTATCGGGGGTGTGGCTGTCTTCGAGGTCGATTTTGTCGTCCGATGCGACCATGCCGCGGGCAATGTCACCAAATCGATCAATTTCGCGCCGGATGTCTGAGATCACGCTGTCGGGGATTTGTTTCTCTAGAACCAAAAAGCCCGACGAGTCATAGTCTCGAACTTGCTCTGTAGTGAGATGTGTCGGCATTCTGTCACCTCCAATGTAGTCATAGCGTCGCGCCTCGACCGATGGTTCGCTTGTAGGTTTTCGACATGCTTTGTCGTTTTTGACATCGCGTTAAAATCTAGTAAGGTCTCGCGGTGGTCGTCACATCTGACATCAAGAGGCACGGTGCATGGACGGCTGCGCGACGAAAAAGGGCAGGGGTTACGCGGAACGTTTATTGCAACCGCATCCAGGCGGGGGTTCGAATATGACGGTCTGGGTTCAATGGATAACCGATTGTCGCATCTCTCGCTGCTTTGACCGCTGGTCGGGCCATCCAACTGCACGCACCTTGAGGAGTATCGCATGAAAACCATTGGCATCCTTGGCGGCATGTCTGCTGCGTCCACGCAAATCTATTATCGAGAGCTTTGTAGGCTGGCCCAAGAAGAGCTTGGTGGGCTGAATTCCCCCGAGCTTTTGATCCGGTCGCTCAATTTCGCCGAAATCGAAAGACTGCAAGTTGCCGGCGAGTGGGACGCAGCCGGCGCGATTTTGAACAAAGAAGCCAAGGCGCTGGCGGCCGGAGGGGCTGATCTTCTCGTCTTGGCGACCAACACGATGCACAAGTTGGCCGATCACATGATGCAGGGGGTTGAGATCCCGCTGATCCACATTGCCCAAGCGACGGCGGACGCAATCGGTGCAGCAGGGTTACAAAAACCGGGGTTGATGGCGACGGCTTTCACGATGGAGCAAAGCTTTTACGTAGACAGGCTGCGCGCCTCTGGTTTGGCCCCCGTTATTCCCAATGCAGAGGACAGGGCGACGACGCATCGGATCATTTACGAAGAGCTCTGCAAAGATATCACAACACCGCAAAGCGAGGCGGCCTATGTCGCGATCGCCGAACGCCTGGTTGAACAGGGCGCAGACTGCCTCATCCTCGGCTGCACCGAAGTTGGTCTTTTGTTAAATCCGGGCAACGTGCCCGTGCCGGTTTTCGACACCACACTGACCCACTGCTCCCGCGCCTTCCGCAACGCGCTGGACTGACGGTGCTTTGGGCTTGGTCAGGTGGTCGCGTTGCTTATGGGCCGCGCCCTGCAAACCCGACACAACCTTTTCATAGAACATTCGTTTCTCGGGGCCGCCGAGCTTTCGTTTTCTTTGCGGAATGTGGACGACGGTTGGATCAAAGCGGCTGTGACAAAAGAGGTGACTTTGAGTGTTGTCGAAGCGACCAGTTAAGCCCTGTCTTTAACTACGGGATCAGACAATAGCTTATTGAATGTCTGCAAACATATTCGAAGATGTAAATCGTGCGCTGAACCGGTTTTCGCGAAGTTGAACTCTAAAGGTCATTGGCCTTGGCGCGCATTAGCTAGTGAAAGAGCGGCGCTGGAAGCAAAAAATGGTTAGCCAAGCCGCAGCACCACCATTCCGCAGGGAATAGATGAAACGGAATCGTGTGTGCTGATCAGCTGCGCCCAGGATCTCACATCCAATAATCTCGCTTTCTCACAATCTTGATACCACGCAGCTCAAAAAATGGCTCTTGTGGAATCGTTGGTAATTTCCAAAAGCCGAACGTTTTCTACACCGATTGCAGGAACAGTTCGTCAACTAATCCGCATCAAACCCCTCACATCTGAAACGGATCATCCAAAACGCCGACAATAGGCATCAAAAATTCTCCGTTTTCAGCGTCTTGAGCATCTACAAAGAATGCATCGGTGGCTGCCACTGCCGCGTCCAAGCTGCTTTGCGTTCCATCAAACAGGGCCATAACGTCCGAAGCGTTCTGTACATCTGACATTCCAAGCACGACTGAGAAGTAAGCACCAATATCGGTTTTGTTTGAAAGAAACTGCTGGTCGGCCATTTGCTGATCAACAAACGCTTGCTCTGCATCACCAGGAGGGGCGGCTCGGGCACCGCCAAGAACTTCTAGAATGAACTGATCTCTTCCCACCGATCCCTCGTCCAAAACGCCAACCCAAAAATCAAATCCAGCTTGATCTGGAACGCGCCCCAAAACGTTGTTGTAGACAGCCGTGGCAAACTCGGCATTCGACAGGTCGGATGGGTAGGTGTCACGTGTTTCGTCTTGATCAATGAACAGAGTTGCCATCTCTTCCAACGAGGTTCCGTTGGCAAAGGCCGTACCCCAAAAATTCAATCCGACGGCATCTGGAGCTCGGTTGAAATAGGCGATGTAGAGTTCAACGAAGGTTTCCAGCTGCGCCTGTTCCAAACCCGCGGGGCCGGCAAAAACACTCAAATCAAACGGCCCGTCCAAAAGGTCTACGTCAAAGTCTAGAAACTCTAAGTCGATCAAGGTGTCTGTGCCGTTACCTTCCGCACGCCTATCGGTCAAAGTCGTCAAACCCGGTGCCAGTGTCAGCGTGTAGCTGGTTTGGCTGCCGGAGAAGGCGCCCGTGTCTACACCCTCGCCTCCGTTCAACTCATCGTTGCCGCCCCCACCGGTCAAGGTGTCATCACCGCCAAGGCCACTCAAGATGTCCGAGTAGGCTGAGCCTGCAAAGGTCTCGGCGACATCCGATCCCGATTGTTCGGCTGAAGTTCCGAAATCGACTGTGAGACCGGTATCAAAAGTCATAAATTCGAGAGCTACCGCATTGGCTGCAGCAGAAATCAGGGCAGCGCTATCCACTTCTGTTAACTCACCCGCATCAAATTCGACGAATTCGACGACAAAATCATCGCTGACGTTTAAGCTGGCGCCTGTGATGATTTCGGCGGTTCTACCGCTGAGTGCAGAAAACGAGTCGGCAAGGATCGTTATCCGTCCTTCAAGAGCAACATCCCCCGTCGCGTTGTAGGTGTCGAAAATAAAGCCGGCATTTGTGTCCGTGCTGAAGTCAAACCCAAAACCAGCCGTCTCCACCCGCAGATCACCATCGATCATTAGGTCTTCGACACCGGCGGAACTGAGCAGGATATTGTCTTGGACAAGGTCGGCTTGCAGCATGCCCCCGCTTGTGATGTCCAAGATTCCGTTGTTCTCGATACTGTCGCCGCGAAGCAGTCCGCCGTTGCTGACTGTCACCACCGCATTGCCTCGGGCTCCAGGAGCGTCTTCCGAGAAAAACGCGGCTGCACCGAAGTCAAAAACGCTGCCTGCACCGTCAACGTTCAAATGACCCGTGGACCCTTCTCTCTGAGCAACAAAGAATACCCCGGTTTCTTCGTTCGAAATGACGCCGCCATCCAACACGTTGATGGTGCCATCGGAACCACTTTCGTTGCCCGCACGAATAAAACCTGTTTCCCCGCCGAACTCTTCGACGTTGTTTGCGCCGTCTACAGTGATTGTCGACCCGGCACCTGTCACGGTCACAACGCCGAGGGATCCGTCGTTACGACCCACTTGAAATCCAGGGAAAGTCCCGCCATCGCCAGTAATTGAGACGTCCGCACCATCACGCACGGTGAAACTGCCTTCGGCATCCCGCGCAACGGTTAAGAACGCACCAAACTCAGGTGTCACTTGTGCGCCAGATAAGTTGAGCGTTGTTCCCTCACCTTCGAAGACAGTGTGTCCTTCGCCTTCTCGTCCGCTGTTGAAAAACAAGGCCTCGACGGACGCGCCATCCGACGCGGTGAACGTGGATTGTCCGCCATTTCTGCCGACTTCGATTGAGCCTTTTTCGACAAGCAGTTTCGAACCGGTGCCCGAAACACTTACGGTGGCTTCGCCGCCGTCTCTATCGCTGGCCCCAGACAACTGAATACTTGCACCGGAGGTGTCTCCGGACAGCAGTCGAAATTCAGCGCCGTCCCTAACAATAAAGGTTCCGTTGCCGCCCTCTTCTGCGACACGCATAAACCCGTTCCGTTCGGTCCGGCTTTCGTCACCTACGGTCACGGAGGTTTGTGCGCCTTCTACGATCAGGGTTCCTGTCGCGCTTGCACCATCGATTCCGTTTTCATCCGCGACACCGACAAAACTACGAACATTTACGGATGCGCCGTCCCGAATGGTCACCGTACCAACGGCGGTGGAATTACCCGTTGCATCGACGCTTGCTTGGTCAACTTGGGCGACTTGCAGGTTGCCTTGTGATCCATCTGACAAGGTTAACTCAGTCCCGTCACCTTCAATAGTTGTGGTGCCAACACTGTTTCGAGCGGTGTTTAGATTCCTGGCTTGGATGCTTGCGCCATCTGCCAAGACCAAATCTGCCTCTCCGCCGTTTCTTCCAACGTCAATCGAACCGTCTTCAACAAAAAGCCTGGTGTCTGCGCCAACGACAATTGCTGTCGCCTCTCCGCCGTTCCGGGTGCTGCCTCCGGATAGTTGAAGACCACCACCAAAGTCTTCCCCAGACAGCAGGTTAAACTGCGCTCCTTCGCGCAAGACGAACAAACCTGTGCCGCCCTCGTCCGCGACACGCATAAACCCGTCGCGACCAATGCCACTTTCGCCGCCGACTGTTACAGAAGTCTGAGCGCCTTCAACGACAAAGGCTCCGTGCGCGCTCGCCCCGTCAATACCATTCGCGTCACCTACTGTTATGGCATTCAAAACGTTCAATTCGGCGCCGTCTCGTACAAGCAAAAAGCCGTCGGCGGTTCGGTTTGTCGTTGTATCCACGAGGCCGTCACTCACGGGTTGGTCAATCCTTGCGATATCCACAAACCCTTGTTCGCCTCCAGCGGTGTTGACGATCGAGACAGTTGTTCCGTCGCCTTCGATAACGAGCGTGCCGTCGACGCTCTGTCCACCGGGCTGAACATCATCGCCGTCTTGAAAAGCGCCGAAACTGACAGCAAGGCTGATAGAGCCGGCGCGATCGCTTTGAGAGTGATCAATCGTTACATTTGCGCCGTCGCTCACAAAAAACGTTGCCGATGTGGTGCCACCGTCGAACGACGCAATGCGAAAAGCGGAACCAGAGCTTTCCAAACCCAGGAAATCTAAGCTCGCTGACGGTCCGGAAATCGAAAACACGCTGTCAATGCTGCCGGCGGTTCCAAAATCGTCCCCCACAGTGACTTGGGCATTGCGAGCGACAAATGCTGCTGTCCCGTTTTCGTCGGTGAACCCTCCAAAATCGCCCAAAATATCCAGTGTTAGCTCACCCTGGGGCGTCGTCGATGCGTCTCCGCTTTGCGTTGAGAAGAACACATTTTCAAAAAATATTCCGCTGTCGCTGGTCGGACCCGGGTTGTCGGGAAGATCGTAATCCACGTCTGTTCCGGCCAGAATGGCATCCAATTGTTGTTGCGTTAAAATCATATCGCCCCCCAAAAAATCTAAGTTTTCGCTGCGGACGATGAAACAGAGTTGCGGCTAGTGTCGTCCCCCGATCGGGGGAGCCGAGCGCAAAAAAATTGAGAATTCAATTTCTTGGGTTTGAAGAGTTCAAAAATTGCCTCCAGGCTTTGCTTGCGCCGGGACTAAGCATGGCTTGCGCGCAGTCGGGGTTACAGAACCGGGGGCGAATATTGAAAAACTCGCCAAACAAGGCCAATGCGGTTTCGACACTTCATCTTGGCCAGTATCGAAGATACGTGCGACTTGATGGTTTCTGGTCTTACGTCCAGCATTTCTGCGCATTCGTTGTTCGATAGCCCGCGGATTACCAACGGCAACACGGAAGACTCGGCAGAGCTTAGGTCATACGCTTCCGCGGCCAAATGGCTGCGCGGGTTAATCTTTTCTTCGCCATCAATCAACGTGAGCAGGGATCCTTGTATTTCTGATCCCAACTCGACTTCAGCATCCCGGAGTGGCGATGCAATCGCATAGAGAGGTCGACCATCCGATCTCTTGACTATTTCAAACTCTGCGCCTGCCCTTGATCCGTTCCCTTCAGCTGTCAATGCTACTTCTCTGCAGAGATGCCGAATCCGGTCGGTAGAGTTGTCTGACCGACCTTGCAGCCTGTTTTTCTTGTCCACCCATACGCAGTCTCGTGCAGAAAACAGATCAGATGCCTGCCGGTTTTGGAGTATGACCTGTCCGTCGGAGTTAACCAGACAAATGGCGACATCGAATTTGTCCAAGACTGACAATACGGCGTTGTACTTTTGCCTGAGCGAGTCAAATGTTCTACTTATTTCCAGTGCTTTACCAAGATGAGGCGCCAGGAACTCAACTGCCGCCATGTCTTGTGCAGGAGGGGCAGTCCGCAGCTCATTTCCGTAATGCACCAGCAGAGCCGAGTGTATCATGGGGTCACGTGACAGATTGACGAAAAACCTTCGGTAGAACCCCATTTTCTCCATCGTAAAGCGGATTTCTGGCCGGCGTGCATACTCGTCATCTATCGGCCAAATATCAGAATCCAAAACTGGTTTGAACGGTTCGGCTGCATGCATATAACTGCTGCCTTGCGCATCTAACCCGGAGTTCCACTTTTTCTGCGCAACCAACGCATTGTATTCGGGAAGTATTTTGCCGATGTGATCATAGCTCGTGCTCAAGAGCTGGGAATCAAACTGGAGCTGACTATTCTTGCCGGATGTATAAAACATGGCGCCCAGTGACCCTGTTTCGCCTTGGATTGCATCCAAAGCATCTTGCCACCGGTATGTTCCGATAGCTGCGTCGTAAATCTGTGTTAGTCTCTCGGCCAGCTTCAATACCACTACCCCTGACTTAAGATATGCGCTGCTAAGCAGTGCAGTTTTGGACTATTGCTGGAACGTGAACTGCTCCAAGGTGGCCAATTTGTCTTTTCAATGAAAATAACCTTGAGACATTGCGACGTGAAAAACGCCAAATGCTAGTCGCCCTGTTTTCCCAGACTCACACGGACCTTTCGCACCAAGGAGAAGATCGTCGGCAGTCATGAAGCAGCAGATCATTTGTTGAGAAAATTCAACTCAATTTCTGGTCTGATGGTCGGTCGTAAAAAAGCGCGATAGGGGCAATGTTCCCTGAGTGGAAATTGAATGACTATGAAAATAAATCTAACAAAGGGCATTACTGCCACCAGGAAGCTTATCCTGCCGATGCTCATCAATCAAGCTATCTGTCAAGAGAAGTGGCTGTAAATTTGCAGCCTGAAAACCTTGCGCAGATTTTTCATAGACCGACGACCTGCTTACCGAATTGCTGTGAGGTTTCCACATATGATAACGGGCAATCTGGCGACCGATAAGATTCAATGACGGCAAATGAACAGTGCCGCGAGTGCGATGGTTGATGGGATGATTTTGGTTGAGCGGCCGAACCCGGCGGGCTCATTTTTCTTGGAGGCTTTGCTTTAGCGGTGGCGAGCGATTTTCGCGTTCGGTTGGCTCCGGGCCTGCCAAAGCGGGCGTAATCTCTGGCCCGAAACAGCAAATCGTCCCCCGCGCGTGGAAAAATGGTGTGCGATTTTTCCCGCTGGTGTCCTTCAGAAGCTGTCTTGAACGTCATGACAACGAAGAGGCGATGGCCCTTCATCAACTTGGAGAAAGAACATGACGATCAATCTACTCAAATCCACCGCAGTTACGGTTGCGATGCTGCTCTCTGCGACAACAGCTTATGCAGACGAGGTGTCTTCAGGCGAAGTCGCCTTATTCTTGAAAATCGAGACGCAGCCCGGTCAGCGTGACGCGTTGGTTAACCTTTGGGACGCGCACCTTAGGTCGCGCGCTGCTGAAGATGACGTGCATATCGACTATATCTTTGCTTTGGACATGAACGACCCGGACGTTGTGCATATCACCGAGGTGTACACATCCCAGGCTGCGTTTCAGGCCAATGCCCAGTCAGAATGGTTCGCGGAATATATGGCAGAGGTCGGACCGCTTTTGGCTGGGGAGCCTGTCTTTGCAATGGCAAACCCACATTGGGTGAAATGAAGCTTTGGCGTGCTGACGGAGCGAAAGGACCAGAAGGGCCCAAAGATGATTGGGCCCTTCTTTGCTTATCCGCCACCAAGCCGCAGTGGGGCACAACCAGGGCGGCAAAGCTTACAACAGCTGGCTGCGCAGTTCGTTTCGTTTGCGTTCCAAATACCGACGCAACGGTGGCTCTGGCGTCAGTGAAATTGCGGTGTCATACGCCGCGACAGCGTCTTGTGGGCGCCCAACCTCTGACCACAAATACGCCAGGGTCGCTTGGGCCGGAGCGAACTCAACCAGAATGGTTTCGTCCATTTCCAGCAGAACCCGAAGCGCGTCTTCTGCTTTTCCAGCCTTTCCAAGCGCCGCAGCATAGCTGACGGCCGACCCAACCGTGGGCGCTACCCGCGAGAGGCCCAAATGAAGATGCACCAAAGCCACCCAATTTGTGACGCCTGTGTGCAGCCGGTCCGCATGGACAGATTGGATCGCCGCTTCGAGTTGAAAGCGTCCGACCTGACCGATGGATTGGGCACGACCAAGATAGGAGCTTGCGTTGACCATAAGTGTGACATCCCATTTCGTGGGATCTTGATCTTCCAAAGGCAAGAACTGATCGCCGTCGATGCGCGCATCTTTGCGTGACAGGCTGAACGCGATCAACGCCGCAAGCCCCAGCACCTCTGCGTCGTTAGGCATCAAATCTGCGAGCAGCGTTGCCAGAAACAACGCCTCTTCGGCAAAAAGCCCTTCGCCCATCCAGTCTTGCGAGAATGCGCCATAAATGGCCTCAAGAACTGCGCTCACACGACTTGGCATGTCCTCTTTGGCTGGGATCTGAAAGGCAACTGCGGTGTCGCGTATCTTTTGTTTCGCGCGGACCAAACGCTTTGCCATCGTGCTGTGCGGCAAAAGATATGCGCGCGCAATCAGCTCTGATCCCAACCCCAAAACCGTTTGAAGCATCAGCGGCGTATGCATCCGCGTATCGATTGCAGGATGCGCGCACACGAACATCAGCTTTAGCCGGTCATCCGGTATGTCTGTATGTTCCCTTTCAGGCGCGGGCGGTTCGGGCAGTGTGTCGCGAAAATCGATACGTTTGTCGCGGCGTTTGATGTCGATCAGCCGGTTGCGTGCAACCGTCAGCAACCAGGCTTCTGGATTTTTGGGCATGTCGTTCGGCCAATGGATCAGCGCTTTTGCAAAGGCGTCTGACAAGGCGTCTTCTGCAATCAGTATGTCGCCCGTCTGGCTCGCCAGGATTGACAACAAACGCCCATAGGAAGAGCGCATGACCTCGGCCATGCGCTCTTGTGGTGCCACTAGGCGTCCATTGCGGTGGGGCGAATTTCCACGGCACCGTATTTTGCCATAGGGCATTTTTTGGCCCAAGCGATCGCCGTATCCAGGTCGGGGACCTCGATCGTCATGTAGCCGCCCAGCGTTTCTTTGGTTTCCGCGAATGGCCCGTCTTGGATGCGGTCGCCACCTTCTGATACCGTCGTCGCGTTGCTGACCGGTTGTAGCCAATCAACCCCGACCAAAATTCCCGCCTCTTTGAGAGAGCCGATGTAAGCTCCGAAAAGACCTTTGAGCTGGCCAAGTTCTTCTGGTGGAACGTTGGCAAAGTCTTCGGGGCGCGAGTAAGTCAGAAAGGTATAGCGCATGTATCTTCTCCAGTTATCAAAAGCGTTGGTGCTTTCAATGACATGACGAATGATGACACGGGCAAAGGACATCGACCAAAATTTTTTTCCGAAACTTTGAAAACCTCGCTGTTTGTGACGCGGGATCCAGCGGTGTCTTGATCAAAATTTTTCGCGCCATAACCGCCCAGCAGGTTCCAAAAAGGGGCCAATCATGCCCGGCGTGTCCTGTTTGGGCACAGATCAGAGCGTTGACAGAGGTCAAGTCGCACGACCTGTCCTGGCGAAATCACACAAGGTCTGCGACAGTCGCGCAAATCCAGAGCAAGACGAAGAACGCTCATGACCTCTGACCTATCATTACCCGCCGTTTCTATGGGGGTGCTGGCCGCATTCGTTGGGTATTCGGCCTCCTTTGCGATTGTGCTTGCTGGTTTGACGGCGATGGGCGCCAGCGACGCACAAGCTGCGACCGGGCTCTTTTTTGCGACGCTTGGGATGGGCGTGTGCAGCATGTGGCTGTCGCTTGCCACGCGCATCCCAGCCGCAGTTGCTTGGTCGACACCGGGTGCTGCGTTCCTCGCTGCGACGGCGACCTTGCCCGGCGGGTTCAGCGAGGCGGTTGGCGCGCTGATTTATTGTTCTGTCTTAATCATATTGACCGGGATTGTCCCGGCTGTCGGACGGGTCGTTTCGGCAATTCCAAAACCGATTGCGAACGCGCTCTTGGCGGGGGTTTTGCTAAAGCTGTGCTTGGCGCCAGCATTGGCGCTCGGGTCTCTGCCGTTGCTTGTGCTGCCGGTGCTGGTTGCGTGGATGATTGGGCTTAGCTGGAACAGGCTGGCTGCAATGCCTTTTGCCGTTCTCGCTTTTTTGGGGGTTCTCATTTTTGGGGTCGAAACATCAGGCGCTGAACCCCAAGTCGCGGGCGCGTGGATGCCTGCGGTCGCTTTGGTAGCGCCGACCTTTACCACGCAATCGTTCTTTTCAATCGCGCTCCCGCTCTACCTCGTCACGATGGCAGGTCAGAACATTCCCGGCTTTGCAGTCTTGGAGTTGAACGGTTACGCCGTGAAACGCCAGCCGCTTATCCGCAACACCGGCTTGGTCAGTCTTGCAATCGCCCCGTTCGGGGCTGTGCCCGTCAACATGTCGGCGATCACGGCGGCGATGATGGCAGGCGAAGACGCTGGCCCCAAGCCAGAGGCACGTTTTTGGGCGGCTTTCACGTCTGGCGTGGTTTACGTGGCTTTGGCGTTCGCGGCTGGCGTTGTGGTCACATATGCGAACCTGGCGCCCATAGCGCTCGTGACTGCGGTTGCTGGATTGGCGCTTATCCCGGCTTTCGTTGGGTCGATTTCCGCAGCACTCAGTGACACCAAGCAGTTAGAGGCGCCGGCATTGACGTTTTTGATTGCCGCAAGTGGTATGACCTTGTTCGGCATCAGCGGAGCGTTTTGGGGTGTGGTTGTGGGGTCGATTGTCTGGGTTTTGAAAAGCGCCGCGGGCAAAGCACGCGGCGCTTAACTCAGGTCAGGAACACGGTTCCCCGCCACCATTGCTATGACCCAGCGATCCCGGTTTTGTGCTAGGCGAGCGACCGCCAGGCAAAGCTCAACCGCGATTGCCGTGCACCCCACTTTGTCTGAGCGCCAGATGAAAGATTTCTCGGAACGTTTCGGACGATACGACGGGATCGTTGGCCAGGTTAAGCTCGGCAATCGAGACGGGGCGCCGACCTTGGATCGAAACAGAGCCCAGATCACGCGAAAAACGGACGCATTTGTTTTGATGGCAGAAGTGACCTGCCTGAACGCGCACGCTGTCATTTGAGGATTGCGCAAAGCTTGGCGGCGCTGAGAGTGCAACTGCTAGAAAGAGGGCCAGTTGAGTGGGTTTCATGACTGTCTCCGAAGGCTGAATGACCTCTATATCGTATTTGACCCGCCGTGGACCTAGCCCGCTTACAAACTTGTGAACGCGTCCTTTGACCGTTGGCGGTGCAGTGGGCCGTTTGCTTAGCAATCTGCGATGGGCAGGTTTGCGAGGGCATCAGTGGAAAAGACCGCCGTACTGGTTTGCGCGCCACTGACATAAGAAACGGTCGTGCCTTCGATCTCAGAACCGCTGACCGTGATTTCGCGTTGGCCGATCGTGTCATCCACATCGATCGTGAAAGAGATGTTGCTGCCGGATGCGAGCGTGGCCACCTCTAGCGTGACGAAAGTCTGCCCGTCTGTGACCAAGGGCGGTTGAACCAACGCGTCGGCGCCATCCACGAGTTCCAGTGGTTGAAATACGTCCACGCCGACGCCGGCCTCGGCGACGTCAAACACCAACTGGCCGGCAGAGGGCGAAAGATCGATGTTCACGATCGCGCCTTCTAGGTCGCACGCGCCAACGTTTTTGACGATAAAGCGGTCTTTGGGCGCACCTTCGATAAACCGAACCTCCACTCCGGCAAGCAGTGGGCCGCTGGCCAGGAGGGACGTCGCTGTGAGGAGTGTGAATACGCGAAACATGATCGCCTCTCTTTTGATCAGGGTTACCGGATATACGCGGTTGGAGAGGCTTTGGATCATCACAGCTTGCACATGCGCCCCACCGCCTAAGAAGATCGTGGCTTGGTCGCTGGATGCTCAGATCCGTGGGCGTTTGGGAATCGGCATCCACGGATCACGCCAGCCCAATGCATGCACCGACTCGCGCACGCACCGACGTTTTGTTGGCCAGCTGTGCACAATGAACCGCCTTGGTGCGGATTGACCTCTAGGACGCTGATATTTCGTTAAGATTTCCGAAAAATTAACGAAAAATTAGGAGTTCAATCCGACCGATGGTTAACATTTGAGGCAGAAGTAAGGCAAAAAAATTAACTTATTGAGGGCATCAAGCAGCGGGGGCGCTGATGCGAATTGGTATGAGTAATGCGATTTTTGAAACTGACGGAGTTGGAGAACTCTGGGAATATTGTTTCTCAGGGCATGTTCGGTGCGAACACTGTCTTTACCCAAACACAAGCTGGCGTTCCTGACGCGACCTACACGCAAGCCACAGACAGCCTGTCCATCCAAAACCTAAGGTTTGGCGGCGGGCAGGCCGATATGAACCCGAACGCGATACAGGGCAACGGACGCCTTCCGGTGGACGGGGTGGATTGGATCAACACGATTAAGCTGGTCGACGGCGCATTGCGGCCCGAGTTGGTGAACTTTCTTGAGTGGTGCCTTGCCCAAACCCAGGCAACCGGCCAACCAACGAAAGCCACGCTCATCATTCCGACCAAAGGCATGAGCGCGGATGCCTTTCAACAATCTGCGGACGACATTGCGCGTTTTGCAGAATTGGTCATGCAGCAATATGGCGATGTGGTCGAAGCCTTTGAAATCGGCAACGAGCATTGGGTTATGGGCGAGGTCGAATACGGCATCAAAGCCTCTGCCGCCGCCGAAGCACTCGCCGACGGGATGGCGACGGCAGGCGTTCCAGAGGATCAGCAGCCACAGATATTGGTCCAGATGGCCACGGCGGGCAACGAAGGTTCCTTGTTTCAGGCCACACCCGGCGTTCAGGACTTTTTGGCCCGCAACAAAGAGGCCAATCTGACACTCATAGATCAGCTAAGCCTCGAGGCCCGCGCGGCCATCGATGGGGTGGTGGAGCATTATTATTACAACAAAGACCATGTCGAATTCACCGGCGGCAGCAACGAAAAGAACTATATCAACAAGGACATAGCGGTTTGGGATGCGGCCTTTGACAAGGAGCTGGATCTTCACATCACCGAATGGAATGTGAAAACCTCTGCAACGTCTCAGCACGGGATGGTCGCCGGATCGACGATCTTAGAGCAGTTCGAAAACATGATCTCGATGGGCGTCGACGCGGCGCATATCTGGGCGCTTGATCTTCACACGCGAACGGTGCTGACGCTTGACACGGATCAAGGTGTGCGGCTGGACGATGCTGGTCGGGTGACCAACTCGATCCAGGGTGCTTTGTTTGAACTGATGTCCGACGCGCTTGTCGGAAAAGAATTGCTTAACGCGCAATTTACAAACGCCACAGGTGGCATTGAGATCAACAGCTACGGAGACGCGGACGAAACTGTGTTTTACGTGTCGTCGCGCAGTTTCGATGTGCAAGACATCTCGCTTGATCTGTCGGGCTTTGTGCCGGTCGGGCATTCTGTTTCGGCTGTTCACATCGTCATGGATGAGACAACGTCAAACGGACGCCAGTGGGAGACTGGGGAAAAAGCGCAAAGCGTTTTGGTGGACGGCTCGCCGTATTATTACAACGAGCACGATGTCGACGTGCGTCTCTTGGACCTGACGTTTTCCGACCCCGGCGACATTGATCTGGTGCTGAAGCCCTTCGAAGTTGTCCAGATCACAATTGGCGCTGACCAAGCGCCTGTCGCACAGCTCAAGACCTCGGACGAGGTTTTTGAGGGGCAGCTGCTTTTTGAAGACCACATGCAAAGCGTGAGCGGTGGCGACGGGTTGGATGTCCTGGTCGTAGACAGCGCCGCGTCAGAGGTTTCCCTGCAGACGGGCCAAGGTGAGACAGTCCTTATGGCGCTGGATTGGATGTCTGACGATGTGACTTTGTCTGACGTTGAGCGGATCGCGTTCAACGACGGAACGTGGGCCTTTGATGCAGACGGCAATGCGGGCGAGGCCTATCGCCTGTATCAGGCGTGCTTTGACCGTACGCCAGATGATGCGGGGTTGGGGTTCTGGATCGATCAGCTGGATGCTGGCGCTGTTGACCTCTTTGGCATGGCCAATCAATTCATCCTGTCGGCCGAATTTCAAAGCCTCTATGGCGCGCCCAGCACGTTGTCGGACATGGATTTTCTGACGCTGCTCTATCAAAATGTGCTTGACCGAACGCCGGACCAAGCGGGCTTTGACTTTTGGCGCGATCTGCAAAATGACGGGCGGAGCCGGGCAGATATGCTGGTCCATTTCTCGGAGAGTGCCGAGAATGTGGCCCAGACCGCGCCCGCGATTGACGATGGGATTTGGTACATTTGATTGGCGCCATTAGGCGCGCCGATCTGTGAACCGGGCCAGGGACTTGGTAGTGCGTCTGCCACGGCCGAACCAGCCGGGTTTGCTGCCTTGAACGCCGGCCAGAAAACCGGCCGCCCAAATGGTATGCCGTAGGCGGGTTTTTCGTGTGCTGGGCAGAAGGCCAACATGCCCATCGCGTGGATGAGGCTTTGGTGCCAGCGAAGTCAGAGGTCTCGACCCTCACAAGACGCTTGCCACTCCGCCCGCGCCAACGCGGCGGCTGATGCGACCACACACCAAAAGCTCACAAAGCCTCAGCACCATCGCGCCGCAAACGACTGCGCCTCTGCGCGCGCACGGGGCGTCCGGCACGCCTAGCCTTCAAAACTTCGCCGGGAATGTGCAAACCGTCATGGCTTTGTCATGCGCGGGACCTATCCCGAAATTCATTCGGATGAATCACCCAAATGAAACGCGAAACCTGGCTGCACATCAAAAACAAGATCACCCAAGACATTCGCGACGGGCGCCTGTCAGCGGGGGATCAATTGCCGACTGAACCGCAGCTTGCCGCTCGGTTCGGGGCAGGGCGCCATTCGGTGCGCCGCGCGCTCGAGGCTCTGGCCCGGGATGGGCGGATCAGCATTGAACAAGGGCGCGGCACCTTTGTCGCGCAGACCCCGCGGCTGACCTATCATGTCGGCAAGCGCACCCGATTGCGGCGCAACCTTGTCCCGCAAGGTGTTGATGTCACAAGCCAATTGATGTCCGCCGCGCGTATTCCGGCACCGAAAGATGTTGCCAAGGCGCTGTTGCTTAACTCAGGGGCGCTGGTCATTGAAAGCCAGCGGATCACGCTTGCAAATGATTTGCCGGTTGCTTTTGGCTGTGCCTATCACCCGGCAGAGCGGTTCCCTGACTTTGCCGAACGGCGTGATATTTTGGGCTCGACCACCGAGACCTATCGGTCGTTCGGGATCGAAGATTATGTCCGGTTGCACACCTCTTTCTATTCGCGATCGGCAAGACCAGACGAGGCTAAGACGCTCAAACAACACGCGGATGTGCCTGTCATGGTCGTGTCCGCCGTCGATGGCACGCCGGACGGCACCCCAATTTCGAGCAGTCGCGTCATTTGGTCTGCGGCGCGCGTGACCTTTATCATGGAGGCTTCTGATGGATGACAAGCTGAGCACGCTCGCACGGGCGGATGCCACGCGCCTGAAAGCGTTTGCCGAGACATTGATCCCGGATTTGGGCGCGATCGACGTGCTGCAGTCTCGCAGCGGGTTGGTCATGCTTCCGATACGCGACACGGCCGGTGGTGTGGCGTTTCATCTGGGCGAAGTCCTGATGAGCGAAGCGCACATCCGCAAAGATGATGTGCAAGGCTATGGGATGCGCCGCGGGCATGATCTGGAGGCTTCGATGGCGATGGCGCTTGTCGATCTGGCGTTGTCAACGCAAGTGCGGCTTGAGGATTGCACAGCATTTTGCGCCCAAGAGGCGCAAGCGCTGGCCGATCAGGACACAGAGACACTGCGGCGGGTCGAAGCAACGCGCGTCAACATGGAGACGTTCTGATGCTTGCAGCGCCACACCCTAGCCAGGCCGAACACCTTGAAAACGCAGCATTTGATGCGCTGCTGTGGTCCCT
Organism: uncultured Rhodobacterales bacterium; assembly: GCA_964649815.1. Taxonomy (GTDB): domain Bacteria; phylum Pseudomonadota; class Alphaproteobacteria; order Rhodobacterales; family Rhodobacteraceae. The sequence goes on along the minus strand of CAZYQC010000017.1, from coordinate 18,749 downwards.
CAGCCGCCCCGGCCAAAGCCGCACATTGCCCGAACCGGGCGAAGCTCCGATTATCAAGGCGCTCTTGGATCGGGAATGCCGGGTCTATTCGGCTGATCCGTTGCTCTTGCCCGAGATCATGCGCACAGGGGCAGAGGTCGCCGATATCGGTGTGGCAGACCACGTGTTTCTGGGCGCGCAAGCCTCGCCTGCGCAACTGGCCGACATTGCCATCGGCAGCGATCTTTACCCGGATAACGGGGCGACGGTGATTGTGCGCGCGCGGTTTGACCAAGGCAGCGCGCTGCGTCTGACAGGTCCGGGCGTCAACGGGGATCACGTCCTTAGCTTGGGCGGATTACCGGATGGATTTTGGGCGGCCCGCGATGCGCGGCTGAGGTATCCGATGGGGTTCGATTTGATCCTTGTGGATGGCGCAAGGATCATCGGGCTCCCCCGGTCCACAAAAGTAGAGGTGCTCTGATGGCGTATGTGGCAACCCGCGGCGGCGAACGGGCGATTGAGCAATCAGAACGTCTGTTCCGAGAGGAAATGGGGGCGTTCGACCAAGCGCGCGTCGAAACCGTCAAGAAAAGCCTTCCCTATCTGATTGACCGTGTCATGGGAGAGGCCTCTCTCTATGACGAAGATTTGGCAGCGCTGGCTTTGGCGCAGACCGGTGGCGAGCTTTACGAGGCGGTTTTGTTGCTGCGGGCATGGCGCACCACGCAACCGCGGCTGCAGGTCGCCAAGGCGATTGAGCAAGACACTTTGTTCACGCACCGGCGCATTTCGGCGGCCTTCAAGGATATCCCGGGCGGGCAAGTGTTGGGGCCGACGTTGGACTATGCGCATCGCATCCTGGCCACGGACGTCTTGCGTGGTGAAACATATGCGCCAACGCCGGTTGAACCTGCGGCAACGCCGTCGCCTGCGTACCAACCCGCGGTCAGCGCATGGCAGGCCGAAAACGATCTGCTGGATCCGCCAAGTGCGGACGCGACGACTGGCAATGACATTCCCGATCTCACGCGAGAGCCGCTGCTGATCCCGTCAAAACGCGCGCACACCTTGCAAAGCCTTGCGCGCGCGGAAACGGGCGGTGTTTTGGCGTTGGGCTATGCGGCGATGCGCGGCTATGGCCAAGCGCATCCGACCGTGAACGAGCTGCGGTTGGCAGAGGCCGAGATCGACGTGCAGCATCCCGACGGCCGCGCGTTTTCAGCGGGCCGGGTCAAGGTCAGCCAGGCGGAGGTCGTTGACAAAAAGGGCGATAAGCTGGGCATTGGCTATGCGGCGACTTTTGGCTGGAACGAGGTCAAATGCATCGCGGCGGCAACGCTCGACTTGAACAGCCCCGGCGCCGACAAAGGCTCGGCCACCGAGGAAGAGTTCTTTCTGTATCACACAGAGGGTGTCGAAAGCTCGGGCTTTTGCATCCATTTCAAGCTTCCACATTATGTCACGTTCCAGTCGTCCTTGGATGCGATGCGGGATGCGAAGGCAAAGAAAGCAGCCAAGCAAGCGGAACCAGCGGAATGAGCTTATCTTCCTTAACAAAACCCTGGGAGGCCATGAGCTATGGCTTTCTCGATGGCTCGGCAAAGCGCGAATTGCGCCGCAAGATGCTCAAGTCGGTGTCTGTGCCAGGCTGCCAGATGCCTTATGCCAGCCGCGAGGTCCCGATGGCACGCGGATGGGGGACCGGCGGATTGCAGGTCTCATTGACGCTGGTCAATTCGGGCACGCGCGTTAAGGTCATCGACCAAGGCGCCGACGACAGCGTGAACGCAGCCTCTATCCGGCGCTTTATTGCGCGGGTGGCTGGAACGCCAACGACGATGGACACGCTCGAGGCCGATCTCATTCAATCGCGCCACCGCATTCCCGAAGAGGTTTTGCGCGAAGATCAGATCCTCGTGCTGCAAGTCCCCAACCCCGAGCCTTTGCGTCCGGTTCAGCCCAATATGTCGATCGCGCGCCAAATGCATGCAGATGCCGATTACGGGCGGATGTGGTTGCAGCTTTACGAACAAATTGTCCGCTCGGGCCGGGTGATGCAGGGCGCGTCGTATCCCAGCTTGGTTCATGGGCGTCACGTCATGACCCCCTCACCAATTCCGCGATGGGATGTGCCAAAGCTCAATATGTCCAAGCATCTGACGATCCTGTCGGCTGGCCGCGAGAAACGCATCTTTGCCGTGCCGCCCTACACACGGGTCGAGCCGCTGGTGTTCTCGGACGTGCCTTACCGGGTTGAGGATCATGGCGAGCTGACGTGCTCCCGATCCGGGACAAAAGGGTTCTTTATGAACGAGATCCCGCAAGATGACGGCACGTCTGCGTTCGAGGTTTCGGACAGCGAATGGGGCGTCAAGACCATCCGCGCGCGCGACGGCGAAGCCGAGACGCGGGGAAACACCTGGTACACAGACGGTTCCTTTGCCGCGCAAGGCGCTGACAGGACCGAGCCACAAGCAGGGGGAGAATAACCCGATGGTTCTGACCCTAGATGCACCACGGATTGTCGAGACACGACCACTCCTCCAAGTGCAAGACGTGTCAAAGTCTTACGGTTCTGTAAAAGCTGTGCGCAATGTTTCGGCGCATGCCTATCCTGGCGAGGTACTGGGGATTGTGGGCGAAAGCGGGTCGGGGAAATCCACGCTGTTGCGCATGATGAACCTCGAAGAGATCCCGGAAAGCGGCAGCTACACGCTTGATTTGCCTGACGTCGAGGGCAACCTTTTCGATCTGGACCGCTTTGCGCGCCGCATGCTGTGTGCAACGAAAATCGGCATCGTCTACCAGAACCCACATTTGGGCCTTTTGATGAAACATTCCTCATCAGGCAATGTGGCCGAACGGCTGCTGGTGGCGGGCGAGCGCAGTTTTGCGACCTTGCGCCAGGCCGCAACTGATGCGCTTGATGCCTCGGAATTCCCGCTGGACCGTCTGGATGCGCCGCCAATCGAGCTGTCCGGTGGGATGCAGCAACGTGTGCAACTGGCCAAAGCGATTGCTTTGGAGCCCGCGCTTTTGCTGCTGGACGAGCCGACAACAGGATTGGATGTCAGCGTTCAAGCACTTGTTCTGGATACGTTAAAGCGCCTTCAGCAAGACCGGCAGATCACGATGGTGATCGTCAGCCATGACCTTGGCGTCATCCGCACTTTGGCAGATCGGGTGATGGTGATGCGCCGCGGTGAGGTTGTGGAAACCGGCCTTGCCGATCAGATCTTCCAAGACCCACAGCACCCCTACACACAACAATTGGTCCACGCAAAACTATGACACAGGTTCTTGAGATACGTGGGCTGACCAAGGGGTTTTCGCTGCATCATTTGGGCACTGACATCGGCGCCTTCGAAAACATCTCATTCAGCGTGGCCGCTGGCGAGTTTGTGCTTTTGAAAGGGGCGAATGGCGCGGGCAAATCAACGCTTTTGCGAACGCTCTATCGTTCTTATTTGCCGCTCGCAGGGGAAATTCGGTTCCATTCGAGCTTTGGGCCAATTGATCTGGCGCGGGCGGCGGATGTTGATGTCGCGCATTTGCGCCGCACCGAAATCGGCTTTGTCACCCAGTTCCTGACAGCGCGCCCCCGCGTGAGCGCCGAGGCGATTGTCGCAGAACCTCTGCGCCTTGCCGGATGGGAGGCCGAGACCGCCTTGGATGCAGCGCGCGTCGCCCTGAGCACGTTTGGGGTAAAGCCGGACTTGTGGGCCGCTTACCCAACGACGTTCTCTGGCGGAGAACAGCAAAAAGTGAACCTCGCGCGGGCGCTCATCTTGCCCCAAAAGCTCTTGATGTTGGATGAGCCGACAGCCTCTTTGGATGCAAATGCGCGCGGCGCCTTGGTTGCGCGGTTGAAAGAGCTAAAGGATCAGGGCACCGCGATGATTGGTGTGTTTCACCACCCCGACGATGTCATGCACCTGATTGATAGGATCGTCGATTTGACCCCCGACTTGACCACAGAAGAGGAGCGGGAAGATGTGGCTTTGTGACGTTAAGATCATCCTCGCCGACCGGATCATTGAAAACGGGCGTTTGCGTCTCGAAAACGGTACGATCGCCGAAGTGGCCGAAAGCCACGGAGCCCCCTCTGGCTTTACCATTTTTCCGGGCTTTATCGACATGCATGGCGACATGATCGAGCTTGAGCTTGAGCCGCGCCCAAGGGTCGATTTTCCGATGCATGTTGCGGTGGGGCATCTCGATGCACGTCTGGCCGCGGCTGGGGTCACAACCGCCTATGCCGGCGTGTCTTTTTCGCGCAATGCCAAAGACGGAGAGCGTCGCTCGTTCGAGCATACCAGCGCCATCATTCGCGCGCTAAAGGACAACATTCAGGGTTTGCGCGTCGATCACCGCATCCATGCACGCTTTGACATAACCTATACGGATGCGATCGCGGCCCTTGAGGGGTTGCTCGAGGCCAAAGCGGTCGATCTTGTCTCGGTGATGGATCACACGCCCGGACAAGGCCAATACCGCAACATTGAAAACCTGATCGCATATCGCATCCGGGGGGGATCCAGCGAAGAAGAGGCCCGCGCGGAAATTCAAACGCGCATGGACAATGCGGTCGCCTCTTCCGTTCTGCTGCGCAACCTCGAAGACGTGTCCCGCCTTTGCAAGGCGCATGGCGTCGCAATGGCCAGCCATGATGACGATACCATCGCCAAGGCAGAGCTGATGGCAGACATAGGAGCCGTGATCAGCGAATTTCCGGTGACGATGGACGCAGCGCAAACCGCCGTGGACCGGGGTCTTATGATCGCGATGGGCGCGCCGAATGCAATGCGGGGGCAAAGCTATTCGGGCAACCTTTCGGCCCGCGACGCGCATGCTGCCGGTCTGTTGCACATCCTGGCGGCTGATTATCATCCGGCCGCGATATTGCCGGCCATTCGGGCACTTGCCGCTCAGGATGCAGACGGTCTGGTCGGCGCGGTGAGGCTTGCCTCGGCCAATCCTGCGCGCGCGCTTGGCTTGTCAGATCGCGGCGAGATAGCGGTCGGCAAACGCGCGGATTTGGCCATCGTCGATGATCAAGACCGGGTTGTGCGCGCCTTCTGCGGGGGCGAGACGATCTTTTCCAATGGCGCGGATGCACATTTGCTAAGCGATCCACAGGTCGCCGCCGTGGCGTAGCCAAACTTTTACAAATCAGACTCATAGCCGTCACATAGAGCGGTCAGAGTCAGCGCAGAAATTCGTTCGGATGAATCGTGATGTCTGCTGTCTTGACCCTCAAAAGTGTTTCGAAAATTTTTGACGAAACACGCGCTGTCGACAATGTTACTCTGGAAATTGAGCCAGGACAGTTTGTCGGCGTAATTGGACGGTCCGGTGCCGGTAAGTCCACAATGCTCCGTCTTATCAACCGCCTTATCGACCCCACGCAGGGGTCGATTTCATTTGGTGGAACCGAAATCACCACGCTAAAGGGCAAAGCCCTGCGGGAATGGCGCCGCGATTGCGCGATGATCTTTCAGCAATTCAATCTGGTTGATCGTCTGGATGTCTTGACGAACGTCCTGATCGGCCGCTTGGCCGAGCATGGCTTTCTAAGCTCGATGGCTATGCAATTCACCGACGCAGAGCGCACGATGGCGTTGCAAGCGCTTGACCGGCTGGACCTTGTTCCCCAAGCGTTGCAGCGGGCGGGCACATTGTCAGGTGGTCAGCAACAGCGCGTCGCCATCGCCAAAGCACTGGTGCAACAGCCAAAAATCATGCTCGCGGACGAGCCGATTGCCTCGCTTGATCCGGCCAATGCGACCTTGGTCATGGACGGTCTGCGCCAGATCAACAAAGAAGACGGCCTGACCGTTCTGGTGAACCTGCACACCCTTGATACCGCGCGCGCCTATTGCGATCGCATCATTGCGATGCGCAGCGGTCGGGTCTTTTTCGACGGATCCGCGGCACAACTCACCGACGATGTTGTGCGCGACATCTACGGGCTCAAGGGCCTGAAAGAATTCAACGAGGCCGTGACGTCGACCCAGTCCGTCGCCTTGCCTGCGTGACCACATATCCAATCGCCAAACCAAACCAGGGGGACCTGATCATGAAGTACTTAACAACAACAGCCATTGCTGCGTGCTTGGCCACATCTGCCGTCGCAGCCGACTGGAAAGAAGACTATCAAGTCATCAAATTCGGTATCCTTTCGGGTGAAAACGAAAAGGACCGGATCGCACGTTACACGCCATTCGAAGAATATCTCGAGCGTGAGCTGGGCGTCGAAGTCGAAATCTTCACCGCTGGCGCCTATGACGGTGTGATCCAGGCGATGGCCGCGGATCAGATCGAATTCGCCTTCCTCGGCTCGTCCTCCTATGCGGCCGCTTACACAGCAACAGACGGCGCGGTAGAGCCTTTGGTCACGCGGATCCGCAAAGACGGATCTTCGGGCTATTTCTCTGTTGTCGTGACACGCTGTGAAGACGGCTACACAAGCCTCAAGGATCTCGAAGGCAAAGTTCTCGCCTTTGCTGACCCCGACAGCACATCTGGCTATGCCGTGCCTTACTTCAACATCGCAAAAGAAGTTGACCCAAAGACCTTCTTCTCGGCGATCCCATTCTCAGGCTCGCACGAAGCTGGTGTTGCTGGCGTGGCCCAAGGCACATTTGACGCCGCCGCGACATGGCAGAACAACGCCAAAGACGGCCGTTGGCAGCGTATGATCGAAAAAGAAATGATTTCTGAAGGCGAAATTTGCCCAATCTGGGAAAGCCCAGAAATCACGTCCGGCCCTTTCACGGCGCGTGTGAACCTGCCGCAAGAGCTGAAAGACACAATGCAGCAGCTGGTTATCGATGTTGCACAAAAAGACCCTGCCGCGTTCAAAGCGATGACCGGTGAAGTCGAAGGCACGCCAAACCCACAGATCGGTTGGCAGCCAGCGACCCACGAACGGTATCAGTGGATCGTTGACATGCGCGCCTGGCTGAAAAAGCAGCGCCGTTCATAATCTCTGCACCTTACTCGCCCCGGGCTAATCCCCGGGGCCTTTGGCCCAACGCCAGAGGCCTTGGGACAGGCCCGGGGCGCGCTCGCGCGCATTGCTCCTCGTATACGGACACCTGATATGACCGCTGTCGCCGATGTGACGCCCTTGCGTCCATTAGACCAATTTGAATTGGACTACGCCGCCCAGCGACGACGGGCAAAGCTTGCTTGGCTTGTCGCGAGCGTCATTTTCATCGCCTTTTTCTCATTTTCCGCTTGGCTGGGCGACTTTTTCAAAGTCACGCAAGTCACCTTACAAGATGGGTCTCGCGAATGGCGCTGGATCATCCCGGCTGGTATTCCGCGGCTTGGCGAATTCATCGAAAAGACGATCCCGGTCCTGCGATGGGACAGTCTGGGCGCTGATCTGGCCGAATGGTTCTGGCGTTGGAAGGTTTGGTTGAACCTGCTGATCGAGACCATTCTGATCGCCTTTATGGCGACCACATTCGGTGTGATCGGTGGTTTTCTGTTGTCCTTTCCGGCGTCTCGCAATTTGGCGCCCAACAAATGGGTGTTGTGGATCTGCCGCCGTTATCTGGAAATTGCGCGCACTGTGCCTGAATTGGTCTGGGCGCTGATTTTTGTCTTTTGCTTTTCGGTTGGCCCGATGGCCGGCGTTTTGGCCATCGGCCTGCATGCGGCAGGTGCCTTGGGCAAGCTTTATTCCGAAGTGAACGAAAACATCGACATGCGCCCTCTGGAGGGCGTGAAGGCCGCTGGTGGCACGTGGTTCGACCAAATCCGCTATGGCGCCGTGCCACAAGTCTTGCCCAACATCATCAGCTATACGCTGTTGCGCTTTGAAATTAACGTCCGCGCGTCGTCGATCATCGGCTATGTCGGCGCTGGCGGTTTGGGGCAAGAATTCCGCGAAGCGCTAAGCTTGCAAGAATACACCGACCTTTCCGCGTTGTTCCTGATCATTTTCACCACCGTCATGGTCATTGATTACGGATCGGAAAAGCTGCGGCACCGCATCATCGGTCTTGAGAAAGGACCAGCGACATGACACCCAGCCAAACCGAGATCCAGCAGGCGATCGCGGATCATCCGCGCGTCTTTCGCGACACCTTTGCCATGCGCCTGCGCAAAGCGGCCCTATGGTTTGGCTTTTTCGCTCTGTTCGCGTGGTGTCTCTACGATTTCAATTTCTCGCCCGAACGCATCTGGGTTGGGCTGCAACGGTTGGGGCGTGTCGTTTCCTTCATGTTCCCGCCGCATCTTTGGGAAACATGGGCCGAATGGCTAGAGGTGTTCACCGCCTTGGGTGAAACGATCGCGATGGCCTTTATGGGCACTTTGCTGGGCGCGATTATTGCCTTTCCTTTGTCCTTTCTGGGGGCAAAGAACATCAACCGCATTTTCTGGCTGAGACAAGGCTCGCGTCGGGGCTATGACATCATTCGCGCGTTCGAGACGTTGATCCTTGCCCTGATCTTCATCCGTGCTTTTGGCTTGGGTCCGCTGGCGGGCATCCTGGCGATTGCTGTCTCTGAGATCGGAACCTTTGCCAAGCTCTTTTCCGAGGCGCTCGAGAACACCTCGCGCAGACCGGTCGAAGGCGTTGTGGCCTCGGGCGGGTCGCGGCTGCAAGCCATTCGCTACGCGATCATGCCGCAGGTCTTGCCTGTGCATCTCTCAGTGCTGCTTTACAATTTTGAATCGAATGTGCGCTCTGGCACGATCCTGGGTATCGTGGGGGCAGGTGGCATTGGCTTTATGCTAAGTGACCGGATCAGCGGGTATTTTTGGGATCAGGCCTGGACCATGATCTTTATGATTATCGCGATGGTTTACCTGATCGACTATCTGTCCGGCTTGATCCGCAGCAGGGTTATTGGGAAATGGGAAGGCGCCCATTAAGACCATGCCATGCAGCGGATCATGATCATTGGCGGGCCGGGGTCCGGTAAATCAACGCTCGCGCGCTCTTTGGGCGCGCGTCTTGGTTTGCCGGTGACGCATATTGACCAGCTCAACTTTGGCCCCGGTTGGATCGAGGTTGACCGCGCACAGCGCGACGCAAATCTGCGCGCGATCATTGCCAATTCGCGATGGATCATCGATGGAAACTACTCGTCAACCGCCGACGACCGGATGGCACGGGCAGATACACTGATCTGGTTGGACGTTCCGATCTGGCGGCGGCTTTGGCGCGTGGCGGCGCGGACATGGCGCTATTATGGGCAAAGCCGGCCTGACCTGGCAGAGGGCTGTCCCGAGCGGGTCTCTTTGGACTTTATCCAGTACATTTTGACGTCAAACAGACGCCAGCGGGCCAAAGCGGCGGATCGGTACACGCGCATGAAAACCAAAGGCGCGGCCTTTCGGCTATGTACCCGGCAGGATGTCGCATCGTTTTTGGATGGTTTGGACTGATGGGCCGCATGTCCATCAGTGGGACGCAAATGACCTTGCATGCCAACCAACCCGTTTTCGCACAGGCATATCATTCAAGGAGAGATCGCTGATGGCCGGGGCAGGATCAAAAAACCCACTTTCCAAAGCACCAACACTGCATGCCGGTGCAATCGTTGACGATTTTGAACTGGGTCAGTGGACCGAAGTGGGTGCGGGCACGATCCTAAAGCACGGATCGATGGGGGATTGGTCTTACATCACCAAGGATTGCCACGTGGTGTGGACGACGATTGGCAAGATGTGTTCGATCGCCAATTCCACACGGATCAATCCGGGCAACCACCCCACGTGGCGCGCGGTTCAGCATCATTCCGTCTATCGGGCCGAGGCCTATGGGCTGGGCGAAGATGACTATGACTTTTTCGAGTGGCGCAAGGCTGATTGGGTCACGATTGGGCATGATGTCTGGATCGGCCACGGCGTGACCGTGACAGCCGGGGTGACAATCGGGACAGGCGCCGTGATCGGCGCAGGCGCGGTCGTCACCCGCGATGTTGAGCCCTACACCGTTGTGGGCGGCGTCCCCGCGCGGTTCATCAAACGCCGGTTCACAGAGGCACAGGCCGAGGCGTTGCAAGAGATTGCCGTTTGGGATTGGGATCGCGACCGGTACAAACGTGCTCTGCCAGACATTCGCGCGCTCGACATCGACGCCTTCATCGAAAAATACCGTTAATCCACGCGCAGCCGCGCCAGCGTAAGCTCTGACTTGACCCGATAAGTCACCAGGCCGCTGGCATTCGCATGTGGCTGCAACACCGCGCGCACATCGCGTTCAAATGCCTCGGCGTGAGTGCCAAGCTTTGACCGCGTGAATGTGTTGCGCGCATGTTGGCAGAGGATGAACGCTTCAATCGATTGCGAAAATGGGGGCGAGACAAAGCTATGTGTTTCGACGTCGTCCAGGTGCGCCAGATGGCGCCGTCGTTGCGATGTCCATTCTTTCGATCCCAGCGGGCGGCCAGTGATCCTGGGCACCCACGTCTCCAAGAGGTCCAGCCACTCTGCCTGCCAGGTTGGCGCATAAGCTTCGTCGCCAGTGATGATCGCAATCATATGCTCCGGGCACAGGTGACGGCGCAGCTTTGAAAAGAGCGCCTCTGGGTCCATCCAGTGAATGCTTGAGGCAAAGGTGACGACGTCGAACTGACCTTCTAGCACTGCGTCTTCTGCTTTGGCGCAGGTCCATGTGATGTTGGGGGCGGTGCCGTTGGCCAGTGCTTTGCCTAAGGCAATCATATGGGACGATGGGTCAACGGCCACGACGTCGTCAAATTCACCGGTCAACGCGCGTGCCACTTTGCCTTCGCCCGCGCCCAGATCCAGCAACCGCCGGGTGGCTGGCGCCTGATCTGCGATGCACTTGAAAAGATCGGGCGGGTAGGGTGGCCTGTGGACATATAGCGCGGCCACCTCTGCCGCGAGAAAGGCTTTGCCAGACAAATCTGTTGGGTCGTCGTCCTGGGCGGTATGTGCCATCTGTTAGATGGCCAGCCCGAGGGATTGCAGATAGGCAAACCCCGCTGGGATATCCGCCTTGCGGCGCAGTTCGAGAACCAAGTGAGGCTCAGAGGTACATTCTGACAAAGCGCGAAACACCTCGACCCAATGAATTTCGCCCTCACCCGGCGCCCAATGCCGGTCCGCGTGGCCATCAAGATCCTGTACGTGAACATGCTTGAGCTGATTGCCCGCATCGCGGACAAAGTAATCGACCGGCGGGGCCGAGGACATCCGCCGGGCAAGATGCGCATGCCCGGTATCGATTGACAGCGCAATCGCGTCACTTTGAAAGCTATCGACCATGTCGCGGCGCATAGTGGGATCAACATCAAAGATATTCTCGATCACCAATGTGATGCCCGCAGTTTCTGCCGCCTTAACCACAGGTGCCATCACGTCGTGTATGCGGCCCAACTTGCTTTCTTTGTAGTGCGGCGTGTTGTGCCGGTTCCAGGCGTACCAACGCGTGTAAGGAGAGTGCAGCACCATTTGCCGCGCCCCAACCCGGTCAGCCGCTTCGAGCGCTTTGAGATAACGGGCCGTGATCAGCGGGCGAAGCTCGGGGTCTTTGTTGTCCATATCAAGCCCCTCGTACGGCCCGTGTATCCCAAGCCTGCCGTGAAAGCCCTTCAGCGCGGACTTGGCATCAACGATCCTCTCCTCAAATTCGGTTGTCAGATCGACGTGACGGCTAAAGCCTTGCAGTTCGATGTCGCGGTCGGCCCCAAAGAGCCAGTCTTGATGGTCTGCGATTTCATAGGGCGTCAGGCAGGCGCCAATTTTGAGGGGGAGCATATGCTGTGGTCTTTCCTTCTATGGTCGCTGAGGAGCTTAGTTTGGGAATGCGACAGTCACGCAACGGGCGCGCCCAGAGCCACTGCAGACAGCCCTGTCGACGCAGGTGGTTACTGCCGTGATCATCGGTTTCTGTATGCGCGGGCTCGCACGCGGATATTCAAAGCGGAAAGACCGCAGATGTGTCCGTAAAGTCGTGCATATGAACGGTCACCTGATCGTTGCTTAGCTGCACGACGCCGTAGGCTGGCGGCTCAAAATTGCCCTGTATCTGGTCGGCTGGTGCATCGAGGTCCAAGGCGACCTGATGGTTCAACCCGCGCATGCACGAATAGCTGATCCCGCGCCAATTGCCCCAGATTGCGCGATGCACGTGGCCAAAGAACAGATGGCGAATGCGCGATTTGTGCGGGGCAATGACGTCGTGGAAATCTTCGGAATCCAACATCTTGATCGCGTCCATCGCCTTGATGCCCACGTCAAAAGGCGGGTGGTGCATGAACAAAAAGACCGGCCCCGGCATGTCAAGCTGACGCGAGAGCCAGGCGCGCCGAACCTCGCAAAAGGCGCCCGCGTGACCCTTGGCCGCTTTGGTGTCAAGCAACAGAAGACGCCCAAAGGATGTGCTGATCGCCGTTTGCACAAACCCATTTTCGTCGCGCGCCGCATTCGGGAAGGCCCGAGCAAAGGCAGGCGTGTCGTCGTGATTTCCGACCATAAGATGCAGGGGCATTTCGAGCTGGCGCACGATGTCCGCAAAGCGCGCATAGGCCTGCGCGTCGCCCCAATGCGTGATGTCACCGGTTAGAACCACAAAAGCGGCATCAGCATGATCAGCGTTGATCGAAGCAACCGCGCGCGCCAAGCGCTCTGCCGGATCTTGGCCGTAGAGCAGTCCATCGCCAACAACATGCGTGTCGGTCAGGTGAATGAATTTCATTCCGCAGCAACCGGTTTTGCCCAATCGTCCCAATCGGTTCCCGAGGAAAACACCGGGCCATCCCAGGTAAAGGGGATGTCGTGAATGACAGTTTTGTCCTCACTGGTTTCGATGACCGAAAAGGACGGTGCCATCGGCGCACCATGAAGCAGATCGGCTTCGGTAAAGTCGGGGAGCGATTGGTTCCCGGTCGACCGAACCGAGGCGAACGGCACGCCGCAATAGACGCCGTTTGAAATGGCATGGATATGACCGAAATGAAGACAGGTGATCTTGGCTTGATGGCGTTTCAAGAGGGCTGCAAAAGCAGGTCTATCCGCCGGGTTCAGCGCGATCTTGTCTTCTGCCGGTTGGCCAAGCGTCATCACGTTGTGATGCATAAACAGACGCGCCTCGGTGCAGTCGTTCAGCTCTGCTTCGAGCCAGGCAATGCGATCTGCACCAAAATGACCGGCATGTGTGCGCGGGGCCGTTGTGTCGAGGTAAATCAAACGGGTGTTGCCGATGCTCTCGGCGTAATTGACATAGCCATTGGCGTCGCGCGGTTGCTCTGGAAACGCGGCCAGGAAATGTGCCCTGTCGTCGTGGTTGCCCATGAGCAAGCGGACCGGGCAGGGCAAATCGGTCAGCGCCTCTCTTAATGCGGCATAGGCTTTGGGCTCGCCCCAATGGGTGAGGTCACCGGTGATAATGATGCGGTCGGCGTCCTGATGCTTTTGGCGAACCTCGTCCAAGGCTTGTGCAAAGCGTTTGTGCGGATCCAGCCCTCCCATGCGCTCTCCGGGGCAGGTCAGGTGGATATCGGAAATGTGGACGAGTTTCATAGCGGTGCCTTTGGGGTAGGTGCCGGCCGCCCGAGGGTTCAGGCGACCGGCCGTTGGTTTTAGCCGTTTGGCAGAAGGTCAGCGACTTCTTCGACCAGCTCTTGCTGCAGTTCTTTCATGTCGGTCGCATCGCCGGTTACGATCCGTTCGATGCCGTCATAAATGACCTGTGTGATCGCAAGGCCGTTGTCGCCAGGATAGGCGAGCCAATCGCGCAGCAATGGCAACTGATCGACCGCTGTCTGCTTGTTTGGGTTCTGCTGATAGAAATCGGCCAGAATGATTTCATTCGCAGCTTTGTTTGGCGGCATGTAGCCCGTTGTTTTCGCAACTTCAGCCGCGCCTTCGCCCGAGGTGATGTACTTCAACCAAGTCCAGGCGGCTTCGCGCACCTTTGGATCGTCAGACGTCGATGTCAGCATCGCGGCATTGCCGCCCGCTGGCAGACCCATTGGTTTTCCGTCGAGACCCGGGAATGGGCCTGTCACCAGCTCAAAGTCGCCCTGGCTGCGTTCAACCGCACCCAGTGCAGACGTCGACCAGAACATCATGCCAATTTCGCCCGCAGCGAAAGATGCCAAAGCGGCCTTCCACTCCAGGTTCTGCATTTCGCACTCAGAGAAGATTTCTTGCATCTGCTCCAAGGCAACGAGTGCTTCGGGGCTGTCCAAGGTCACTCGCCCGTCGTCGACAATCGCGCTGTCCTGGCTCCAGAGCAGGGCTTGCATGAACCAGTTGCCCGTGATGTTCCATCCCCAGAAGATTGGGTTGTCGATGCCGTTGGCCTTCATGGTTTTGCACGCCGCGATCACGTCATCCCATGTCTGGGGCAGCTCGTTGATGCCGCCTTCTTTGAGGATGTCGAGGTTGTAGTAGCCAACCGGCAGCGAGATCGAAAACGGCAGACCGTAGACGGCATCGTCAAAGGTCGACAGCGACAACATCGCCTGGTGATAGCCATCTTTTTCGAAATCCGCCTCTGACGCGATGAAGGGCTCAAGCGATTGCGCAATGCCTTTTTCGACCAGCGGCTGCTGACGGTTGAGGCCCTGCATGGTCACATCAGGCAGGTTGCCGGAGACAGCTTCGCGCAGAACCGTGTTCGTGCCGTCTTCGTAAGATTCGTACGTTGCGCGAAATTTCACTTCGATGTTTGGATGTGCTTCTTTGAAGGCAGGCATCATTGCCTCGTACGTCACGTCAAACAAGTGGCTGTACGGATAGGCAAATTCGATGGTTACTTTGTCGTCGGCAAAAACAGCGCTGGCCGTCAAAGCCAATGCCATTGCAGTTGCAGTCAGTTTCATTAAATCTACTCCTGTTGTTGGGGCTGACGGTTTGGCGATTGGCAGACCCCGGTGATGATCCCCTTTCGGGGGGCTATGGGTAGGACGAGCTTACGGCTCGTCCTACTTCATTCCAGACAAGGTGATCCCCTCGATAAATCGGCGCTGCGCGATCAAGAACGCGACGATCAAAGGCGCGACGATGATGGTCGCAGTTGCCATCATCGGCCCAAAGAACGAGCCGTCAGCATCTCCTTTGAATTCGCGCAGGCCCAATGGCGGCGTGAACAAATCGCGGCTGCCTGTGACAACGATGCGCGGCCAGAAATAGTCGTTCCAATGTGCAACAACGCTAAAGATGGCAAAGGCCAAAAGCGCAGGCACGGCGGTCGGCAGCATCACTTTCCAGACGATCGCAAATTCGCTCATGCCATCCATGCGCGCGGCATCGATAAGATCGTCAGGGACGGTCATAAAGAACTGCCGCATCAGGAAGATCCCGAAAACCGATATCGTCCACGGCACAACGAGGGCGGCATAGGTGTTGGTCAACCCAACCTTGGCCAACATGATATAAAGCGGCAGGGCAATCGCGTGCACCGGGATAAGCAGACAAAAGAGGACCAGGCCAAAGACGGCCTCGCGCCCCCAGAATTTCAGCTTTGCAAGGGCGTAGGCAGCCGGCAGCGCAACCAGCACCTGAATGAAAAAGATCGAGGCCGTGACGATCACCCCGTTCAGCAGATACCGCAGCAGTGGCGCTTCGACGAAGGCTTTGGAATAGTTGAAAACGACCGGCCGCATAGAGCAATCAAGCTCGGCCTGGGCGATGATGGCGGCTCGGATCTCACTGTCGGACTTGCCCGGATATCGTGGTGCGGCCTCCGCGATTTCGTCGCGGTTTGGATCGCGCAATTTCACACAGCGCTCATCCACCATCATTTCCTGGCGTCCGAAAAAGCCACCTTCGCCCCGGTCAATCTCGCCCGGGCTTTTGAACGAATAGCTCACCATCATGTAAAACGGGGCCAGCACGACAATCGCGCCGATCACCAAAACGAGGTGTTTCCAGGTGTTGCCGAGCATCAGTAATGCACCTTGCGCTCGACCAGCCAGCGCTGGATCAGGGTGAGGAACATGACGAACACCAAAAAGAGCATTGTAATCGCAGAGCCGATACCGATCAGGTTCTGCTGAATACCTTTTTCGAAAATCGCGAACATCATCACGTAGGTCGACTTGTTCGGGCCGCCGCCCTGCGGCCAAAAGGCCTCGACCGTGTCAAAGACCTGAAATGCCCGGATGCAACTGATCGTCACAACAAAAACGGTCGTTGGTCCAAGCGCAGGCCACGTCACCAGGCGGAACTGTTCCCACGCGCTTTTGGCGCCGTCCATTTCTGCGGCGTGATAGAGCTCGCGGTGGACCGACGTCAGCCCGGCCAAATAGAGCACCATGTTAAAGCCAAAGCCCTGCCAGATGCCGATAAAGCAGATGACCCAGATCGCATAGTCTCGGTCCCCAAGCCAAAGCGGAAAGCCATCGGCGCATCCGTTTGCAAAGAAGGGTATGACCTCTAGAAAGGTGCCGCAGGTTAATTCGAACGTCTGGTTCACCATGCCGATGGTCGGGTGCAGCATGAATTCCCACACGATCGCCATCGCCAGCAATGTCGCCATGACCGGTAAAAAGTAGATCGTTTTGTAGATATCGCCGATCCGCCCCAAAGAGTTCACCAAAAGCGCCGCGCCAAGGCCTAAGCCAACCGAAATGGGCACGACGGTGACCACATAGGTGAACGTGGCGATGAACATCTTTTCATAGGTGGAGCGGGTGAACAGCCGGTCGTAGTTTTTGAACCCAACCCAGTCAAAACCGGTGTTGCCCAACGAGTAATTTGTAAATGACAGAATGCCTGCAACAACCACCGGCACAAGCAAGATCAAAAACATCAGCGCCAAGGCAGGGCCGGTCAATCCCCAGGCCGTGCGGGCCTGACGATTGACCTCGCTGACTTTGCGGCGCGATGCGGGTAGATCCACAACCGCCATCTTACGCCGCCTCAAATGGGTGCGCGACGGCCAGTTCGACCCGCCGTTGGCGCTTGCCGTCGGCATCGAAAACAAGCGCGTCGCTGGGATCAAATGTCATCCCGACCCGTGTGCCCAACTGCAGGTTTGTGCGCTCGGACGGCGCTGCGCGCAACGTCACACGTGCGGCGTGATCGTTAAGCGCGATTTGAGCATAAACCTCAGAGCCCAGGTTTTCGACATGCGCCACCTGTCCGCTGAGCAATGGCTCAGTTGCCGTCAGACGCAAAGCCTCGGGGCGCAGACCCAACTGAAACACGCCGGACTGCGACACAACCGTGCCGTGCCACAGCGGCCTGCCAAAGAGCGAAAGCTCTCCGTCCCGCAATTCGATAGGCAAGACGTTGATCTTTGGGGATCCAATGAATTCAGCGACGCGAATGTCGCTGGGGTCTTCGTAAATGATGCTGGGCGCATCGCATTGCAGGATTTCCCCGTCCATCATGACTGCGATCCTGTCGGACATTGTCATGGCTTCGACTTGGTCGTGGGTCACGTAAATGAACGTGGCATTCAATCGCCGGTGCAATTCCGCGATTTCTGACCGCGTCTGCACCCGCAATTTCGCATCCAGGTTCGACAAGGGCTCATCGAGCAAAAACGCCGCCGGATTGCGAACAAGGGCGCGACCCAACGCAACACGTTGCCGCTGCCCCCCGGACAATTGACCCGGTTTGCGGTCCAAAAGAGCACCGATTTCAAGCATTTCAGCGGCGTCTTTGACAGCTTGCGCGATCTCGGTCCGTTTGTCTTTTGCGCCGGGCAAAAAGGATCCGACCACAGGCAATCGTTGGCTGGCCGACAGCGCGCGCATCCGCAAGGGAACGGCAATGTTCTCGGCCACAGTCAGGTGCGGGTACAACGCGTAAGACTGAAACACCATCGACAGATTGCGATCGGCTGCACGCACACCGGTCACTGTTTCGCCACCAATCGCGACATCGCCGCTTGTGGGGTCTTCGAGCCCGGCAATGATGCGCAACAACGTCGACTTGCCGCAGCCAGACGGACCAACAAGCGACACGAATTCGGCGTCGGCTACGTTCAGGGTCACACCCTTAAGAACATCCGTGTCCCCAAAGCGTTTCGTTACCGAAGTGATCGCAAGGCCAGCCATCTGATTCCCCCAAATCCTTCCAATTGGATAGGAGGGCGGGACCACATTTTTGTGACGTCATATTAGTGAAACCGATGGGTTCTATAGGCCCCATGAAAGGACACAGCATGCGGCCCAACCATCATCAATTCGTCGCCTTCGCCTATGTTGTGCGCGAGGGCAGCTTCTCTGCTGCTGCGGCCCGGATGGGTGTGACCCAATCCACCATCACGCAACACATTGGAAAACTGGAAAAAGCCGTTGGCACGCTTTTGTTGCTGCGCGGCCGAGACGGGGTCGAACTGACCAGCGCGGGCCAAGAGCTCTATGACCTGGCCGATCGGATGGTCGCGCTCGAGGTCGAAGTGTCCGAGCGTCTCGAAGGGTTCAATGCCATGAAAAACGGCAATCTGAACGTCATTGGCAACGCCCCGCAACCTGCGCTGCGCATTATCGCGCGGTTCCGGCAGCGGTTCCCAAACATCTCGGTCAGTTTTGGACTGCACGATTGGACAACCGCCACAAACATGCTGCGCGCACGGCTGGCGGATGTTGGGCTGATCACGGACCCGCCAGAATCGGATATCTGGGAACGCATCGCCGTGTCCCGGACCGATTATGTGCTCTACTGCCCAAGCGATCATCCCCTCGCCACGTGCCCGTCCGTCTCGCTGCGTGATCTGCAGGCCGAAACGGTTATCATTCCCGAAAAAGGCTCTCTGACCAGAAAGGTGCTGGAAAAGGCCTGCGCAAAGCATGGCATAGAGTTGCAACGGATCGTTA
>CAZYQC010000016.1:6909-54594 GCA_964649815.1 uncultured Rhodobacterales bacterium | reverse complement strand
AAGGTCTATATCATTGACGAAGTGCATATGCTGTCGACCTCAGCCTTTAATGCGCTTCTGAAAACGCTGGAGGAACCGCCCGCGCATGTGAAATTCATCTTCGCGACGACCGAAATTCGCAAAGTGCCGGTCACGGTCCTCTCCCGCTGCCAACGCTTTGACCTGCGCCGCATTGAACCAGAGGTCATGCTGAGCCTCCTGCGCAAAATCGCGACCTCGGAACAGGCCGAAATCACCGATGACGCGCTCGCGCTGATCACCCGCGCCGCCGAAGGTTCGGCCCGCGATGCGACCTCCCTTTTGGACCAGGCCATTTCTCACGGCGCGGGTGAAACCTCCGCCGATCAAGTCCGCGCAATGCTGGGCTTGGCCGACCGTGGCCGGGTCCTGGACCTCATGGATATGATCCTGCGCGGCGACGCAGCGGGCGCTTTGACCGAACTGAGCGCACAATACGCTGATGGGGCCGATCCGATGGCCGTTTTGCGCGACCTTGCTGAAATCACTCATTGGGTGTCAGTCGTCAAAATCACGCCCGAAGCGGCCGAGGACCCGACGATCTCCCCTGACGAGCGGACGCGGGGCCTTCACATGGCCGAAGCGCTGCCAATGCGCGTGCTAACGCGGTTGTGGCAAATGCTGCTCAAGGCCCTCGACGAGGTCGCGTCAGCCCCCAACGCCATGATGGCCGCCGAGATGGCCGTCATCCGCCTGACGCATGTCGCTGATTTGCCCAGCCCCGAAGAGCTTGTGAAAAAGTTGCAAGGCATGACGCCCGCAGCGCCTCCAGCTGTAGGCGCACCCGCCTCAGGGCCCGCACAAACGCCCAGCGCATCACCAGGTGCCTCAGCGGTTCAGGCCCGCGCCCAAACCCTCGCCGACGGGCCGCGCGGCTCCGGCCCTGTGGCCGCCCTGGCCCAGGACCCGGCCCAGGCCCTCGCCCGGTTTCCGACCTTTGAACATGTGGTCGAACTCATCCGCGCGAACCGGGATGTCAAACTGCTGGTCGAAGTCGAAACCTCTCTGCGTCTCGCCGCCTATCAGCCAGGCCGCATCGAATTCGTACCCACCGACACCGCCCCGCGCGATCTCGCGCAGCGTCTGGGCCAGCGCTTGCAATCCTGGACGGGCAACCGTTGGGCCGTAAGCGTTGTGAACGAAGGCGGCGCAGATACGATCGCCGAGGTCCGCGACGCCGCGGAACGCCTCTTGCACGTCCAGGCCGAAGAACACCCGCTGGTTCAGGCGGTCTTGGCGCATTTCCCAAAGGCCAAGATCACGAACATCCGCACGCCCGAAGACATCGCCACCGACGCCCATATCGAAGCCCTGCCCGAGGTCGACGATGAATGGGATCCGTTCGAAGAAGATTAACCCTAAGGCCGGCTTTTCGGCAGCAACCCGGCCTCTTTAACCGCGGGCATAAAGCTCCGGCTTATGGGTCGGCTCGAACCATCAGACAGAACCACCTCGCCCCTGTCCCCAGACTTGCTGACCTTTGTGACATGCGCCGTTGCAACCCAATGCGAACGGTGAATTTGCAGCCCCGGAACCCCCTGCACTTCTTTTTGTGCATCCGACAGCCGCATCAACACCAGCTCAGAGCCCGCCGTTGTTGTGACGTTTACGTAATGGTTCTCGGCCGACAGCGCGATCAACGACCCCCGCTTGTCCAGCGGCAACCGCGCCAAAAGCGGCACACCGCCCTCGCGCTCGTCCGGGCGCGCGCCGCGCAGGGCGAAAATCCCGCCCTCAACCACGCCCGCAATGGCGGTTATGACGGCAAACAACTGCAAAAAGCTCGCCCAACTCTCCGGCCAAATGCCAAAAACCGCCAAGTTTGTCAGATGAACCACCAGCGTTACCGCTGATCCTATCGCCACCGTCAAGACCACAAACCGCAGCCAGATCGGCTGCGGGCGCATCACGCGGTTCAGCACGATGTCAACAAAGCTGCCAACCGCAAACGTGCTTGCGACGATGAAAACCCAATAAAGAACCCGCGGCACCAGGGGCAGGACCCGCAACGTGTCAAATGGGCCAGACAAACCCAGAATCACACCCAGTCCAATCATACCCACGATCACAGGGCGTTTGCTCAAATCCTGCCGCAACTCACGAAGCGCGGATGGAAAAAACCCTTCAGTCACGTGCCCGTCGCACCCTTTTGCGCATCTGTCGTTGCAGACGTTTGTACCTATCGCGCATCACACTGCCACGAAGTGTTTCCTCTGCCAAGCCAAGGACAGCCCATGACGATTTCGCCGCTTTTACAGGCCACACCAGCCATTCAAATCCATGTTTTCACAGCCCTTTTGGCCTTCCTGCTTGGCCCGTTCATCCTCTGGCGCAAGCGCCGCGATATCTGGCACAAACGCATGGGCTATGTCTGGGTTGTTGCAATGGCCATCACGGCACTCTCGTCCTTCGCCATCGCGGATCTGCGTGTCATCGGCCCCTATAGCCCGATCCACGCGCTGTCCGTCTACGTGCTCTTTGGCCTGTGGCAAAACATCTCCGCCGCGCGCGCAGGGCGCATCACCGCCCACCGCATCGGCATGCAACAGATGTATGTCTGGGCGCTGATCGTGGCCGGTCTCTTCACCTTCCTGCCGGGCCGCCGCATGAACGCCATCGTCTTCGGCGACGCCCCGCTGGCCGGGTTCCTGGCGCTCAGCGCACTCGCCTCTGTGGCCGTCCTTTGGATGCTCTCGCCCCGTCGCACCTCTGCCCCATCCTAAAGCGCGCACCTTCATCAACCTTGTGTCTGACCGCCCCACTTGCGATACCAAACGCAACAGGAAACGATTTTGCGGCGGAGACACACCATGCTCAAAGGATTAGGCGGCCTCGGCGATATGGCCGGGATGATGAAAAAAGCCCAGGAAATGCAAACCAAAATGGCCGAGATGCAAGACGAATTGCACAACGTCATGGTCACGGGCGAAAGCGGCGCTGGCCTGGTCAAAGCAACCGCCTCCGCCAAAGGAGAGCTCAAGGCCCTCGACATCGACCCCTCCATCTTCAATGGCGACGACAAAGAGGTGGTCGAAGATCTCATCCTCGCCGCGATCAAAGACGCCCAAACCAAAGCCGCCGAAAAATCTCAGGAAGAGCTCGCAAAACTCACCGAAGGTCTGGGCCTTCCCAAAGACATGAAGCTCCCCTTCTAAAGCGCACAGGCCGCAAAAGCCTGTGCAACCCCTGCGTTCTTTTGGCCCCAAATATCCCCGCCGGAGGCGCAGGCCCGCCACGGGGCCCAAACCACCGGCCTTTTGTGACACCCCAGCATGAGCAGCACCCGCGACATAGATGCCCTGATCGACATGATGGCCAAGCTCCCCGGGCTTGGCCCGCGCTCTGCGCGGCGTGCCGTATTGCATCTGATCCGCAAACGCGCCGTCCAGCTTCAGCCTCTGGCGGATGCCATGCAAACCGTCGCGGCCACGGCGCGGGAATGTTTGAACTGTGGCAATGTTGGCACGTCCGACATCTGTGACATCTGCGCCTCCGACAAACGCGGCAACGGAGAGATCTGCGTCGTCGAAGATGTGGCCGACCTTTGGGCAATGGAACGCGCCGCTGTCTTCAAAGGCCGTTATCACGTGCTGGGCGGCACCCTCTCTGCGCTCGATGCCGTGGGTCCCGAAGACCTCCGCATCCCACGCCTCATTGACCGCGTTGAAACCGAAAACGTAACCGAGGTCATTCTTGCCTTAAACGCCACGATCGACGGTCAAACCACGGCACATTACATCGCCGATCAGCTCGAAGGCCGCGTGAAACTGACCTCCCTCGCCCAAGGCGTCCCCATCGGGGGAGAGCTCGATTACCTCGACGATGGCACCATCACCGCAGCCCTGCGCGCGCGCAAATCGCTCTAGGTGTATCGCGCCTCGCCGCACCTTACGCTGCGCTGCGATTGGCCCGCCACACCCAGACCGACAACAGGATCGCGCTACCTGAAACCAGTGTCATCACTGTCCCTGGCATGAAATTCACAAACCCAGGCAGATCCACGAAAAACAGATACCCCACGTCCGCCATGCCTCCGATCAGGGCCGTCACCCACAAAGCCGTTGCATTGCCGCGCCAGATCATCACCCCACCGATCACAGTGGCCAATCCGAACCAACCCAGGTTCCATCCATGTTGGTTCAAAATACCGCCAACCGCCGCGTGATAGCCGTGTATCAGCTCCTCTGGCGGCACCGCATCCGCAATCGCCTGCACCCCTTGCGTGGCATCACCCGACAGCACGATTGCGCCTGCAAGCATATGCACCAAGCCCCAAATCACCCAGAGAACCGTGATGACCTTCAACACAAATCCACCTGTCGTCATCTGCATTTGCAACTCCTTCTCTGCCGATCTACGCTTAACGTCCCGAGGACAACACATTAGTGGACTTTATCAATCATAATGTTGACAAAGTCCACCACCTACGATGACAAACATTGATCTTGCTGTTTTGTTGGACCGACTGCTGCGCCGCATTCACCTGCGCTTGTCAGAAAAGGCCAAACGCTTTGACACCGAAAAAGTCGGCCCCGGCGGCGCCATGATCCTGCTGACGATAGATGACGCGCAAGAGCTCTCGATGCAGGCTCTGACCCAACGCCTCGTTCGGGACAAATCGCAAATGACCCGCGCGGTCGGTCCTTTGGTCCGCAAAGGTTTCGTCCAACGGACGCAAGATCCACAGGACGCCCGCGTCACCAAACTGACCCTGACCGCCAAAGGGGCCGCGATGGTCGCAACCCATCAGACCGCACTCGCCGAAACTCTGGATGAGGTCCTGGCCCACATGCCACAGGCCAAGCGCGAAGCGCTGCGTGCTCTTATATCCGAGGCATTGGCCTCAGATCATTCAGACCCGAGCACCCTGGATCAAACCGCCGAAGACTGACCAAAACCCGCCTGGATCAAAGCTCGTCTTCGTCCGCCGCAGGTCCGTCTTTGGGCAAGTTAAAGAAGCTGTCCGCATCCACGATGTCACCGCCCGTGTCCTCGTCATCCGCCGCGTCCTCATCCCCGCTCAGCGTAAAGGTCTCCAGACCCTCAATGGCCGTCGGGATCTTGGGCGCTGCATCCATACCAAGGCTCTGCTCGGTGCTCACCAATTTCCGACGCTCGTCATCATTCATGACCTCGCCTTCCCCCGCTTTCTTGGCCGCTGCTTTCTGAACCGCCGCGTCCAGTTCAGATTGCTTGCAAAGGCCCAATGCCACCGGATCAATCGGCTGGATGTTCGAGATATTCCAATGCGTCCGCTCCCGGATCGCCTGAATCGTCGGCTTGGTCGTCCCGACCAATTTGGAAATCTGCCCATCCGTCAATTCAGGATGGAACTTCACCAGCCACAAGATAGAGGCCGGCCGATCCTGACGTTTGGACAAAGGCGTGTACCGCGGCCCCCGCCGCTTTTCTTCCCCCACAGCCGCCGGGTTAAACTTGAGCGTCAGCTTGTGCAGCGGATCACCTTCCGCCTTGTCGATCTCGTCCTGCGTCAGCTGATTATTGGCAACCGGATCAAACCCTTTGACGCCCGCCGCCACATCTCCATCAGCGATGCCCTGAACTTCCAACTCGTGCAGCCCGACAAAATCGGCGATCTGCTTGAAACTGATCGTAGTATTGTCCACCAGCCAAACGGCGGTTGCTTTGGCCATGAGCGGCTTTGACATCTTACATCTCCTTACACGACGCGCCTCGCAAATCTCACCCGTCTCCCGGCGCGGGAGGTCCCGGATCAGACCGGAACGGGTTTCCATTGTGAGGGAACTTCCGAAGCGTATACTCACCCCCGCGGAAAAAGGAAAGACCTGCCATGCGCGCGTTTCTGATCTGGCTCATCGCCACCCTGCCTGCCCTCGCCAAAGACGATGTGGCAGGCGAATTTGACTATTATGTCCTGGCACTCTCCTGGTCCCCAAACTGGTGCGCCATCGAAGGCGACGCCAAAGGCTCCGATCAATGCCACCCCCGCCATGATCACGGCTGGATCATGCATGGCCTCTGGCCGCAATACCACCAAGGCTGGCCCAGCTTCTGTCCAAGCATAAAGCGCGCCCCCTCCCGCAGCATGACCGCTGACATGCGCGACATCATGGGAACCCCCGGCCTCGCCTGGCACCAATGGCGCAAACATGGCGTCTGCTCAGGCCTCAGCGCCGCAGACTACTTTGACCTCTCGCGCCAAGCCTATGACAGCATCACCCGCCCCGCTGTGCTGCGAAAGCTCGACACCACAATCCGCCTGCCCGCCAAAGTCATCGAAGACGCCTTCCTCCAGGCCAACCCAAATCTCAGCGCCGACGGCCTGACCATCACCTGCCGCCAAGGCCATATTCAAGAGGCGCGCATCTGCCTCAGCCGCACGCTCGATCCGGTGCCATGCGGGCGCGACGTGATCAAGGATTGCACCGCCTCCAACGCCCTCTTCGCCCCGATCAGATAGGCCCACCACCGCTCTTCTTTTGGATCCAAATACTCCGGGAGCGCGAGGGGGACCCTCGCATGTCCCGCGCCTGCCAAGGCGAGGGCAAGCATCACGTGACGGGGCCCCCGGCCCCGTCTCCGCTATGGCTCACCGGATCTCCGGTCAGGCGTCCAGCCGGGCGGGTTAACCATGTATTTCCACGCCTCACCCCAGGATTTCGCCCCCGCCATATCACGGACCAGGCCCGGGATTTCCGAAAACCAGACGACCATTGGGTTTTGGCTGTCAAAATCCCGTTTCAACCCATAGCGCGGCGTTTCTTCCTCTTCCTGAAACGTGCCAAACAACCTGTCCCAGAGGATCGTGATACCGCCGTAATTGCGGTCCAGATACTTTTCATCACAGCCGTGATGCACCCGGTGGTGAGACGGCGTGTTCAACACCCATTCCACAGCGCCCAACTTCCCGATCAGTTCCGTGTGCAGCCAGGTTTGGTAAGCCAGCACCACGATCACTCCGAAAAAGATCATCTCTGGCGGAAAGCCCAGGAAGACCAACGGCACATGCGCCACCATCGACCAAACGCCCTCCAAAGGCCCGAACCGGACGCCGGTCACGATGTTATAATCCCGCGAGGAATGGTGCACCGCGTGCTGGGTCCACAGCAGGCGCACTTCATGGGCGATGCGGTGCTCCCAATAATAAGTCAGATCCGCCAAAACCAGGATCAAAGCAACGCTCCACCAGGCAACCGGAATGGACCACGGCACCACCAGATCCGCCAGAACGTAGAAGATCGCGTAAAAGGAGGTCATCACAAACACCTCCATCAACAGATAGGGGATCTGCGTCGAGGCGCTCACCGCCATTTCCCAAAGGGTTTTGCCCCGATGCTCGCCCTTGAACAGCGCCTCGGCGAGTTCGATCAGCAGGATCGCGCCGCCAATCGCGAAAAAGACAACGTCGATCTGGTCTGCCAGGGCCAGAACAGCTTCGTTCGTCATGCGCTCGCTCCTTTGGAAAAGACCTGCCAGATAAAGGCCGATGCCTGTTTTGGCGTGGCCTCTTCTGCATCAACCATTTCCCAGCCCGCATAGATCAGGTTGTTGTAAACAGCCGTCAGCCAATCCGGCTCGATGTTTGGGTTCAGCGTCCCTTCGTTTTGGGCCTGCACCATCATGTCCCGCACAAGGGCTTCGGCCTCGGCATATTGGGCCGCCAAAGCGTCCTCCACGACACGTTCCTCGGCCAAAAACTTTTGGCGATGCGCCAGCGGCAAAACCGCTTGCATCGTCAGGCGCAACGCATCGGTGTAACTGTCCGCATCTTGCGTCGCGAGCGTGACAGCAGCATCCAGCTCTTCAAGCGCCTGATGGGCCAGAGCCACCATCAGGTCGTCACGCCCTGAAAAATGACGGTGCAGCGTCGCCCGTCCGACATTCGCATGCGCTGCGATATCGGCCAAAGACACGCTTGGGTCTTTGCTGAACAAAGCAAAGCCCGCTTCCATAATCGCTTCGCGCGATGAGATCTTTTTGTCTATCATGAGACATACATGTCTCATATTGAGAATGATTTCAAGACCTACAGTTGCTGACCCCGCGCATCGCCGCGCACGGGGTCAACGCCAACCGTCCAAAAGGTCAGATCTCGATAACGGTGCTGCCGGTCGTTTTGCGCGCTTCAAGCGCCCGGTGCGCATCCGCGATATCATCAAGGGCAAAGCGCTGGTCGATGCGCAAAGACACGGCCCCGGACGCCACTTTGTCGAACAATCGCGCTGCCATTTCGCGGCAGGTTTCCGGGTTGGCGATATGGGTGAACAAGGTCGGGCGCGTCACCTTAAGCGACCCCATTTGCCCCAGCATCGCGATGTTAACAGGCGGCACCGGCCCCGATGCGCTCCCAAATGACATCAACATGCCCAAGGGCTTTAGACAGGCCAAAGAGCCGTCAAACGTATCTTTGCCGACGCCATCCATGACAGCTTGGACACCTTGGCCATCCGTCAAATCGCGCACCCGCGCGACCCAATCTTCGGTCCGATAGTTGACACAATGATCCGCGCCATGATCCAGCGCCAATTGGCATTTCTCATCAGACCCCGCCGTTCCGATCAACGTGATGTTTTCGGATTTGGCCCATTGGCAAGCGATCAAGCCTACGCCGCCCGCCGCTGCGTGAAACAAGATCGTGTCCCCTGCGGAAAGAGGGTCTGTCCGGTGAAACAGATACTCGGTCGTCAGCCCTTTGAGCATCATGGCTGCGGCCACGTCGAACGGTACAGCATCCGGCAAAGCGACGACTTGGTCAGCGCCCATCACACGCGCTTCGGCATAGGCGCCCGGAGGGGCCGCGGCATAGGCCGCGCGGTCGCCTTCTTTCAAATGCGTCACGCCAGAGCCCACAGCTTCGATGATGCCCGCCGCCTCCATGCCAAGCGCATGTGGCAAGGCCAGAGGATACATGCCCGACCTTTGGTAGACGTCGATAAAATTGAGGCCAATGGCCTTATGGGCGATGCGGATCTCACCTGGTCCCGGATCGCCTACAGACATGTCCACCAGCTTAAGCTTTTCTGGCCCGCCCGCTTCTTCGATGATTGCCGTTTTTGCCATTTCAGGTTCCTCCCTAAGTCTCTTTGTCCGTTTGCCTGCGGCCACGCGCCGTCACGGCCTGGCGGTTTTGTTCAAGTGCTTCCGTCGTCACCGTCTGGATATGGACGTCAAACACGGCCTTCTCTTTCGCCAAAGCTTCGTCCAAAGGCAGCCCGCTTCCTTCGATCATCAACCCACGCAGTTTGCGCAAAGTGATCGGGTCCGTTTGCGCGATTGCCTCGGCAATTTCTTCGGCGCGCAAAAGCTCTGTCCCCGCGGGGACAACCTCATTGACCAAACCCCAATCGCAGGCGGTTTGCGCGTCGATGAACTGCCCGGTAAAGCTCATCTGCCGTGCGCGGCTGAGCCCGACGCGCCGCGGCAGGTTTTGCGATAGACCCCAGGAAGGCGTGATGCCGACACGCGCATGCGTATCCGCAAATTTGGCGCTGTCAGAGGCGATGATCATATCGGCCATCATGGCCAACTCAAGGCCGCCCGTGATGGCAAAGCCATTCACAGCGGCGATAATGGGATGCGGACAGGCTTTGACGATCTCAAAAAGGCTGTCCTCACCACTCCAATTGAATGCCTCGGCAATCGATGGCGCGCCTGACAGTGCCTTTAGATCGACGCCGGCCGAAAAGGCGCGGCCCGTGCCGGTCAGGATGATCGCGCGCAGCGTATCATCTGCGGACAGGTTGCGAACCGTATCCGCCAGCGCCAGCGCCAATTGCGGAGAAATCGCGTTCAAAACATCGGGGCGGTTCAACGTCAGAACCGCAACATCGCCCGTCCGGCGTTTCAGTAAAACCTCGGTATCACTCACCAGAAACGCTCAGCACAATTTTTCCGATGTGAGACGAGCTTTCCATCAACGCATGCGCAGCTGCCGCATCGTCGAGCGGGAAGTCCGAATCCATAACCGGGGCGACCCGCCCTGCCGAAATCAATGGCCAAACATGCTCTTTCAGGTCCGCCGCGATCCGCGCTTTGGCAAGATCAGATTGCGGGCGCAAGGTGCTGCCGGTCATGGTCAAGCGCCGGGTCATCAGCTGCGCAAAGTTCACGTCGACCTTTGGTCCTTGTAAAAAGGCGATCTGCACCAATCTGCCATCGTCTGCCAAAGCGGACAGGTTTCGCGGAATGTACGGGCCGCCGACCATATCCAAGATGAGATCCGCTCCGCCTTCGGCTTTAATGACCTCCACAAAATCCGCATCCCGATAGTTTATCGCGACCTCTGCACCGAATTCGAGGCACGCGGCGCATTTCGCGTCTGAGCCCGCCGTTGCAAAGACCCGTGCGCCAAAGGCGTTGGCCAGTTGGATTGCAGTCGTTCCAATCCCGCTGGAGCCGCCGTGCACCAAAAAGCGTTCGCCACCTTTCAAACCACCGCGCATGAAGACATTCGAATAGACGGTAAAGAACGTCTCGGGCAAACAGGCCGCCTCTTTCAGCGTTGTCCCCGCGGGGACAGGCAAACAATGCGCCGCAGGCGTCGCCACATATTCCGCGTATCCGCCACCGGGCAACAGCGCGCAAACCTGATCCCCAACGGCCCAGTCTGAAACTCCGGGTCCAACCTCAGCGATGGTGCCCGACGCCTCAAGCCCCGGTAGGTCACTGGCGCCCGGTGGAGGGTTGTAAAGACCGGCGCGTTGCAGCGCGTCGGGCCGGTTCACGCCTGCCCAGGCCACCGCGATGACAACGTCACCATAACCAGCCTTCGGACGCGGACGTTCGACAGGTTGCAGCACCTCGGGCCCGCCGGGGGCATTGATCTCTACGGCGCGCATTGTGGTCATCTGCGTGATCCTTCCTTGAATTTGTCGCGTATCACCAAACACCGAGCCGACACCTGACACAACCGGATTGCTGACAATGCTGCTGTTTGCCTTCGTCATTAACATCATGATCGTCACGCCTTTGACGATCCTGTTGCTGACCGGTTCGCCTGCAATGGTGGCGGTCTATGGGCCACAAAGCGACGCCCGCAAGATACTGGCCTGCCTCTACGGCACCATCGGTCTGCTGAGCGCGTGGGGCCTGTTGGCCATTCTGACAGGCAACCTGGCCGCAGCTATTTCTCTGGCTTGGACGTTGCTGCCCTTTCAGATTGTCTACAAAATCTGCACCTGGCCTGCGGTTGGCCTACAAAGCCCGGTCGTGAAGACCAACCTCGCCGTCGTGATCTTCCATGCGATCGCCTTGTTTACCGTTTCTTAAGATTTTGGAGGCGGTGTCCACTGCCCCGGAAACTCAATATCCGGCATGCGCGTCGGCGCTTTGATCTGACCCAAAACCCAGTTTGGCCCCGCAAACAAAGTGCTAAGCACCTTACTTTGTTTGACTTGGCCTTTGACCTTTTCGATCTGCATCACGTCATCAATCCGGCGATCCAAAAAGGCCCAAGTCGCCTGATTGTCAGGCGAATCGTCGCCCAGCCAGAACAGAACGGTCGAGGAATAGACGCCCGACAGAATTGCGCGTTTTGAATACCAGTTGAAATCGTCCGACGTGTCGCCAAGGGCGTTCCAGATCTTGTCCGCGGTGCCCCAAATCAGCTTGGCACCATCCGGCGCATACATCGGCAAAGCAAAAAGCGTCGTGCCGCGACGCACCGCCTCTTTGTCCGTCACTGCTTCGATACGGGACCTCACGCCAGCGGCAACTTTGTCGCGATAGCGTTGCGGCAAAGGGCCTTTGCGCATTTTTTCAACCATTTCCGCGTCGCCCCGCGCGTGATAGGCAATCGCCAAATCCACGGCACCCCGAGGACAGACGGCCTTGGCCAGAGACGGGTCAATCCCCACATCTGCGACAGCCGCCTTGAACGTGGTTTCTGACCAACCGTCGAAAGCCACATGCATCAACGCAGCATCAAGAAGCTGTGTTTTGGTTTCTTCGTAAGGGGTCGCTGTCATGGGGATCTCCTGCGCGCGCTACACACTAGACAAGATAAGGCGGCATTGCTATACGGCCACCTCCTGCAAATTCTTGCAACTCAACTTAGAAAGGTGGTGACACCACATGCAGGTTAGTGTTCGCGACAACAACGTCGATCAAGCGCTCCGGGCTCTGAAGAAGAAACTTCAGCGCGAGGGTGTGTTTCGGGAAATGAAGCTGCGGCAGCATTTCGAGAAACCTTCCGAGAAAAAAGCGCGCGAGAAGGCAGAAGCGATCCGTCGTGCCCGCAAGCTGGCACGCAAAAAAGCACAGCGCGAAGGTATGATGTAAGTCATCCCAAGCGACTGGCTTGATCAGATACAACCCCCGTGAGGCCTCTGCCCCGCGGGGGTTTGTTTTTCATAGCACAGGTGATGTCGGTGGCGGGCTGCTAGCCCGGTACGTCAAAGGTCACGCGGGTGATCGTGCTGCCATAACCATAGACGTAAACGACGATGTACGTGCCTGGTGGTCTGTCCCGCAGAATATGTTGCACAAATTGCTGGTAGTAATGCTGGATCTGAACCGTTTGCACATTGATCTGAGCCCGCATCGCCCGCGCGGCGAAGACCGGGTCAATTTGATCATGGCGATGACGGATCCCAAAGCGGTGCACATTCGCGCGGTCTTGCGCCAAGAGCGCGGCAAACGTCGTCAACTGAGTGCCTGAAGAATTAAAGTGATCCTGCGGCCCAAGGTCTGCGATGTATTGCGTCAATAGGCGTTCCTGGGCCGATGCCTCACCCGGCCAAAGGCTTGCAGCTGCACACCCAAGGACGATCACCATGCTGCGCCAAAAACCTACCATTGCGTCGCTCCTCTCTCTGGTTTCGATGCCGCACCCCTTCCGGGCGCCTAGTCTGAAATTGTCTTGAGCCCCAAAAGAGCCGCTGCGCCGATCATGAAGCCTCCGCCGATACGCTCTACCCAGACCCGTGCCTGGCCTCGAAAACGGCGCACGATCCAACTGGCGCTGAGCCCATAGGCCGACAGGAACAACCCGTCCAAAACGATATAGGTTGCCGACAAGATCAGAAACTGCGGCCAGAAGGCCAGATCAGGCGCGATAAACTGCGGGAAGAGCGCGGCAAAGAACACAACCGCTTTGGGATTGGCAGCAGAGGTCAGAAAACCTTGCATCCAAAGTCCCCGCAACGAGGCCTCGCCCCGACTTGCCCCCAAACGCGGATCATCCGGCTTGGCCCGCCGGATCATGCGCAGACCCAACCAAACGAGATAGGCCACGCCCGCCCATTTGATCACCGTCAGCGCCGTGGCTGATGCAGCGATGATGGCGGCTAAACCCAGGCCGGCAGCAAGCATCTGCAGTGCATTGGCCGTCAGATCACCGCCAGCGGTCGACAGGGCGCGCGTAAACCCATGCACGCCACTGTTGGTCAGCATCAACAATTGGCTTGGCCCAGGCGTGCTCATCAAAGCGAGCACCGTAAGGGCATAGAGAAACCAGGTATCAAGCGGCATGGGCTGTTCCTTTCGGAGCTACCCTACAGGCAAAGCCGTCGTTTTGAACACTGTTCTCAATGCAAAGCTCGATTGCATCTGCGCGACCCCAGGCAGCCGCGCGAGGTACTGACGATGGATGCGCGCAAAGTCTTCGGTATCCTCCGCCACCACCTTCAATATGTAATCCGCAGACCCCGCCATAAGGTGACATTCCAAAACATCAGGAATACGCGCGACAGCCTTTTCAAAGGCGTCCAGCACCTCATCCGTTTGGCCCTGCAGCGTGATCTCAACAAAAACCGTTGTCGGCACACCCAGTTTTCGAGCGTCAAGAAGGGCCACGTAGTTTTTGATGTATCCATCCGCTTCGAGCCGTTGCACCCGCCGATGACAGGCCGACGGGCTCAGATGCACGGCGTCACTGAGTTCAGCGTTGGACATTCGCCCTTTGCGCTGAAGAGCCGCCAGAATACGTTTGTCAGTGGCATCGAGGGACATTTGCGCACGATCCTCCTAGAGGTTCGTGCATACACGCAAGAATTTGCGAAAAACAACCAAATCTTGCGCAGGCCACCCCGACCCCCGAAGGGACAGCCTGCGCTGTTGGCTTAACCTTGCTTGGCCAGTTGATCCCGGATTTCCAAAAGGACATCCAACTCGGTCGGGCCCTTTGGCGCCTCTGGCGCTGGTTCTTCTTTCGGCGTCGCCGCATCCTTGATCTTGTTGACGTAGCGCACCAGCATGAAGACCACGAAGGCGATGATCAAAAAGTTGATGATGGCCATGATGAAAGCGCCATAGGCAAAGACCGAAGCACCCGCCTCGCGCGCGGCTTCAAGCGACGCGCCGGCTGGCACATCCCCCGCCAACACGGCGTAGTTATTTGTAAAATCCAATCCGCCCGTAAAAAGACCAATGATCGGGTTGATCAAATCGGCCACAAGCGACGACACGATGGCCGTAAAGGCCGCGCCAATAATGATACCAACGGCCATATCCATGACATTGCCCTTGGCGATAAAATCTTTGAACTCGTTCAGCATGTTGTTCCCTCTTCACTGCTGTTGGCTAAGTGGCGCGTTTCTTTTTCGTGCGCCTGCGAACATCAGTTAACACAGGATTTCACATCCAGGGCGCTATTTTTACCCGTAAGATTGCCTATCTGAGGCAGATCACAACAGGAGACCCAGCATGGCTGATCTGAGCGCTTTTCCAATCACCCAGAAATGGCAACCACAAAACTCTGATATCATTCAACTTTATTCATTCCCGACGCCAAATGGTGTCAAAGCATCGATCATGCTGGAAGAAACGGGCCTCGACTACGAAGCTCATAAAGTGACGCTCGCAGACGCCGACGTCAAAAGCCCCGCGTTCCTGTCGCTTAATCCAAACAACAAAATCCCCGCGATCATCGACCCAAATGGCCCCGACGGTGCGCCTGTGGGCCTCTTCGAATCCGGCGCGATCCTGATTTACCTGGCCGAAAAAACCGGCAAGTTCATCGGCACATCCGCAAGCGAAAAGGCGCAAACCATCCAATGGCTGATGTTCCAGATGGGCGGCCTTGGGCCCATGCTCGGCCAGTTGGGCTTTTTCTACAAATTCGCCGGCAGCGCATACGAAGACAAACGCCCCCAACAGCGCTACATCGACGAAGCCAAACGCCTCTTGAACGTACTGGACGGCGAAATGGACGGCAAAGACTGGATCACTGGCACCTATTCCATCGCCGACATGGCCATCGCACCGTGGTTGCTTGCGCTGGATTTCTACGGCGCGCGGGACGCCGTCGGCTGGGGCGATCACAAAAACCTGGTGGCCTATACTGATCGCTTCCTCGAACGCCCCGCCGTTCAAAAAGCCCGCAACATCCCAGCGCGCGACTGATCCTCTTCTTTTGGATCAAAATACTCCGGGGTGCGGGGCAGAGCCCCGCGGATCGGATCGCGCAAGCGATCCGATACCCCTGATCAACCCGGCAGGGTTCCGCTCAGGACATAGCGCAGCATCTGGACAACTTGCTCTGGCGTCTCCGCCACCGCTTGCGCGGCGGCGTCCACCTCTTTCAAAGCATGCGCATGCTGCGCACCATGCAAAATGATCAGCGATTTGCCCAAGGCCGCCGCATATCCCGCGTCAAAGGCCGCGTTCCACTGTTTGTACTGATCCCCAAACCGCACCACGACGATATCCGCATTTTCCAGACCGTTTCGTGTGCGCATGGAATTGAGCAAGGCGCCTTTGCGATCGTGCCAAAACTTGTTGTCCTCGGCACCCAGGATGGCCACACCGCAATCATCGCTGGCGGCGTGATCGGTTACGGGGCTTGAAAAAACCACGTCCAGATCGGCTGCACCGGACATGATCTGCGCGCGCCAATCGGTGTGGATTTCACCAGAGAGATAAACGTTCAATGGCATAGCATCCTGCCTCCTCTTGCCTGGACCTCAGCTAGGGCAATCGCTTAGCCGCGCAACGTGCCCCCTGTGGCCTTTGTCACTTTTTCAACGACTTTGGCCGCTACGGCTTCGATGTCGGCTTCTTTCAAGGTCGTTTCGCGCGGTTGCAGGCGCACGGTGATTGCAAGGCTCTTTTTGCCATCGCCCAAGCTGCCGCCGATGAACTCATCAAAGACCCGCACATCCTGGATCAAAGCCTTGTCCGCGCCCGCGGCGGCATTCACCAGGGTCAGGGCCTCGACATCGGCGTCAACGACAAAGGCAAAGTCCCTCTCGACCGCTTGCAGATCGCTGATATCAAGTGCTGTGCGCGCAGCACTTGCCTTGCGCGGCATCGGAATTTCTCCGGGCCAGAGCGTAAAGGCCATCGCAGGCCCCTTGACGTCCAGCGCGTTCAGAACCTTTGGATGCAACTCGCCAAACACGCCCAACACTTTCTTGGGGCCGAGGCAAATCTTGCCGTGGCGCCCGGGGTGCCACCAGTTTGGTGCGCCACGCAAGATCTGGACCTTTGCAGGCGCGCCCATAGCGGACAGGATGGCCTCGGCGTCGGATTTGACGTCAAAAACATCGACCGGCCGAGAGGCGCCGTGAACATCCTTGGGGCTTGTTCGGCCAACCAATAGGCCCGAGACACGCAAGTGTTGTTCGCCAGGCTCTCCGCCATCAAAAGCAGGCCCCACCTCGAAAAGCGCGAGGTCCATAAAACCGCGCGCCTGGTTGCGGGCCGCAGCCTGCAGCAAGCCCGGCAACAACGCGGGGCGCATCACGTTCATATCTGACGAAATCGGGTTTTCGAGCCTTAGGGCCGGATCGTCCCCTCCGAAAAGCGCAGCTGTGCTTTCGTCGATGAACGTATAGGTCACCAGCTCATTGTAACCCAAAGCGGCGGCTGTGCGGCGCGCGGATTGTTCGCGTCGTTGCATGGGCGTCATCACCGGCTTTGGCACGCCCGAGGTGATCCGCTTAAGCGGTTTGCCCTGCAGCTTGGTCAAGCTGGCGATCCGGGCGACTTCTTCGACCAGATCAGCGTCGCCTTGCACGTCGATCCGCCAGCTTGGGACATGCGCCATGTCGCCATCCAGACGGAACCCAAGCGCCGTGAGCGTTTGTCGCTGTTCAGCTTCTGGAATGTCGATACCGACAAGCGATTGCACGCGCGCGGGATCAAGTTTGTAGGCGCGCGACGTATCCGGCACGGCACCGGCAAGTGTCACCTCTGACGCCTCGCCGCCGCAGAGATCAAGGATCATCTGGGCCGCGTCTTCCATCGCTTGCATATTATAGGCCGGATCGATGCCGCGTTCGTTGCGATAACGCGCATCCGAGTTGATTTTCAACGCTCGGCCGGTCATCGCGATTTGGACGCGTTCCCAAACCGCCGCTTCCAGAAAGACGTTGGTTGTCTCTTCGGTACAGCCTGTGGAGAGCCCACCCATGATGCCACCGATGCTTTCGACACCGCTGTCGTCAGAGATCACGACCTGGCCGGCGGAAAACGTGTATTCCTTTTCGTCCAGGCCAATCAGCGTGTCACCCTCAGCGGCGCGGTGGACGCGCAGGTTTCCGGCAACCTTGTCCGCGTCAAAGACGTGCAGAGGCCGGTTGCGATCAAAGGTGAAAAAGTTCGTGACATCGACAAGCGCCGAGATCGGGCGCAAGCCAATCGCGCGCAGACGGTCTTGCAGCCATTTCGGGCTGGGTCCGTTTTTGACCCCCCGGATCAGCCGGCCCGCAAAGATCTCACATCCGTTTTCGCGCGTGTCTTCGTCGATGGAGATCGTGATTGGCGAGGGGAATTGCCCTTCGACATGTTCAACCTTTAACGGTTTGAGCTTGCCGAGCCCACGGGCGGCCAGATCGCGGGCAATGCCGTGCACGCCAAGGGCGTCTTGGCGGTTTGGCGTGATCGCGATTTCGATCACCGGATCGACCTTGGCAGGATCGTTTTGCGCCAGCCAATCGACAAAGCGATCGCCCACCTCGCCCGAGGGCAATTCGATGATGCCGTCATGTTCGTCTGACAGCTCCATCTCGCGCTCGGACGCCATCATGCCAAAGCTTTCGACACCGCGGATTTTGCCAACGCCGATGGTGGTGTCGATGCCTGGCACGTAGACACCGGGCTTTGCCACGACAACGGTGATGCCTTCGCGGGCATTTGGGGCGCCACAGATGATCTGTTTTTCGCCTTCGTCGGTCGCGACCTGACAGACGCGCAAACGGTCTGCGTCGGGGTGTTTTTCTGCCTTGAGGACTTTGCCGATGGTAAAGTCTTTCAACCGGGATGCGCGGTCTTCCACGTCTTCGACCTCCAACCCCAAGTCGGTCAGAGTTTCTACGATTTCATCCAAAGACGCCTCGGTTTCGAGGTGGTCTTTGAGCCATGACATTGTGAATTTCATCGGTCGCGATCCGGCTTTGAACGTCAGTCTGGGGGCGTCTA
This sequence comes from uncultured Rhodobacterales bacterium, assembly GCA_964649815.1. Classification (GTDB taxonomy): domain Bacteria; phylum Pseudomonadota; class Alphaproteobacteria; order Rhodobacterales; family Rhodobacteraceae. The sequence goes on along the minus strand of CAZYQC010000016.1, from coordinate 36,234 downwards.
TCGGAAATTTTCAAAGGTTGGAACCGGGTGCCGCCAAGAAGTTACGACGGAAAAGCGCAGTGTTTCCGTATCACGTCATATTCGCAGGACATTCGGAGGCGCTGATGTTCCGCATTCGACGGCATTGGGCGATTTTGGCGGTGGCCTACGGGCTGTTCTTGCTGTGGCACACCCCTTGGCAAGATCCGCTGACCGAGGCCGAGCTTGAGAGCTACGCCGAAGCGGCCTTGGCGGCGGAGGCACAAAACGGCGCGGAGCCCGCGGCGTTTGCCGCCTTCTTTCTCTCTGACGATGGGCGGCCATTTTACATGGTCAATCTGATCACCTTTCGTCAAAAGGCCGTCTACGAAGAAGGATTTCCAGACAGCGTGACCTCTGCTGAAGAGGCCAACCAGATTTATGCCCAGACCGTTTTGCGCCTGCTGCTGGCGCGGGGCAGCTATCCGGTGGTTTTGTTGGACCCCAAAGTTGCATTGCTGAACAGCTACCGCGATGTGATCGGCACGGTCGATACAGTGGCTGTCGTGCGGTACCGCAGTCGCAGAGACTTTCTCGACATGGTGTCCAGCGACGTTTTTCGCGCCATCGAAGTGCACAAATGGGCCTCTGTGGAACAAACCTTGGTGATGCCAAGCCACGCCCCCGTTTTGATGACCCTCAATGCTTTGGTTCCAGGATTACTGATCGCGCTGGGGGCTTTGATAAGCGCTCTGAGATCCAGACGCGCGCGGGACGAGGTTCAAGGATAGCTGAATTCGAGGCCTAAAAGTTCGTCCAATTGCCGCGCGATCCATCCGTGCGGGATGAAGTGACCGCCAGGATGGATATCGAGGCTCACACGGCCTGTTTCGCAATCTTCCCAAACAAAACGCTCAAGCGTCAGGAAAGACACTTGTTGCCAAGCACCCGCCGCAACGCCCGCGCCGCAGCCAAACGCGTCGCGCCAGAGTTTCACAGGATAGGTGGTTTCGCCATTGGGACCGTAGGGAAAATTTAGCACCTGGTCATTCAGGCCGTAAACCTGGCGCACTTCGCCAGGAGCGGTGGCGCAGCTTTCGTTTTGGCTCAGCGTGCCCGAAATGGCCAAAAGAGCGGCCACGTCAGCCCCATCTTCGCAGACAAAGCGCCAGGCCATGTTGCTGCCCCAAGAATAGCCGGACACATAGACGCGCGTCAGGTCGACCGGATAGCGCTGTTTGATGTCGTCCAATACGGCGCGGGCAAAGTCGACATCATCGGTGTCTTTGTCCCAAAAGTCCCACGTGCGGCGCAAGCCGTTTGGAGCGACCAGCAAAACGCCACGGCGGCGCGTTGCCCCGGAAATGCGCTGGTGTTTGACAATCAAAGTGCCTTGTCGTTGCCAGCCATGAAAATGCAACAGCACAGGCAACGGGCTGGCCCCGTCCCAATTGTCGGGCTCACGGATGTGATACGAGCGGTCACCGATTTCACAGGGCGTTTCACCCAAGCACCGGTCTTTCCAAGGGCCCATTGCAAAGGCTGGGCCAGCGAAACACATCAACAAAATCAGCAGTCGGATCATGAGGCGCACGCTACTAGGCTGGGTGTTAATGTCACGTCACGAACGTGTCAGAGAGGCCAGCCAATTGCGCAGTTCGGTCCTGCGAATGGCTGGAGAGAGGTCTTCACGGTCCGAGAGAACCTCGGTCATGCGCTCAGCTGCGGCTTGTCGGTTGGTATTTCTGAGATAGGCGCCGAGGTAGGTTGGGCTATATTCAGGGTGATATTGGCAGCCCCAAAACCGGATACCCTGGCTTTCGTACACAAAAGCCTGGGCCGGGCTGTGCGCATTTCCGGCCATGAGAACCGCGCCGCTAGGCAAGTTTTGCACTTCATCGCGGTGAACGCATCCGACATGAAAGGACGGCTTTCGGTCGGCCATGAACGGATGTTCAAACCCCGCGCTGGTCAGCGTGACATCTTCGGCGAGGCCGTCCTCTCTTCCGTTCGGAGAAGCACCCACCGTGCCGCCCAGCACCGACGCAGCCAATTGCAAACCATTGCACGATCCATAGACCGGGCGGGCGGCGTTGAATGCCGCTTCCATTGCGCGGGCAAGCGGTGCTGCGCGGGTGTCAGAGGTGTTCCATGACACGCTTGAGCCCGTAAAGACGACGCCGTCATAGACATGCATGTCCGGCACAGGATCCCCGTCGTACGGGGCTGTGACGTCTATCTCAAGCGTGGCATCAATTTCGTGCAGGTCTGCGGCAAAACCAGCGCCCAAGCTGGCACCGTACCAAGGACGCAAGCGATCGTTTTCCGCCGCTGGATTGCTATCAACGACAAGCAGTTTCACGACGTGCCCTTTTCGCCGTCTGCATTCTTTGCCTCGACTGCCTTTATCCATTTGTTGACGAGAAAGATCGGGGCCAAAACGATGGTCCAACCGGCGGCATTCAAAACCGTGAACATCAGCTTCATCGCTGGCTCCATTTCAGAGCGCCACATAAAGACATGCGCGATGACAATTGCGCTGATTAAAACGGCGAGGATTATCTTGCTACGAACGGACATGGGCGAACCCAAGCCGATTTCTGCCGTGGACGGAAGCATAATCGACCGGGAAGGCCCAAGGATCGTCAGACGATTAGCGGCTCAGGCCGCCATGCAGCGTCGGGGTATCCAGCGCATAAAAGCCGTAATGGCGCAGCCAGCGCAGATCGCTGTCGAAGAAGGCGCGCAAATCCGGGATGCCGTATTTCAGCATAGCAATCCGATCGATGCCCATACCAAAGGCAAAGCCTTGATACACGTCGGGATCAATCCCGCCAGCGGCGATCACTTTCGGATGGACCATGCCCGAGCCCAAAATTTCGAGCCAGTCGTCGCCTTCTCCAACTTTGAGCGTGCCGCCTTCCCAGGAACAACGAATGTCGACCTCGGCCGATGGTTCAGTGAACGGGAAATGAGAAGCGCGGAAGCGCAGGTCGACGCCGTCGACCTCGAAGTAAGATTTCACGAATTCTTCTAAGACCCATTTCAAGTTGGCCATCGAGATATCCGTGTCCAGCGCAAGTCCTTCGACCTGGTGGAACATAGGTGTGTGAGTTTGGTCGTAATCAGCCCGATAAACACCCCCTGGGCAGATGATGCGCAGCGGTGCGCCCATCGCCTCCATCGAGCGGATTTGCACCGGTGATGTATGCGTCCGAAGCACGTGCGGCGGGCGATTGTCGCCTTCGCGCCGATGCATATAGAACGTGTCCATTTCTGCGCGGGCCGGGTGATGCGAAGGGATGTTGAGCGCGTCAAAGTTATACCAATCGGTATCGATGCGCGGCCCTTCTGCCACCGAGAACCCCATTTCGGCAAAGATTGCCGTGACCTCTTCGGTCACTTGGCTGATCGGGTGGATCGTGCCTTGGCGCACCGAGCGGGCGGGCAAGGTGACGTCCAACCATTCGCTTTGCAGTCTTTCGTTCAATGCGGCGTCGGCCAACGCGGCCTTTTTGGCGGACAACGCGCTGTTGATTTCGTCCTTGAGCGCATTGAGAGCCGGCCCTGCGACTTGGCGCTCTTCTGGGGTCATTTTCCCCAATTCGCGCATCTTGAGGCTGATCTCACCCTTTTTGCCGACCGCCTGAACGCGCAGGTCCTCCAAGCTGGCTTCATCAGCCGCGCTGGAAATGAGTTCGATGTACTTTTGGCGCAGATCGTCCATGTCGGCCTCCGAAATGTCCGGCACCTGCTACATTGGCTTAAGGCGGGCCTCAACCCCCGTCGGGCTCAGATGTCGGTTCAAGGGCCTTTTGCACGTAGGGCAGTAGCGCTTGAGCCATAACGGCGCTGCCTTTTTCGGAAGGGTGAAAGCGATCCACGTCATAAAAGGACGTGTCGCCGGCCGGAAACACGTCGTCCAAACGGGCAAAGCTGATGTTGGGCTCAGTCGCTGACAATTTTCGGATCCGGGTTTCCAGAACGTCGATCTCATCCCCGCAGCCGCGCAAAGGCGTGTTCATTTGACGGGGGCGATGATAGCCCGTGAAGATCACATGCGTGCCTTGCGATTGCAATTTGCGGAGGAAGTCAGGGATCTGGCCGGTTTGACCATCTTTCGAAATCAGCCGGGTCAAATTGCGCGCGCACGGGCCACAGCCGCATTCCAAAAGCATATCGTTTGCGCCGCCATTGACGATGGCGACGTCCCAAGGGCCTGCCACCTCTTGTTTGCGGATATCAAAGAGGGGGTTGTAGGGATGCGATATGCGTGCCGCCGTCAAAGCGCGATTTTCGACAGGTTCGTTCAAAAGCTTGGCCAGCGCATCCGGCGTCGAGGCACCCCGTTCGCTGTTCCAGTCCATCATGCTGTCGCCATAGACAACAATACGCGCGGCGGTGCCGTCTTCCTTGGTCTGTGTGCTGCAGCCGATAAGGACTGCCAAAGTCGCGATGGCCGCGATTGCTGATGCTCGGACGCTCATATTAACCTGTTTGCCCATTTTCGGGCTTTTGTCTGCTGTTGATTGTGCTGCCTGCTCTACCGCAGTTAAGGCGCCAAATGCGGCCCGAACATGACAAAACGGCGGGTGAATTGTAAAACGTGCGGCCCTCAGCGCAAAAGCGTCGCCAGATGCGCCGGTTGAATTGGCCGCGCGAGCGACCAGGGCTCGGCGCTGGTGCGCAGTTCCGGGAAAAGAGCGAGGACTTCGTCCTGGCTGGCCTGCGTCCAGGCGTCCATCGCCCGCGCAGTCAGCAGCATGCTTTCGCTTTCGACACCATTCGCGCGGATCACCTGATGACGATCAAACAAGAGGTGCACATAGGTGACTTCGGCCACCGAGATCTGGCGGATTGTCGTCCCATTCACAAGCGTCAGCGCAGGCACAAAGACTTCGCGTTCAGCGCAAGCAAGCTCAACACGCCACCCACTCAAGAGCATTCGGTGCTGGGGTGAGACGCGCAGCGGCTCAAACGCGCCCAAAGCGCCGGCGGCGAACTCAACGGGTGCAAACTGACCCTCGCCACGCACGGTGCGATGCCCGATCCAACGCAGCGGCTGGGCGCCGTGATCGCGCGTTGTGACCAGGTCGCCCACTTGCAAATGGTCGATCAACCGCCAGCCCTGGGGCGTATGAATGCGCGTGCCCAAGGTAAAACACGCAAGCCCGGTATCACCGGCACCGACCGTCGAATAAGTGACCGTGTCTGGATCTGGTTGGTTCCATTGCAACGTGGTCGTTGTCTGATTGGGACCAACGAGAACAGGGACGTTTTCGGATGTTGCACCCGCGGCCAACCCGTTGACCGCCGTGATGTTTTGCGTCCCGCCGCCGATGTCGTAGAAATCGATAACTGTGTTCGTATCCGTATTCACGAGGGCGAAGGCTTCGTAATTGTTGGCGCCGCCACCGTTCGGATCCGTGAGTAAGATGTTAAAATCTTCGGCAGAGATGACGTAGACAACTTCGCCGTTGTCCGGGTCGACCGTGACCTGCACGTCTGGATGATCAAGCGAGATTTGTTCGCCCACGGTGCCGTTGGATTGATAAAAGGAAACGGTAAAGTCAGCCGGGTCGTCGCTGGCGCCAAGGGCGACTTCGAGGAATTCGTCAACGCCCGACGTCCGCGCGTAGGCGTTCGAATAGTGAAGTTCGCTGATCCGTGCCATTGACTGCTCTTACCCTCTGTTCTCGTGGGTTTGCTTTTGCAGCCAATGTTATACGCGCAACAGAGGCCCAAGTATGCCCCCCGCCAAAATCATCAAGCCGAGCGTGGCGCAAAAGCCATTTTGCATCAGGCCGCACCCCAAAACGAAAAAGGCCGCCAAGCGGCGGCCTAAACATTTGCAGATGCTGTTTTGGCTTAGGCCAAAGCGGCTTTTGCTTTCTCAACAATGCTTGTGAACGCTTCTGGTTCGTTCACAGCCAGGTCAGCCAGCACTTTGCGGTCAACCTCGACGCCAGCCAGGTTCAGGCCGTTGATAAAACGTGAATATGTCAACGCTTCGTCGTGCGCACGAACAGCCGCATTGATCCGCTGGATCCACAATGCGCGGAAATTGCGCTTGCGGTTCTTACGGTCGCGTGTTGCGTATTGGTTCGCCTTGTCGACCGCCTGGCGGGCGACTTTGAAGGTGCTCTTGCGGCGGCCATAATAGCCTTTGGCTGCCTTGATGACCTTCTTGTGACGTGCGTGTGTGGTGGTTCCGCCTTTTACTCGGGACATGTCTCAGCACTCCTTCTTTAGCGGTCGTAGGGCATATAGCCCTTGACGATTTTTGCATCCGGTGCGGACAGGGTTGTTGTGCCCCGTGCATCGCGAATGAACTTTTTGGTGCGTTTGATCATCCCGTGACGCTTGCCAGCCTGAGCTGACAGGACCTTACCGGTCGCCGTCACTTTGAAGCGCTTTTTCGCGCTCGACTTTGTCTTCATCTTGGGCATTTCCATCTCCGTCTGGTCTGGTGTTGCATTCGACTCGGCATGCCACATCGGCCGGTCGAACGAGATCAGGCGCGCCGTATAGGCGGCATCCTGCTGTAGAGCAAGGGGAAACTTTGATCAGCTGAGCAAATTGCCGATCACGTTCAACACCGCATCGGCCATGCTTTGCATTGTATACCCGCCGGGTTTCGTGACCATCGCAAAGACCATCAAGCCACCGCCCGCCAGCAAAACAAGCCCCGAAACACGCGGTCCGCGGCTTTCGGAAAGAGCGGCCAGCATCGCTGGCACGGAAAACGCCACAAGCGCCAAACCCAAGACAAGCGCAAGATCTGGATCAATAACCATCACGCAGCTCCTACTTCTGCGGGAATGTTACTCTGGATCTGTGCTGAAAATCAAACTTTCGTCGCAAGGCGCCACGCGGAGGATGTTTGTGGTGCCCGGAACGTTGAAAGGAACACCTGCCGTCACAACGATTTGGTCGTCCTCGGTTGCAAAGCCACCCTCGCGCGCCATGCGCGCGGCGTTGACGACCGCCAGTTTAAAGCGACCCACCTCTTCGGTGACCATGCAATTGCAGCCCCAGCTTAGCGATAGGCGTCTGGCTGTGTTGATCAGAGGCGTCAGCGCGATGATCGGTACACGAGGACGTTCGCGCGAAACCAAGAGCGCCGTCGTCCCGGAATGGGTAAAACACGCAATCGCTTTGATTTCTGTCGTTTCGGCAATCTCGCGCGAGGCTGCGACGATACCATCAGCCACGCTAGCCCGCTGGGCAGACCGGCTGGATTCGATGATCTGGGTATAGGTCGGGTCAAGCTCGACCTCGGCCGCGACGCGATCCATCGTCTGAACCGCCTCAACCGGATAACTGCCCGCGGCGCTTTCCGCGCTGAGCATGACAGCATCTGCACCTTCGTAGATCGCTGTTGCCACGTCACTGACCTCGGCCCGCGTTGGCATCGGGCTTTCGATCATGCTTTCCAGCATCTGCGTAGCGACAATCACCGGTTTGGCAGCCGCACGGCATTTGCGCACCAGCCGCTTTTGGATGGGCGGTACATTTTGGACCGGCAGTTCGACGCCCAAGTCACCGCGCGCGACCATGATGCCATCGCTTACGGCCAGAATGTCATCAAATTTGTCCACCGCGCCTGGCTTTTCGATCTTGGACAACACTGCCGCGCGTCCGCGCGCGAGCACACGGGCTTCTTCCACGTCTGCCGGACGCTGAACAAAGGACAGCGCCAGCCAGTCCACACCCAGTTCGCACACGAATTCCAGGTCGCGCCGGTCTTTTTCGCTGAGCGCTGCCAATGGCAGTTCTACGTCGGGCACATTCACGCCCTTACGGTTCGAAATTGTCCCGCCCGCGATGACACGGCAATCGGCAAAATCGGGGCCACATTCCTTGACCTGCAGGCGGATTTTACCGTCATTGACCAAAACCATCGCACCAGGGCGCAACGCCTGGAAAATCTCGGGATGAGGCAGGCAAACCCGGCGGCTGTTGCCTTCCGCCGGATCCAAATCCAAGCGGAAGGCATCTCCCTGATCCAACATCTCGCTATCGCCTGAGAAAACGCCGACACGCAACTTTGGTCCCTGCAAATCCGCCAGGATCGCAATCGTGCTGCCCAGATCTTTTTCTACGCGTCGAATGATTTCGTGTTTGATGGCGATTTCTTCATGGCTGCCGTGGCTCATGTTCAAACGAAACACATCTGCGCCCGCTTCGTGCAGCGCCCGGATGGTGTCGTATGTATCTGAGGCGGGGCCGAGCGTGGCCACAATTTTCACGTTGCGCAGGCGTCTCATGCATTCACTTCCCTTGGGTCAGCGCCCTTATCCTCGAAAATGTGAGCGCTATCAACGGCGTTTCACACCAAGTCTGTGACAACGTCTTGAAGGCGCGCCGGTTTGGAACAACATTGATGAAAAAGGAGACACCGATGGACCCGCAAACACAGATCGAACTCGAAGCCGCCGCCTTCCGCCGCTTGCAAAAGCACCTGATGGAAGACCGTACAGACGTTCAAAATATCGACTTGATGAACCTGGCCGGGTTCTGCCGCAACTGTCTCAGCCGCTGGTACCAAGAGGCCGCCGCAGAAAAAGGTATCGAGATTTCAAAGGATGCGGCGCGGGAAACGTTCTATGGCATGACAATGGCCGAGTGGAAATCCACCTACCAAACCGAAGCAACCGAAAGCCAAAAAGACGCGTTCGAGACCTCTTTCAAGGAAAACGTCGGCAAAGACGGCTGATCGCAGCCGTCCTTCATTCGTTTATGTCGCGGCTCCAGACTTTGACCTGACCTTTGGGAACACCCAACACACGCCGCAGCACGATGGTCGCGGCGATAGAGACGACGGCGAAGGTCGCCAAAAGAGCAGGTAGACCGATCCCAGCGAGGCCAAGAACCCCAAAGCCAAGCCCCAGCCCGATAAGCAGCGCGCCAAGCGCCATGCCCAAAAAGACAAATAGCGGCACGAAAATTTCGATGATGCCCAAGATCAGCGCCGCCGCGACCCATACCCACCAAATCGACCAAAGGATCATTTCGCGCCTCCCCGGCCTTTGAGCATCGTAAAGGCGTCACCAAAGGCGTCTGCAACCGAGGACGGTATCAACACCGTCTGTTGCCCCTCACCTTGTGCCATCTGAGAGACCGCTTCGACCTGTTTGAGCGCGACTTGATATTGCGCGGCCTCGATCCCGTGCGCCGCAATGGCCTGGGCCACAACTTGCGTAGCATAGGCCTCGGCATCGGCCTCAACCCGGCGCGCCTTGGCCGCTTGTTCGGCGGCATAGAGTTCTGCGTCGGCATGCAGCTCGGTCGCGCGTTTGTTGCCTTCCGCCTCCGTCACAGCCGCCCGGCGCGCGCGTTCCGCATTCAGCTGCTGCAACATCGCGTCACGTGTGGCCTTATCCAGGTTCACGTCCAGGATTTCCGCGCGCGTGACGTCGATCCCCCAATCGGTCACAGCTTCTTCGACCAGGTGCTTTATGCGTTCGATCAGGCCGGCGCGATTGGCCTGCACCTCATCAAGCTCCATCTTGCCGATTTCCGCCCGCACGATACCTGCGATTGTCGTCTGCACAGCCGCGTCCACATCACGGATGCGATACACGGTCCGCTCCGGCTCGGTCACGCGGTAAAAGACTGAGGTTTCGACCTGCACAAGGACGTTGTCCGACGTAATCGCGTCCTGCTGCGCATTCGGAAGCTGTCGCTCAAGCACAGAGACCTTGTGCCGGACAACATCCAAGAACGGGATGATAAAGTTGATGCCGGGCCCCAGCACCATGCGCAGACGGCCAAACCGCTCAACCACATGCTGTTCGCTTTGCGGCACGATCCGCACACCCAAAAACAGACACAAAAACAAAAACGCGGCGATCAAAATCGCCACGAGATTTTCACTCAGCAATACGGTGATAAGGTCGTTTGGCAAATCATCCCTCCCAAAAGTTAATCTTTTTTACATGTAACATTTGGGAGGGAATGGGCGAAATTTCAAGGCAGAGGTGCAGCCCAACGCGCGCGATCAAACGCAAAGGGGCGGTATGTGCCGCCCCGTTTCACCTCGCTTGGCATGTCAGAGTTTCAAACTCAAATCGCTGCTTTGCGGCTTTCTTCCAGATAGATTTCACGCAGACGGGCGGCGTGCTGACCGGGTGTCCCATCGCCCAGGGCCACGCCGTCAATTTCGACCACCGGCATGACAAAAGTCGATGCCGAGGTAATGAACGCCTCATCCGCCTCTTGCGCCTCTTCAATGGTAAACAGACGCTCTTCGACCTTCATCTGCGCCTCTTGCGCAAACCGCAAAACCGCCGCGCGCGTAATGCCATGCAAAATGTCGTTTGAAACCGGGCGGGTCACAATCGAATTGCCCTTGATGATGTAGGCATTGTTAGACGTGCCTTCGGTCACAAACCCGTCCTGCACCATCCAAGCGTCATCCGCCCCCGCCTTTTTCGCCATCATCTTGCCCATCGACGGATACAAGAGCTGCACCGTTTTGATGTCGCGGCGCCCCCAGCGCACGTCATCGATGCTGATGATCTTCATGCCCTTTTTCGCAGCCGGGCTATCGGCCAAACCCGGCTTGTTTTGCGTGAACAAAACGACGGTTGCAGGCGTATCCTCGGGCGGGAACACAAAGTCACGATCAGCAGGCGCGCCGCGCGTGATCTGCAAATAGACCAGCCCCTCGTCGATCTCGTTGAGCGTCACCAACTCGCGATGGATCGACAAAAGCGCCTCTTTCGTCAGAGGCGCCTTCATATCCAACTCATCCAAAGACCGCTGCAAGCGCACAGCATGGCCATCAAAGTCAATCAACTTGCCGTCCAGAACGCTTGTGACTTCGTAAACCCCATCGGCCATCAGAAACCCGCGGTCGAAAATCGAAACAGTGGCCTCGTGTTCAGGCAGATACGATCCATTGACATAAACTGTGCGCGTCATAAGCGTTTCCTTCTTGGGTGATCCGGCAGGCGTCGGGTTTTCAGGTATCTGTCAGGTTCTGGGTCGGCCCACACTCGGGCAAATTGCCCCGGTCGTGGCCCTTTCGGCGGCACATATACGGCAACCCATTGGATCACCCCCACAAGGCCGGGTCAGACGGGTGCACGCCCGCTTCATCATAATGCAACGGCACGTCGCGATCTGTCGCCAACAAAAGCGGCCCGTCCAAATCAACAACAGCCGCGCCTTGCGCCAGCAAAACCGCAGGCGCCATCGCCAGGGAAGAGCCGACCATACAGCCGATCATAATCTCGTACCCCTCGGCCACCGCCGCCTCTCGCAACGCGAGCGCCTCGGTCAAACCACCGGTTTTATCAAGCTTGATATTGACCATGTCATACTTGCCTTTCAGCCCGGGCAAGCTCTCACGGTCGTGACAGCTTTCATCGGCGCAAACCGGTAACGGCCGTTCAATGCCCAAAAGCGCGTCATCGTCACCGGCGGGCAAAGGCTGTTCAACCATCGCCACGCCCAGCCGCAAAAGATGCGGCGCAAGATCCGCATAGATCGCAGCGCTCCACCCTTCATTTGCATCCACAATGATCCGCGCGGATGGCGCCCCGCGCCGAACCGCCTCCAAACGCGGCATGTCATCCGGTGTGCCCAACTTGATCTTCAAAAGCGGACGATGCGCATTTTTGCGCGCCTCCGCCTCCATGATGTCAGGTGTATCAAGCGACAAGGTATATGCCGTCACCGCAGGCCCGGGCGCCGACAGCCCAGCCAATCGCCAGGCGCGTTGCCCAGCGGCCTTTGCCTCTAGATCCCATAACGCACAGTCAACCGCGTTGCGTGCCGCTCCCGCTGGCAACAAATCCGGCAAATCCGCGCGATCAAAGCGTGCAGGCAAACTTTCGATCTGCGCAACAACCGAATCCAGCGTCTCTCCATAGCGCGCATAGGGTACACATTCTCCCCAACCAGAGACATCGCCCTCGCTGATCCGAACACTCACAACATGCGCCTCGGTCCGTGCGCCTCGGGCGATCCGAAAGACCTGCGCCAGAGGGAACGTGTCTCGGCTGATCTCAGTGCGCATGGCTCACCCCTTCTTTTGGATCCAAATACTCACTCACCCGCTGGGCCAAAAGCTCGGCGATCAAAGCGCAAGAAGGGCATCCACCAACTTGCCAGCACCAAATCTGAAAGGATCGGTTGCAGGCAATCCAAGGCGTGCTTCGACCTCGGCCAAATAGGCCTTTGCGTCATCTTCGCTCAGGGCTTTGGTGTTGACGGAAACGCCCACAACCTGGCAGGCCGGGTTGGCGACATGCGCAATCGGCAGCGCCGTGTCGCGCAATTGTTCCAGCGTCGGCAGGCTGTAATGCGGCAGGCCGCGCATATGGGTCCGCGTTGGTTCATGGCACAAGATCAGCGCATCGGGCTGCCCCCCGTGGATCAGCGCCATTGTCACACCCGAATAGGATACGTGATACAGACTGCCTTGACCTTCGATGTGATCCCAATGGTCTTCATCATTGTCAGGTGTCAGATATTCAACTGCGCCCGCCATAAAATCGGCGATGACGGCATCCAAAGGAACGCCTTTGCCCGTAATCAGAATGCCTGTTTGACCTGTGGCGCGGAAATCTGACTTGAGACCGCGCTTGGTCATTTCGGCATCCATGGACATGGCCGTGTACATTTTCCCACAGGAACAATCCGTGCCAATCGCCAGCACCCGTTTGCCGCTGCGCTTTTTGCCGTTGGCGATCGGGTAGGCGACCGTTGGCACCCGGACATCATGCAAGGTCCGACCATTGACCTTAGCTGCGGCTTGCAAGTCATCTTCGTCGCGCAGCAAATTGTGCAGACCTGCCGCTAGGTCGTAGCCTTTTTGCAGTGCTTCGACCAAGACGACTTTCCATTCGTCAGAGATCACGCCACCCCGGTTGGCCACGCCAATCACCAGTGTCTTTGCACCAGCGGCCAGACCCTCTTCGAGCGTCATATCCGTCAGCCCCATGTCTGCACCGCATCCCGGCAGGCGCAGCTGGCCGACCGCGTTGTCGGGGCGCCAATCCTTGATGCCCTGCGCCACTTTCGCAGCGAGTTGGTCCGGCGCATCGCCGAGGAAAAGCAAATACGGGGTCTGAATCATGGCAATCTCCCAGGTCTGAACAGAGGCAGTTTATGAAGTTTTGACGCAATTTCGTCTCGAATTCGGTGCGCGATGACCCCAGCGCTGAAGATCAGAGCGAAAAACATCATATTTGTGCAATATTTTTGCGCTAACAGTGACTCGCTTAGAAGATATGCCGCCACGGCACAGAGCTTTTTCGCACTTGCAGCAATCCGCGTAATTTAATAACCGCCACAGCAGCAAATTACGCAATAATCTTACTCTGAGGTCGTCACCATGTCCTTCCGCCTGCAGCCTACCCCTGCCTCCCGCCCGAACCGCTGCCAATTGTTTGGGCCAGGCTCTCGTCCAGCGATTTTCGAAAAGATGGCCGCAAGTGCTGCGGATGTCATCAACCTGGATTTGGAGGATTCCGTTGCCCCAACGGACAAGGATGCGGCCCGCAAGAACGTTATCGAGGCAATCGGCGGCATCGATTGGGGCACCAAGACACTGAGCGTGCGGATCAACGGGTTGGACACGCCTTATTGGTACCGCGACGTCGTCGACTTGCTCGAAAACGCGTCAGAGCGTTTGGATCAGATCATGATCCCTAAGGTCGGCAACGCGGCGGACATCTATGCTGTTGACGCTCTGGCAACGGCGGTCGAGGCCGCAAAGGGGCGTTCCAAGTCGATCGGCTTTGAGGTTATCATCGAATCTGCCGCGGGCATTGCCCATGTAGAAGAAATTGCTGCCGCCTCCCCGCGCCTTGTCGCGATGAGCCTGGGCGCCGCGGATTTCGCAGCATCTATGGGAATGCAGACCACTGGCATCGGCGGCACCCAGGAAAACTACTATATGTTCCATGACGGTGCGAAGCATTGGTCAGACCCTTGGCATTGGGCCCAGGCGGCGATTGTTGCGGCCTGTCGCACGCACGGTGTTTTGCCCGTTGACGGCCCGTTCGGAGATTTCTCGGACGATGAAGGTTTCCGTGCACAGGCAAGGCGATCCGCCACGCTTGGCATGGTAGGGAAATGGGCCATCCATCCCAAACAGGTCGCGCTCGCCAACGAAGTGTTCACGCCTTCTGAAGAGGCTGTGACCGAAGCGCGCGAAATCCTGGCCGCAATGGAAGAGGCCAAGGCAAAGGGCGAAGGCGCGACAGTTTACAAAGGGCGTCTGGTCGACATTGCGTCGATCAAACAGGCCGAAGTCATCGTCCGGCAGTCGGAAATGATTAACGGCTGACGCAGCGCCCCCATTGCCCTTCTCCCCCGAGCGTCTAGTCTTTGACGCAAGGTGTAGGAGGGCATGATGGAAGTAGATTATCTAATCAGCGGCGCCGGAGCTTCGGGGTTGGCGTTTCTGGATACGCTGGTTCATGAATCGGACGCGACGGTGGCGATTGTCGACCGCCGCGACGCGCCTGGCGGTCATTGGGTGGATGCCTATCCCTTCGTGAATTTGCATCAACCGTCCTCTTTCTACGGGGTCAATTCGAAACCTCTGGGCCAGAACCGCTTGACCGCTACGGGCATCAATCGTGGTCTGCCCGAGGTCGCCTCGAAACACGAGATCCTGCATTACTTTCGCGATTTGATGGACAACACGCTGTTGCCAACAGGGCGTGTGACCTACTTGAAAAACTCTGAGCACCTTGGTGACGGACGGGTGCGATCTTTGGTGACAGGTGAAGAAACGCAGATCACCGTGCGGAAAAAGTTTGTCGATGCCGGGTACTTTGGCGAGCACATTACAATTCCCGCCACGCATGAACGCCCTTTTGACGTGGATCCCGGTGTCGATTGCGTGCCGCTCAACGATTTGCCCAAGGTGGCCAGCCAGCACGAAGATTTCGTCGTCCTTGGCGCTGGCAAAACGGCGATGGACGCCGTTTTGTGGCTGCTTGAGACTGGCATTCCCCAGGATAAGATCACTTGGGTGCGTCCAAACGATTACTGGATATTCCAGCGCGATTTCATTGTGCCGCATCGGGACTTTTTTGATGTCACTGTGGATTCGATCCGCCACGAAACCGAAAGCCTCGCCACCTCGAAAACAGTCGAAGAACACTGCTTACGGCTAGAGGCCGAAGGACGCTGGCAACGAATTGACCGGGACTATTGGCCAACTCGCTTTCATGCGGCCACCTGTTCCAACGCAGAGTTGGAGGCCCTGCGCACCGTCGAAAACGTTGTGCGCTTGGGTCGGGTAAAACGGATCACAGCCACGCAGATGGAGCTCGCAGAGGGCACGCATCCCATCTCTGGCCAGCCGCTTTTTGTGGATTGCACAGGCGCTGCCAACATCAGCTTGGACCGAAAGCTCAAGGTGTTTGATGGCAATGTCATCACCTTGATGCTGGTCCGCCCCTTTCAGCCGGTCTTTAGCTCGGCTTTGATCGCGCATTTGGAATGCGGCGATTACAATGACACGATCCGGCAATTCGCGACCCAGGTGACAAACTTTCACCACACGCCCGCAGATTACATCGCCGTCCAACGGCAGGGGTTCATGAACCAATATATGTGGAACCAAAACCCCGCGATCAGAGCTTGGGTCGATGCGTCCCGGCTGAATGCCGGAACGCATTTGACGGCTCATTTGACACGTGAGGACACCGAACAAATTGGCAAGCTGAAATCGTTGGGCGCATTGATGGCACAGGCCGTCGACAACATTCCCAAAATGCTTGCGGCGTCCGCGGATAGCTAGTCCGTTTTCCAGTCGCCGTTGGTGTTCCACCACCGGTGCGGATTGTCGGCGTCATCAAGACCTTTGCACAAACTGCGCAGCGCCTCGGTGACATAGATGACCGGTTCGTAATAGCTGTGAACCTCGTAGATCGCCTCGATGACCGCGTTCAAATCTGCCGGATTGCGCGGCAGAAAAAAGCTGACTTCTTCGACGCCAGGTCGGTGACGTGTGTCCGTCTCAGCGCCGGTCGGCGTCCCTGCGAGAGGGCGATAATATTCAAAGCCGGGCGCGGCGCGGTAGGCGTTCTGATCCGTTTTGCCCTGGATCAAAGGCACCACGGCTTTGATCGCGTCAAACACACGATCGACATCGCCGCTCGGCGCCTGGAACGTCACGCGCCAAACGGGGATCATGTTGATGGGTCGCGTATCAAATCCGCTGTCCAAAATGTTGCCCTCAGCCATGACGCACCCCCGCCGTGACAACCTCGAACCCGGTGATCTCGAACTCATAAAGCGCGCTGTTGTCCGGGCGCATCGCGCGGGCGATCATGCGCCCGTCATCAGACCAGTAAACCGCATGCGTGGTATGCAGCGCGCGGAAGCAATGCGTTCCGTCAGGGTAATAGTATTTTATCATGGTGCAGGCCTCTGTCTGTTGCGAAAGCTGACACAGCTCTAGCGGCAAGCTGTTGACACCGTGGTGTCAACAGTGTTGCGCTAAGCAACAATCATGTCCCGCTCGACCCGACTTTTCGAAATCATCCAAATCTTGCGATCCGCAGATCGCCCGGTCACCGCGCAATCGATTGCTGACACGCTCGAGATCGGGAAACGCACGATTTACCGCGATATTGCCGCGCTGCAGGCGATGCGACTGCCGATCGATGGCGAGGCCGGCATCGGCTATGTGTTGCGCCCGGGATTGGACTTGCCGCCATTGATGTTCACGCAAGACGAGGTCGAAGCCATCGTGGTCGGACTGTCCATGCTGGGTCGGTCAGGTGATCACGCGCTTGAACGCTCGGCGCGGACCGTTGCCGCCAAAATCGCGGATGTCTTGCCTGACACGCAAACGCGCACGGCCCACGTTCACGTATCGACTTGGAATCGCGTGCCTACGAGCGTGATCAAACCCAGCGAGATGCGCGCGCATATTCGCGAGGCGAACGTCTTACGCATCACCTACCGCGACGAAAGTGACAACATCTCTGAGCGACGTATCAGGCCGTTGGCTTTAATTTACTACATCGACGCATTGGTGCTTGGCGCATGGTGTGAGCTTCGACAGGGTTTTCGCCACTTTCGCCTTGATCGGATCGATGACCTTTCTAGGACGGGAGAGCAATTTTCTGAGGACGCCGAACAGCTTTTGCAGGACTGGGAGGCTGCCGCCTCTCTTCCTTAGTTCCATGCACACAGACGTGATTGGGACGTGACGCGGCATCGTGCTGTAAAACATCATGCTTACCGAGGAGGAGCGTCCAATGTCCCGAATATTCGCCGCGATCGCGCTGGTGGTGCTGACCGCCACAACTGCCTTTGCAGACCAGATTGCACCGCGACAGGGCTGGTCCATCACGCCGACGGAAAAGCCTTACGAAACCTTGATCGAGGATCTCAAGTCGGCGGTCAAAGCGCATAAGTTCGGAGTGGTCACACAAGCAGGCCCCACCAAAGCTGCGGCACGGCGCGGGGTCACAATCCCCGGCAACCGCGTGATTGGCGTTTTCAACAACGTCTTCGCGGTGCGCACGCTGGAAACCTCGACCGCCGCGATGATCGAAGCGCCGATCCGCTTCTACATCACCGAAAACGACGACGAAACCGCGACCTTGTCATACAAAACGCCCTCTTTCGTGTTCGCACCTTACATGGAGGAAGGTGGCGCAGAGCTCGCCGCGATTGCATCCGAGTTGGACAGCATCTTTGCCTCCATCGCAGCGGAGGCAACCAATTAAGGCGTCAGGCGCGTTCGTCTTTCGGTGATGCGATGACGACATAGGTGGTCAACGCGTTCACTTGCGGCAAGGCGCCCAGGACATTGGTGTGAAACTCTTTGTAGCTACGCATGTCGGCGCATTCGACCCGCAAGAAGTATTCCAAAGTTCCGGTTGTATTGTGACACTCGCGCACTTCGGGCGCTTGGGCGGCTGCGCGTTCGAAGGCCTCTTGGCTGGACTTTGAGTGATCATTCAAGCCAACCCCAAGATAGGCGATAAAGCCAATCCCAAGCTTCGTGCGGTCCACAACCGCCCGGTAGCCGGTTATGAGACCCCGCTTTTCCAGATCCTGCACGCGGCGCAAACATGCGGACGGGGACAGGTTCACCCGGTCTGCCAAGTCCAGATTGCTTATCCGACCGTCCTGAGTGAGCACTTGCAATATTTGCTCGTTTTTCGCATCCAAACCCGACATTTATTGCACTACTCCTTTGATTGAGCGGTACTTTGCAATTTCATGCACCCGCCATAGGTTCATCTGTTGCGCATGACCTATGAGATTCTCTTTGCCCTGGCCACCTTTGCGTTTGTCTCGTCGATCACACCGGGGCCCAACAATCTGATGCTTATGGCATCCGGTGCCAATTTTGGCTTTCGAAGAACGCTTCCTCATATGCTGGGTATTGGGTTGGGGTTTGTCTTTATGGTGGTGCTTGTCGGCGCCGGTTTGGTCGGCGTTTTCGATGCCTTTCCGATCAGCTACACCATTCTCAAGATCCTGAGTGTTGCCTATCTTTTGTGGCTTGCTTGGAAGATTGCGAATGCCGCACCGGTGGACGCGAACGGCTCTAAAGGCACGCCTATGACCTTTCTGCAGGCCGCAGCGTTTCAGTGGGTGAACCCAAAGGCTTGGGCGATGGCGCTGACCGCAGTGACCGTTTACACGCCCGACAGAACCCTTTGGTCGGTTGGCATCGTGGCCGTGGTCTTTGGGCTTATCAATTTGCCAGCCGTCAGCTCTTGGACAATTCTTGGTCAACAGATGGCGCGCGTTCTGACAAACCAGCGTCGGCTGACGATTTTCAACTGGACGATGGCGGTGCTGTTGGTGCTGTCGCTTTACCCCGTGCTCTGGCCCTGACGTTGCAATACGTTTAGACCCCGGCCATATAGGCGCAAACAAGTGCGGAGCCGGGCGGTGATCCAATACCTCGATTTTGAAAAACCTCTCGCCGAGATTGAAGGCAAGGCAGAAGAGCTGCGGGCGCTTGCTCGGGAAAACAAGGATATGGATGTCTCGGAAGAGGCAGCAGCGCTGGATCAAAAAGCGACAGAGCTGCTGGAGACTCTGTATGGTGATCTGGATGCCTGGCGGAAGTGCCTGGTGGCCCGCCACCCGAACCGCCCACATTGCATCGATTACATCGACGCCTTGTTCACAGAATTCACGCCGCTGGCCGGGGATCGGGGCTTTGCCGAAGACGAGGCCGTCATGGGCGGTCTGGCGCGGTTCCAAGACCGCCCCGTTGTTGTGATCGGCCATGAAAAGGGCAACGATACGCAAAGTCGCCTGACGCGGAACTTTGGCATGGCGCGTCCAGAAGGGTATCGCAAAGCGATCCGATTGATGGACCTTGCCCACCGTTTTCACTTGCCGGTCATCGCCCTGGTCGACACGCCCGGTGCCTACCCCGGCAAAGGCGCCGAGGAACGCGGCCAGTCCGAGGCCATCGCACGATCCACGCAAAAATGCCTTGAGATCGGCGTGCCGCTTGTTTCGGTTATCATTGGCGAAGGCGGCTCTGGCGGCGCGGTGGCGTTTGCAACGGCCAATCGCGTTGCGATGCTTGAACATTCGATCTACTCGGTGATTTCTCCGGAAGGATGCGCTTCGATCCTGTGGAAAGATGCCGACAAGATGAAGGAAGCAGCCGAGGCTTTGCGTCTGACGGCGCAAGATCTGATGAAGCTGGGTGTTATCGATCGCATCGTTCCCGAGGAAACCGGCGGTGCACATCGCCACCCGAACGCGGCTGTGGAGGCCGTTAAGAAGGCCATTTCGGGTATGTTGGATGATTTGGATAAAAAATCGCCCAAAGACCTTATTGCCGACCGACGCCAAAAGTTCCTTAATATGGGAAGCAAAGGGCTGGCAGCTTAAGGCACAGACAGATCCCGCCGCCAGCCGCAACGAAAGGTGCGCGCGATGGCAAATGTGGAAACTGTTGATGTGTCGGGCTTGTGGTCGGCCTCTCCTGACGTTCGAACGCAAACAGACGACGCGATATGGCAAGCGTTGCTGTCCACCGGCAGCATGGTTCTGACCAACTTTCCGAATGCCGAAAAAATCGATGGCTGGGCCTTGGCCGGTCACAGGTTCTTTGACGCCCCCGAGACCGTCCGTCAGCAGGTGGAAATCGGATTGTCCCGCCCGGGCAACAAAAACTTGTATCGGGGGTATCACCCGATCAACGGCACGCATTTCAACAATTCATACCTTGATTTCGGACCAGACGGACAGATGGAGGCACCAGATTTGCCCGGTATTTCCGTCCTGACCGAGGCAAGCCCGTGGCCGGACATCCCTGGTTTCAAAGAAAACATTCGGGCCTGCTATCAGGCGCTGAATGAGCTTGCTCAGAAAATTATGTCTTCTATCGGTCGCTCTGCGGGTTTTGATGGCAACGCGATCGCAGACCGGTTCGCAGGCGAGCATTCGACCCTGCGGTTTCTCGACTATCCTATGTCCGATCCAACTCAAAACGATGGGATTGCCGCCTTCCGCCATGTGGACGCCTCTGGCCTATCGCTGCTTTGGCAAGGGCAGCCCGGTTTGCAAGCCGAAGCGCCCGATGGTGCGTTCTATGACGTTCCCATGCGCGAGAACTGTATCTCGCTGCATGTTGGCACTGTGATGGATGGCCTGACCGGCGGTGCCGTTCCCGCGACCCCGCATCGCGTTTTGGCCAGCGATGGTCCGCGCAAATCAATGGGGTTCTTTCTTGAGCCAAAACTTAGCGCGCCTTTGACACCCGCCGACGTTCCCCTTTCGGAAACGAGCGTTGAAGACACGTATGCGTATTTGTTGCTGAAAACCCTGCATGGTCGGGACAAATACAAAGACGTCGTGCCAGACCCTGCCGCCGCCTAAAGCGCCGCCTTTACGTCGCCAGCATCCGCAGCCCCTGGGTCACGTCAGACCGGACAGCGAGCCTGAGACCGGGCTCATCACCTGCGCGAAGGGCGGCCAGGATAAGCTTGTGATACCGCGGCGGCTCTGTGCGTCGCAAACGACCGTAAAGCGCGCGCATCGTCGGCCCAAGCTGCAGCCAAACGGTCTCGGCCATCGCCAGCATGGCAGGCGCCTGAGCCCGCAGATACAGCGTTCGGTGAAACTCCAGGTTTGTCCTGATATAGCTGACGGCGTCCCGGTGCGCGACGGCCTCGGCCACGGCACCGTTGATGGTCTGCATCCGCTCGATCAAGGCGTTGTGCGCACGGGGGAGCGCGCGGGTCGCGAGCTCAACTTCGATCAAAGCGCGCAAGGCTGCCAATTCCTCGATGCGTTCGTTCGATAGCTCTGGCGTTGCCACGCGGCCCGAACTGGAAAGCGACAACGCACCTTCTGCGACCAAGCGGCGAACGGCCTCGCGGGCAGGTGTCATGCTGACGCTGTAATGTTTGCCAATGCCGCGCAACGTCAGCGACTGCCCCGGGGGAATATCCCCATACATGATACGTCCGCGCAGATTGCGGTAGACTAGGTCATGTGCGGATGACGTGTTGTCGGCGGGTTGCAACGGTTGGGCCATTTAAAGATGTGATCACAAATCTCGGGCAGGTCAATCCTCAAATCGGTACGTGTGCAATTTGGCGCCGTTTTTGCGCAGCCAACCACGCGATTCCGCGTAAGGTCCGTAAAGGTCTTCGACGATGCGCCAGAATGCGGGCGAATGGTTCATCTCTGCCAAATGGGCCACCTCGTGCGCCGCGACATACGCCTGCACGTCCGTAGGCGCCATGATCAAACGCCACGAGAACATCAATCGCCCCGCGCTGGTGCATGATCCCCATCGAGACCGCGTGTCGCGCAAAGATAGGCCGGAATAACCGCGCCCCAGTTTCAAAGCGTAACCATCCGCAAAATCGGCCAACTGCAACCGTGCATAGGTTTTTATCCAGCCGCGCAGCCGTCGCCCAACTGTCTCGGCGCTGCCGGGAACCAACAGGGCATCAGCGGTCAGACGCACCTGTTTGCCTTCGCCGCGCGCGATTGTTCTCAGCGCGCCATCTATCGGCACCTGCGCACCAAAGTCGATTGCGGTGCTTGCGGGCTGATCCGCAAGATGCCGCCGGATCCAATCGGCCTTTTCTTCGACAAAGGCAATCGCGTCGCGCTCGCGCGCAGAGCGCGGCAGCGTGACCGTCACGCGCCCGTCCAAACTGCTGATCCGCAGCGTGACACGACGCGCGCGCGCAGATCGGCGCATGGTCACAGGTATCGGGGGATCCCCTTGAAGAACGTAGTCACTCATCCCATGTGCCAGTGTGCCGAAATAATCGGCTTTTGCTCGATTACGTTTCTGGTCCAAACCCATGCGACGCAGCGCAGGAATGGTCGCTTTTTTGTCGCCAACCGCATAGCAATGCACGCAAGCCTTTGACTCCCTCCTAGGCTTATGGCAGTTGCCCAGAATCGCCGCAACCGCGCGGAGCCGCCGCGCAGGACGAAAGGACTTTTTTATGCCTAAGGAAGAATGGGGCACCAAACGCATTTGCCCCACCACCGGCAAGCGCTTTTACGACCTCAACGCAAATCCGATTGTTTCGCCTTACACAGGCGAGATCGTGGAACTGGACGCGTCCAAAACCCGCATGATCGCCGCAGACGCTGAGGATGCCGCCACAACCAAAGCCAAAGCGGCTGAGTTGGAAGAGGATCAGGTGCTGGAGGATGATTCAGACGTCGATATGGAACTCGACGATGATCTTCTGGACGACGATGATGACAACGACAACGTCTCGCTGGATGAACTGGCGGACGTAGCATCCGAAGACAGCGAAGACTGAACCACTCGATTGCCTGGGCGGATCAGAGAATCCGCTTGATCCCGCCCGGCAAAGCGCCTAATCAGCGGCGCACTGGATTGGGGCCTTAGCTCAGCTGGGAGAGCGCTTGCATGGCATGCAAGAGGTCAGGGGTTCGATCCCCCTAGGCTCCACCAAATCCCTCTTTCAACAATTCCATCGTTGCCCGGCCAATGCGCTGTGCAATCGGCCTGCGCCTTTTTCGGTTTGGCGATTCCCGCGCCAGAAAAAACGCGGTATCGTTGCATTGGTACACGGGCAAAGGGCAGGATCGCGATATGGGAAAAACTCTTTCCGTCGACAAACTGCTGAATGCAGCCCGGAAGGCTGCCGTGGCCGAGGATTGGATGGCCGCACATCGCGCGTATCAGCAAGTGCTTAAGCGTTTTCCCAAAAACCCGCGCGCACGCGATGGATTGCAGAAACTCGCACCAAAGGCGCTGCCAGCACTGTTGGCCCAAGCCCAACAGCTACAAAACGCGGCGGAATGGAGCGACGCAGCCCGTGTGTTAACAGCCGCCCGCGACTTTGCGCCAGACCTTGCGGAAGTCGGTCTGGCATTGGCTGCGTGCTTGCTCGAGATCGGGCGGGCGCCAGCGGCGCTTGATGCGCTGTCTCATGTCCTGGCGCGGCAGCCCGACAATGTCACCGCGCTAAACTTCCAAGGCCGCGCCCTGCGAGAGATGGGCCAAAGCGACGCTGCGCAAAAGAGCCTGGAAAAGGCAATCAAAGTGGGTGGGCCTTCGGCGCAGACGTTGAACAACTTGGGTATTCTCGCGCAGGCCAACGGCCGCGCCGATGAAGCGGTCGACCATTTCTCGCGCGCCCTCGCGCTCGAGCCGAAAAACTGCGAATTGCACTTTAGCCTGGCGCAGGCCAAGCGGCATGACCCTGATGATCCGGCTATTTCTGACATGCAACGTTTGGCAGGCGAACTCAGCGCATCAGCCCCCGGATACGCCCGCTTGCAATTCGCCTTGTTCAAGGCGCTTGACGACGTTGGCGCGCGCGAGGCGGCGTTTCAACATCTGATCCTGGCGAATGACAGCGAAAAGAAAAGAAAACCCTACGACTTTCAGAAAGACGCGGTTCCTTATGCGCTTTGTCGCGGCCTCCTCGGCGTGGCCGCCAACCATACGGCAGCGGATGCAGCCCCCTTCACCCCAATCTTTGTAACGGGTCTACCGCGATCGGGGACAACATTGATCGAACGCATCTTGTCGATGGCCGATGGCGCCCAAGCCTGCGGTGAATTGCCGGTTGTGCAGCTCGCCGTCAGTGCCCGTTTGAAAGCGATCATGGCGCGAGAGGATAAATCCTTTTCCGCCGACGACGCCAAAGACCTGAGGGCGGACATCCTGAGCGGTTTGTCGGATTACTCAGATGGCCGTCCCGTGTTGATCGACAAGATGCCGCTCAATTTCAGATGGATTGGCTTTATCGCCGAAGCCCTGCCCGAGGCCCGCATCGTTCATATCGCACGGGACCCGATGGCTGTGGCTTGGTCTTTGTTTCGTCTGTCTTTTCAGAGTGCCGGTCACGGCTTTGTCCACAGTTTCGAAGACATCGCCAAATATATGGTTTTACACCAAGAATGGATGTCCCATTGGCGCGGCACTTATGGCGAGCGCATCGTTGATCTGGTCTATGAAGACATGATCGCCCATCCCCAGGAACAGACCCAAGCGCTGGCCAAAGCTGTTGGGCTTGCGTGGTCCGACGCGTGGTTGCATCCGGAAAAAGCGACCTCGCAGGTTTTGACGGCCAGCGCACATCAGGTGCGCCAACCGATCTATGGCGACAGCAATGCACAGTGGAAACGCTATGAGACGCAGCTTGAACCACTACGCATCGCCTTGTCTGAAAATGGTTTTGCCGTCTGATCAGCGTTTGAGGCTTTTGTCCAATGCGGTGGCGACATCTTTGATGCTGACCATTCCTGCATTTGACTGGCGATGAAGCGCGTTGAGGACCGACGTTTTCAACTGGCGCGTTCCGCTGTTCGGAGGATTTTCAGCCAGTTTGCCTAAAGCCAACGCCGTATTTGCGCGGCTGCGACGGGCCCCTTGCGCCTTGGCATAAGCATCCAAACCCAGGCGGGCGGAAGAAATTTTAGATGGCTCAGACATACGCCGATTCGATCATTTCCCCAGTGGTATCAGCGTGCTGGGATTCTCTGTGCGCATCAAGAAATTCCACAATCTGGCCGCAAATTCGTCGCAATTGATTTACGCTCTGCATCAATCTCCGGGCGCTGCGGGCACTGTTTCTGAGCGGTCAAAAACCCCTGCAACCTGCAGAATTGTGATCACGCAGCCTGATGCAAAGGTGATCACCACACCCGCGCGCGACGGGCAGAACTGGGTTAAGCTAGAACGAACAGGATCAACAAAGGGCTTTGATATGGCCGTCGAATTTCGAAGCATGGCCCGTCGTTTGACGGGCGCTGTCATGATCACATGCATGATGGGCGCACCTTTGGCACAAGCACAAACTGCACCTACACTTGACCCGCTTGTCATCGCCGAGTTCGGAACGCCCCCTGACATCCCAACCGGCGCTCTTAGTGACAGCGTTCAGGCGGCCGTCAAAACCACGTTTATCGACAGTGTAACCGGGGGGCGCTGGGGCCGGGATCAAAGCGTTGGCTTGATAGAGATCGCCGAGTCCGGTGACCCCAGGCTGGTCTGGCTGATCAGTGATTTGATGCGGTTTGCGTCTTCGCCGCAATTGCACAACGCCCTTAGTGCTGCAGCCTCTGAATTGCTGGGCAAACCTTTTCAAACCGGCAACAATTGGGGCGACGTGACCGATCATTTGTTGGCTTGGGACGTGCCCGCGCCACCGGATTACCTAACCGCCAAACGCGCGATTTTTACCGAGATCATTCAAGGTTGGGACCGGATCTTTGTAGAAGGCGACATCGACTGGCGGCTGGTGTCTTGGGGAGGTGTTTTGATTGATGATCGTCCTTTCGACACCACGGACGAACCTTGCAACTGCATACCCGCCGCCGACAACCCCGAAGTCACCAGCGCAAAAGAAGCGACGTGGCTCGACGATGATGACGTGGTGTTCGGCGTTGAGGTAAACGGTGAATACCGCGCCTACCCCCGTCAGATCATGGAAGTCCGCGAAATGGTCAACGACACTTTGGGGGGTCGCGATCTTGGCATTCCCTATTGCACCTTGTGCGGTGCGGCGCAGGCGTATTTCACTGATGATGTTCCAGCAGGAGTCGAGCGCCCGATCTTGCGCACGTCCGGCCTGCTGAGCCGGTCGAACAAAGTCATGTACGACCTGAACACATATTCGGTTTTCGACACGTTCCTCGGCCATGCCGTAACCGGACCGCTTGCCGAAAAAGGCGTGAAACTAAAGCAAGCCACCGTCGTCACTTCGGAATGGGGCGCCTGGAAAGCCGCCCATCCTGAAACCACCGTTTTGAAAGAACGCTATGCCCTCGGGCGCGACCCGGACTTCCGCAATGGACGCGATGCAAACGGTCCGATTTTTCCGGTTGGTGACGTCGATCCCAGACTGTCTGTTCATGAAGACGTCATTGGAATTGTGACCGGCACAGGCACCCCCGTGGCCTTTCAACGCAGCGCCGCAGTGGCAGCGCTCACCCGCGGTGAAGACGTCACCTTTGAGGACGTGCGCCTTGAATTGGATGCCGGGGGTGTGAAAGCCGTGGGCCCAAACGGGGCCGATATTGGCAGTCATCAAGCATTTTGGTTCGCCTGGTCCCAGTTTCACCCCGGTACGGCGCTTTGGCCCCAGCAATAACCGGACCAAAAGCGCAAAAGAAAAGGACCAGCGAAGCCAAGCCGCTGGTCCTTGTATTTTGCCTCAAGCCTAGTGCCGAACTTACTTCAGCGCCAAATCCGTGATGGCATGTGTCCATGCACCTTCGGGCTTTTTGGTGATAACCGGATCAGAACCACCCGCCAGCAAGGTGGCGACAGTGCGGTCAAAGTCCGCAGGGTCAAGCGTGCCATCTGAGCCAGCCGTCAGTTTCGCAATCTCGCCCATCATCCGCTTTTGATGCTCTTCTGTCTGCGCGCCTGTTGCGTCGTTTTCCAGAACAATATCTGCCGCTTCGTCAGGGTTGGCCTCTGCG
Source organism: uncultured Rhodobacterales bacterium (assembly GCA_964649815.1). Classification (GTDB taxonomy): domain Bacteria; phylum Pseudomonadota; class Alphaproteobacteria; order Rhodobacterales; family Rhodobacteraceae. Next base: position 9,369 of record CAZYQC010000016.1, on the reverse strand, counting down.
TATTTCCAACCTTTCATGGATGCGCGCACAAAGCGCACCATTTTGTCAGCAAATGCAGGATCAGCAAGGTTGTCCTCGAGCACGTACATGCCGTCTTCCAACGTCGCGACGCCTTGGTCTTCGTATTTGAACGTGACCAGCTCGTCCGGGCTGACGCCCGCATCAATGACCTGCCAGTATTCGTTATAGGTCATGGTCGAAATGCAATCGGCCTGACGCTGCAACAGCGGATCAACGTTAAAGCCCTGCTTCAGCACGGTGACGCCGCCCGCAGAACCATCTGTCGGAATGCCTTCCTGGCTCATCCAGCTTAGGAACGGATATTCGTTACCAAAGAACCAAACGCCGATTGTCTTGTCTTTAAAGTCCTGTGGCCCCGTGATGCCGGTGTCTTTCCAACAGCTCAGCATCAAGCCGGACGATTTGAACGGTTGAGCGATGTTCACAACCGGCAAACCTTTTTCCCGCGCAGCCAAAGCCGATGGCATCCAGTTCAGCATCACATCAGCGCCGCCGCCGGCCAAAACCTGTGGCGGGGCAATGTCCGGGCCACCGGGTTTGATCGTCACGTTCAAATCTTCTTCCTCGTAAAAGCCTTTGTCCAAGGCAACGTAGTATCCCGCAAATTGCGCTTGCGTGACCCATTGCAGCTGCAACGTCACGTCGTCTGCCGCTTGCGCCGCCTGCGCCCCAGTCAGGGCCATAGCCGCTGCTGCGCTCCAGCTCAAAAACTTGTTCATGGTGTACTCCTTGTTGGTCTCATCTTGTCATTTCAACGTTTTGCTTAGCCTGCCCGGCTCCTCTGTGAGGGGTGCCAAAACGTGACAGCCCGCTCAATCAATGCAATGCCTCCGTAGAATGCCGACCCCGCCAATGCCGCGACAACAATCTCAGCCCAGACCAGATCAAGCGCAAGCTGACCAACACTGGTAGAGATACGAAAGCCCATTCCGCGGATGGGAGAGCCGAAAAATTCGGCAACAATGGCGCCAATCAACGCAAGCGTCGACGCAATTTTCAGCCCGTTAAAGATAAACGGCATCGCAGCCGGCAGCCGAAGTTTCCACAGGCTGACCCAAGGGGAGGCTGCATAGGTATGCATCAGGTCCCGCTGCATGGTTTCTGCCGCGGCCAGACCCTGCACTGTATTCACCAAAACAGGGAAAAATACCATGACAACGACCACAGCCGCCTTGGATTGCCAGTCAAATCCGAACCACATGACCAGGATCGGCGCCATGCCAATGATCGGCAAAGCAGCCACAAAGTTACCCACAGGCAAAAGCCCGCGTTTGAGGAAATCCGACCGGTCCACCGCGACCGCCGTAAGGATCGCTGCGCCGCAGCCAATCACGAACCCAGAGAGCGCGCCCTTTACGACGGTCTGGACAAAGTCTTCCCACAGAATTGACGTCGAAGCTGCAAACCGCTCAGCAATGGCTGTTGGCGCCGGAAGCAAGACAGGGCTGATCTCGAACCCGCGCACGACGCCCTCCCAAACTGCAATCAGCGTTACGCCGAAAACCACCGGGATCAGCCAGCGGACATTTGCCTCCTTCCGCGACAACCAAACATTCAACGCCCAACCGCCAGCCCATACGAGAATTGCGAATAGGATCCACATCATGATGCCATTCCCATTCGTCTCAGCGTGACACGCTGAATGACGCCAATAAGGCTCACCAGTGTCGCCGCCAAAATCGCCGCCATGATCAACGCTGACCAAATCTGGATCGTCTGGCCATAGTAACTGCCCGCCAAAAGCCGCGCGCCCAAACCCGCAACAGCCCCCGTGGGCAGCTCACCCACAATCGCCCCCACCAAGGACGCAGCCATCGCAACTTTCAAAGAGGCAAAAAGAAACGGCATAGAAGCGGGTAAACGCAGGCGCCAAAACTCTTGCCCGCCGCTGGCACTCCACGTTCGCATTTGATCAAGCTGCATCAAAGACGGACTTCGCAGACCTTTCACCATGCCCACCACAACCGGGAAAAACGACAGATACATCGAGATGATCGCCTTGGGCACCAAACCGCTAAGCCCCACGGCATTCAGAACCACGATAATCATCGGCGCCAAAGCCAGGATGGGAATCGTCTGGCTGGCAATGACCCAAGGCATGACGCTCATATCCATCACGCGATTGTAGACAATGCCCACCGCCAACAAAATTCCGAACACAGTGCCGAACACAAAGCCCAACATCGTTGCACTGAGCGTGATCCAAGAATGGTAAATCAGCGACCGCTTGGACGTGACCTTCTTTTCGACCGTCGTCGCCCACAGCTCCGCACCCACCTGATGCGGCGCTGGCAAGCGCGGCTTTTTCTGACTCCACGTGTCGCGCACCAGCTCAGAAAACCCCAGTTCCACACCGGCCCGTTCTGCCTGTGCTTGCGCCCAAGGCGCATTCATCGGAATGGCCGCAGCGTACCAAACCGCCAGGATCACCGCGACAAT
>CAZYQC010000016.1:0-6809 GCA_964649815.1 uncultured Rhodobacterales bacterium | reverse complement strand
CCAAAGACCAAGCGCCTCCATCCACCTTCTTTTGGACCAAAATACTCCCGCCGGAGGCGTCCGCGGCGTGTCATCGGCGCCTTACTCATAGGCATGCCCCGCACGCAGCCCTTCGCGCACCCGGTGCGCGATCTCCAAAAACTCGGGCGTATCCCGGATATCCAAAGGCCGATCCTGCGGCAACGGGCTCTCGATGACGTCGGTTATGCGCCCAGGCCGCGGCGACATCACAACGATCTTCGTCGACAGATAAACCGCCTCGGGGATAGAATGCGTCACAAAGGCAATCGTCTTTTGCGTTCGCGCCCAAAGAGCCAACAACTGCTCGTTCAGGTGATCGCGGACGATCTCGTCCAACGCGCCAAAGGGTTCATCCATCAGCAGAATATCCGCGTCAAAAGCCAGCGCGCGCGCGATCGAGGCACGTTGCTGCATGCCGCCCGACAATTGCCAGGGAAACTTCTTTTCAAAACCGGCAAGCTCGACCAATTCCAACGTTCGCGCGATCCGCTCAGCCTGCTCGGCTTTTGAATATCCCATGATCTCCAGTGGCAGCCCCACATTGCGCCCGATTGTCCGCCAGGGATACAGACCAGCGGCTTGGAACACATAGCCGTAGGCCCGATTGCGCCGCGCCTCATCGGGGGTCATGCCATTCACAGTCAATGTCCCGCCGGTCGGAGTTTCCAATGCCGCGATACAGCGCAAAAAGGTGGTTTTGCCGCAGCCCGACGGGCCGATGAACGACACGAATTCACCCTTGTTGATGGCCAGGTCCACGTCCTTGAGCGCGTGCACAGGGCCGTCGTTCGTCTGGAACGTCAACGACAGATCCTGCGCTGCGATCACAGGCGCTGCCGCACCTGCGATGTGATCAGGCTCCACCTTGCTGACGCTCGCTGCCAAGTCTTGCATTCTCGCCCCTTGCCCAACATTTGTTGCTGGGCTCCGAATAAAAACAGTCCCAGATCACCTCCGGGACTTGTGTCGCTTACACACCCGTCGCTGGAATTCCGGTCCGCTGAACCGGACGCGGCGCGGTCAGGTCTTTCCAGCTCGACAACGCCTGATTGACAGGCGTGTTTGGTGCGCGTTTGACGAACTTGCCGTGGCCTTCCTGCGTACGCATTTCACCGTCATGAACGGCGACCTGGCCCCGCGACAATGTAAACCGGGGCAGACCTTTGACATGCTTGCCTTCAAACACATTGTAATCGATGGCCGATTGCTGCGCGTCAGCGGTGATCGTCTTTTCTTTCTCTGGGTCCCAAACGACCAAATCTGCATCAGCGCCCACAAGAACCGCGCCCTTTTTGGGATAACAGTTCAAGATCTTTGCAATGTTGGTTGAAGTGACCGCCACAAACTCGTTGGGCGTCAAACGCCCCGTGCCCACGCCATGCGTCCAAAGCATTGGCATGCGGTCTTCCAAACCGCCTGTGCCATTGGGAATCTTGGAAAAGTCGCCGACGCCATAGCGCTTCTGCTCCGTTGTAAAGGCGCAATGGTCTGTTGCGACAACACTCAACGATCCAGCCTGCAAGCCCGCCCAGAGTGATTCCTGGTGGCGTGCATCACGGAAGGGCGGCGACATAACCCGCCGCGCAGCGTGATCCCAATCGTCAACAAAATACTCCCGCTCATCCAATGTCAGATGTTGGATCAACGGCTCGCCCCAGACGCGTTTGCCCTGCTGTCGGGCGCGTCGGATGGCTTCATGCGCCTCTTCGCAAGAGGTATGCACCACATAAAGTGGCACACCCGCCATATCGGCGATCATGATCGCGCGATTTGTGGCTTCCCCTTCGACTTGCGAAGGACGTGAATAGGCATGCGCTTCGGGGCCGGTATTACCACTCGCCAACAGCTTTGCCGTCATTTCGGCGACAACATCGCCGTTTTCGGCATGCACCATCGCGATTGCGCCCAACTCGGCCAAGCGATTGAAAGACGAAAACAATTCATCATCATTCACCATCAAAGCGCCCTTATAGGCCAAGAAGTGCTTGAACGTATTGATGCCCTTTTCCTGAACGATGGTTTGCATGTCGTCAAAGACCTGCTCGCCCCACCATGTCACCGCCATGTGGAAGGAATAATCGCAATTGGCGCGTGTGGACTTGTTGTCCCACCGCTTGACGGCGTCCCAAAGGCCTTCGCCTTGGTTGGGCAGACAGAAATCGACGACCATCGTTGTTCCACCAGCCAAAGCCGCACGTGTACCGCTTTCGAAATCATCCGACGAATAGGTGCCCATAAAGGGCATTTCCAAATGCACGTGGGGGTCAATCCCGCCTGGCATCACATAGCACCCTGTCGCATCGAGCGTTTCGTCCCCAGACAAGCCCTGCCCGATGTCGATGATTTGACCGTTTTCGATCAGCACATCCGCAGCATACGTCAAATCCGCGGTTACAACGGTTCCATTTTTGATGACAGTCGACATGTCCGTCTTCCTTTCCTCAAACAGAGCTAAAGCAGCCAATCGCTGGGCCATGAACGCCAACATCCAGCGGCCCAAAATCACTTTCTACACAGAGCGAGAAATACCCGGCGCGGGGCAAGTACACGACGCGATAGTCGCCGTCGGGTCTGGTGACCGTCCAGCAGGTTTGCGTCAAACCACCCGAGAATTGAACGGTGGTGGGAAACGGTTTTTTCACCCGCGCTGCCTGGAAAGCATCCAAAACAGCGCGGGCTTGGGAGGTGTCCCTTGGCGCCTCAGCGACCTCGGTTTCAATGAGGTCGATCAGCAATTCCGGAATGGTCGCAGTATCCTTCAACATGCCCAAACCCCATCCCGGACCTGATCCGGGACCCCGATTCCATAATGCGCATGCACATCCCGGGCTTGGCCCGGGATCGCGATACCAAAACGCGCGCCCTGATTTTCCAGGCCTCGGATCAGGTCCGGGGCGAGTTTGGCTTGGGGCGATGTCACTCCACGATCTCCGCAGTGGCCAAAACTGCATGCAGCAAGACATCCGTGCCAGCCTGCGCCCATTCCTTTGAAATGTCTTCGGCTTCATTGTGGGACAGGCCATCCACGCAGGGGCACATGATCATCGCAGTTGGTGCGACATCGTTGATCCAGCAGGCATCATGGCCCGCGCCTGACACGATATCCATGTGCGAATATCCCATCTCAACCGCCGCTTGCCGCACTGCCGCGACGCAATCTTCGTCAAAAGCAGGCGGATCGAATTGGCCCACAATCTCGCAGTCGAAAGTCACACCGATATCTTCACACAGCTTTGCCGCGCGCTCCATCAGCTCGGAGACCATCGCGTTTAACTTGTCCAGAAGATGCGTCCGCATATCGACTGTAAAGACCACCTTGCCCGGTATGATGTTGCGCGAGTTAGGGTAGACATCAATATGCCCAATCGCGCCTACCGCGTTGGGTTGGTTCTTCATTGCGATGTCGTGCACAAGCTCGGTCACCAGCGCCAAACCACGACCGGCATTTTTGCGCATCGACATCGGGGTAGAGCCCGTGTGGCTCTCCTTTCCGGTGATCGTGCACTCAATCCACCGCAGGCCTTGGCCGTGCGTCACAACACCAATGTCTTTCTTCTCTGCCTCAAGGATCGGCCCTTGCTCGATGTGCAGCTCGAACATGGCGCGCATCTTCCGGTCGCCGACCACTTCGTCGCCGACCCAACCAATCCGTTTCAGCTCATCGCCGAACCTTTTGCCCTCTGCATCAACCCGGTCATAGGCCCAATCCTGTGTGTGTTTTCCTGCGAAAACTCCCGAAGACAGCATTGCAGGCGCAAATCGCGTGCCTTCCTCATTCGTCCAATTGGTCAGGACAATTGGATGTTTGGTTTTGACGTTCAGATCGTTCAGCGTGCGGATGGCTTCCAAGCCGCCCAACACACCCAATACGCCATCGTATTTTCCGCCTGTTGGCTGCGTGTCGAGATGTGATCCCATGTACACCGGCAAAGCGTCAGGATCTTCGCCAGCGCGGGTGGCGAACATGTTGCCCATTGTATCGACACCCATCGTCATTCCGGCCTCGATGCACCACTTTTGGAAAAGCGCCCGACCTTTGGCATCATCATCTGTAAGAGTTTGCCGATTGTTGCCGCCGGCCACGCCTGGCCCGATCTCGGCCATCTCCATCAGGCTGTCCCACAGCCGATCAGGATCAATTCGCAGGTTTTTGCCATGTGCCATGCGCGTACTCCTTCACCCCGAATCGTGCCAATGTTACGCACGGGTCCCTGCATCAGGCTCTGCGATTTCTGCACGATCGGTCAACATTTTTCGAAAAGAGATGCATCCTAAGGCGGCAAACGGTGAATCCTTGGGCAAATTGCACGTCTTGTTTCACGGCATCTGGCCAGAACGCCCAAAATAATCCTACGCTAGCCCATCGCTTCGTTGAAACAGCGCAAAGACGTGAACAAACCCGACCGCGGCATACAATCAAGAAACCGGGAAGAGGTCACCGGGCGCATTCTGTCTTCGGCAGAGCGCGTTTTCGCTGACTATGGGTACATGGGTGCTTCGATCAGCCGCATCGCCGCAGAAGCAGGCATCCCCAAATCGAACGTTGTATATTACTTCGAGACCAAAGAGCAGTTGTACCGCCGCGTCGTGGGCGAAATCTTTGACATCTGGCGGGCAGCCGCTGACACGATTTCCGTCGACAACGACCCGGTCAAAGCACTGGGCGACTATATCGACACCAAGCTCGATTTGGCCCGTGCGCGACCGTATGGATCGAAAGTTTGGGCAAACGAGATTATCCAACGCGCACCAATTGTTCAGGACTATCTGGAAGACGAATTAAGGTCTTGGACTGATGATCGTATCGCAGTGATCGACGCTTGGATCGCGCGCGGCAAGATCCGCCCCATTTCCGCGCGTCATTTGCTTTATGCGATTTGGGCAACGACCCAACACTATGCGGATTTTGTCCACCAGATCACGACCCTAAATGATGGATCTGAGTATTCGGACGCACAATGGGCCGAAGCGAAATTGGCCGTGAAGGATATTCTTTTGTCCGGCGTCAGCCTGCCACAAAGAGACTAAGCTGACTTCTAGGGTCAGGGCGACAGCATTTTCCGATACATCGGCAGCAAAAACGCCTCTGCTTCATCGAACAATCGCGCGCCCATCTTTTCCGGCGACAGAACAGCGATCTGAGCTTCGAAATCCGCGTAATGCTGCGTTGTGGCCCAGATGGAATACATAAGGTGGTAAGGGTCCTGTGGCGCGATGCGACCGTCGTCCACCCAACTTTGGATCAAAGCGATTTTTGCGTCGAAAACGGTCTGCAACGGCGCGAAAATTTCGTCATGCGCGCGGGGCACACCGTTCAAAACCTCTCCCGCGAACAGGCGGCTTTCGCGCGGAAACTGCCGCGACATGTCGAGCTTGCGTCGCACATATGCGCAGATCTCTTCGACCGGGTCATCTCCGTCCGATATCATTTGCATCGGCCCCAACCACAGAAGGATGGTTGACCGCAGCACCTCTTTGTAAAGCGCTTCTTTGTCTTTGAAATAATAGAGAAGGCGCGGCGTGGTCATACCCGCCGCTTCGGCGATCTTGTTGATCGACGCGCCGCGATAGCCGAACTGAGAAAACACATCCAGCGACGCCGCCAGAATCAATTCCGTCCGCTCTTTCTGAATGCGCGTGGTTTTTCGGGTTTTGTTGGCCAAAGACATGGGCTTTGATCAGTACACTGGAACGCTGGAATGATCGAGTTCCCAAATTCGGCGCATTGTGTCCACGATCATTTGCACCAAAATACTGCGCGCACCGCGTGACGCCCTGAGCCTTTGGGGCTGCGTGATTTCCGCATCCCCAGCGGGTTCAAACGCTAAAATAAGGTGCCGCAAATCCGCGTTTTTGCCCCCCGCATTCCAAAAAACGCGCGCGTCTTGGCAAGTTGCCCGCGCACGCGATGCACGTCAGTGCAAACGGCACAGGTTCATTTTGCACATCACACTGCATGCCTCTAGCATGATTGGCGGAGGAGCAGGAATGCGCACACAAGTCGCGATTATCGGCGGAGGGCCGTCTGGGCTGTTGTTGGGGCAATTGCTTCATACGCGGGGCATCGAGACCATCGTGTTAGAGCGACGGGCAAAAGAGTATGTTCTGGGCCGCATACGTGCGGGCGTCCTCGAACGCGGACTGGTCGGCCTGATGGAAAAAGCCGGGGTCGCAGGTCGCTTGCATGCCGAAGGTCACATTCATGACGGCACGCTGATCGGCTATGATGGCGATATGTTTCGCGTTGACTTCTCTGAGCATACCGACGCGTCGGTTGTCGTGTATGGCCAAACCGAAGTAACCCGCGATCTTTACGCCGCCCGCGACGCCGCGGGCCTGCCAGTGTTTTTCAACGTTGATGATGTCGTTTTGAATGATGTCGACAGTGCCGCGCCTTTCGTGACGTTTAGCCACGACGGGGCGCAGCACAGAATTGACTGCGACTACATCGCAGGCTGCGACGGATTTCACGGGGTCAGCCGAAACACAATTCCCGCCGGCCGGCGCAGAGAGTTCGAAAAAACATACCCCTTTGGCTGGCTTGGAATTTTGTCCGAAACACCTCCTGTTAATGATGAGTTGATCTACGCCAATTCTGATCGCGGCTTTGCCCTTTGCTCGATGCGCAACGCCGAATTGAGCCGCTATTACATTCAGTGCGATGTTGGCGATGACCCTGCAAACTGGTCGGACGACGCCTTTTGGGCCGAGTTGCGCCGCCGCATTCCAACCGAGGCGGCCGAGGCATTGGTCACCGGACCTTCTATTGAAAAATCGATTGCACCGCT
>CAZYQC010000015.1:0-54881 GCA_964649815.1 uncultured Rhodobacterales bacterium | reverse complement strand
CTGTGCCAAGGGGGGCAACAGCGGCCTCAAAGCCATGTTCAGACAAGGCAATGACGTCCATATACCCTTCGGCAACAATCAGCGGCTGCCCTTTTCCAGCCGCAGCCCGTGCCGGTCCGTGATTGAACAACGTCCGGCTTTTGTCGAACAAGGTCGTCTCGGGCGAGTTGAGGTATTTCGCCCCATCGTTGGGATCCATTGCGCGCCCACCAAAGGCGATGCAGCGCCCGCGGGCGTCTCGGATCGGAAACATGATCCGGTCGCGAAACGTATCGTAGGGCTTACCGCCCTTTTGGCTTGGCTTGGCCAGCCCTGCCTCAAGGATCAGTTCATCTGCGATACCCTTGCCTTTGAGATAATCCCAAAGCGCCTGCCAGGCATTTGGCGCATAGCCCAATTCCCACCGGGCTTGCGCCTCATCGGCCAAACCGCGTCGATCCGCCAGATAGGCCCGCGCAGGGCCAGCGGCCCCTGTGCGCAGTTGCAAGCGAAAGAACTTGACGGCTTCTTCCATCACATCGCCCAACAGCGACCGCCTGTCCGCCTTTTCCTGTGCCTTTGGGTCACGCGCCGGCATCGTCATGCCCGCTTCTCGAGACAGAATTTCAACTGCCTCCATAAAGTTCACGTTTTCCGTTTCTCGGACAAATGAAATGGCGTCGCCTTTTGCATGGCAACCGAAGCAATAGTAATAGCCCTTTCGGTCATCCACGTGGAAACTGGCTGTTTTTTCCTGGTGGAACGGGCAAGGCGCCCAAAGATCACCTTTGGCCTGATTTGATTTCCGCGCATCCCACATGACTTTGCGCCCCGCCACCTGAGCAAGGCTCAGACGGGTACGCAACTCATCAAGGAATCCAGGGGGCAGGCTCATGCCTTACAATATAGGCCGCGTTGGGCGGGGAAACACAAGGCCGATAGGCTCAAGAACCCGACAAGGTTTTCAACTGATCCCAATTGTCGAGGCATTGCTGCTTGGTCAGCGGGCCCAATTCGACTTTGCGCAAGTCGCGGCGACGCTGTTCATAGATCCAATTGACCAAACTGGGCATCGCGGTCTGGGCCGAGCTTGGCCAATCGGGATTGGCAGCGGTAATCGTCGGGATAACCTTGTCCTTGGACACGCGATCCAATCGCGCCTGCTGGATAGCCGCAACGATATCGCCTTGAACTGCGCAGACGGTTTCCTTTTCAGCCTGAGCAAAGACAGCCCCAGCTGACACTGTACAGGCGAGGACGCAGGCAAAACGAGACAACATGGATACCCCCACTGGCAGATTCGGACCCTGCCAGAGGTTAGCTGCGCGCGGCGGCGCTTTCCATCGCCGTTTCCAAATCGTGCAACAACGTTCCAGCCATCGACCGAAACACCATCACAAGAAACGTGTCCGACCCGATGCGCGTGATCGATCCATTCATATGCTGGATCTGGCTGCGCGCGGTGTGTCCTCGTTTGAAATGCGTGGCACGCACATCGATTGGCACCAGCCGCGACAAGACATCTTCGGCCCCCGCGCCCGACAACGTGACAGTCGTCCAGGCGTCGCTTTGATCGGTGATAGCGGCGTATTTTGCCAGCGTTGCATCAGGCTCGGGCCCACAGAGCAGCGCCATGTCGCGACCAAACCAAATTGCGCGTGCGCCGTCTTTGCCCGTTGCCCGGTTCGCGCCAGGCAGCGCCATGCCATGCGCTTCTTTCAACGCGTCTGAACACGCCTTGGATTGGCCCTTGTAAGGCGCAACAGAGGCGAGCGCACCAAGATCAACCTCTTGGAGCGTTACAGATCCCACAGTGCGGCTGGGCAATTTGTCCAGCGGGGTTTTGGCGATCAGGTTAGCCACGGGTCCGCCCTCCTTCGCGATCGAAGAAGACCGGATGACAGATTTCCACCCGCGTCTCTACTCCTCTGAGATGGTCCACCATCTTCATGACCTCCCCTTCTCGGGAGAGGCCCCCCTCTACAAATCCCAGCCCCACATAGTGACCGAACGTCGGCGAATACCCGACCGAGGTCACGTATCCCTTGTCATTTTCCGCTTTGGCGAATGCGCCTTCTTTAAAGATATGCGCCCCTGCAATCAGCTGTTTGACCGCCCCAACAGGCTTGAAGCCCACCAACTGTTCCCGGTCTTCATGCATCAAGCCTTCGCGCGCAGCCATCGTTTTGCCCATGCAGTCTTTTTTGGCGGAAACCATCCGCTCCATTCCGATATCGAAAGCCGTGACACGACCGTGGATTTCAGAGTGGGTGATAAAGCCCTTTTCGATCCGCAAAACGTTCAACGCTTCCATGCCATAGGCACCGCCGCCAAGGGCCTCGGCCCGCGCGACCAAAAGACGGAAAAGACTGTCGCCATATCTCGATGGAACGGCAACTTCGTAAGCATGCTCGCCCGAAAACGAAATTCGGAACAAACGGCCAGCCACGCCCTGAACTTTGACGGGACCACACGCCATGAACGGGAATGTTTCGTCGTCAATCGGCTCGTCCAAGAGCCCGTTCAACAGCTCGCGCGATTTTGGTCCGGCAACTGCAAACTGCGCCCATTGTTCCGTGACCGACATCAGCCGCACGTCCCATTCGGGATGCAGCGCTTGGGTAATGAACTCAAGGTGGCGCATGACCTGCCCCGCCGCCGCCGTCGTCGTCGTCATCACGAAATGATGCTCGCCCAACCGCGCGGTCGTGCCGTCATCCATCACGTGACCATCTTCGCGCAACATCAAGCCATAGCGAACCCGCCCGACTTTCAACGTCGAGAACATGTTCGAATAGGCGAAATCAAGCAGCTTGGCCGCGTCGGGCCCTTGAATGTCGATTTTTCCCAAAGTCGACACATCGCAGGTGCCAACCGTGTTGCGCACGTAACCCACTTCGCGATCACATGACTCGCGCCATGTCTTTTCGCCAGCCCGCGGGAAATAGCTTGGCCGGAACCACAGGCCCGCTTCGATCATGGGCGCGCCGCGCTCCAAGCTCGCAGCGTGGCTTGTCGTTTTGCGTTCTGGCGCAAAGCCAGCCTCTTTGGCGCCCGCACCCAGCGCCGACAATGCAATCGGCGAAAACGGTGGGCGGAATGTGGTCGTGCCTGTTTCCGGGATGCCGCGCCCTGTGGCATCCGCCAAAATCGCAAGCGCCGCCACGTTCGAGTTTTTGCCCTGGTCCGTGGCCATGCCCTGCGTCGTGTAGCGCTTCATGTGCTCGACCGAGCGGAAGTTCTCGGTCGCCGCTTGCTTGACGTCCTTGACGGTCACGTCGTTCTGGAAATCAAGCCAAGCGCGTCCTTTGCCCGGCACCGCCCAGAGTGGGGTAATCTTATAGGCCCCGTCTTCGGCAGCAGGCAGCGCGCCTGTCTCGGCTTTGAAACCGATGTCTGTCAAAGCCGCTTCGGCGGCGGCTTGCCCTTCTGCCAAGCAGGCTGCCGTCGAAAACGCGCCGTTGCACGCGCCAGCGGCGCGCAAGCCTGGGATCATGTCAGGCTGTGGCACAAAGCTGTGAATGCCCTCATTCCACACCGGACGGCCATTCATGTGGCACGTCAAATGCACCGTTGGGTTCCATCCGCCGGACACGGCCAAACAATCCGTTTGCAACAGCGTCTCGGTTCCGCCCGCGTTGATCTTGATCGCTTCAAGATGCTTGCGGCCCGTCGCGCCGGTGACATGCGCCCCTTTGATCAGGCGGTAATCGCCCTGCGCTTCGGCGTCGTCTCGGCTATCGACAACGGCGATGACTTCGACACCTGCGGCCTGAAGGTCCAGCGCGGTCTGGTGCGCATTGTCGTTGTTGGCAAACACCGTCATCGCCTTGCCAGGCGCCACACCCCAGCGGTTCAAATAGGCCCGCACCGCGCCAGCGGCCATCACGCCGGGTCGGTCATTGTTCTCAAACGCGATGTGACGCTCGATTGAGCCTGCCGCCAGAACCGTGCGTTTGGCCACGATGCGCCAAAACGTTTCTCTGGCAAGGCCACGCGGCGCGTTCTCGCCCACATGGTGCCCCACACGCTCCAAGGCGCCAAAGGTACCTTGGTCGTAAGCCCCGGCAACGGTTGTCCGCGTCATAAGCCGCACGTTGTCCATTTCGGACAAGGCCTGCACAGTCTCAGACGCCCAGGTGGAGGCTGGCTTGCAGTCGATCTCATGCGTTTCCGCGTTCAACCGCCCCCCCATCAAAAAGTCTTCTTCGGCGACGATGACATCCGCGCCAGCACGCGCTGCGGTCAAAGCCGCCATCAGCCCGGTTGGACCAGATCCGATGACCAAAACATCACAAAAGGCAAAAGCCCGATCGTAGTGATCAGGGTCTTTTTCACCGCTCAATGCCCCCAGGCCAGCGGCGCGCCGGATGAAAGGTTCATAGACTTTTTCCCAAAAAGCGCGCGGCCACATGAAAGTCTTGTAGTAAAACCCAGCCCCAAGAAACGGAGCCGCCAAATCGTTCACCGAAAGGACATCAAACGAAAGGGATGGCCAGGCGTTTTGGCTGGTGACGGTCAGCCCTTCGTAAATTTCCTGCACGGTTGCGCGGACGTTCGGATCGTCTGCCCCGTTCTTGCGCTTAACCGTCATCAAGGCGTTCGGCTCTTCGCTGCCTGCGGTCAAAATGCCCCGCGGCCGATGATACTTGAACGACCGCGCCACCATCGCAACGTCATTGGCCAAAAGAGCAGAGGCCAGCGTGTCGCCCGGATGGCCGCGATAGGTGTTTCCATCGAATTCAAAACTGACGCTCTGTGTGCGGTCCAAAAGACCTTTTCCAGCGACCCTCATGACTTGGCCCCTTTTACGTCAGTGGCGAGCCTTGCGCCTTTGATTTCGTGCGTCACGGTGTTTCGCGTCACCACAAGCCAAGCGCCACAGCCACCTTCGTGGCACCACAACTCGTCAAGGTCGCCCGGCAGGTTTTCTCTGAGATGAACGTAATTGTCCCAGGCTTCAGCATCTGCATCAGGCGCTGGACGGTCCAAAGCAACCGCAGCGCCTTGGTAATAAAACTCTCGCCGGTCGCGAACGCCACATAATGGGCAAGGAATGCGCATGTCGTGTGGTCCTTAATGCAAGTTGTGTTGGGAGCCGGTGGATTCTTCATCCATGATGCCAAAGCCTGTTCGGAAGCGATCAAGGCGATGTCGCACGGTCGTCGGATGCGGCTGATCCGTGGCGATCAGGTGGGCGAACGTGTGGCCCGAGCCCGGCGTGGCTTTAAAGCCGCCGTAACACCAACCACAATTCACGTAGAGACCATCGATATGGGTCTTGTCGATGATAAAGGATCCATCAGGCGACATATCCATGATGCCGCCCCAACTGCGCAGCACTCTGGCCTTGCCAATCGCTGGCATCAGGGTCATCGCAGCTTCGGCCACATGCTCGACCAGAGGCAGGTTGCCGCGCGCCGCATAGCTTGCGTACATGTCAAGATCGCCACCAAAGACCAGGCCACCCTTGTCTGATTGGCTGATATAGAAGTGCCCCATGCCATAGGTCACAACGTGGTCGATGATCGGCTTGAGGCCTTCGGTCACAAAGGCCTGCAGGACGTGGCTCTCGATCGGCAACCGGAAACCCGCCATTTCAGCCAGTTGCGAAGACCGGCCAGCGACCACCATCGCTACCTTTTTGGCGCGAATAGCACCTCGGCTGGTTTGAACGCCTTTGATCTTGCCGTCCGCAATGTCAAAGCCCGTGACTTCGCAGTTCTGGATCAGATCAACCCCACGGTTCGAGGCCGATCGCGCAAATCCCCACGCCACCGCATCGTGACGCGCAGACCCGCCGCGCGGGTGATAGAGACCCCCGTAAATCGGAAAACGTGTTTGCTTGTAATCGATATAGGGCAAGAGCTTTTTGACGCCCTCAGTATCCAAGAGGACCGCGTCATCACCCTGATTGATCATCTGATTTCCGCGCCGGGCAAATGCGTCCCGCTGTCCGTCAGAATGGAACAAGTTGATGATGCCGCGCTGCGAATGCATCACGTTGTAGTTAAGGTCTTCTTCCAACCCTTCCCACAATTTCAAAGAATGGCTGTAGAACTCAGAGTTGCCCGGCAGCATGTAATTGGCCCGGACGATTGTGGTGTTCCGGCCGACGTTGCCGCCGCCAAGATACCCTTTTTCCAGCACCGCAACATTCGTCAGCCCGTGTTCTTTTGCGAGATAATGCGCCGTTGCCAACCCGTGACCGCCGCCACCGACAATGACGATATCATATTCGGCCTTAGGCTCTGGATCGCGCCAATGTGGCGACCATCCTTTGTTGCCGGTGAGGCCTTCTTTCAAGACCCGCAACCCCGAAAAGCGCATGTTCATCTCCTCGCCTATCCGACGTCAGTGTTCGGAACGCGGGCACATGAGTATCAATGCTTTCGCCGAACACCAGAGGCATTTTCGACAAACCAAGGCCGGACTGCGACGGAAAACATTTTTATTGCCAGTGAACGGCTATTTTCTAGGCAGCGCACTGCGCGTCCGATCCAATCTGCATTGGCAGGCAGAGGGCAAGTCAATTGACGTCCGCGCAAAGCGCATGCGCGAACGTCATATTGAATTTACAGGCCTTTGGCTCTGTAGCTTGACGCGACTTTGTCGATGGCGACCAGATAGGCCGCCGTTCTCAAATCGGTCACGTCATCGCGCGAATGCCAGACGTGCGCCATCGACTGATAGGCGATGCGCATCGTGTCATCCAAACCAGAGCGCACCAGCTCCAATTCGCCGGCGCCCCGCAGGTACTTTTCTTTGAAGTCAGGGTTCAACGACCAGCCGCTGTTTGTCATTGAACTCAGCCTTTCGAGTTCATCCACAACAAGTTGGTGGCGGGCTTCTTCCTGACGGCGTTGCATTCGCCCGAACCGAATGTGGCTGAGGTTCTTGACCCATTCGAAATAAGAAACGGTCACACCTCCGGCGTTCGCGTACATGTCGGGAATGATCACGGTGCCTTTGTCGCGCAGGATTTCATCGGCGCCAGCTGTCACCGGACCGTTGGCCGCTTCGATGATCAGCGGCGCTTTGATGTTTGCCGCATTGCTCATGTTGATCACGCCCTCAAGCGCGGCCGGAACAAGGATGTCACAAGCCTCTTCAAGCACCGATGCGCCGTTCTCAACATATTGAGCGTTTGGATAACCTTTGACGCCGCCGTGTTTCATGATCCAGTCGCGCACCGGATCAATGTCGATGCCATCGGGATCGAACAAAGCGCCATCGCGCTCGATGATGCCAATGACTTTGCAGCCGTCTTCTTCGGACAAAAACTTGGCCGCGTGATAGCCCACGTTGCCAAGACCCTGAACAATCACCGTTTTGCCATCCAGCGTGCCGGTCATCGCCGCCTTTTGAACGCCATCTGTGTCGCGGAAAAACTCGCGCAGCGCATATTGAACGCCGCGTCCGGTTGCTTCGACGCGCCCGGCGATACCACCTGCGTTCAACGGCTTGCCCGTGACACAGGCGCGCCCGTTAATGTCGGTGGTGTTCATGCGCATGTATTGATCCGCCATCCACGCCATTTCACGCTCGCCTGTACCCATATCCGGGGCCGGGACGTTTTGGGCGGGATTGATCAGATCGCGCTTAACCAGTTCGTAGGCAAACCGCCGCGTGATCTGCTCAAGCTCATGTTCATCATATTCGCGCGGATCGATGCACAAGCCCCCTTTCGAGCCGCCAAACGGCGCTTCGACCAAGGCGCATTTGTAGGTCATCAAGGCGGCCAGGGCTTCGACCTCGTCCTGGTTGACGCCCATCGCAAATCGGATACCGCCCTTGACCGGCTCCATATGTTCAGAATGGACCGAGCGATATCCAGTGAATGTTTTGACTTCCCCCCGAAGCCGCACACCGAATCGCACTGTGTAGGTGGCATTACACACGCGAATTTTCTCTTCTAATCCGGGTGGCAGGTCCATCAACGCGACAGCTCGGTTGAACATCAAATCGACGCTTTCGCGGAAACTTGGCTCGTTGGTATTCTGCATTATGCGGCTTCCTTCCTTTGTTTTTCTTCAGCTCCGCACAGCTGATAAAATCACCGTAAACCCAGCCAATGACAAAAACGAAACAAATTCTTTCAACTGCGATTGTTCACTAATCCAAGAACAGTTCGCGCTGATCGAAAGAACTGTCTCTGAAACCGCAAACAATGGCTCGGAGATGTCGTTTGGCTGCCTCATTTCGGCCTTAATCGTGGCAGAAACCGGGCGCGTGATGAGTGAAGCTTTCGCTTTGGCACACGGTGAAAAAAGTCGGCATTTAAAATGCATGGCAAATTGAAGAAGACCTGACGGCTGTCCGATCAGGCGCCGCGCGCGGCGTCAAGAATGGACCGCACCTTGGTCAAACTTCGACCGTAATCCGATGCGACGGTATGTTTTGGACAATTGCGTTTGGGGCTTTTGTCCAGGGATGGAGCGGAAAGATGCCAATAAACACGTTGCCTGCACGGCTACGCGAGTTTGGTCACAAGAACGTTCGCCCTTTCGCGACGAGCGAAGAGGGCACGATGACGTATTTGGCCTTATACTTCGTTTTGATCATGGCCCTGGTGGGCGGGATCGGCGTTGACCTCATGCGCAATGAGATGGAGCGGACCGCTCTGCAACATACGGTCGACCGCGCGGTTCTGGCCGCAGCTGACCTGGACCAAAACCTTGATCCAACCGCAGTCGTCAACGATTACTTTGAAAAAGCCGGCATGACCGAATTTCTGTCGTCGGTTACAGTCAACGAAGGCTTGAACTTCCGCACCGTTACAGCCGAGGCAGAAACGTCTTCGGACACGCAATTCATGAAATTTGTCGGCGTCGATACGCTTCCGGTTCCAGCCATTGGCTCTGCGGAAGAGCGGATTTCGAACGTCGAAATTTCGCTGATCATCGACATCTCAGGCTCGATGGGCTGGAACAGCAAAATGTCGCGTCTAAAAACAGCGGCCAAGGAATTCGTCGACACGGTGATCAAAGACGAATCCGACAAGAAAATCTCGATCTCGCTTGTTCCCTACACAGCGCAGGTGAACGCGGGTCCTGACATCTTTTATCGTTACCAGACGACCGATTTGCACAATTACTCGCATTGCATCGACTTTGAACAAGCAGACTTTGACCTAACAGGTCTCAGCTTCACCAAAGTCTATGAGCAAATGCAGCATTTTGACGAAGGTTGGAACTATTCCAACCCGATCAGCAATCCGGGCTGCCCTCAGCAGACATTCGAGCGGATTATGCCGTTTGAAGACACGAAATCCACACTCAAGAACCGTATCGATCAGTATCAGGCGCGCGCAAACACCTCCATTCACCTTGGGATGAAATGGGGCGTGGCAATGCTGGACCCAGATTTCCGCAATGTGAACGTCTGGCTTGCCAATAACAACAAGATTGAAAACACATTCCGCGTGCGCCCAGTCGACTATGATGACGACGAGACGCTGAAAACAATCGTGCTGATGACCGATGGTCAGAACGTGAACACAACCCGTATTCAGCCGTGGTATTACAACAGCGACAGCGAGATCTATCACTGGAGCCGCTATCCCCTGCACTGGTACCTGAACAACTATGTCTACGGCAGCTGGAGCAACTGGCGCTATACCAAGTACACGTCGTCCCAGGCCGACGCGATGCTGGATCGGATCTGTGACGCGGCAAAAGACAAAGGTATCGTCGTGTGGTCCGTCGGGTTCGAGGTTACAGACCATTCCGCAGGCGTCATGGAAGACTGCGCATCCAGCCCAAGCCATTTCTTCCGCGTGGAAGGCATCGAAATCTCTGATGCGTTTGAATCGATCGCCAAACAGATCAACCAGCTGAGGTTGACCCAATGATACGCCCGATCAAACGCCATCTGCGGCGGTTTCTACGCCGCGAAGACGGTCAAATTGCGGTCGAATTCGTGCTTGGCGTTCCGCTGCTGTTCACTCTGTTCATGACCTCGGTCGATCTGGGCCTTCACGGCATGAACCGCATGTGGCTTGAGCGTGGTGTCGACATGACCGTGCGCATGGTGCGCTTGAACACAGGCGCGAACTATACCCACGATGACCTCAAAGACATGATCTGCGACTATTCTGGCGATCTGGCCGATTGTCAGCAGACGTTGCGTCTGGAGATGAAGACAATCGATCCACGCTCGTTCACCGGGTTTTCCGAGTTTGCGGATTGCGTTGACGTGTCTCAGCCGGTCACGCCGCTGCGGGAATTTGTCCACGGCGGCAGCCACCAGTTGATGCTGATGCGCGCGTGCTATGGCTACAAACCAGCCTTCCCGACCGCTGGCTTTGGTGGTGCGATGGAAAAAGACGGCTCTGGCCGACTGCAGATCACCGCCCAGACCGTCTTTGTACAGGAGCCGGGCGCATGATCTCTGCTTTTGAACGTCTGCGCACGGCGATCCGTCGATTTGCGCGCCGGGAAAACGGCTCGATCGCTGTGGAAACGGTCATCGTCATTCCGATGATGTTTTGGACCTACATGGCCACTTACGCCATCTACGACGTCTATCGCATGCATTCTCTGCAACAAAAGATCGCTTACAGCATCGGCGACATCATATCGCGCGAGACGAACCCGATTGACAACGACTACCTGATTGGGATGCGGGATCTGGTAAAATACATGTCCAATATATCTTCCAATAGCGACATGTCCTTGCGGGTCACCGTCGTGCGCTGGAACGAAAGCCAAAATCGCCATGAACGGGATTGGTCGCGGGAAAAGGGATATCGCTCATCTCTTAGCAAAGATGACGTCCGCAATATGACCGACAAGCTGCCGGTTATGACCAACAACGAACGTCTGATCCTGGTTGAAACAGCGGTTAAGTACACGTCGTTGTTCAACATCGGCCTTGGCGACTTTGAAATCGAAAACCGTGTCTTCACACGCCCGCGCTATGCGCCGCAGGTTTTATGGTCCAGCGATTAATCGTCTCGCTGAGCGAGTTTAACCGCGATAATCTCGCTCATCGCTTTGGCCTGAGCGGCTGAGGTCATGCCGCCCACGCCAATCTGACGGCCGATCCGCCACCAAACACCCGGCTTCCACGCAAACCGCCCCTTGGTCTTGGTGCGCAGCAAAAAGCCATTTGATGGCTTAAAGGCGAACATACCGCGATCGGCCTTCTCGATATCGTCCAGATCCGCAAGCGTTTCTCCGGTGCTGTCCAGCAAAGCGGTCTCGGTCAATTCCAAAGTTGTTCTGGTGGACCGGCGCAATTGCTCTCCGATATAGACCGCGCCCAGACCGAAAATCGTCAAAAAGATCTGCCATCCGATCGCCGGCGGGCGCGCAACTGCCACGTAGAGAACCAAAAACGCCAGCAGCCACAAAGACCCAACCCCCAGCAACCGCCTGCCGGGGGAAACACTGAGTGTCGCCAAGGTCCTGTCTGTCATGGTGGGCCTCTTTCGCCGAATACAGCGGCCTATTGAAGGCCCAGCCGCACAGCGTCAAGTGTGGGATTTGGGTACGACTTCGGCACCTGGCTCTTCTGGTTCGGTGTCCACCATCTCGGGCGGGAAGCCTGGTGCGCGGATATCCAAACCTGTGGCGTCTTCCAACCGTTTGATGATGTTTGGCGAAAGCTCACGCGGGCCATACCGGTTGATCCCATCTTGAAAGATGTCAATCAACAGCGGGTTCAGCTGAAGCGGGACCTGCGCACGATCAGCAACCTCTTGGAACAGGCCGATGTCCTTGGCGACCAGATCCATCGTGAACGAAATGTCTCGTGATCCGTTCAAAATGACCTGACTTTCGGTTTCGTGCACGAAAGAGGTGCCCGAGGAAATGGCGATGGCCTCATAGGCCAAGCCCAGATCGATGTTGGCGCCTTTGGCAACTGTCAACGCCTCGGCGCAGCTGACCAGATTGGCTGTTGCGAGGTAATTTGTGATGACCTTCAAAACGGAGGCAGACCCGATTGGCCCTGTGTGCAAAACGCGGCGCCCCATTGTGGTGAGCAAAGGCAAAATCCGTTCAAAGGTCGTTCTTTCACAGCCCGCAAAGATAGAGATGTTTCCCGTATCCGCCCGGTGGCACCCGCCCGAAACAGGGCAATCCACAGCTTCGCCACCACGTTCGATCACCATCGCGCCGATGCGTTTGACCTCGGCTTCGTCCGTTGTAGACATCTCCATCCAGATTTTACCTGGCCCGACCTCTGGCAACATTTCCTGCATGACCGCATCGCTCGCGGCCGGATTTGGCAGACAGGTGATCACAGCATCACAGGTCGCCATCAGGTTCGCCGCGCTTTTCCCGTCTTCGGCACCCGCCGCGACCTTGGCAGCGACAAAGTCCACATTCAAATCGTGCACCGCGACGGCAACGCCGTTGCGGATCAAACTGCCCGAGAGTTTCCCGCCAACGTTGCCTAAGCCAATGAACCCAACTTTCATTCGATATTCCCCTGTTTGGTTTTGACCAGAGTGAAAGCTGGTTTGCGCCTTGTCACCTCGATTTGCGACACACCCCCAGAAAAGAAAGCCAAAGCGCGCATTACCCCGCCCAGGTCCACCGGAAGACCGACACGGCAAAGGCCTTGTCAAATGTGACCCTCCCGATAGCTTGGCTGCATGACCGACTTGAGAAATGCGTTGGGCCCGCGCGAGGGTGATGCAGACGCAGGCATAGAGGTAACCGACGACTTTGAACGCTTTGCCCAGCGCAACGACGTTTTCACACGTGCATTTTGGGACCCATCGGTAAAGACCAAGCAGACGGATGCGTTTTTTGCGTCCTATCGGATGGAGGCGGCACCAAGACGCGGTGAGGGGTTTCAACAACGCGATTTCGCGCTGCGAAATGCGTCGTGGCTGATCTCGGACATCATGACGGACCGCTTCGCGTCTGAGGGCCGGCGCGAAGGGTTTCAGGCGCCTCTGTCGTCAGATACGCCCGTGGCCCCAGATGCAATCGACGTAGAAGACCCCGCCGCTATGAGCGCGGAAATCAAACATATCGCTCAGTTCTTTGGTGCCGACCTCTGCGGCATTACAGATCTTGACGCCCGGTGGCTCTATGAAAGCCGCGTCGACACGCGTGATATGTCCGAGGCCCCTCTGGGCCTGCCTGAGGGGATGACGACCGTTATCGTGCTAGGTCATCACATGGATCAGGACCTGGTCGACACCTATCCGTCCGCTTTGGCAGGTGCTGCAACGGGTCGAGAATACAGCCACGAAGCGGCCATCGTCATGCAGGTCGCGGCATATATCCGAAATTTGGGCTATGAGGCCGTGGCCAGCATGAATGACACAGGCCTGGTCATTCCCTACGCCCTTAAGGCCGGCTTGGGTGAATATGCGCGCAATCAAATGGTCATTACGCCCGAATTTGGCCCGCGACTAAGGTTCTCGAAAATCTTCACGAACTTGCCTTTGGCTTTCGACACCCCGCGCCCGTTGGGCGTCAGAGCCTTTTGCGACATTTGCACCAAATGCGCTGACGCCTGCCCGGTCAAGGCGTTGCCCTATGGGCCGCCGCAGGCGGGCGGCGCAAACGTCTCGGCCATCAAGGGTGTGCGCAAATGGACGTCGGATGCGGAAAAGTGCTTTGGCTTTTGGGCCAAGCTTGCCTCGGATTGCGCGATT
This sequence comes from uncultured Rhodobacterales bacterium, assembly GCA_964649815.1. Lineage (GTDB taxonomy): Bacteria > Pseudomonadota > Alphaproteobacteria > Rhodobacterales > Rhodobacteraceae. Next base: position 41,281 of record CAZYQC010000015.1, on the reverse strand, counting down.
TGCATGCGCGTCTGTCCGTTCAATCGCGACTTTTCCAAATGGCGGAACCGGATCTGGCTCCGCCTGGCTTTGTCGCGCTTGCGCCGCTTAGCCCTCTGGCTGGATCAGAATCGTGGCAAGCGAAGCAAACCTTCAAGCTGGTGGGAAAAGGCGCGTAAGCCCGGTTAAGGCGCCACATCGCGCCTGATACCGATCCCAAAGTGCTGATAACTTGTGCAAAACGTCAATTTGCAGGCATGCATTCCAACCCTGCAAATTCACTTTGCCGCATTGAGGCGTCTAGAAAGCAGCATGCCCGACGCCTTGTCCATCATAGTGGTCGAACCAAACCGCGACAGAGCTCTCGAGATCGTCGATGGCCTGCGTGAGGCCGGGCCAGATAACACGATACATGTCCTTTCCGAGCCAAGCTCGCTCACACGTCAAATCGAAGCAAAACGACCGGATGTCGTGCTGATCGACATCGCGAACCCCTCGCGGGATATGTTAGAAGAGCTCGCCCTGGCGTCGGGGCCAACAGAGCGGCCAGTCGCAATGTTCGTTGATCAAAGCGAAGAAGGCATGACCGCCCTGGCCATCGAAGCGGGCTTTTCCGCTTATGTCGTCGATGGTCTTCAGGCGGAACGGTTAAAGCCAGTGCTAGATGCGGCGATCAGCCGTTTTCGCATGATGCAACGCATGCGAAACGAGCTTGAAGAGACCAAACGCGCATTGGAAGAACGAAAGGTCATCGACAAGGCCAAGGGCATCATCATGAAGTCCCGCGATTTGTCTGAAGACGAAGCGTATGTTTTGCTAAGGCGCGCGGCGATGGATCAGAACAAGCGGCTGGCAGATGTGGCCGCCGCTTTGGTCAGCTCGGCGGCATTGCTCGGATGAGGACGGTTCGCATCTCTGCCGGGTACATCCCGCTGGTCGACGCGGCCCCCTTTATTGTCGCCCACGAAATGGGGTTCGCGGCAGAGGAAGGGATCGAACTGGACCTCAAGGCCGCCCCATCCTGGTCCAGTTTGCGCGACATGCTCAGTTTTGGCCAAGTCGACGCCGCCCACATGCTGTCGCCAGTCCCTGTGGCCGCCGCAATGGGCTTGGGCGGTGTGGGCTCATCCCTTGCTGCTGTTGCGGTAACCTCCATGAATGGCAACGTCATCGGCGTGAACCGCAAGCTCGAAATGCGGCTGCGCGACAATGGGCACGACTTTTCCTTCAGTGATCCGCACAAAACCGGCAAAGACCTGTTTCAGGCGAAGCAAGGCGTTTTGCGGATTGGCGTTCCCTTCCCGTTTTCGATGCACGCTGAGTTGGTGCATTACTGGTTGGAAAGCCTCGGCTGGTCGACCCAAACCGATTACGAATTAAGAACCGTTCCGCCGCCGCTTATGGCGGATGCGATTGCAGCAGATGAGATCGACGCATTTTGCGTCGGCGAACCCTGGGGGTCGAGGGCGGTTGATCAAAAGTCCGCGGCATTGATCTTGCCAGGCGCTTCGATTTGGAGCCTGTCGCCCGAGAAAGTGTTGGCGGTTCGCGAGGATTGGGCAGAAACAGAGCAAAGCCTGCTCTCACGTCTGATCCGCGCGATTTGGCGTGCGGGGCGCTGGCTGGCGCAGGACCAAAGCAAATCTCTCGCGGCAGAAATGTTGGGCCGTCCTGATTATCTAAACCTCCCTCCCGAGCTGTTGGAGCGTTCGCTTACCAATCGCCTGATCATTTCACCCACAGGTGAGCAGCGGCAAACGCACAGGTTTGTCGAATTCCACAATGGCACCGCAAACTTTCCCTGGCGCAGCCAAGCGCAGTGGCTGGCGCATCGTTTGGCGCAAAGAACCGGCAAAGAGACCAGCATCGCGAAACAACGCGCTGAAATGGTCTTTCGCCCAGATCTGTTCCGTCAGGCGCTTGCACAAACTGAGGCAGATTTGCCCGGCGCCTCGGGCAAAGTCGAAGGTGCTTTGCGGCAAGACACGCCGGTGGCCTCTGCCGAGGGGCGCGTGATTCTCTTCCAAGACACGTTTTTCGATGGTCGCATTTTTGATCCAATGCAGTTTGACCGCTGAAAAATTGTGCATCCGCAGCGAATTTCTCCGCGCTGCAGCGTGAACACACCCCTAAATCAATCTGACAGCTTGGATTCGTCAGCAAGAGCGGAGAATGTCCAATCACTCGCAGGCAATGGCGTCTGTGAACCGAATTCTCCCTAAGTTGGGAATACCAGAGCAAGGTCGCTCGACCCTTCACACCCTCCCGGTGAAGCGTGTCGGCGGCCTTTTTTGTTGTCCGGTGTTCCGGACATTGCACAGAAAAGGGCAATACAGATGAAAAAGTTTCTTTTGGCAGCTTTGGCGAGCACGGCACTTGCGTCGCCATCCTTTGCTCAGATGCTTGACCTTGAAAAAGACGAGCTGACCTTCGGCTTTATCAAGCTGACAGACATGGCGCCGTTGGCGGTTGCGTATGAGCAGGGCTATTTCGATGACGAAGGCCTGTTTGTGACGCTTGAAGCGCAAGCAAACTGGAAAGTCCTGTTGGACGGCGTGATCGACGGACAGCTGGACGGCGCGCATATGCTTGCGGGCCAACCCCTTGCGGCAACTATCGGTTATGGCACCGAGGCGCATATCATCACGCCCTTCTCGATGGACCTGAACGGCAACGGCATCACCGTTTCCAACGAAGTTTGGGAAAAGATGAAGCCAAATATCCCAACAATGGATGACGGCCGCCCGCAGCACCCCATTTCGGCATCGGCTTTGAAGCCAGTCATCGAAGAATTCGCGGCAGAAGGTAAGCCGTTCAACATGGGCATGGTGTTCCCTGTGTCCACGCACAATTACGAACTGCGCTACTGGCTCGCGGCGGGCGGCATTCAGCCTGGCTATTATTCACCAGAAAACATCTCGGGCCAGATCGGCGCAGAGGCATTTTTGTCGGTGACACCTCCGCCTCAGATGCCGGCGACTTTGGAAGCAGGCACAATCTATGGCTATTGCGTGGGCGAGCCTTGGAACCAGCAGGCGGTTTTCAAAGGCATCGGTGTGCCAGTGATCACCGACTACCAAATGTGGAAAAACAACCCAGAGAAAGTCTTTGGCATCACCAAAGAATTCTCTGAGCAATATCCAAACACGACGTTGGCAGTGGTCAAGGCGTTGATCCGCGCTGCGATGTGGCTGGATGAAAACGACAACGACAACCGTCCAGAAGCGGTCGAGATCCTGAGCCGCCCAGAATACGTGGGTGCGGATTACGAAGTGATCGCCAACTCTATGACCGGGTTCTTTGAATTCGAAAAAGGCGACAAGCGCGACATCCCGGATTTCAACGTGTTCTTCCGCTACAACGCGACCTATCCGTTCTATTCCGACGCGATCTGGTACCTGACACAAATGCGCCGCTGGGGTCAGATCCCAGAAGCCAAGCCTGACAGCTGGTATGATGAGGTCGCAAAGTCCGTCTACAAGCCTGAGATCTACCTCGAAGCGGCAAAGCTGCTGGTTGACGAAGGTCTCGCCAACGAAGCGGACTTCCCATGGGATAGCGATGGTTACAAAGAGCCAACGCCAGCCGCCGACATCATCGATGGCATCCCTTACGATGCCAAAGCGCCTAACGCCTACCTCGACAGCCTGCCAATCGGCTTGAAAGGCGACCAGCGCGTTATCGGCAACGAAGTTCAGGGCTGAAAGCACCCTTAGGGTGGGCAATCTTGCCCACCCTTCCCTCTCCCCCTTCTGAAAACAGGACAGAGCAATGACGACCGTCGATCCAGATTTCGCGGCCGCTGAAGCGAAAGCAGCCCGCAAAGCACGCCTCTTCACCCGCATCAACGCGGCCGACAAATGGTTTCAGGTATTGGGGCTGGCTTGGCTGACTCCGATTTTGAAAGCCGCAGCCGGTGACAACCCTCGCGCTCAGATGGGTGAAATCTGGCGTCTTCTGGCGGTTCCATTGCTCGCAATTGGTGCGTTCTTGCTGATGTGGGGCACGCTGGCGCCACAAGTCCAGACATCGCTGGGCGCCATTCCTGGTCCGGCACAGGTTTGGGAAGAAGCGGTAAACCTGCATGAAGACGCGCTCGCCAAGGCCGAGAAAAAAGCCGTGCACGAAGCGCGCGTTGAAAAGCGCAACCAGCGCTTCATCGAAAACGGCCAGCCGGAAAGAGTGAAGGAAATCCCCTTTACAGGTGCGCCGTCCTATTACGAACAGATCGCGACATCGATCTACACCGTGTTTTTCGGCTTTATGATCGCCTCGGTCGTCGCCATCCCCTTGGGTATCGCCGCGGGCCTTTCCGCAACCGCGAACGCGGCCCTTAACCCATTGATTCAGATATTCAAACCAGTATCCCCGCTGGCCTGGCTGCCGATCGTGACAATGGTCGTATCCGCAGTTTACGTCACGCAGGACGGATGGTTTGCCAAATCGTTCTTGGTATCGGCAATCACGGTGACGCTTTGTTCGCTGTGGCCGACCCTGATCAACACAGCGCTCGGCGTTTCGAGCATCGACAAAGATCTCGTGAACGTCTCCAAAGTTCTCAAAATGAACACCTACACCAAGATCACGCGTCTGGTGTTGCCATCGGCATTGCCGTTGATCTTCACCGGCCTGCGCCTGTCGCTCGGTGTTGGCTGGATGGTTCTGATCGCGGCAGAGATGCTGGCGCAAAACCCTGGTCTGGGCAAATTCGTTTGGGATGAATTCCAGAACGGGTCGTCGCAATCGCTGGCCAAGATCATCGTCGCAGTTCTGACAATCGGCATCATTGGCTTCCTGCTCGACCGTGTGATGTACGCGCTGCAATCCCTCTTCACCTTCACAAACAATCGGTGATCTCGGATGGGTATTCTGACACTCAAAAACGTCTCCAAGAGTTTTGGAGAAGGCGCTGGCCAGACGGACGTTCTCAAGAACATCGATCTGGACGTGCAAGACGGCGAGTTTCTGGTTTTGCTGGGCTTTTCCGGCACCGGCAAAACCACTCTGATCAACTTGATGGCGGGCATCGAAGCTCCGACAACGGGGGATGCGTCCTTTAAAGGGGCGCCCATCACCGGACCAGGGCCAGAGCGCGGCGTTATTTTCCAAAGCTACTCGTTGATGCCTTGGCTCACCGTCACTGGGAATGTGCGTCTGGCCGTAGATGCCGTATTCCCAAAGATGCCATCCGCCGAAAAAGCAGAGAAAGTCGCGCATTTCGTAAAGATGGTTGGCCTGTCGCACGCGGCCTCGCGTCGCCCAGCAGAGCTGTCGGGTGGTATGCGTCAACGGGTCAACGTGGCCCGCGCGCTCGCCATGAACCCCGAAATGCTGCTGTTGGATGAACCTTTGTCCGCATTGGACGCCCTCACGCGGGCCAACCTCGCCGACGAGATCGAGCGTATCTGGCAAGCCGACAAGAAAACATGTGTCTTGATCACCAACGATGTCGACGAGGCGATTATCCTGGCGGATCGCATCATCGCGCTGAACCCGGATGGAACGCTGGGCGAAGAGTTCACAGTCAATCTGCAAAGGCCCCGCAACCGCACCGAGATGAACCACAACGAGACGTTCAAGCGTTTGCGTGCGGACGTCACCAAATACCTGATGGACGTGGGCATCGAGGCCAAGGTCGAAGGCACCAGATTGTTGCCCGAAGTTACGCCAATCCACGGTCTGCCAACTGCCGTCGCCGATGCGCAGAAAGGTCTGATCGATCAGCGTTTCCTCGATTTCTCGCAACTGCACAAAGTCTACCCGACACCAAAAGGCCCGTTGACGGTCGTCGAAGATTTTGACCTCAAAATCGATCGCGGCGAATTCATCTCGCTGATTGGACATTCGGGCTGTGGTAAGTCGACGGTTCTGACGATGGCGGCGGGGTTGAATGAAATCAGCCAAGGCGCCATCAAACTGGACGGGCGCCACGTGGAAGGCGCCGACCCAGAACGGGCCGTGGTCTTTCAGTCCCCCAATCTCTTCCCTTGGCTCACCGCAAAGCAAAACGTGGCCGTCGGGGTAGACCGCGTATACCCCTCCGCCTCGGCGGCGGAACGCCAAGATGTCGTGGAATACTATCTTGAACGCGTCGGCCTGGCGGATGCGATGGACAAGGCGGCAAGCGATCTCTCCAACGGAATGAAGCAGCGCGTTGGCATCGCCCGTGCATTTGCTCTGTCTCCGAAACTTCTCCTCCTTGATGAGCCATTTGGGATGCTCGACAGCTTGACCCGGTGGGAGCTTCAAGAAGTTCTCATGGAAGTTTGGTCGCGCACCAAAGTGACGGCGATTTGCGTGACACATGACGTGGACGAGGCGATTTTGTTGGCCGACCGCGTGGTCATGATGACCAACGGGCCGCAAGCAACGATTGGCAAAATCGTGGACGTTCCCCTTCCACGGCCACGCACGCGCAAGGCGCTCTTGGAACATCCTGATTACTACAACTACCGCCAGGAAGTTCTCGATTTCCTTGAAGAATACGAGCACGGCGCCAAGCCGAAACCGAAGAAACCTGCAGCGATGGCGGCGGAGTAAAGCATGACCCAGAAACTCATCATTATCGGTGCGGGCATGGCATCGGGCCGCGTGATCGAACACTTGGTCGAGGCAAATGCCGACTATGACATCACATTGTTCAACGCCGAACCACGCGGAAACTACAATCGCATCATGCTCTCACCCGTTTTGTCGGGCGAGAAAACCTATGAAGAGATCATCACACACGATGATGACTTTTACTCTGACAACAACGTCACCTGCCGGTTTGGCGAAAAAATCGTTGCCATTGATCGCGCGGCAAAGACGGTCACGGCTGAAAACGGGGATGTCCTGGCCTATGACAAGCTGCTGTTCGGGACAGGTTCTAACCCGTTCATGATCCCTTTGCCGGGGCATAATCTAGACGGCGTGATTGCGTACCGGGATCTCGAAGACACCCATCTCATGATGAGCATGGGCCGCGACAACAAAGTGGTTGTGATCGGCGGCGGTCTTTTGGGTCTCGAAGCGGCGGCAGGCATGGCGGCGCGCGGTGTCGATGTCACGGTTGTGCACATCATGGGTCACCTGATGGAGCGGCAATTGGACGAGGCCGCCGGCTATCTTTTGAAGAAATCGCTCGAAGCCAAGGGCATAACCATCAAGCTCGCAGCCAACTCGAAAGAGATCTTGGGCGAAAACGGCAAAGTTCGCGCCCTGCTCCTCGACGACGGTACCGAACTGCCGTGCGATCTGTTGGTTATGGCGGTTGGCATCCGCCCCAACGTGCAATTGGCGCAAGAGGCCGGTTTGGCTGTTGGCAAAGGCATTCACGTCGACGACCAGATGCTGACATCGGACGAAGACGTGTTCGCTGTTGGCGAATGTGTGGAACATGACGGAGCCCTGTTTGGCCTCGTCGCGCCGCTTTACGATCAAGCGAAAGTCGTGGCCAAAACACTGATGGGCCAAGCGGCGGCATTCCAGCAGAAAACTCTATCGACCAAGCTGAAGGTCACAGGCTGCGACCTTTTCAGCGCCGGTGATTTTGCTGATGGTGAGGGCCGTGAGGACATCGTCTTTCGGGACCCGACCCGGGGTGTCTACAAACGGCTGGTTATCGAACAAGACCGCCTGATCGGCGCGGTGATGTACGGCGACACGGCAGACGGAAACTGGTTTTTCGGCCTTATCAAAGATGGCGAAGACATCGCCGACATGCGCGAAACCCTCATCTTTGGCCCAGCATACCAGGGAGGCGGTGCCTCGGACCCGCTCTCAGCCGTTGCAGCATTGCCGCCTGACGCGGAAATCTGCGGCTGCAACGGCATTTGCAAATCCACAATCACGGACGCCATTGCAGGTGGCGCAACCGACTTGGGCAGCGTGCGTGCGCAAACAAAGGCCAGCGCATCTTGCGGCACGTGCACAGGTTTGGTCGAACAGCTTTTGCAAGTCACCTTGGGCGACGAATTTCAGATGCCTGCAGCTCAGCCAATGTGCGGCTGCACCGATCTCACCCATGAGGACGTGCGCAGGCTGATCAAATCAAAAGAGCTCAAATCGCAGCCAGCGGTCTGGCAAGAGCTTGGCTGGACAACCCCCAACGGATGCCACGTCTGTAGGCCCGCGGTGAACTTTTACCTGCTTGCGGATTGGCCGGTCGAGTACAAAGACGATCCCCAATCGCGTTTTGTCAACGAACGCAAGCACGCAAATATCCAAAAAGATGGAACCTTCAGTGTTGTCCCCAGAATGTGGGGCGGCATCACCAACCCAACCGAATTGCGTGCGATTGCTGATGCGGCGGACAAATACAATGTTCCAAACGTCAAGGTCACCGGTGGCCAGCGGATCGACCTGTTGGGCGTCAAAGGCGAAGACCTGCCTCACATCTGGGCAGATCTGAATAAGGCTGGTTTGGTTTCAGGTCACGCGTATTCGAAAGGGTTGCGGACGGTCAAAACCTGTGTGGGGACCGATCACTGTCGGTTTGGCACGCAAGACTCCACAGGACTTGGGATCAAACTCGAGCGGACATTGTGGGGGTCATGGACGCCGCACAAGCTCAAGCTTGGTGTTTCAGGTTGCCCCCGAAATTGCGCCGAAGCCACCTGTAAAGACATCGGCGTTGTGTGCGTCGACAGCGGGTACCAAGTCGGCATCGGCGGAGCGGCAGGCATGGATGTCAAAGAGGTCGAACCTTTGATCCAGGTCGCGACCGAAGAAGAGGCAATCGAAGTCGTGACCGCTGTCACCCAGCTTTATCGGGAAAACGCAAAATATCTGGATCGTATCTACAAGTGGATGGCCAAAGTCGGGTTGGAGTGGATCCAAGAGCAAATTGGCGATGTCGAAAACCGCAAAGCGCTGGTTGCGCGGTTTGAACTCAGCCAATCGATCTACCGCAAAGACCCCTGGGCAGAACAGGCCAAAGAAGCGCCGAAATTCGCACCCTTGGCAGATTTGACGTTGGAGGCCGCAGAATGAGCTGGATAGACGTTGGTGACATCAATGACATTCCCGTTCGTGGCGCACGGCTGGTCAAAACCCATTTGGGCTGCGTCGCCTTGTTCCGCACCAAACCCGACGAGGTTTTTGCAACCTCAAACGTATGCCCTCACAAAAACGGCCCCTTGGTCGAGGGCATCGTTCACGACCAAAAAGTCACCTGCCCGCTGCACAATTGGGTCTTCGACCTCAACACAGGTGCCGCACTTGGCGAAGAGGGTCAGATCGACACCTTCCCGGTCCAATTGGAAAACGGTCGCGTTCTGTTGGATGCCGCCGCGGTGGGTGCGCGGAGCGCTGCGTGATGGACGGCCCAGCCACGCAAGAAACATGTTCCACATGCCCCTATTGCGGCGTTGGGTGCGGGGTTTTGCTGCGCCCTGATGCAGAGGGCGGCTTGGCAGTTCGAGGCGACCCGACCCACCCAGCGAACTTTGGTCGCTTGTGTTCCAAAGGCTCGGCCTTGGGCGACACTGTCGGCCACGAAGAGCGGCTTTTGTCCCCAGAAATCAATGGTCAGCCTGCAAGTTGGGACATGGCCCTATCGCTTGTGGCCGAACGGTTCGCTGCGGTCGTCGCAGAGCATGGGCCAGATGCTGCAGCGTTTTACGTCTCTGGCCAATTGCTGACCGAAGATTACTACGTCGCGAACAAGCTGATGAAGGGCTTTATTGGTTCGGCCAATATCGACACCAACTCGCGGCTTTGCATGGCCTCCACGGTTGCGGGTCACAAGCGGGCGTTTGGAACGGATACGGTTCCAGGCACGTATGAGGATTTGGAGGAAGCCGACCTTGTTGTGCTGGTGGGGTCCAACCTGGCCTGGTGCCATCCGGTCTTGCATCAGCGTCTGATGGCTGCGCGGGCTGAGCGGGGCACCAAGATCATCGTGATTGATCCCCGGCGAACCGCAAGCTGCGAAGGCGCTGATTTGCATCTGCCCCTTGCACCCGGAAGCGACGTCGCGCTTTTCAACAAACTGCTCAGCCGCATCGCGGAACGCGACAAGCTGGACCCTGACTTTCTGCGGCATGTGGACGGCGCCGAAGACGCCATCGCCGCTGCTGCTGGCGACGATGTTGCGCGCACGGGCCTGTCGTCGGCGGAGATCGAAGAATTCTGCCAGCTGTGGATAAACACCGAAAAGGTCGTGACGGTTTTCAGCCAAGGCGTGAACCAGTCCACTTCGGGCAGCGACAAGGTCAACGCTATCCTGAACTGCCATCTCGCGACAGGGCGGATCGGCCTGCCTGGGTGCGGGCCACTGTCTGTAACCGGCCAGCCCAATGCGATGGGCGGACGCGAGGTTGGCGGCTTGGCCAACATGTTGGCCTGCCACCTTGACCTGGAAAACGCCGAACACCGCGCCGCTGTCGCCGATTTCTGGCAGGCCAAAGCAAAGGTGCCGTCAGCACCGGGCTTGAAAGCCATCGACATGTTCCAAGCGGTCGCATCTGGTCAGATCAAAGCGCTTTGGATCATCCACACCAATCCGGCCGTGTCCTTACCAGAGGCCGACGCTGTTCGCAAAGCCATTGAAGGCTGCGACTTTGTCGTGGTGAGTGACATTACCAAAGCCTCTGACACGGCGCAGCTTGCTGATGTGGTTTTGCCCGCAACCGCTTGGGCCGAAAAATCAGGAACGGTCACCAACTCGGATCGAACCATCAGCAGACAGCGCGCCGTTCTGCCCCCGCCCGGCCAGGCACGGCCCGATTGGGCGATCTTGGCCGAGGTCGGACGCAGAATGGGGTGGGAAACCGAGTTCACCTATGCCAACGAAGCAGAGATTTTCCGAGAGCACGCACAGCTTTCGGGTATTGCGGGCCTCTTCGGGCGGGATTTCGACATCTCTGGCCTCGCCAGGCTCAGCGACGCCGAATACGACGATCTGCAACCGACCCGTTGGCCGGTCTCTGCGACGCGCAGCGGCGGGCGTTTCTTTGCCGGAGGGGCGTTCTTTCACAAAAACGGCAAGGCGAAGATGCTGCCGGTCCAGGCCAAAGCCCCAGCGATGGCACCGTCCGAGGACTTTCCCCTGATTTTGAACACAGGCCGCATTCGCGACCAGTGGCATACCATGACGCGCACCGCGCTCTCGCCCAAGCTGTCCGCGCATTTGGCAGAGCCCTACGTCGATATTCACCCCGATGACGCAGAGACCTTTGGCATCGCTGCGGCGGATTTGGTCGTGCTGAGCAGCAACACAGGCCAGTCCGTTTTGAGGGCGCGTATCACAAATGCTCAGGCCAAAGGCTCGGTCTTTGCGCCGATCCATTGGACCGCGCAAATGGCGCCGTCGGCGCGTATCGATGACCTTGTGCCTGCCGCGACTGACCCTGTTTCAGGTCAACCCGAAAGCAAAGCTGCGATAGTTGCCGCCGCGCGGTATGACGCGGCCTGGTATGGGTTTGCCGTGTCGGTGTCCAAGCCAACCATCGAGGCCCCGTACTGGGCCCGCATTCGAACCGAAGCGGGCTGGCGCATGGAATGCGCGGGGACCAAGGCGGTATCCGACTGGGAAGCCGCCGCGCGTGAAATCTTTGGTCTGCCAGATGCCACCTGCCAGATGATGCAGGATGCACAGCGCGGCACAACGCGTCTTGCGCTCTTGCGGGACGGTATTCTGCAAGCCGCCCTCTTCATTGCGCCCAAACCCGTTGCTGTGATGCGCGACTATCTCGCGACCCTGCCGGGGTCTGAAACAGTCGACACGCTCACAGGGCGCGCGCCGGTTGGCACACCCGATCCGGGGCCAACCGTTTGCGCCTGTTTCGGCGTCGGGTTGAACACGATCGTATCTGCAATCGAGACACAATCGCTCAACTCTGTCGAAGCGATTGGCGCCGCATTGCAAGCCGGCACGAATTGCGGGGCGTGCCGCCCCGAGCTGCTTGGACTGTTGCCCAACGAAATTCAGCTGCAAGCCGCAGAATAGGAGACGCCCGATGAAAAGCTTTCCAATGTTCATCAAAACGACGAACCGGCGGGTCGTCATCGTCGGCGGTGGCGAGCAAGCTGCCCAGAAAGCGCGTTTGATCCTAAAGACGGATGCGCACATTGTCATTGCGGCACATGAGATCGAGGAGGAGCTCGCCGCGATCGTCAGATCAGGTAATGCTGAATGGCACCAACAAGCGATCACCGCAGAGCTGTTCGAAGACGCTGCTATGGCTTTTGTCGCGACGGGCTGTCCGGGTTTGGACGCCAGCGTGCATGCCATTGTTCGGGCTGCGCGTTGTCCTGTGAATGTTGTAGACCAGCCAGAGCTGTGTGATCTGACGACCCCTTCCTTGGTGGATCGTGACCCCGTTGTGGTTGCCATCGGCACCGAAGGCACAGCCCCTGTTCTTGCCCGCCAGGTCAAAACATCGGTCGAAAAGTTGTTGGCTCCGAATTTGGGGGGGCTGGCGGCTTTTGCCGGTCGTATGCGCGGCGCTGTTGCAAATCGCGTGCCAAGAGACAACAGACGCGCGTTTTGGCGCTGGGTCTTTGCAGATGCGCCCCGCACCATGTGGACCCGCGGCGAAGAAGGCGAGGCAATCGAAGTTGTCAAAGCTGCGATTGAGGCGGGCCGGTCCCCAGACACCGCTGGCACGGGATCTATTGCATTGATCGGTGCCGGTCCGGGCGCGCGTGATTTGTTGACACTGCGCGCCGTCGAGCGCCTGCAAGAGGCCGATGTGATCTATTACGACCGCCTGGTTGACCCAGATGTTTTGGAACTCGCGCGCCGCGATGCAGAGCGCGTTTACGTGGGCAAAGTGGTCGGCGCGCACAAATGGCCACAGCACCGGATCAACGACGTCGTGGTCGGCGCGGCGCGGCAAGGTAAGCGCGTGGTTCGCCTAAAGGCGGGCGATCCATCCATTTTTGGGCGCGTCACCGAAGAGGTTTCAGCCGCCCAAGCCGCCGATATCCCGGTCGAGATCGTCCCCGGTGTCACCGCCGCTTGCGCTATGGCCGCGAGCACCCAAGTCAGCCTGACCGAGCGTGGCGTCAGCGACACGTTGGTCTTGACCACGGGTCAATGCCGCCCCGGTGACCCCCGTCCAGACGTCGCCCGCTTTGCGACGCCAGGAACGACCACCGCGTTTTACATGTCCGTTGGTCAGGCAAGCCATATCAAGGCAGACCTTCTTGCCCAAGGTATGCATCCGCACAGCGCCGTGCGGCTTGGGGTTGATGTCTCCAAAGCAACCGAACGACAGATCGAAACCACGCTAAGCGCGCTGGACAGGGCCATTGCAGATCACAACATTGATGGCTGCGCTGTCATTCTTGTGACTTGGCCCAAAGAGAGCCAAGCCTCGCAATTGGCGGCCGTGTCCTGATCGTTCAGGCGACCTCTGCAATCGCCTGAACGGCCGCGTCGACGGAGGCCTGGGTCAGTGTCAAGTCGTCTTCTGTAATTGCCAAGGAAGGATAGAGCTTTCCAGGTGATTTGAAGACCCCGTGTTCGCGCAAAACTTTGTTATAAAGCACATTTCGCGCCGGATCGTCATGTTTTGCGCTACGATAGTCGCGGCAGGCCCCTTCGGTGAAGTAGATGTCAAACAACGTCTCGTCGCCACAAATTCGGTGCGGGATACCAGCGGCGCTCAAAGCGTCACTTTGCATGCTTTGCAATGTCGCACCGATGTCACGCAAACGGTCATATGCGCCCTCGCGTTTCAAAACTTCCATGGTTTTCAAACCGGCCACCGCCGCGATAGGGTTTCCTGACAAGGTTCCCAATTGCATGAGCCACCCGTCAGCACCCACGCGCGCTTTGTCAAAGTGATCCATGATGTCCGTGCGCGCACCCAATGCGGCAAGCGGGAATCCACCGCCAATGATTTTACCCAGCGTGCAAATGTCCGGGGTCACGCCATAGCGCTCTTGCGCGCCACCATAGGCCAGTCGGAAACCCGTCACGATTTCATCGAAAATGAGCAGCACGTTGTACCTGTCGCAGAGGTCTCTTAACCCCTGGAGGAACCCCGGCTCGGCAGGGATGATGCGTTGCAAAGGCTCGGCAATGATCGCGGCCACATCCTTATGTTCGGTCAACAAGGCTTCGACTGCGGCCAGATCGTTAAACGGAGCGATCAACATCTGTTGAGCGACGCCGTCTGGTATGCCCGCGCTGTCGGGGACCGCTTGTGGAAAGTTGACCTGTTTGGCAGGCGCCAAGCTCATCTGCGCTTCGGCGCTCATCCCGTGATAGCCGCCTTCGAACTTGAGGATTTTGTCCTTTCCAGTGAACGCCCGGGCCAAACGGATGGCGTACATATCGGCCTCTCCGCCCGAGGCGACAAAGCGCACCTGTTCGCAACAGGGAACCGCATCGACGATAGCTTCGGCCAGCTCGATACCTTTGCTGTTATTGGCGAAAAACGTCATGCCTTTGGGCAGCTGCTCAAGCACCGCTTCCATGACCTCTGGGTGTCCATGACCCAATAGCATCGGGCCAGAGCCAATCAGGTAATCCACGTATTCCGCGCCGTTTTCGTCCCAAACGCGGCTGCCGTGGCCATTGGCGACAATGATATCGGGATCAAAGTTGCCAAAGCCACCTGCCGGCAGAACACGATGCGCGCGTTCGATCCATTCCTTTTGAGATGTGAGTTTTTGCATGGGTCAAGCCACTTCTAAAATCGGAGAGCCGAGCAAGCTTGGGTCAGGTGTCACACCCAACCCAGGGCCTTCCGGCGGAGCAATACGCCCGTTCTTTCGACTGGGCGCATCAGGACAAAGACGAGGGGCCACATAGGCCGACAAGTCGCAGGTGTTCAAAAGCGAACCGTGCGGGGTCGAGGCCGCGAAATGCAAGGATGCGGCGGTCACAATATCAGAGCCCCACGTACATTCCGCACAGATTTCCGCCCCCAGATGCACGGTCAGATCGCGCGCGCGGCGCATGGCAGACAATCCGCCGAACTTGGACAGCTTGAGCGCAACAGCATCCAGGCACCCCAAAGCGTGGGCTTGCAAAAGGCTGGGCAAGTCATGGGCGTTTTCATCAATCTTCATCGGAAGACCGGTTGCCGCGCGCACAGCGGCGCAATCTTCCAACGTTTTGCAAGGCTGCTCTAGCATCACGTCTAAATGCGCAACAGCACGGCCGGTTCGCGTTGCGTGAAGGCGCGAAGCGCCACAGTTCCAATCGCCGTAAACCAAGGGGCCCGGCCCGACGGCCTCTCTCACCTTGGTCAGGCGTTCGGCGTCGGCCTGCCAATCACTGTCTGTTCCCAGCTTTACCTGGAACTGTCGGATTCCAGTGGCGTAGGCCTCTTTCGCGATACGGGCCATTTCGTCCGGGGCGATACAGGTGATGGAGTGATAGGTGGGCATATCTTTGCGCGTGCGCCCGCCCAGCAACGCGTAAAGCGGCAAATCGGTGGCTTTGCCGAACAAATCCCAAAGCGCCATGTCGACAATTGACTTGGCATGCGGATGCCCAAGCAAAAAGCCATCCAGCTTACGCATTGGCGCGTCCACGCCAAACGGCGAAATCCCAAGGATTTCTGGTGCCATTTCTTCAATCGCGCTTGGCACACCTTTGGCGAATGCAGGCAGGTAATGGGGAATAGGACAGACCTCGCCCCAACCGCTTAGCCCTATGTCCGTGTCCAAACGCAGGACGACGGTTTCCACGTCGGCGCAGGTTTTCCCCTCGGCCATATAATAGGTCTCGTGGCTGGTCAGATAGAGCGACCACACTGTGATACGGTTAACTTTCATGAATACACCGCCAATGGCGCGCCCAGCGCCGCTTCGTCAGGATGCACCCCTAAACCGGGTGCTTCGGGCAAATGCAGATGCCCATCAATGTTGCGCGGACCACGCCCAGCGGCGATGTCGACGGTCAACATGTCTTGGCACGCCCAAACGGCGTGGCAATTCTGATCGGGCACCGTGGCCGCCAAATGCAGCGCTTCGGCGTCGGCCAGAACCGAGCCACCGGTGGCCATGATGAACATGTCGATGCCATGCGCCAACGCAATGTCGCGCATGCGGGCCGCTTTGGTTAAGCCACCAACCCGGTTCAACTTTATGCCAAAGATCTCGGCCAGCCCATCGCGTGCAATACGCGCGGCATCTTGCAGCGTGACCAAACTTTCGTCGACCGACACGGGCGCAGAATGCTTGCCACTGAGCGCGGCAATATCGTCCAGCGTCTCGCAAGGTTGTTCATACATGACCTGCAAATCTTCGCAGGACCGCATGACGCGCAGCGCCTGCTGGCGGCTCCATCCGCGGTTTACATCGTACAAGACGATTTCACCGTCGCGCCGCAGCGCCTCGACGTCGCGGATACGCAGGATGTCTCTGGCGACATCGCCACCGATTTTGACGGAATGCGCGATATATCCGCGCTGTCGATACCGATCGATGACGGCGCGTGTTTCTTCGACCGTCTTTGCACCGACTGACGAAGCAATTGGTCGCGGTGTTCGCGAACCGCCCCCCATGAGATCCGCAATCGGCAGGCCTGCAACCTGGCCTGCAATGTCCCAGCACGCCATGTCTATGGGGCTCTTGGCATATAGATGGCCAGGCAGCGCGAGATCCATTGCGCGCTCGACATCCAAGGTGCGACGCGGATCCAGGCCAAGGACAAAGGGCGCCATCGTCTCAATGCCGGCCCTGATCCCAGGGCCATGCGCGGGCACGTATGTGTGCCCCCAGGGTGTCCCCTCGCCCCAACCGATTGCGCCGTCATCTGTCTCGATCTTCACGAATGTCGCGTCAAGCGTTTCAAACTTGAGCCGCCCACCAGACAGCCAATAGGGATGCTCAAGCGGCAGATCGACTTGGTAAACTGTTATCTTGGCGATTTTCATCCGACGTACTCCGCCACAGGCGCACCAAGGCTTTCGAAATCAGGGACCACGCCCAGACCAGGCGTGTCAGTCGCAAAGAGCTTTCCGTCCGCAGTGGTCGGACCTCCGATGCCTGTCGACCGCGTGTTGTAGTTCATCAGATCAGTGGTGTTTTGCAGAAACTCTTCCGGCGTCGAAGCCGCAAAATGCGCAACCACAGAAGAGGTGATTTCTCCGCCCCATGTGTCTTCGCTGACAACGGCAATTCTGTTTTCGACCAGATAGTCCCGCACCCTGCGCGCTTTGCTCAGGCCGCCCAGGTTGGACAGTTTGAGACAGCAGATTTCCGCACCGCGATCCGCAACAATCCGTTGCGCCATGCGGATGTCTGTCACGCATTCGTCCAATTTCATCGGATGGTCTGCGACCCGCCGGACCTGTTGGCATTCTTCATAGGTGCGACAAGGCTGTTCGAGGATAAAGTCCAAATCACGCGTCGCGCGCGCCACGCGGATCGCGTTGTCCACGCGCCACCCTTGATTGGCGTCTGCAAAGGCTTTTTCTCCGGGCTTCAGGATCGCCAGCGCGAGATGTATCCGGTCGATATCGCCGACCCAGTCGCCGCCAACTTTGATCTGAAACTGGCGATAGCCCTGCGATCGATAGCCTTCCATCTCGGCCAATGTGTCTTCGGTGCTTTTTTGCGGGGCGACCCGGTACATGGGTGCGCCGTCTGTCAACTTTCCCCCCAAAAGCATCCAAACGGGCTGATCACACGCTTGGCCCAAGATGTCCCAGCATGCGGCGTCAAAAGGCGCTTTGGCATAGCCGTGACCTTGTACGAGGTGATCCAAAAGCTGTTCGATTTTGGCAACTTGGCGCGGGTCTTGCCCGATCAAATGCGGCGCGACCAGCCGCGCCAAGGCCTCAACGCCCTCAGAATGAGCGACCATATAGTTTTCGCCGCAAGGCGTGAACTCTCCGCAGCCCTGCAGACCTGCGTCAGTGTCGATAACAACGACACTTGCCATTGCCGTTTCAATCGCGTTCCCCGCGCCCCAGACATAAGCTCCGCCCACATAGGGCAAAGGCGTCTTGTAGATGCGGATGCGATTGATCTTCATGGTGTAACGACAATGTTGCCAGTGTGCTCTTTGGCGATAAATGCCGCTTGCGCTTCTCGCAGCTCTTCAAGCGGATAGGTCGCGGCCAAAGCGGGCTGGATGGAGCCAGCTTCGATGTAGGACACAAGGTTTTGCGTCACTTCGGGCGGGATCACGGTAGAGCCTGTGAAGGTCAGATCTCGCAGGTAAAACGTACGCAAATCAAGCTCGACCATCGGGCCCGCGATCGCACCAGAACAGGTGTAGCGACCGCCGCGTTCGAGAATGTCGATCAAAGTCGGCCAATAGGGTCCCCCCACGACATCGGCGACAACGGTGATCTTTTCTTCACCCAAGGCCGCACGGAGGTCAGTCGGCGCACGCGGCAAGATGCGATCCGGGCCCAGACGCGCGACATCTGCATGTTTCGCATCAGATGCCAGCGCAATGACGCGCGCGCCGCGCATCTTGGCAAGCTGAACCAAAGCCCCCCCGACCCCGCCAGAAGCGCCGGGAACCAGAACCGTATCATGCGCTGTGACACGGGCCCGGACAAGCATGCCTTCGGCGGTCGAGTAAGAACAAGAGAATGTGGCGAGTTCCGCGTCAGACAGGTCAGAGTCGATCGATATCGCGTTTTGGGCAGGGATCGTGGCGTATTCGGCAAAACCGCCATCACGCTCTGATCCGTAATACCCGGTCTTATTCATGTCCTCGGGCGCATCCGGATCGCGCAGCCAATTGTCTGTGATCACGCGCTGACCGATCCGTTCCGCCGATACGCCCTCTCCGACGGCCACGATTTCTCCGCAGACATCCGCCCCTTGGATCCGTGGGAAGGTGATCGGCGCGCCGCCCCAGGTCGGGTCTTCGGTGCCAACTTCTTCGAACGCGCCACCGGTTGTCGCCTCTGACACGGTTTTAGAGTACCAGCCCGAACGGGTGTTCACATCCGTATTGTTCAGACCGCAGGCTTTGACCCGGATCAGGACCTCTCCGCTGGCGGGTTCAGGACGCGGCCAATCGTGATGCAAAACCATCTGATCAATATCGCCGTGGTCCATTGTGACCATAGCTTTCATCACCGAGGGTAACGACATTAGGCAACCTCCAAAGCAGCGTCGGTCCGAGGACGCTCGCTTTGGGGGTCATATGCGGGCTCGGCCAACACCTTTGCGGCGCGTGGCGAGCCGTGAACAACGACCTGCAAATCCGTGCCCGCGGCGGCGGCCTCAGGTTTGATGTAAGCAAAGGCCAAAATCTTACCGACGGTATGCCCGTAGGCGACAGAAGCTGTCGAACCGACGACAGCGCCGTCTTTCATGACAGCTTCGCCGCCATGTCCATCGACATCCCCGTCGGGCTCAATCTCCAGATATGCACAAACCCAGGGCAGGTCGGTATTCAACGTCGCATCGCGGCCTAGATAATCTTTGTCGGTGCGCGCAAATCGCAGCACATCTGCTTCGGCCAAAGTGACCTCGTTGGTCAATTCGCCGGCCCCCTTAAAGCCTTTTTCCATGCGCATCACATTCATTGCAAAGCTGCCGTAATCGGTGATGCCAAACGGCTCTCCCGCGGACCACAGCGCAGAATACACGTCGACGCAGGCCGCATCCGGCATGTGAAGCTCCCAGCCCAGCTCTCCTGCATAGGACATACGGAAGGCCCAGACGCGATGCCCGGCAATTGTGATTTCCTGGGCCGACAACCAGCGGAAACCAGCGTTGGACAGATCCGCGTTCGTACAGGCCTGCAACACATCGCGCGAGCGTGGACCATTTAGCGAAAGCGCAGACCAGGACGCCGAAAGCGCGTCGATCTTGACGTCTTCCTGATCACGATGCTGCGCAAGGTGGTCCAACAG
Source organism: uncultured Rhodobacterales bacterium (assembly GCA_964649815.1). Taxonomy (GTDB): domain Bacteria; phylum Pseudomonadota; class Alphaproteobacteria; order Rhodobacterales; family Rhodobacteraceae. The sequence continues at coordinate 21,530 of CAZYQC010000015.1, read as the reverse complement.
GCGCTGTTCAAAGAACGCGGCACAGACGAGATAGAACCTGTCTTCGGCCATGCGAACAATTGTCGTTTCCAGCTCGATCCGTCCGCGCCGGTTCAGCATATGTGTCAGATTGATCGACCCGACCTTCTGAGGCATCCGGTTCGCTGTCAAACGGTCCAGCAGCGCGTAGGCGTCAGGTCCTGAGACCTCGACCTTGGTAAACGCGGTCACATCCATGATGCCAACACGCTCGCGCACAGCGGCAACTTCGTGCGCGACCATCTGATCTTCGGCAGTGCGGCGGAAGGAATAGTGATCTTCCTGCGCGACGCCGTCTCGTGCAAACCAACGAGGGCGTTCGAAACCATAGACCTCTTCATAGACAGCACCCTTGGCTTTCAACGTCTCGTACAACGGCGACGGCTTGATGGGCCGACCGGCCAAGCGGTTAAAGTGCGGGAATGGGATCTCGTGGCGAAGGCAATAGTCTTCTTCGGCCTTGATCACCTGCCATTCTTTGTTCGCGTAGTCACCAAAACGGCGCGGATCAAATTCGCGCATCGAGATATCCGCAGCGCCATGAACCATCCAGCGCGCCAATTCGCGCGTCAGTCCAGGCCCCCAACCGATCCCGATTTGCGTCCCGCAACAGCACCAATAGTTCCGCACGCCAGGCGCAGGGCCAATCAGCGGATTGCCATCGGGCGGGTGGCTGATCGCACCGTGAACTTCGCGCTGAATACCCAGCTCGGCGAAGATCGGCATACGGTTCAGGCTTTCTTCCAGCCACGGCATGACCCGGTCGTAATCAGCATCGAAGAGCCAGTTTTCATAGTCCCACGGGCAATGATCGTGCCAAACGGAATTCGGGTTTTCTTTCTCGTAAATGCCAATCAGTCCGCGTTTTTGCTCCATCCGAATATAGCCCGAGACTTTGCGATCATCGCGAATGACCGGCAGCTCTGTTTCCAGGCTTTCGAACTCAGGAACGGGTTCCGTCACGAAGTAATGGTGCGTCATAGAGGTCATCGGCAATTGAAGGCCCGACCATTCGCCCATCTGCCGCGCATAGGTGCCGCCGGCATTCACCACATGTTCACAGCGGATGGTGCCTTGCGGCGTTTCAACAAGCCATTCGCCGTTGTCGGCCTGTGTAATGTTGGTCGCGCGGCAATGCCGGATGATCCGAACACCATTCTGCCGAGCGCCCGCCGCCATCGACATTGTGACATTGGTCGGGTCCACATGGCCATCGTCCGGCGTGTGCAACGCCCCCAGCACGCCTTCGAGATTGTAAAACGGATGCAAGGCGGCGACGTGCTCTGGTCCAACCAACTCGATGTTGAACCCAAGCGACCGACCAACCGACAACGTATGCCGCAGCCAATCCATCTCGTCTTCGGTATACGCAAGGCGGAAGGATCCGCAGCCGTGCCAAGTCACTGGCTGGCCGGTCTCTTCCTCCAAGGCGCCCGAATACAGGTCGATGTTGTAGTCGACGCACTTGCCCAAGCCAAAGCTGGACGTCGAATGTGTGATCTGGCCTGCGGCATGCCATGTGCTGCCGCTTGTCAGCTCTGCTTTTTCCAGCAAGACCGTGTCCGAGCCCCAGCCTTCCTTGCCCAAGTGATAGGCGAGCCCCACGCCCATAACGCCACCACCCACGATCACTACGCGCGCTTGCGTCGGAAATACATTAGCCACTGCGAACACCTTTTTGAGTCGACTTTTCTCTCGACAAGGTATTCAAACAAACATACCATCGTCAATCATGAATGACACAAATGTATCACGCTCGATTCTGGACCGTCTCGCCGAGGAATTGCCAGACCTCACGCCCGAAGCGCGAAAGGCGGCGACTTACGTTTTGGAAAACCCGCGCGATGTCGGGGTGTCCACTGTTCGTGAAATCGCAGAAGCGGCAAACGTAAAGCCAAACACCGTCGTGCGCATGGCGCGCCAGGTGGGCTTTGAGGGTTACGAAGATTTCCGCGTCCCGTTCCGTGATGCCATCAGACGTGGCGCAGCCGATTTCCCGGATCGCGCACGTTGGCTTCAAGACATCCGCCGATCGGACGATTTGGGCGGGCTCTATGCAGACATCGTTCAGGATGTCTTGCGCAACATCGAAGAAACCTTTTCGGGTGTTTCGGCTGATCACCTAAAAGCCGCTGCGACCGACGTCTGGAATTCGCGCACCGTGTTCGTTCTGGGGGTCGGCATTAACAATTCCAACGCCCGCAATTTTACCTATCTGGCCTCCACCGGAATGGTTCGGTTTCATGCTATTCCGAACGCGGGCTCTACCCCCGTGGATGATCTGGCTTGGGCAGACAAGAACGACATTTTGATCGCCATCACTTGCAAACCCTATCGCAGAGAGGTCGTCGAAGCCGTTCGCATCGCCAAGGAACAGGGTTTGAAGGTGGTGGCCTTGTCCGACAGCCCAGCCAGCCCAATCATTCGGGACGCGGACCACGGCTTTATCGTGTCCGTGGACACGCCGCAGTTCTTCCCCTCTTCTGTGAGCATCATTGCCTTGTTGGAGACTTTGCTGTCCTTTGTGATTGCCGTCGCAAGCGATGAGATCGTCGAGAGGGTCGAAACCTTTCACAAACGCCGTCACCAGTTGGGTCTGTATGAAGGAGACGACGCATGACCGAACCGATTAGATCCCTGGCCGCATCCTATTACACGGATCCGCAGGTCTTTCGGCTGGAAAACGATGGTCTTCTGGCGCGCACGTGGCAATTCGGCTGCCATGCCTCTGACGTGGCGAACCCCGGTGACTACGCAACGTTTGAGATCGCAGGCGAAAGCCTTTTTGCGATCCGGGGTCGGGACGGCCAAGTGCGCGTGTTTTACAACGTATGCCAACACCGCGCGCATCAGCTTGTGTCAGGCCAAGGCAGCACGCGCGTCGTTGTCTGCCCTTACCACGCCTGGACCTATGAGCTCACGGGCGAGCTGCGCGCAGGCCCAAACCTCAAGGCGGTCGACGGATTTGACAAATCCAAAGTCTGTTTGACCGAGGTTAAGGCCGAAGAGTTCATTGGCTTTATCTTCGTCAACCTTGACCCGGATGCGGCACCGATGGACGCATGGTTTCCGAATGCCCGTGCAGAATTGTCTGAATGGGTTCCCAACTGGGCAAGTCTTAAACCTCTGGAATGGGTGGAAATTCCCGAACGTTGCAATTGGAAAGTTTCGGTCGAGAACTACTCGGAATGTTATCATTGCGCGTTGAACCATCACACGTTTGCAAATGGTGTGGTCAAACCCGAAACATATGACATTCAACCCCAAGGCATGTGCCTGCGTCATACGACCGAGTGTCAGAACCTCGACGATATGACCTATGATATCCACTCAGGGTTCGAACATTTCGACGAATACTCCAGCTGGTTTCTTTGGCCGATGTTTTCGTTCCAAGTGTACCCGGGCAATGTGCTGAACACCTACCACTGGCGCGCGGTAGACGCCTCGCACGTCGTTGTGTGGCGCGGGTGGTATTCCGTGGACGGTCTCGAAGACGAAAAAGTGCGCAAACTTGCCGTTCAAGACCGCGAAACCACGGTCGAAGAAGATATCCATCTGGTCGAGTCCGTTCAGCGCGGCCTGAGCTCGCGGGGATATGTGCCGGGCCCCTTGGTGATCGACCCCTCCGGCGGCGTGAATTCCGAACATCCCGTCATGCACTTACAGCGCTGGATGCGCGAAGCGGTGGACGGCATATAACATCTGCGCAAAGCAGTGGAGGCAGCAATGAAAGACTATTGGCAGAACTATATCGATGGCGCGTGGGTGGACGGTGGTGCGGGTCGCATCGATGTTGTTGACCCCGCCACCGGAGAGGTTCTTGCGCAACACGCCCTTGCCGATGCGCGCGATGTCGATCGCGCGGTCCAAGCGGCCCAACGCGTGCATCAAACTGGCGCCTTGTCAGACCTGCGCCCCGTAGAACGTGGTCGGATGGTTCAGGCGATGGGCCGTTATCTGGTCGAACACATTGACGAAATCGCGCGCGTCCTGACGCTGGAACAAGGCAAACCCCTGTGGGAATCCAAAGTAGAGATCGAGGGGGCCGCGCGGTATTTTGAGTATTACGGAAACCAAGCCGAAACCGTCGAAGGACGGTCGATTCCGCTGGGGAAAGATTACTTCGACTTCACCACCTATGAGCCATTCGGCGTATCCGCGCAGATCATCCCTTGGAATTACCCGATTGAAATGACGGCCCGCTCGCTCTCTGCGGCGCTGGCCACGGGAAACGCTTGCGTTATCAAGACGCCAGAGCTGACGCCGCTCAGCAATGCCTGGTTCGCCTATGCGGCCGAAGCGGTCGGCCTGCCACAGGGCGCGGTCAACGTTCTCTGTGGACTGGGACACGAAGCAGGTGCTGCATTGTCTGCGCATCCTGGCGTCAATCAAATCGTCTTCACCGGATCAGTTCCGACCGGCATCGCCATTGCGACGGCTGCGGCACGAAACGTGGTGCCTTGCGTCCTGGAGCTCGGCGGCAAATCGGCGGCGATCGTTCACAATGACGCGGATCTGGACGCCTTTGAAAATGATGTCCGCTGGGGCATCTACTTTAACGCGGGTCAGGTCTGTTCTGCGATGTCACGCGTCATTGTTCACGACAGCATTCACGACGCTTTGGTTGATCGCATGGTCAACGTTGCGGAATCTCTGACGGTTTTGCCGGGTATCGAGCAACCGGACTTTGGCCCAACGATGGGTGCAATGGTGTCTGTCGGACAGCGAGACCGAGCGGCACAAATGGTGTTGGACGCGCGCGACGCAGGCGCAAAAATCGCCACCGGCGGGCGCAAGCCAAACACACCAGGTGCATTCTTGGAGCCTACCATTCTCACCGATGTGACCCCGGACATGACGATCGCCAAAGAAGAAGTCTTTGGCCCGGTTCTATCCGTGCTCAAGTTCCAGTCTGATAACGACGCGATCGATATTGCAAACAGCACCGATTATGGTCTGGTCGGCGGCGTCTTTACCCGTGACTTGGACCGCGCCACATCCGCCGCACGCCAGATCCGCGCCGGACAGGTTTTCGTCAACGAATGGTACGCAGGCGGGGTCGAAACGCCCTTTGGCGGCTATGGCAAATCTGGCTACGGCCGGGAAAAAGGGCGCGAGGCGTTGTGGAACTACGTCCAGACCAAGAACGTGGCAATCCGTTTGCGCTAGATCCCGCCCGACACTTGTCGCACTTTTATCTCTGACCGTTAGCCGTGGCGACGTGAAGCTGGTGATTTAACGAGCTTCACGCGCGCCCGCTACAGCGTTACATAGCGCCAGGGCGCAGACTGTGCGTCTGTCATCTTAAAATGCTGGTTGACACAAACATCCATGCATTTCAAAAATATCCAACGTTTTTAGGTTTGCGGAACACGTATGATCTTTTCCAGCAAAAAATCAGAAGACGCGACAATTGTAGAGCTTCTTGCATCCTCGTTGCGTCGCGACATCGCCTTTGGGACGCTCTTGCCTGACCAAAAGCTCAAAATCGAAGACCTGCGGGTGCGTTACGGCGGGTCGAACCATTCGATGCGTGAAACACTGCGCATTTTGTCGACCGAAGGTTTGGTCGAAGCCACCGCGCAACGCGGGTTCCGCGTGACCTCGGCCACCGAGGATGATTTGCGCGACATTCAACTGGTTCGGATCGAAGTGGAAAAAATCGCCCTGGCCCGCGCCATCGCCCTGGGCGACGTCGCCTGGGAAGGGCGTGTCATTGCCGCACATCACGGGCTCAAAAAGGCGGAAGAAGGCGTTCAGCAGGCGCCCGATGACCTTGTTGCATTGGAATGGGACGAGGCCTGTCGCGCCTTTGCCTTTGCGCTTATCGAAGCCTGCGAAAGCCCACGATTGGTGGATTTGCACCGCAAGTTCTTTGACCAAAGCCGACGCTTTCGCCTTGCGCAAATGCGGGAAGGCAAGCTCGACTGGCAAGCCAGAGACATGCGCCAAAAGAGCTTGCTCGACGCGGTTTTGGCACGCGACGAAGCGACCGCAGTCGCCTTGCTGGAGGAAGAGATCGCAGCAGAACTAAAGTAAATTCGATGATCAAAGGGAGGAGATCATGAACAATTTGAATCGCCGTAAGGCGCTTACCCTTATTGGCGGAACATTTGCCGCCAGCGGCCTTGCCGCCCCCGCATTGGCCGCGAACAAAAAGATCAAAGTCGGCGCTCTGCGGTTTACGTCTCATTCCGGGAGCTTCATTGCGTATGAACGCGGGTATTTTGCAGACGCAGGGCTGGACGTAGAGTTCGAGTTCTTCCAAGCCGCGCAACCAATGGCCGTCGCCATCGCGTCAGGGGACGTCGATTACGCCGTAACGGCGATGTCCGGCGGGCTGATCAGCCTTGCGCAAAAGGGCGCAATCAAAGTGATTGGCGGTGCGCTTAGCGAAGAGCCTGGCATCGACGGGCAAAAGTTCCTTGCCTCGGATGCGGCATTCCAGGCGGGCGTCAAAACGCCTGCGGATCTTGCCGGAAAGAAATTTGCAGTGACCCAAGCGGGATCGTCCTTTCACTATATGGGATCCAAAATGGCGCAAGCAGAAGGCATCGACATGTCCTTTACGCCCTTGCAAAAGGTCGGTGCGATCATTGGCGCGATGAAATCAGGGCAAGTTGACGGCTGGTCCATTGTTCCACACATCGCCAAGCCTCTGGCTGGCTCAGGTGCGGTGCACATCATCGGGAACGTCTCTGACTATATTCCGAATTATCAGGTCACAACGGTCTTTACCTCAGCCAAAAACGCGGCGAACGAACGTGGACTGACCGAAAGCTTCCTCGCCGGATTTTCCAACGGTGTCGATGATTACGCCGCAGCCATGATCGACAAGACCGCCGATCAAGATGCGATGGTCGATCTAATCCACAAATACGTCTACACCGATCGTCCGCGCGAGAAAGCTGCGCCGTCGATCATCAATGGCACCATGCGCCTGAACAAAGGTGCAGCGCTGAACCTGGCCTCTGTTCAAGATCAGCTGTCGTGGTTCCAGTCAGAGGATTTGGTGGATGCCGACATTAGCATCGACCAAGTGGTCGATCAGTCTTATGTCGACATCCTTGGCGCATAATCCAACGTGATTTGGCAGGGTCGGCACGCGCTGACCCTGCCGTCAAAACGTCATGGACATCCGGATCGACAGCATCACCCACGCCTACGATGACTTTGAGGTCATGCAGGACATCTCTCTGGATATTCCCAGCGGGCAAATCGTGTGTATCGTTGGCCCGTCTGGATGCGGTAAGTCCACGCTGCTGCGGTTCATTGGGGGTCTGGAACGCCCAACGGAGGGCCGTGTTTTGCAATTGGGCCAACCTCCAGAAGGCTGTTTGAACCCGCTTACCTATATCTTCCAGGACTTTGCTTTGCTGCCGTGGCGCAGTGTCGCCGGGAATGTGTCGCTTGTGCTCGAAGACCACGGGATCAAAGGTGCGCGTGCCCGGTCCATCATCGAAGACGTCCTTGCCCGCACAAAGCTCAGCGATTTTTCCAAAGCGCTGCCTAAGCAGCTTTCGGGCGGCATGAAACAGCGCGTCGCCATCGCGCGCGCTTTGGCCGTCAATCCGGCGGTGATGTTGATGGATGAACCTCTCTCAGCGCTCGACAGCCAAACCCGCGAGTTGCTGATGGATGATCTTGTTGATCTGTGGACCCGTCAGCCCTTTACCGCGGTCTATGTCACACACAACTTGGCCGAGGCGGTGCGTCTGGGCCATCGTGTCGTTGTCTTATCCCGCCGCCCCGGCCGCATTCGCGAGGTTGTCGAGATCGACAAACCCCTGGGCGACCGCGAATTCGGGGACGCAGATCTGGATCGCTATCAGAAACACCTTTGGCATCTCATGCGTGACGAAGCGCGCGCGGCGGATGCGGAACTTATCAATGTCTGACACAGGATCTGGAAAATCCGTCGCATTCCGGGGCGGAGGATTTGCGCCAAAGTCACGGCGTTGGGTCGGCTTTGTCGTTTTCATCAGTCTGATCCTGATTGCCGAATGGGGAACGCAAACCGGGTGGATTTCGGCGTTGACCTTGCCAAAACCATCCGACGTGCTGGAGACGTTTCAAGAGCTTTACGACAGCGGGCTGCTCTTCAAACATCTGGGCCCTTCGCTGTCGCGTTTGATCGTCGGGGCAGCCATAGGGGCCAGCATTGGCATCAGCGTGGGCGTTTTGATTGGTCTGTTTTCTTACATTCGGTCCGGGTTGGTGCCCCTTGTGGCGGCCATCTTTCCCATCCCCAAAATCGCCCTTCTCCCTTTATTTGTGATTTGGTTTGGCATTGGCGAAGGGTCGAAATACGCGCTGATCGCTTTTGGCACCTTCACGCCCACAGTCGTGGCGACTTATGGCGCGGTCGATAACGTTGATCGGACACTCATCCGCATGGGGCAAAGCTTTGGTTTGTCATGGTGGTCCATTGTGCGCAAAATCGTTTTGCCCGGCGCCATGCCAGGCATCCTCTCTGGCCTCAGGATCAGCCTTGCGATCGCGATCATCCTTCTTGTCGCGGCTGAAATGCTGGGCGCGGAATACGGTATCGGCGCCTATATCCTAGAAGCAGGCTCACTCTACGATCTTGAACGCCTCTTCGCAGGCGTTGTGATCCTGTCATTACTGGGCGTCATCGTAAGCGCTTTGATCGGGCTCGTGGAACGACGGCTGCTTGGTTGGCGGACCTAAGGGCTCAGCCGATCCAGGGCGGGTTGCGCCCGATCCGGTCCAGCAGAAAATCCATGAAAACGCGGACCTTCCCAGAAAGAACGTTGGATTGGGGATAGATGAGCCACAACGCTGTCTCTGAAACGCATGAGTGCGCTGGCAGAACGCGCACCAGCTTGCCCTGACGCAGCTCTTCACTAACGCTCCAGATCGAATTCACGGATATGCCTGCCCCTGCGACCGTTGCCTGTCGGTGGCTGTTCCCATCATCGATAATGAGCTTGCAGTTGCCGTCATGGAACGCGACGGTTGTGGCTTCCCCTTGATCATCGACCACGTCGACGGCGCGCTGACCGGCAAAGGCCACGAATTTGTGGCCCTCAAGGTCGCTCGGGCTTTGGGGCGCACCATGTTCGCGCAGGTATTGTGGGGACGCGCAGAATATGCGCGCATCATCTGCAAGTTTACGCCCGCGAAGGCTCGAGTCTTTCAAAGGCGCATTGCGCAAGGCCAGGTCAAAGCTTCCGTCGATCAAGTCGAACTGTTGGTCGGACAAACGCAGATCAAGCGTCAGGTCCGGGTGTTGCGCCAGAAAGTCGGTGACAATGGGCGCGATGTACAATTGGGCAAAACTGCTGGGAGCGGTAAAGCGCAGCACGCCTGACACATGTTCCTGCCCCTGCCCAAGTGCCGCGCGCGCGGCATCCTCGCGCGCAACAATATCCCGTGCATAAGGCAGAAACTCCGCCCCTTCGGTCGACAGTGAGACCTTGCGTGTAGAGCGGTGCAACAGATCCGCCCCAACGCTTTTTTCCAACTTGGCCATCCAAGCACTGGCCACAGACGGCGCGAGACCAAGCTCGCGCCCCGCGGCGCTGATATTCAGCTTGTCCGCAGCCAGGACAAAAAGGCGAAGGGCTTCGGTATCCATATTATATCCAAAATCCGAAAACTGATCTCATATTTTGGTCAGTTTTTCCGATATCGGAAATATCATACCTCTGCGGTCAAGCAACCAAAACCGTAGGACCTTTGCCATGCCCACCTATTCCGTGCTTGCCGTGACACCCAAGAATGAGGACTGGATCCCAGACTATTTGCCTATCGCCAACGCATTGGTCGCAAAACACGGTGGTCGATACCTCGCGCGGACGGCGCATCACGCGCAAGTCGAAGGCGATACGCAACCGGCAGCCCTGCGCATCATTTTGGAATGGCCAAGCAAGGAAGCGGCCGAGAACTTTATGGCGGACCCTGAGTATCTGCCGCACCTGAATGCCCGCACCGCTGGATCAGACAGCTTTCACTTTGTTATTCATGGAAAGGATGACCTCGCATGACATCCGCAACACCCATTGCCGCGTCCATATCTGACGCTGGACCGCGCACCGATCGTCCGACCGCAACGGTCAATTACCACTTTCACAAACCAGAGCGGCAGGCGTATCACATCGATGCAGGCGGAGTTGTCGGCAAGCTTATCTCGCCGCCACACGACGTGGTCAGCGTGCCGTTGAACGACACGAGAGACGGCGTTTCCGTGAACTTTGAAGAAGACAGCGTCGCATTCCTGACCTCTCCATCTCGTGTGGTCGATTTCGCTTCGGATGATGTCTGGACAGACACCTACGATCAGGAACTGACGGACCTGCTAACGGAACATCTAGGCGCGCAAGAGGTGATCGTCTTTGATCACACCGTCCGGGTCGACGACCCCAACGCGACACGCAAGCCCGCCCGGAACGTCCACAGCGACTACAGCCCCGATGGCGCCCAACAGCGGTTGGTCGACATTCTGGGCGCAGACAGGGCAGCGGATTGGGCGGACGGGCGCTTTGCCTTCATCAATGTCTGGCGTCCGGTTGAACACCCCATCAACTCCGCCCCGCTGGGGTTTGTGCGCCCCTCTTCGGTGGCCCAAGATGATTGGCTCTTGATTGATCTGATCTATCCCGACCGCAAAGGACATATCATGGGTCTGGTCGCGAACGACAGGCATGAATGGGTGTACCAATCGCGCATGACGCCCGATGAGATCGCTGTTTTCAACATCTACGACAATCAAGGAAAGCCATCGATCGCGCATTCGGCTTTGGATAGGGTCGAAGACCCAAGCGTGACCGTCCCACGCAAAAGCATCGAAAGCCGCACGCTGATCCGATACTGAATGATCGCTCATCCTATGCAGACACAGCAATTACACGACGCGTTTCCGACATTGAACAGAGCCTACAACTCTGTCTTTCAGCCAAACCGAATGACCCTTGGTCTGGTTGTGCCGCTGGACGCGCATCACCACAATGCCCTGCCAGATTTGGCCAGGCATCAAGAGCGCGCCCAACTGGCCGACGCGCTTGGGTTTGCTGCGCTTTGGCTGCGCGATGTGCCATTCAACGTGCCAAATTTCGGGGACGCGGGCCAAATCTACGATCCCTTTGTTTACCTTGGCTATTTGTCTGCTGCGACCCGGCGGATCGCCCTGGGGGTCGCCAGCATCATTCTACCGCTCAGGCATCCGGCGCATGTGGCCAAGGCTGCGGCCTCGGTCGATCAATTGTCAGGTGGTCGGATACTCTTGGGTGTGGCCTCTGGCGATCGCCCGGAAGAATACCCTGCCCTTGGGATCGACTTTTCGGACCGGGGCGCAAAATTCCGCGAAAGCCTCGCCTATATCGCGAAGATGGCTGACACCAATCCCGTTCATTCCGGCGCCTTTGGCGAGACAGATGGGCGGATTGATATGTTGCCAAAACCCGTCGGCCCCCGCGTGCCGACGTTGATAACCGGCGGTTCCCGGCAAGATCCATCCTGGGTCTCGACGCACGGCGATGGATGGATGACCTATCCCAGAGATATCGCGACACAAACCCATGTCGTAAACGACTACCGCGCGCGTTCTGTGGCGGCAGGCATGGCGCCAAAGCCGGTTATGCAATCGCTTTACGTCGATGTCGTCGAAAACCATGCCGATCCCCAGCCCATCCACTTGGGCTTTCGATCAGATCTTCGGTTCCTGAGACGATACCTGCATGCCTTACAGGACCTCGGCATGAACCACGTGGCTCTGAATTTGCGGTTCAATCAAATGGATTTCGAAAAAACGCTCAAACATCTGGCGGACGAGTTGCTGCCAGAATTCCCGACACAAGGATAAAAGAAATGACCAAGACAATTTTGATCACAGGCTCGACCGACGGGATCGGGTTGCTGACCGCAAAGATGCTTGCCGACCAAGGCCATACGGTCATCCTGCACGGTCGAAGCGCTGCCAAACTCAAAACAGCCGTCGATGAGGTCGGACATGGCGCCAAATCCTATCAGGCGGATCTGTCGTCGATCTCAGACGTGACCAAGCTGGCCTCTGACATTCGCGCGGATCATGACCACCTGGATGTTTTGATCAACAACGCAGGTGTCTACAAAACGCCGGACCCTATTTTGGCCAATGGCCAAGACGTCCGGTTTGTGGTGAACACGGTCGCCCCCCATGTGCTGACACGAGCGCTTTTGCCCATCATCCCCACGGATGGACGGGTGGTAAATCTGTCCTCAGCGGCCCAAGCCCCGGTGGACACCCGCGCCATGCTCGGCCAAACGCGCCTAAACGACATGGGCGCCTATGCGCAAAGCAAACGCGCTATTACGCTTTGGTCTGCCGAGATGGCGCGCAAACTGCCAAGCGGGCCTGCGTTCATCGCGGTCAATCCAGGCTCTCTTCTGGCGTCGAAAATGGTCAAAGAAGGCTTCGGCGTCGCAGGACACGACCTTAGGATCGGCGCAGACATCCTGTGCCGTTTGTCTCTGGACAGCAGTTTCGAAACGGCATCCGGCAAGTATTGGGATAACGACGCAGGCCAATTTGGAATGGTCGATCACTCTCAGACAGCCAAGGTGATGGATGCGTTGGATCAGCTGAGCGGTAACGCATGATCCTTAAGGCTCGAACTGCCAAGGGCGCAGAGCCGCCGTCTGTTCGGGCTATCTCACAAATACTTAATAGGTTAAGTGGCGGACCGAGGAGGATTCGAACCCCCGACCCCTTGATTCGTAGTCAAGTACTCTATCCAGCTGAGCTATCGGTCCACTAGCGTGGGCTAGTAGCCAGCGCAGCAGGAAATGGCAAGAGGGTCTTGGCGAGTTTTCGACAACAAACCGCTAGCTCAGAACATTATCGCCTTTGGGCAATGTAATCCGAAAGTGTGTGCCGCTTTCGCCGGTCTTGACCAGGTCCAGGTGTCCGCCGTGCCCGCGCACCAGTTCCGAAGCAATTGCCAAGCCGAGGCCCGAGCCGCCCCGGCGGGCACCGCCCTGGAAAGGCGTAAAGAGATGCTCTTGCGCTTTCTGCGGCAGGCCGGGCCCGGTGTCTGTGACATCGATCAGCCAAGAGCTCTGTTCTTCCTGCGCCGCGACACAAATCTCGCCCGGCGCGCCCGTGGCGACAATCGCTTGACGGGCGTTTCGGACCAAATTGGATATGACCCGGAACAGTTGCTCGGGGTCAGCGCGCACTGTCAGCAAGGGCGGGATGTCCTCCGAGAAACTTAGGTCGTGTTCCCCGATCGCCAGCCGTTCGCTTTCGATGACGTCTGACACAACGGCATCCAGTTGAAAGACAGTGAGCGTCGGGTTCGGCTCCTCTGCCTTGCCGAAAGCGAGCGTGCTTTCGCACAGGTGAACGGCACGGGTGATCGAATTAACAAGTTTGGGCGCCATGCGGCGCACTAGCGGATCTTCTGACGCCTCGATACGGTCGGTGAACAATTGTGCCGAGGTCAGGATGTTCCGCAAGTCATGGCTGATTTTGGATACGGCAGAACCCAGCTGTGCCAGACGTTCTTTCTGGCGCAAGGCTTGGGTGAGTTCCGTTTGCAAGGATTGCAAGGCTTCTTCGGCCTCTCGAAGCTCGGTTACGCCGGCGCGCGGCGTGATGATGCGGCGACCATCTTCGGGCGCGGCGGCGTAGCGTTGCATGTACCCGACAACACCTTTGATCGGCTTTACCAGAATGGCTCGGACCGCAAGGAACAACAGAACGGCCGTGAAAATCGAGATCACCGCCGACAGGATCAAAATTCGGATGCCATAGTCGATCATGGCCATGCGAAGCGGTTCGGTCGCGAGCGTGATCTCAATCAGCAGCCCGGCTTCGCGCGTGGGCGCGCCGATCACGCGGATGACCTCGTCTTCAGGATTGACCAGTCGCGCCAGCGCATCCCTGATCAAGACGGTTGCGGCATCGTCTCTGAGATCAAAGGTGTTCTCAATTGGCCGTGGCATATCAGCCGAGAGCATCAATTGACGCACTTCATCGCGTCGCAGGACAACATTGAAAACGCCCGCATTTTCCAAGAGCTCCTGCTCGAGGTCCGTTTCCAACATATCATCCGCCAGCAACGCCAGCGAGGCGATCTGAGCCCGTTCCAACCGGTTTTGCAAAAACTCCTCGCGGAAACGGGCGATGGACGGCACAAAAATCAGGATTTCAGCCAGCATCACAAAGATGGTGGTCAGGATCAAAAAGCGTCCAGACAGGCTGTTGAGCATGCGTCCTCTACGGTCAGGGGATCAGGCGTTGAACCAGCCGAACCACACGTTTCACTGTTGGATTATCAAAAAGCCGTGGCGTGAAATAGGCGCCTGCCGCACGCTTGTTGACTTCGCTGATTGTTGGGTAAGGCGCGATCATGCCCGCAACTTGGGACATTTTCAGCCGATTTGCGATAGCCAGTGACCACAAGCTGATCAATTCGCCCGCTTGCTCGCCAACAATGGTTACTCCGACCGGGCGCCCTTTCACGACCATGACTTTGATAAAGCCATCGGTTTTGCGTTCGGCGATTGCACGGTCGTTGTGGTGATACTCGAACCGCGCCACCTCCATCGCAGAGCCATGCGCTGTATTGGCTTGAGCCTCGGTCAGGCCGACTTGCGCCAATTCCGGCTGGGTATATGTGACCCAAGGGATATGTTTGGTTTGCGCTTTGGACGGCAACGCAAACAGCAGTGAGCGAATGATCACGCTGGCGTGGTAGCCCGCGACATGGGTGAATTGAAGTCCGCCAGCGATGTCACCGATTGCATAGACCTTTTTGTTTGTCGTTCGCAGGTTCGCATCGGTTTTGATACCTGTTCGGCTGGTCTCGATACCGGCCGCGTCGAGGTTCAAACGTTCGGTGTTTGTCTTCCGCCCGACGGCGACCAAAAGGTGCGACCCCGAGAACGCCTGCCCATCTTCGGTTTTTACGGTGATGGTTCCTGCATCTTCTGAGATTTCGGACGCCTTGGCCTGTTCGACGATGTTCACGCCCTCTGATCGCAAATGCTCCAGCACAACCGCTGCTGCGTCCGGGTCGTCTTTGCCCAGCGCTTTGTCCCCTTCGATGACGGTGACCTTGCACCCCAGGCGGACGTGGGCCTGCGCCATCTCAAGGCCGATTGGCCCCGCACCAATGATCAACAGGTGATCGGGCTTTTCTCGTAAATCAAAAATGGTTTCGTTCGTGTGGTAAGAGACCGTCTCGATACCGGGGATCGGCGGCACGAATGGGCGCGAGCCTGTCGCAATAACGATCCGGCGGGCCTGAATTTTGAACGCGCCCGCTTGCACTTCGTTGGGGGACAAGAACGCGCCCCATTCCCTTATGACGCGCACGCCCAAGCCTTCGAACCGTTCCTGGCTGTCAACAGGTTCAATTTGCGCGATCACATCCTGGACGTGGTCCTTTGCTGCGGCATAATCAACCTGAGGCGTTTGCGAGGCGACGCCATAGTGTTGCGCGTGCGCTTGCTGATAGGCTGACTTGCCGGCTGCCAAGAGGGCCTTGGACGGCACGCAGCCATAGTTCAGACAATCCCCGCCCATCTTGTGCCCTTCCAAAAGGACAACGTCGGCCCCCATCTGCACCGCGCCCGCAGCGACGGACAACCCGCCGGAGCCAGCCCCGATGACCAGAACGTCCGTTTTGATCAATGTCATGCGATTGGGTCTTTCTTGCCAGAGAATTGCTTGACCACAATGGGAAGCAGCGCAAGCAACGCAAGCCCTAGAATGGGCAACAGGATGTGCGGCTCAAAAATGATGCTCAGATCAGGCGTCTCGCCCCGTTCAAACACGGCGCCAAGCCCAGCCCCCACAGAGGTAAACACAAGCGCGCCAGGGATGATCCCCAAAAACGTTGAAACGACATAGCGGTGCAGCGGCACGTTCACAAAGGCCGGGACAAGGTTGGCCACGAAAAACGGCACCGCAGGGACAAGGCGAATGATGAACAACATCGACCATTGATTTGCGTCGATACCGTCTTTGATCTTTTTCACCGTGCCTTCTGACGTTTCCATCCGAGCGGCAAGCGTGTCACCAAAGCCGTGGCGCGCAGCCAGAAAGATCAACGTGGCGCCAATGGTCGCGCCAAAGACATTGAAAAACGTCCCCAAGACGGTCCCAAAGAGGAACCCACCCGTCAACGTCGCGATTGTCGCCCCGGGCAGTGAGAACGCGACGATGACGATATAGGCCAGAACAAAGAGGGCCGCGGCCAGAAACAGATTGGCATCGCGATAGGCCACCAAAGCATCCCGGTTTGATGCGAGTGTCTCGAAACTCAGGTAGTCGCGCAGCGTGAATGCGCCGACAAGCGCTACGGCGAGAATAACGACAAGCGGGATATGCCGCTGGATAGCCGGTTTGCGATGCGTGCTCGTGTCTGACATTGATAGCGCCTGCTGTTTTGTGTCCTTCTTATCTGCCGCTTTGCGTTTCACAAAGACAGCCTCCTCACAGTCGCTTGATTGACAGTGATCATTGTAACCGCTCCGATGCCTCTATTGCGCTGCTTTGAAACATTTTCCGGTCGCGGGGACCTGAATGTTGCAAATCAGTGGCGCTTTTTCTGCGCCAAGGGTTTGACTTGCAACTCATGGGGCGGTAACGAGCGGCTCTCGAATACCTGCGCCCACCGAATCCGGTTTGCGCAAAGATATGTGGAGCAAGCCGCAATGAAACGGACCTTTCAACCTTCGAACCTGGTGCGCAAGCGTCGCCACGGCTTCCGCGCGCGTATGGCGACCAAAGCTGGCCGCAAAATCCTGAATGCGCGTCGCGCACGGGGCCGCAAGTCGCTGAGCGCGTAACGCTCAAGGCACTGGGTCAATGAGAATGGCCCCGCCGCTTCGTGTCGACCAAGACCGAACGGCGGGGCTTTTTCGTTTGAGAACGGGAAAATGGCACGCGTACCCGGACTAACGGTGATGACCAACCGTTCAGATTTCCTCCAGGCGGCACGCGGACGGCGCGCCGCGACGCCGGGCTTTATCCTCCAAGCCTGGAACCGAGGCGACGAATGTCCGCCACGCATAGGTTTTACCTGTTCGAAAAAGGTCGGCAACGCCGTGGCACGGAATGCGGCCAAGCGCAGATTGCGCGCATTGGCGCGCCTTGTCATAGCGCCGTCAGCTTTGCCTGGTTATGATTACGTCCTGATTGGTCGTGCAAATGCCACGGCGTCCCGCAACTTTGCGGAAATGGAGATTGACTTGAACGAAGCCATCAAAAAGGTCTCGAAATGACGCCTCTGGCTTGGGTTCTGTCTTTGCCTGTGCGGGCTTACCGCTTGGTTTTCTCGCCTTGGGTTGGGCACAATTGCCGCTATCACCCGACCTGTTCTGCGTATGCTCTCGAAGCCTTGCAAAAACACGGTGGGATCAAAGGCGGCTGGCTGACTGTTCGGCGGATTTTGCGGTGCCACCCGTGGGGTGGCTCGGGCGTGGATGAGGTCCCCTAGCCCACCCGATCTGTTATCCACTTGTGCAAAGCATCATTGACCGCATCAGGCTTTTCCTGCGCCATCCAATGCCCTGTTTCTAACGTGCCCTCGGACAGGTCATCGCACCATTGGCGCATCGGCTCTGCGAGGTCCGAATTCAACGTATCGCAAATACTGTCGTACTTTGCGTGCAGAAAGAGCGTCGGCATGGTCAGCCGCCACTGTGCCTCGACCGTTTTCGCAAAGGCCATGTTGGCGGCTCCGTTCAGATACCACTTACCCGGGCCATCGAACCCGGCTGTGGCCAGGGCATTCGCATAGATCTCTTCGGCCTCGACGCTCAAGACCCGCTCATCCCGCGGCAAGCTGGGCGCAGGCGCTCCGCCAAACCATCCACCCATTTTGCGCACGAATGCCGTTGGAGCAGGTTGCCCAACCGCCTTTGGATCGCCAGCACGAAAGAGCGCGCGAACGGTCGCTGAGGCATCCGCAGCAAAGGCGTTTTCGACGGCATCAAAGGCCTCTTCGTAGAATTTGACGTATTCCCATTGTCCGTAAGGGAAGGCCTCTTTCGGATACATCTCGCGGTTAACCAGCGACGCGAGAACATCCAGCTCCAATCCCTCTGGCAGATACGGCACACAAAGCGACGCAACTGCCTTGCATCGGTTCGGAGCCTGCTGCGCCAGCGCCCAAACGACCGGTGCGCCCCAGTCATGGCCAACCCAAATCGCTTCTTCCGCGCCCAGATGCTCCAAAAGCTCGCGCATATCTGCGGTGCTTTCCTCAAGCCGGTAATCCGCGATCTCGGGATAAACAGATGATCTGCCATATCCGCGCATATCTGGCGCTATGGCGCGATAGCCTAAGCTTGCAAAGAATGGCAATTGGTGCCGCCAGGAAAAGGAGAGCTCGGGCCATCCGTGCACAAAAACGATCAACGGGCCATCGCTCGGCCCGTCAGCCAGGTAAAAGGTCTTGTGCCGATCGGTTTCGCAGTAATGTTCGGTAACCATGCGCCCTCCCGGCGAATTAACCTTGTCAGAGAAAGCATCTCACACTTCGACATGCATTAGAAGGCCACTGCGCTCTTCCTGCCGCCTACGGTTTGCCCTAAACAACCGCCATGTTTGATAACGCCGACGATATTCATCCTCTGTTTCACGGTGCTCCGAAAACGACGGAGTACAAGAAGCTGCGCAAACGCATTGTGCGCCATGTCCGCGAAGCGGTTGACCAATACGGAATGGTCGAACCTGGCGCGCGGTGGCTCGTTTGTCTGTCTGGCGGGAAAGACAGCTACACCCTGCTCGCTTTTCTTTACGAACTCAAATGGCGCGGGCTTTTGCCTGTCGATCTGCTTGCCTGTAACCTCGATCAGGGGCAGCCAGGGTTTCCCGCGACCGTCTTGCCGAAATTCCTTGAGCAGATGGGCGTGCCGCACCGCATCGAATACCAAGACACATATTCGGTTGTCGTCGACAAAATCCCTCAGGGGCGCACCTTTTGTGCGCTTTGCTCGCGTCTCAGACGCGGCCACCTGTACCGGATTGCCCGTGAAGAAGGATGTTCCGCCGTTGTCTTGGGCCACCATCGCGACGACATTTTAGAGACGTTTTTCATGAATTTATTTCATGGAGGGCGTTTGGCGACCATGCCGCCGAAACTGGTGAACGAAGAAGGCGATCTTTTTCTATACCGGCCTCTTGCGCATGTGGCAGAGGCGGATTGCGAGGCATTTTCCAACGCGATGGGCTATCCAATCATCCCTTGCGATCTGTGCGGCAGCCAGGATGGCCTACAGCGCCAGCAGGTCAAGCAAATCCTGGACACGTGGGAGCGCAACAGCCCCGGTCGCCGGCAAGTAATGTTCCGCGCTTTGATGAACGCGCGGCCCTCTCATCTGCTGGACCCAAAGCTCTTTGATTTCGCAGGGCTCACGCGCGCTCCGAGCGAAATTGAAGAAAAGTCTTTTCAACTTCCCACCGGCGATTAACCCGGTCCTTAGACTCCCCAAGCTTGATGGCCGGCATTGACGTGCCGTTTTGCAATTGAGGATGGGAACATGGGACAAGTTTTGGGGGATGTTTTAACGCAGCTTCTGCAAGGGTCAGCGCAGATGCGCGCGACGCGCATTTTCGTGGCCTTCGTTCCGGTTGCTTTATTGGCCGCTTTTTGGGCAGGCGGAGAAACGGCTTTGCTCAGCACGGCACTTGTTTTGCCGGTCTTGGGATTTTTCGCGCCTTTCCTTTCAACACAGTCGAAACGCCTCGACACCGGCCAAACGCACGGGCCGCTCACCGCGCATCAATTCAACACTGTCGCAGCACAAGTGTTTGACCAAGCGCAGCGTGAACAGATGAACAGCGCCATCTTTATGTTGGAAATTGATGAACCCGACGTCATCAGCGAACGATTTGGATCTTTGGCCGAAGAAAAGGTCTTTGGCGCCGTGGGCGATCGCTTGCGCGCAGTTTTGCGTGGGGATGATGTTCTGGCACGATGGTCGGATCATTGTTTCGCAATCTGCATGGCCCCCGGCCGGCGCACCGACCTAGAAGCGGCCATTCAATTGTCAGGGCGCATGTCAGCGGCCGCCGCAGAACCGATCATCATCGACGGATGTAAGGTTTTTGTTTCGGCGTCCTGTGGTTTCTGCCTGTTGTCGCGTGCCCCAAACGCGACCGCCGCCGATTGGATCGAAGCATCCCGCGTCGCTTTGAGCGAGGCGCGAAAATCTGGCGGAGCAACCACACGATCCTACTCCAAAGACATGCAAGCCGCCCGCATCGCGCGCGCTGACCTACGCGAAGAGGTCACAAGCGCTTTGGAAAACGGAGAGATTGTGCCGTGGTTTCAGCCACAGATTTCAACCGATACCGGCGAAATCACAGGGTTTGAGGCGCTTGCACGGTGGCAACATCCGACCAAGGGCACCTTACCTCCGCCTGCCTTTCTTTCGGCCATAGAAGAGGCCGGCTTGATGGACAAACTCTGCTACACGATCCTCTCGCAATCCTTGGAGGCCCTCAGAGGATGGGATCGCGCCGGGCTAAACGTGCCGCAGGTGGGCGTCAATTTTAGCGGCAACGAATTGATGCTGCCCAACCTGGTGGACCAAATCGCGTGGGAGCTTGACCGATTTGACATCAGCGCAGATCGGCTGGCCGTTGAAGTGTTGGAAACCGTGATGGCCAACAGTCCCGAAGACCTGGTTGTCCGAAACATCACCGGCCTGCGCAAATTGGGGTGCAAAATCGACTTGGACGATTTCGGAACAGGCCACGCCTCCCTGACCGCGATCCGACGCTTTTCCGTCAATCGCATCAAAATAGACCGAAGCTTTGTGATGAAAGCCGATTGCGACCCGGACCAACAGCAAATGATTTCCGCGATCTTGATGATGGCCGAGCAATTGCAGGTCGAGACTTTGGCCGAAGGTGTGGAAACCACCGGCGAACACGCGCTTTTGTCGCAATTGGGTTGCGATTACGTCCAAGGTTTCGGCATCTCGCGCCCTTTGCCGTTTGAAGACACATTGCCGTGGATCACCGATCATCAGCGTCGCATCGGCACGGCACTCAAAATGAGATC
Source organism: uncultured Rhodobacterales bacterium (assembly GCA_964649815.1). GTDB lineage: Bacteria > Pseudomonadota > Alphaproteobacteria > Rhodobacterales > Rhodobacteraceae. Next base: position 486 of record CAZYQC010000015.1, on the reverse strand, counting down.
AGGTAAGATTTGAATTGGCACTCAATCAGATCGTTATAGCCGCGCTTTGAACGCCGCGATTTGGCCTGAAACAAGACAAAGAAATCAGGATTCGACTTGACCTTTTTGCCCCCAGCCTATTGAACCCGGCGCTATGTCTTCCGATTTTCTGGCTGTGTGAAGAGGTCCTGATGGACGATCAGAATAAGAACCTTATCCTTGCCACCGCGCTGAGCTTTCTCGTTATTCTCGTGTGGTTTGTTTTGTTTCCGCCACCCGAGCCGGAAACGCCGCTGAACGATCCTGCGGCGAGCGCCTCTGCAGACTTGACGGCTCCAGTATCCGCATCGGACACACCGCAAGCGGCAACCGGCGGAGAGACTGCGAACGCAACCGAAGCGGTCGAAGCAGACGCAGAAGCGCCCCGCGTGGCCATCCAGTCAGAGCGTTTGGAAGGCTCGATTTCGCTGCGCGGCGGGCGCATCGACGAACTCCGTCTGCTGGACT
>CAZYQC010000014.1:0-56388 GCA_964649815.1 uncultured Rhodobacterales bacterium | reverse complement strand
TGCAAAGCCCTCATGGTTCTGAGCGCGGGTCTCTTTGCGGTTCTCCGTGCGGGGGTGCCGCGCGGTGGCGCAGGCGTTCAGAGAGAAGAGGGCTGTACAGGTCCTGTTGATGTATCATGTTCTTTTTTTGTTCTCAAGCCGTGATGCCGCGTTACTTTACTTGCCGTACCGATTGATAGGAGAATAACGAGAACTGCCCTCAGAGGATCGTTTATCTTTCTGCACCTGAGGGAAATCATCAGGCTGTGGAAGAGATGCGATTTAGATTGGTTTACGAAGGCCCGCTTCAGTCAAAGCAGCGAGATGCGCGTGATGGGCAGCGCGACCCGCTAGCCTCACACACGCAGGACATCCGACGGGTTTTCCACCGTCAACTGAAACGACTTTGGGACACCAACAAATTCCTCGCAACCGCTGTTGATTGGGAGCGTGACTTTGACAGAAAGGGCGATCCAGTCGAACGGTGGGGTAGGATCGCACCGGATCAAGAGGAGATAAAGCCAATTCGGGAGCTGATACCTCGATTGTACGAAGAGAACCGCTATCGCTTTCTGCCTTTAGTGCGAGAAGATTGGGAGTTGATGTGCGATCTAAACATTCTTTTCCTTCGCAACGATGCGCCTGGGAGCGCGATCCAGGCGGGCGACTTGGATAACCGGATCAAGACCCTGATCGACTGCTTGAGGCGTCCGCTGAACGCCTCGGAGCTTCGCGACGACACTGGCCCACAAGATGGTGAAGACCCGTTCTACGTTCTTCTCGAAGACGATAAGAATGTTACCTCATTGACCGTCGAGACCGACACGCTTCTCGATCCATCTCTTGAGCAAGATCAGCGAAACGTGAAGCTGATTATCACCGTGGATATTCGCCCTTACTTCGCCACTACGTTTAACTTGGGTTTTGCCTAGTCGCCGCTAAGCTTGTGCCGTGCAATGTGGTTCATACCCAGATCAAACGCCTTATTTGCCGTTCTGGCAGTTAGTTCGCCAGCGTTGATCATGTCTTAGACCACTTTGCCGATGAAGGTTTTAACCTCTTCAACGGTTCCGCCGCCGCCGTCCATTTGGGCCAAAACTCCAGAATGCATACGTGATCGCGCTCACCGCGCTTGGGGCAGGTCGCGCCATACGGCCAAACTCGAGCTTCAACGCACTTGCGGGTGCTTTATTGGGTGTGGGAGTGCTTATAAAGCAGGTTCGAAATGGCGTAACTCTCTGTTATCAATAATTAAGTATCAAAATTGGGAGTGTTAAATGTGATAACACCTATGATCTTCCAAAAACGCCTTGCCCTCCCTCTGTGCGCCGCTAGTCTTCGCGCCAACAGATAGCGAAAGGGCGCACGTATGAAGATGAATCCACTTGGCCGCACGGGGATCGAGGTCTCGGAGCTGTGCCTTGGGTCGATGACCTGGGGGACGCAAAACACTGAGGCCGAAGGACACGCGCAAATCGATCACGCTTTGGCCAACGGGATCAACTTTGTCGACACAGCCGAGATGTATCCGGTCAATCCGGTTTCAAAAGAAACCATCGGGCGCACAGAAGAGATCATCGGCACCTGGAATGCCGCGAACCCCCAGCGCCGGGGCGACATGGTTTTGGCCACCAAACATTCCGGCGCGGGCATGGCATATGTCAGAGACGGGGCGCCAATCTCGGGCGACAGCATTGCCACGACACTCGAAGGCTCTCTCAAGCGGCTGCAAACGGATTACGTCGACCTCTACCAATTCCACTGGCCCAACCGGGGCTCTTATATGTTCCGCCAAAACTGGACCTATGACCCAAGCGGGCAGGACGCGCCGTCGGTCATTCAGAACATGGAAGATTGTCTGGGCGCCTTGCAGCGCGAGGTTGAGCGGGGGACGATCCGCGCCTTTGGTCTGTCGAACGAAAGCGCCTGGGGCACGGCGCAATGGTTGGCCGCATCCGATCGCACCGGCGGGCCGCGCGTGGCCTCTATCCAGAACGAATATTCTTTGCTCTGCCGTCTATACGATACGGATTTGGCCGAGCTGTCGGTGAACGAAGATGTCGGCCTTTTGTCGTTTTCGCCTCTGGCGACGGGCCTGCTGACGGGCAAATATCAAAACGGTGCCGTCCCCGAAGGCAGCCGCATGAGCCTGACACCCAATCTGGGGGGGCGCACGACCGAGCGCGCCTTTGTGGCCGCACAAGCCTATCTCGATATCGCCGCCGCACACGGGCTGGACCCCAGCCAGATGGCGCTGGCCTGGTGTTTGACACGGCCCTTCATGGCCTCGGCCATATTTGGGGCGACAACGATGGCGCAACTTGACATCGCGATTGCCGCGGCTGAAGTGGCGCTGAGCGACGAGGTGATGGAGGCCATCGACCAGGCGCACCGGGCGCATCCGATGCCGTATTGAGCCTGGCCCCCCCGGTGTCCCCGCGGGGACGGTGTTGAAAATGCTTGGCTTTTGTGGTGCCAAATCCTGAACCTCCGCAAAATGCTTGAGCGATCAACCGCATGGGCGTAGAGCGGCGTGAACCAAAAGATCAGAGGGCCGGTATGGACAAAACAATCGTCAATTCGTGGAATGAATGGGATCCACTCAAGCATGTGATCGTGGGTCGCGCAGACGATTGCCACATCCCGCCCGAAGAGCCCGCGCTGGACGCCAAAGTGCCGGAAGACAGCGATATGCGCGGCCAGTGGGGGCGGCGTCCGCAAGAGACGATTGACCGGGCGAATGCGCTGCTTGACGGGTTTGCGGCCCAGCTGCAGGCGCGGGGCATCCGCGTCGACCGCCCGACCTCGATCGACCATTCGCTGCCGGCCACCACGCCGGATTTTCACACCGATAGCCAATTTGGCTGTATGCCCCCGCGCGACGTGTTGCTGACGGTTGGATCCGAGATCCTTGAGGCGACGATGTCCTACCGCTGTCGGTGGTTCGAATATTTGAACTACCGCCCTCTTATGCAGCGCTATTGGGAAGAAGACCCGAACTTTCGCCATGAAGCGGCACCAAAGCCGCGGTTGACGGATGCAGATTACCATCCCGACTATCTGAGCGACAAAATCGGTGTGGAAAAGCGCCTGCAATGGGCGGCTGAAAAGTTCTTTGTCACCACCGAGGAAGAGCCGCTCTTTGATGCTGCGGATGTTTTGCGGTTCGGGCGCGATCTGGTGGTGCAGCATGGCTTTACGACGAACCTCAAGGGTATTGAGTGGTTGCGGCGGCATTTCCCGGATCACCGTGTGCATGCGGTGAATTTCCCGGGCGATCCCTATCCAATCCACATCGACGCGACCTTTACGCCTTTGCGCCCAGGCTTGATCCTGAACAACCCACAGCGCCGCTTGCCCGAAGATCAGCGCGACATGTTCGAGAAAAACGGCTGGGAGATTGTCGATGCGGCGCAGCCTGCGCATAACGCGCCACCGCCGCTGTGCTATTCCTCGGTCTGGCTGTCGATGAATGTGCTGGTTCTGGACCCCAAGACGGTTTGTGTCGAAAAATCAGAGGTCTATCAGGCCGAGCAGATGGACAAGCTGGGGATGGAGGTGGTCGAGGTGGATTTGCGCGACGCCTATGCCTTTGGCGGCGGATTGCATTGCTGTACGGCGGATGTCTATCGCGAAGGCACGTGCGAGGATTATTTCCCGCATCTTTGAGCAGGACGAGGGGCGCTGCCCCTCGCGCTCCCCGGAGTATTTTTATCCAAAAGAAGACAGCTGCGGGCGGCGCAGCTGGCTGGGCGCGCGACCGGTTTGCGCTTTGAAGGCGCGGCTGAAATGGGCCGGGGTCGAAAAGCCTGTGCGCAAGGCGATGTGGTTCAGGGAGAGATCGGTGTCACGAAGGAGGCGTTCGGCCTCGCCCAGGCGCAGGCTGAGGTAATGGGTTTTGGGCGAAAGGCCCAGGGCGGATTGGAAGCGGGTTTGGAGGGCGCGGGTGCTGAGGCCCAGGCGGGCTGCGATGTCGGGGATGGGCAGGGGGTCTTCGAGATGGGTTTCCATCAGCACGTGGGCTTTTTGCAGGATCGGATTGCGTGGCACATTGGGGACGCGGCGCAATTGGGGATCGTGGGCGGCGGGATGGGCGGCGTGAATGAAGCTTGCGGCCACGCGGGCGGCGATGGTTGGGCCGAGATCGCGGCTGAGGAAATGGAGCATCATATCGAGGGCAGGCGCGGCGCCACCGCTTGTCATGACATGACCCGCTTCGGCGTAGCGGGCGTTGAGCACGGTGATGTCGGGGAAGGTGGCGGCGAAGGTTTCCAGGTCTTCCCAATGGGTTGTGGCGCTGAGGTGGTCGAGAATGCCGGCTTTGGCCAATATCCAGGGGCCGCCGTCGATGGCCATGATGTGATCGGCGCGTTTTGCCAGGCGGCGGACGGAGGCGCGCAGATGGGGCGTGGCCTGGGCGTCGAGGTCGAAGCCGCCGACGACGATCAGGATGTCACAGCTTTGGATCCGGGCGATGGGATTTGCGGCAAGCGGGATGCCGGAGGTCAGCGTGATGGGCACGTCTCTGGGGGTGACGATGTCCCAGCGATAGACAGCTCGGCCTGCCTGGCGATTGGCCGCGCGCAGCGGGTCCACGGCTGCGGCGAGCGAGAGGGTGTTGGTGGCATCGAGAACGAGGAGGAGGACATGTCGCATTTTCTGCGCTTTTTGGTAAGTTACTTGCGGGTTTTGTCAAGTAGCGGGGTGCATAGCGTGCAAGGATCGCGCGACGCAAAGATCAGGAGGGACCGATGCCTTTGACCATGAACCGGGAGGTTTTCATTACTTGCGCTGTCACCGGATCAGGGGGCACGCAGGATCGCAGCCCGCATGTGCCGCGCAGCCCCGCGCAGATTGCCACGAGCGCGATTGCGGCGGCAAAGGCGGGGGCGGCTGTGGTGCATTGCCATGTGCGCGACCCGGAGACGGGGGCGCCTTCGCGGGATTTGGGGCTCTATCGTGAGTTGACGGACCGGGTGCGGGATGCGGATGTGGATGTCGTTTTGAACCTCACGGCGGGTATGGGGGGCGACATGGTCTTTGGCGGGACCGAGGCGCCGCTGCCGCTGGGGGCTGGCACGGACATGATCGGCGCCGAGGCGCGGGTGGCGCATGTGGCGGAATGCTTGCCGGAGATTTGCACGTTGGACTGCGGCACGATGAATTTTGCCGAAGCCGATTATGTGATGACGAACACGCCGGGCATGTTGCAGGCGATGGGGCGGATGATGACCGAGCTTGGGGTGAAGCCCGAGATCGAGGCCTTTGACACCGGCCATCTTTGGTATGCCAAGCAGCTGGTGGCGGACGGCGTTTTGGAGGCGCCCGCTTTGGTGCAATTGTGCATGGGCGTGCCTTGGGGCGCGCCGGATGACCTCAACACCTTTATGGCGATGGTCAACAATGTGCCGGATGATTGGACGTTTTCGGCGTTCTCGCTGGGGCGCAATCAGATGGCCTATGTGGCGGCCTCTGTGCTGGCGGGGGGCAATGTGCGTGTGGGGCTTGAGGATAACCTCTGGCTCGACAAAGGGGTTTTGGCGGAGAACTACCAGCTGGTTGAGCGGGCGGTGACGATCATCGAGAACCTGGGCGCGCGCGTGATTGGACCCGAAGAGGTGCGCGCAAAGCTGGGGCTGACGAAAAGAGCGCCGGCGGGCTAGGTGGCGGCCGGAGCCGCCGGGGGATGAGTATTTAGATCCGAAAGAAGAAGAGGGACCGCGCCAGATAAGGCGGCGGGGCCAAGGGTGCGGAAGGGACAAGGGGCGATGACCAAAGTAGCGACGATCGTTGGCGGTGGCGTGATTGGAGGCGGCTGGGCGGCGCGATTTCTGTTGAACGGCTGGGATGTGCGGGTCTGCGATCCTGACCCGGAGGTGGCAGACAAGCTGGAGCCGGTCCTGGCGCAGGCGCGTCGGGCGTTGCCGGGGCTTTATGATGTCGCGTTGCCGCGCGAGGGGCAGTTGCAGTACGTCGCGGATCTGGGGGCCGCGGTGGCGGGGGCCGATTGGGTGCAGGAAAGCGCACCGGAGCGGTTGGAGGTCAAGGAGGCGGTGCTGGCGCAGATCTGTGCGGCGGCCTCTGACACGGCTGTGATTGGGTCGTCCACTTCGGGGTTCAAGCCGTCCGAGCTGCAGCAGGGGCAGGCACGGGCAGGGCAGATCATGGTGACGCATCCGTTCAATCCGGTCTATCTGTTGCCGCTGGTCGAGGTGGTGACGACCGAGGCCAATGATCCTGACGTGGTGGCGCAGGCGCAGGCGCATCTGCGGGATTTGGGGATGTATCCGCTGCATCTTAAGAAAGAGATCGACGCGCATGTTGCGGATCGGTTTTTGGAGGCGGTGTGGCGCGAGGCCTTGTGGTTGGTCAAAGACGGGATCGCCACGACCGAAGACATCGATGAAGCGATCCGTATGGGCTTTGGCATCCGCTGGGCGCAGATGGGTCTTTTTGAGACCTATCGCACAGCCGGTGGTGCCGCGGGAATGCGGCATTTCATGGCGCAGTTTGGGCCGGCGCTGCAATGGCCGTGGACCAAGTTGATGGATGTGCCGGATTTTGATGATGCGCTGGTTGATTTGATTGCCGGGCAGTCGGATGCGCAATCGGGGCATCTGAGCATTCCCGAGCTGTTGCAGGCGCGCGATGACAATCTGGTAGGCATCCTGCGGGCCCTGAAACATACGAATTGGGGCGCGGGCGCCTTGATGAACGATCATGACGCGGTCTTGCGGGCGGGCAGCGCGCTGGAGGCAGAAGCGGAGGCGATGGAGGATGTCTCGGCGCCGATTTTGACGTTGCACCGGGCGGTGCCGCTGGATTGGACGGATTACAACGGGCATATGACCGAGGCGCGCTATCTGCAGGTTTTCGGAGATGCGACGGATCGGTTCATGCGCGTTTTGGGATGTGATGCGGCCTATATCGCGACGGGCGGCAGTTACTTTACGGCGGAAAGCCACATCAGGCATGTGGACGAAGTCCATGCGGGGGCCGTTTTCACAGTGCATACGCAGGTCATCATGGGGCAGGGCAAAAAGATGCATCTGTTCCATGAGATGCGCGTGGGCGATCATGTGATTGCCACGGGCGAGCACTTTTTGCTGCATGTTGATCTGAAGACGCGCAGGCCGTCAGAGCCGTCTGAGCGGATTGTTGGCAACCTGGAGCGGATTGCCGCGGCGCATGCGGCTTTGCCGCGCCCCGAGGGGGCAGGGCGCGCGGTTGGGCAGCGGCCTTGAGGCATGTTCTGATCACAGCCGGTGCAGGTGGCATTGGGCGCGCAATGGCCGAGGCTTTTGCGGCTCAGGGCGACCGGGTCGTTGTCACGGATGTGGATGCGACCGCTTTGGCGGACTGCCCTGACGCTTGGGTGCGCGTGTGCTGTGATGCGACCGACGCCGCGGCGATGGCGGCAGTGATCGGGGATATGCCGCGTGTGGATGTGGTCTGTGCCAATGCGGGCGTGGCGGGGCCAACGGCGGCGGTCGAGGATATCGCGCTTGAAGATTGGCGGGCCTGCGTGTCGGTTAACCTGGACGCCGCGTTTCTGGCCGCGAAATACGCCGCGCCCAAGATGAAAGCGGCCGGCGCTGGGGTCTTCCTTGTGACCTCTTCGACGGCGGGGCAATATGGCTATCCGTTTCGCGCGCCTTATGCCTCGGCGAAATGGGCGGTCATCGGGTTGATGAAAACGCTGGCGATGGAATTGGGCCCGCATGGCATTCGCGCAAATGCGATTTGCCCAGGGTCGGTTGAGGGGCCGCGCATGGATGGGGTCATCGCCAGAGAGGCCGCGGCCAAGGAGATGTCGCCGGAACAGGTGCGCGCGGGCTATGCGGCAGGCACGTCCATGCGCAGCTTTGTGCGGGCAGAAGACATCGCCGATATGGCCGTTTTCCTTGCCTCTGACGGGGCGGCGCGCGTTTCAGGCCAAGTCATTGCGGTGGATGGGCATACGGTGAACCCTGATCCGCAGATCTGAGCGGTTCACGTGATCAGGCGCGTCAAATCGTTGAGATAATCTGGCACATCGCGGGCGGTGAACTCGGCCTGACGGACCAATTCGTCAAAATCCAGGGTCAGGGTCAGCACACGCTCGCGGTCGCGAAAGGCGAGGTAGTGGCCGCCTGTGTAAATCACCGCCAAGAGCGGCCCAAAGATCGTGATGGGTGCGGAATAGAGCTTGCGCGCGTCAAAGACATAGAGGCGCAAACGGGGATAGAGCGATTGGCAGAGGTCCAGAAACTGATCCATCTGGGCTGCGCGTAACTCTTTGGGTAACCCGCGGTAATATCCGGTGCCGGCGGCAAAGCTTTCCAGCTCAAAAACCGGCACGGCGATTTCGTAATCCGACTGCGCGCTGCGCATCCAGTCCAGCCGGTCCCGCGAGGCGTTGATGGCCTGGGTTGTTGTACGTCCGAGGTGTGGGCCATATTCCCAGACCAACATGGCATCGGTTTTCATCATGTCGGGCAGACCGGTGGATACATGCCGGATCTTGTAGCCTGCGGCCTCTTGGTGCCAGGAAAAGATCTTTTCATCGACGAGCGCGCGTGACGCTTCGGCCAGGGTCAATGTGCCCGAGGTCAGCGTCGCAGCCGTCTCTGGCAGGTCAGAAAGGCCCAGCAGCCAATCCGCCGAGACACCGAGCGCCTGGGCGCAGGCGGCGGCGATATGTGCGCCGGGCAGGCGGGTGCTGTCTTCTGACAAGGCCTGGCTGAGGGTGGATCGGTCTGTCCCGATGGATCGGGCCAGGGCGGATTGGTTGGTGTTGGCTTGCTCGATCGCCTGTTTGAGGCGGGTGCGAAAGAGGGCGGCGCGGTCGCGCTTGTCGAGAATATCCTGCATGTGGTGATTTTTATCACAGATGGATGCAATTGTTAACAATTCTCAGAATTCTCACATCTCTGTGATCGGGCGTATCCTGATGGCAGTTACGGACATGGGAAGACGGAATGCCTGAGGCGCAACGGTCGCGGCGGCTGCCACGCACGCGACCACATAAGATTGAATGGCCGACACTTGCGTTGCTTGCGCTGTGTTTCGGCGGCTGGATCGGATCTGTTTTTATTCTGCCTGAGATCGGGCTGTGGCTTGCGATCCCGGCGTTGATCCTGTCCCTGGCGTTGCATTCATCTTTGACCCACGAAGTCCTGCATGGGCATCCGTTCCCCTCGCGCCGGTTGAGCGAGGCGTTGGTCCATATCAATCCGGGCCTGGCCATCCCCTATATGCGGTTTCGCGACACGCATCTGGCGCATCACCAAGACAGCCGGCTGACAGATCCTTACGACGATCCCGAGACGCATTACCTTGATCCGGCCGTGTGGGCGCGCTTGCCGCGCGCGATGCAATGGGCCTTGCGGGTCAACAACACCTTGGCAGGCCGTATGGCCATTGGACCGCTGATTGCGCAGATCGCCTTTATGGCATGTGATGCGCGGGCGATCCTCAAGGGGGATCGTCAGGTTCTGTTCGGCTGGGTGCTGCATGTGCCGGGCGCCATTTTCGTCGTGTGGCTTGTTCTCCAAAGCCCGATGCCGCTGTGGGCCTATCTGGTGGGCGCTTATCTGGCGCTGTCGGTTCTAAAGATCCGTACGTTCCTAGAGCATCAGGCGCATGAAAAAGCGCGCGGGCGCACGGTTGTCGTCGAAGATCGGGGGCTGCTGGCGCTTTTGTTTCTGAACAACAATTACCACGTTGTGCACCACATGCACCCAAAGGTGCCGTGGTATGATTTGCCGGGTCTTTATGCGGCCAACAAGGACCGATACCTGCGGCGCAATGAAGGCTATGTTTATACCAACTACGCCCAGATTTTCCGGCGCCATTTCTTTAGAGCCAAAGACCCGGTTGCGCATCCGCTCTGGCCTCCGGCAGAGTAAAACGCGATAGAGGCGCATGAGCCTCTGGATCCCTGTCACGCTGGCTGCGGCCTTTTTCCAGACGCTGCGCTTTATGTTGCAGCGCCAATTGGCGTTGAAAACACTGAGTGCGACGGGGGCGACGTTTGCCAGGTTCCTCTATTCTGCGCCCCTGGTTGCGGTCTGCGCTGTCATTTACCTGTGGGCCACGGGGCAAGAGGCGCCACAGACGACATGGGCGTTTTGGGGCTTTGGCGCGCTTGGCGGGCTGACGCAGATTCTGGCGACGGTGTGTGTGGTGATGCTGTTCAAAGAGCGTAATTTTGCGGTCGGCATCACGTTCAAGAAAACCGAAGTTATCCAGACGGTTCTGGTTGGGCTTGTGCTGCTTGGTGAAGGCACGAGCCTGATTGGCTTTGCGGCGATTGCGCTTGGCTTGGTGGGCGTTTTGATCCTGTCAGCGCCGCCCGATGTCTCCTGGGGCTGGCACAGCCTGTGGAACCGGGCGGCTGGCTTGGGGCTGACGTCCGGGTTGTTGTTCGCGTTTTCCGGCGTCAGCTATCGCGGAGCGGGCCTTGAGTTGGGCTATGAAGACCCTTTTGCGCGCGCGGCGGTGACCCTTGCGGCTGTCACCTTGATGCAAATGACCGCTATGGCGATTTGGCTGCGGGTGCGTGAGCCTGGTCAAGTGCGGGCGGTGTGGACCGCGCGGCGCATTGCCGTTTGGGTTGGATTGATGTCGATGGCCGGCTCTTTTTGCTGGTTCACGGCCTTTACGTTGCAAAATGCAGCCTACGTGAATGCCGTTGGGCAGGTTGAGCTGGTGCTGAGCCTCTTGGTCAGCCTTGTGATCTTTCGCGAAGCCATCAGCCGGCGCGAATGGGTTGGCATGATCATTCTGCTGGGGTCGATCCTGACGCTGGTTCTTGCGATCTAAAGCGGTGTGTGGTCAGTCGACGCCCGGCTCGGGCAAGGCGATGCCGCGCAGGCGCAGAAACAGGTTCTCTTCGTCATTGTTTTTGAAATACGGCACGCTTTCGGGGGCGGCGCGGTCGGTGACGCGGGCTTGAATTTCGGCCAGAACCACTTCGGTGATGAAGGGCATGTCAAAGGCGCGCGCCTCGTCCAAGGCGACCCATTGCAGATGCGACAGCTCATCAGAAGCCGCGGAAAAATCGTCGGGGTCAGAGGCCAGATCCCCCGCGTCGACCAGGAAAAAACGCGCGTTGAATCGGCGCGGGCGGCCAGGTGGCGTGAGCGCACGGAACACAAACTGAAGCGCCTGGGCATGGGGGACATGCCCTGTCGCCGCAAAAGCCGCCCAATCCGCCGAAATGTCGCCAGACCAGGCGCCGGGTACACCCAACACCTGACCGGTTTCCTCCCAAAGCTCGCGAATGGCCGCCGCGCACAGTGCGTTTTGCAAATTGGGTTCTGACTCTTCGCCCAATCGCGAATGGCAAGGCTCGGCAATGGACGTGCCCAAGGGCACTGCGCCGTCGGTGGGATCAACCGCGCCGCCGGGAAAGACGAATTTGTTGGGCATAAAGACCGCCTTTGCGCCGCGCTGACCCATCAGGATGCGCGGACGTGTTTCGCGGTCGCGCAGAACAATAACGGTCGCTGCGTTTCGGATGGCGGATTTGTCGACGGGTGGTGCCGATTGCGTCATAACATGCCCCTTTGCAGGGGCATGTTACGGTTCGGTTGATCCGAAACCGCCCAAGCCGCGCGCCCATTGAAAGCCCACGATTGCCCCTTTTAGTCGAGGAAGAAGGTAAAGCGATAGCGCGACACATCCAACCGCGAAAATTGTGAAAAGCACCAAGGGCTCGGGCCGCCATGTCACAAAGACAAAATGCAAAAGCGGCGCCATGAGGTGCCCGACGATCAGAATGGTCAAATAGGCAGGTCCGTCGTCTGCACGGTGGTGGTGCAGTTCTTCGCGGCAGACGGTGCACGTGTCGCGCACAGAAAGATAGCTTTTCATCATCGGGCCCTTGCCGCAGTTCGGGCAAGTGCGACGCCACCCACGCAAAAGCGACACACGCATGTTGCGCGCAGGCCCGGGACCGACGGGATCTGCATCCGTGGTGTTCAGCGCCGTTTGATCGACTTTCATGAGAGCGTCCTTTCGATGCGGCACATGTTTGCGCAAACCGGCCAGACTTGAAGATGTCAAAATGCCCTTGCGGCGGGATGTCACGTTTTGAGGGCAAAACTTTTTTCGACGGAACCGGCGCTGTGGCGCGTTGAAGATGCATCAGACGGGGCAAAACCCCCTCAGAAAAAGGAAGACACAGATGAAAAAACCTATCGTAGTGACAAGCGTTCTGGCAGCAGCCCTGGCGATTGGTGCAGCAGGCATGGCGATGGCCAAAGAAGGCGGCGCTGGCAAAGAACGCCCGACCTTTGAGATGCTGGACAGCAACGGTGATGGCCAGATCACGATGGAAGAAATGCAAGCCCGCCGCGCGGTTCGGTTTGAACAAAACGACACAGATGGCGACGGCAAGCTCAGCAAGGCCGAATTGGAGGCCGCCGCGGCAGAACAGTCGAAAAAGCGGGTGGAACGCATGTTCAACCGGATGGATGCCAATGACGATGGCTTTATCGAGCAATCCGAGATGCAACCGCGTCGGTCTCCGTCGCGCATGTTTGACCGCATCGATACCGACCAGAGCGGCGGTATCTCGGCCGAAGAATTTGCTGCGGCCCAGGAAAAGATGAAAAAGCGCCGGTCGAACTAAGCGCGCTTGCGCGCTTGCGCAGGCCCCGCGCTTGATTGGCGCGGGGCAGAGCGGTAGCTCAACGGGATGGAAATGGCTTTCGACGCAGCAGCCTCTGGTCTGGACGACGATGCCTTGCTGGCAGCATATGCCGCGGGCGACGCCGATGCTGCGCGCCAGCTGACCGCCCGTTTGGCACCGCGCGTCTTTGCGCAGGCGGTGCGTATGTTGGGCAACACGGCAGAAGCCGAAGACGTGACCCAGGATGCGATGATGCGATTGTGGGCCTTTGCGCCCAAATGGGAGGCCGGTCGCGCGCAGGTCAGCACGTGGCTGTACCGGGTTGCGGCGAATTTGTGTACAGATCGGCTGCGGGCGCGGGCGCGGCGTGGGGCGTCCCTGGACGAGGTCGACGAACCGCCCAGCCCAACGCCAGGTGTCGAAGCGCGTTTGCAGGACAAAAGCCGGGAAGCGGCGTTGCAGGCTGCGTTGATGGACTTGCCCGAGCGGCAGCGACAGGCGGTTGTCCTGCGCCATATCGAAGGGCTGAGCAATCCAGATATCGCCGAGATCCTTGGGATCGGTGTAGAAGCGGTTGAAAGTCTCACCGCACGGGGAAAACGGGCATTGGCCGCGCGACTGCAGCCGATGCGCTCTGAATTGGGATACGAAGATGACCCAACCTAAAGATGAACAAGATTGGCTGGACGCGGCGTTGGCCGACCTCAAAGAGACAGCGCCTCCGTCAGAGGCCTTTCTTGCCCGGCTAACGGCAGAGGCTTTGGCGGTACAACCAGCAGCGCCAGGTGCGCTCCCCGCGCGGGCCGAACCGCCGAAGGTCTCGGTTTTGCGGCAGGTTTTGGATGTCTTGGGCGGCTGGGGCGGTGTCGGTGGGCTGGCAATGGCGACGTGCGCGGGGCTTGCCGTGGGGCTGGCGAACCCTGTGGGGCTAGAGGATACGATGAACACCGTGTTGAATTGGTCCATCGGCGGTGCGACAGCGGGCGATACGTTCGGCGGCTCGGCCTTTGGATGGGATCTGGAAGAGGGTTAAGCGATGAACACTGCACCGACACCAGGTCCCGACGCGCCGCGCCCTCCGCGCACAGCCCTCTGGGTCAAGATTGTTCTGGGCGTGTCGCTGGCGCTCAACTTGGCGATCATTGGCTTGGTGGTTGGTGCCTTTGCCCGCGTGGGGCCAGAGCTCAAGGCGATGCCGGGGGTCAATTATGCCATGCCTTACGCAATGGCGCTGCCACGCGAAGAGCGTGTCGCCCTTTTGCGAGATGTGCGGCGGACAACCAATTTGCCCAGCCGCCAGGAGCGGCGGGCGCATTATGCCAAGATGTTGCAGGTTTTGCGCGCCGATCAATTTGATCCCGACGAGGCGCGCGCGTTGATGTCGACGCAGGCCCGCGTGATGGTCGCCGCCCAGCAAGCCGCCCAGGATGCCTGGATCAAAAAGATGGCCGCCTTCACCCCGCAAGAGCGCCTCTCTTATGCGGATGCATTGGAAGAGGCGCTGAGGCGTCGCAGGCCCCCCGGCAAGCCGCGGCAGTGACCTTTAGGCCGCTGTTTCGATAATCGTGACCCGGTCGCGTCCGGCCTTTTTGGCTTGGTAAAGCGCGTCATCGGCTGCGGCCATCAGGTCGCGTATCTCGGGCTCGACCTCGGTGCCTTCGGTGTCTGCGGGATCGAAAACCGACAGGCCAATCGACACGGTGACATCGATCGTCGTTTTGCTGCCACCAGAGAGCGCGAAGGGCGTCTCTCGGATCACGTTGCACAGGCGCTGTGCTGCGTGGCGCGCATCCTCAAGCCCGGTGCGAGGCAGGACGGCCAGGAATTCCTCCCCACCGATCCGCGCGACCAGATCCGCACCGCGCAAATGTGTGCGCATGCGTTGCGCCAGCGTGACAAGCACCTGATCGCCTGCGGCATGGCCATAGCGGTCGTTGACCGCTTTGAAATGATCGACATCCAAAACCATAACCGCGAACGGCAGGGTCTGCTGTGCGGATTGTTCCGCAATCCGTGACAGATGTGGCAACGCGTACCGGCGGTTGTGCAGGCCGGTCAAAGGATCGCTAAGAGAGGCTTCGAGACCCGTCCGCACGGTCGAACGCAGCGCGTCTTCCTGCCGTTTGCGCGTCAAGACACGGTTGAGGCGCAGGATCAGCTCGCGATGTCCGATGCGCCCGTCGGCAACATCACCAACGCCCAGATCCAGCAGATGCGCGGCCCAGACGCCATCCTGACTGGCCTGCGCTGGCGGGGCCGCATCAATGGCCAGCGTCGCGGCGTGCTGGGTCTCTGGATACCCACGCAAGGTCACCAGGATATGCGGCAGCTGGCGGCGTTCAT
This sequence comes from uncultured Rhodobacterales bacterium, assembly GCA_964649815.1. Taxonomy (GTDB): domain Bacteria; phylum Pseudomonadota; class Alphaproteobacteria; order Rhodobacterales; family Rhodobacteraceae. The sequence continues at coordinate 41,447 of CAZYQC010000014.1, read as the reverse complement.
CGGGCGTTGTTGCGCATAAGACAAAGGCGTCGGGCAAGGTGCCGGATTGGCCCTGTTGCAGGCAGGCCGCAGGGGTGCAGTGGCGCAGATCGGCGCCCGGCATGCGTCCAAGGGCGGTCATCCAACGTTTTGCTTGCAGCGTGTCTTCGGCCACGACGGTGATCTTGGGGGGGGATGCTTTGAAGGCAAAGGTGCTGACGGGTTCGGCCAGACCCAACGCGCGCGAGGTATCTTCGCGCAGGTCAAGCGCATGGGTGTTCGCGGCGCTGCGCACCAGGCGGCGCAGCTGCGCCAGAAAGAGCGTGTCGCAGGTGTCTCTGGGCAAGATCGCGGCGGCGCCAGCCTCAAGCAAATCCGCCGATTGGATCGTGTTGTGGGCCCGCGTCTGCACGGCCACAGGGGTTTGTGCCAGCAAATCCAGCTTGGCCATTTGAGCAAGCAGTGTCATAGGATCTCCGTCCGGGAGGGGGGATGCGCACAAAACGAGATCAAAGTTTTGCTGTTGAAGAAGTGCCATCGCCTGAGCCAGTGTTTCGGTTTGCACAGCGTCGTAATGGCCCAAAGTCAGCCTGACGCGCCCTGCAATCCGGTGGGTGGCGATGGGATCGATGAGGAGAACCTTGCCGTACACCTTCCGACCCTTTCGTTGTTAAATTTCTCTGTGAAACGGATTTGCGCTCAACTAAGTTAAGAATTGGTTTCCAAGAGCAGAGGACACCAATGACTCACCCTTTGGCACAGGCGAAGGCCGAGACGGTTGCGGCGCAGGCATTGGCCTGGATCGCCGGAGAGGCCGATTTGCTTCAGGTCTTTTTGGGCGCGACAGGCGCGTCCGAGAGCGATGTGAAAACCCAGATGGCCGAGCCGGCCTTTTTGGGCTCTGTGCTTGATTTTCTGATGATGGACGACGATTGGGTCGTGCGGTTTTGCGACACGGTGGGGTTGGCCTATGACCAGCCGATGCGCGCCCGGGCGGGCCTGCCAGGGGGAGCACAGGTACATTGGACGTAACAGCAATCGTCTTTGATAAAGACGGGACTTTGTTTGATTACCGCACGACATGGAATGCCTGGGCCGGAGCGGTTCTGGCGCGCCTTTCCGGCGGAGATCAACATAAGCTTTTGGCGCTAAGTCGTTGTGTTGATTATGATCTGTCGGCTGGCGCAGTTCTGCCGGGCAGTGTCATTGTTGCGGGCACGCCGATGGAAATTGCCGATGCGATGATGCCTGCGTTGCCGGATCAATCCGTGGAGGCGGTCTATGCTCTTTTGAACCGCGAAGCAGCTGTCGCACCGCAGGCCGAGGCCGCGCCGCTGCGCGATTTGCTCAGCGCGCTGCGCGGACGCGGCATCAAACTTGGTGTGGCCACAAATGATGCGGAAATGCCTGCGCTTGCCCATCTGCGGACTGCCGGTGTTGTCGATCTTTTTGATTTCGTCGCAGGCAGTGACAGCGGCTATGGCGCCAAGCCCGAGCCCGGACAATTGCTGGGCTTTTGCAAAGCGGTGGGCGTCGAGCCTCGGAACACGCTGATGGTTGGCGACAGCCTGCATGACCTTATGGCGGGGCGCAGCGCGGGGATGCGCACGATCGGGGTGCTCACCGGTCTGGCGACCGACCGTGATCTGTCGGGGATCGCGACCGCAGTGTTGCCGCATATCGGCCATCTGCCCGAGTGGTTGGACGGACAGCCAAGCGGCTGAAGGGCCGATCAAACCCTAACGTGACAACAGGGCACTTTGGGCGGCTGCGTTGGCCTTCTGTGCAAGGACAGGCGGGCCAGCGCGCGTTTGCGCCGGGTCGGATTGCAAAAGCGACAGCTTTCGTCGCAAACGGAACGGTCAGACGCGGCGCGTCGCGGTCATCCTATCCTCAACAACTGGAGGGTCAGGCGATGACTGAGGCACAAACCAAAACGCGCAGCGGTGGACGGAAACGAGGCGGAGGCCGCGCTGGCGCGGCTGCACGACGCGGGAGCGCGGTGATCGAGCAGATGCCTTGGAACCCGCCAAAGCTGATTGATCCACCGGTCGAGCCGCTGAATGCCGAACAGGTCGCAGCCGTCCACGATGGCTCGATGCGTATTCTCGAAGAGATCGGGGTCGCGTTTCTGAATGAAGAGGCGCTTGGCATTTTCCGCGAAGCGGGCTGCAAGGTTGTCGACGATGTGGTCTTTCTCGACCGCGAGTTCGTCATGGAAATGGTCGGCAAGGCGCCGTCAGAATTCACGCTCACGCCGCGCAACCCAAATCACAAGATTACCGTTGGCGGCAATCACATCAACTTTGGCAATGTGTCTTCGCCACCGAATTATTGGGATCTTGAGATCGGCAAAAAGGTTCCCGGCACCAGAGAGCAGTGCCAGAACCTGTTGAAATTGACGCAATATTTCAACTGTATCCATTTCGCGGGCGGCTATCCGGTCGAGCCTGTCGACATTCACGCATCCGTCCGTCACCTGGATGTCGTCTATGACAAGCTGACGCTGACCGACAAGGTGATGCACGCCTATTCGCTTGGCAAAGAGCGTGTCGAAGACGTGATGGAGATGGTGCGGATTGCCAGCGGCCTGACGCACGAAGAGTTCGAGGCCTCGCCGCGGATGTACACCAACATCAACTCGACCTCACCGCTTAAGCACGATCATCCGATGATCGATGGATGTCTGCGTCTTATCCGGCGCGGGCAGGCTGTTGTCGTGACACCGTTCACCCTGGCCGGGGCGATGGCGCCGGTGACGATGGCGGGGGCGGTTGCGCAATCGATTGCCGAGGCGCTGTGTGCGATTGCGCTGTTCCAATACGTAAAGCCCGGCGTGCCCTGCGCCATCGGGACGTTTACGTCAAATGTGGATATGAAATCGGGCGCGCCTGCCTTTGGCACGCCGGAATACATGCGCGCGACGCAGATCACCGGGCAATTGGCGCGCTTTTATGGCTTGCCGATGCGGTCCTCGGGCGTTTGTGCCGCGAATGTGCCGGATGGTCAGGCCATGTGGGAGACGTCGAATTCGCTTTGGGCGGCGGTCCAGTCTGGGACCAATCTTGTGTATCATGCAGCGGGTTGGCTCGAAGGTGGTTTGATCGCGAGCCCCGAGAAATTCATCATGGATTGCGAAGTGCTGCAGCATATTCAGCGCTATTTGGACACGTCTGTTGTGGATACAGGGCCTGATGCCATCGCCATTGACGCGATCCGCGAAGTTGGCCATTCCGGCCACTTTTTTGGCATCCAGCACACGCAAGACCGCTATTCCACGGCCTTCTACCAGCCTTTCCTAAGTGATTGGAAAAACTACGAAGGGTGGGAAGCCGCGGGTGGAGTTTGGACGCCCGAGCGGGCGCATGTCATGTTCAAAGAGATCATGGCCCAGTTCGAGGCGCCAAGCATGGATGAGGCGCTGCATGAAGAGCTGAAGGCCTTTGTGGACAGGCGCAAGGCCGAAGGCGGGGCGCCGACGGATTTCTGATCTCAACCCGGGCAATGTTTCGAAAATCTTAACGATCTGACCGCGCATTTTTGCCGATTGTTAAGACCTGCGCCGCAATAAACCGGCGCAGGACAATCGGGGTAAAGATGCACGGGCTGGTCAATTGCGCGATCCAAGCGTTCGCCACGGATTCATATGGCCGCGAGGTCTGGGAAGAGGTCGCCAGGCGGGCGAATTTGGAGTTTTACGACTTCGAAACCATGCTCAGCTATGACGATGCGGTTACGCCAAGGGTGTTGGACGCGCTCAGCGCGACGCTCAATCGCGCGCGCAACGACGTGATGGAAGACATCGGCACCTACCTCGTGTCACATCCCAACACGGAATCCCTGCGTCGGTTGCTGCGCTTTGGCGGCGTGGATTTTGTGGAATTCCTGCATTCGCTTGATGATTTGTCTGACCGGGTAAAGCTTGCCGTGTCAGATCTGTCGCTGCCTGAGGTCGAGTTGAGCGAACATTCAGCCGAAGATTTCACGCTGACCTGCCGGGTCGGACCGAAAGGCTATGGCCGTGTCATGACAGGTGTTTTGCGATCGATGGCGGACGATTATGGCGTCCTGGCTATTCTACATTGTGAAGATACATCAGAGGGTTACGAGGCGATCTCAATCTCGTTGATTGAGACAGATTTCGCCGAAGGTCGCCAGTTTGCGCTGGGGGCGCAATCCGCATGATGACGCTGGCCAATATATCAGATGTGTTGGACGTTTTGTGTCCGCTGCACCTGATGATGAGCGATGATGGCACGATCCTGCATTGCGGGCCGACCCTCACCAAGATGGACCTTGAGGCGGATTTGGTCGGGCGCCGATTTGGCGACGTTTTTTCGATCAGGCGGCCCAAAACGCTGCGCAGTATCGACGCGCTGATTGGGCATGCGGGCAAAAAACTGCACTTGCGTTTGCGCCGCCCGCCACAGACGGCTTTCAAAGCTGTTCTCGTGCCCACGACCGAAAACCGCTTTGTCGTGAACCTGTCGTTCAGCATCTCCATTGCGGAGGCGGTCAAAAACCACGCATTGACCAGTTCCGATTTTCCGCCGACCGATTTGACCATCGACATGCTCTATCTGATCGAGGCGCAGACAGCAGCGATGCACGCGTCTCGATCTCTGACGCATCGCCTCTATGGGGATAAAATCGCGGCGCAGGAACAGGCTTTTACTGACACTCTGACCGGCCTCAGAAACCGGCGCGCAATGGATCAGGTGTTGCAGCGCCTGCTGGGGTGGGGCGCGCCCTTTGCGGTCATGAATATCGAACTGGATTTCTTCAAAGAGGTGAACGACACGCAAGGCCACGCCGCAGGGGATCACGTTCTGCGCAAAATGGCCGATATTCTGGCCGCTGAAACGCGCGAGAACGACGTTCCAATCCGGCTGGGCGGGGATGAGTTTGCGCTCATCCTGCCGCATACATCTGACGAAGAGACGCTGGCCCTCATCGCCAACCGGATCATCGCGGCGGTCAATGACCCGATCGTTTACCAAGGCAAAACCTGCAACGTCTCGGCAAGCATTGGCAGCGCGATTTTTGACCCGGCCAAATCAGTGTCTGTCGATGAGGTGTTCGAACGGGCAGACGCAGCGCTTTATGCCTCAAAATGGGCCGGCCGGGGGCGTCACACGGCGTTTTCCGAAGGTCTAAGCAAGCTTAAGTGCGATGTAAGGTAGGGGGTTTATGTCTTTGATATTAAGTATTATTATGCGTCAGAAGATGCCCGCGTCTTTCCCGATCATCGCAGCATGCGTTCTGTTCTTCGCATCAAGCTTGCGGCAAAGCGTTTTGACATGCAGCTTGATCGTCACCTCTTGCAAGTCCAACTCGCGGGCCAGTTCCTTGTTGGAAAGCCCCCGACATAAGCCGTTCAACACCTGCAACTCTCGCTCGGACAAAAGCTTGGCAAGGGGGGCAGCGGTTTCTTCCTCTTCGGCGTTCAAAAAATCCAGCGGAATATATGTCTCACCCATCGCCATAAAGCGCACGGCGTTCACCATCGACTTGGCCGCCATTGTCTTGGGCAAAAAGCCGATGGCGCCCGCATCAATCGCCTCTTGCGCAACCGTTTTGTTGGCGGTGCCGGACATGATCGCCACCGGCCTGCCAAAGGACGCAGCGCGGGCTTTTTCCAACCCGTCCAACCCGTTCATCCCTGGCATGGAGTAATCAAGCAGAACCAAATCATAGGCGATATCATTGGCGATCTTGTCGCAGGCGGCATCAAGCGATGCACAGGTCTCGACCTCAAAGGCGCCTTCTGTGCGCAAAAACGCGGCAAGGGTTTCAAGAACCAGGTCGTGATCATCGGCCAACAACAGACGCATGGGTTAGGCCCTTTCCTTTGAGTGCCGTGTTTGAGAGAGAAGCCGACAGAGGTGTTCAAGGTCAACCGGTTTGGCCAAAACCTCTTCGACTTGGCCTTCGGTGACGCGCGGATCGTCAAGCCGCCGGGCCAAGGCTGTGATCAAAAATATCGGCATCGCAGGTGCCACGGTTTTGATACGCTCGACCAACGCGCCGCCGGACATTTCGGGCATGTCGTAGTCGCTCAGCACGGCTGACCACGCTTCGGGGCTGTCTTCGACGGCTTCCAATGCGTCCCGTGGGTCGGTGCAGACGGCCACTTCGGCGCCAGCGGCTTCGAGATAGGCCGCCAAAACCTCGCCCACGTCAGGTTCATCATCCACAACGATCAGCGTCATGCCACTTAGGTCGATATTGGTAGGCGCCACGCTTGGGTTGGTCTTTGACGGGCCTGCGGGCATCGGCCAATAGAGCGTCACCGAGGTACCGGCGCCGGGCTGCGACCGCAGGCTTAGGCCGCCGCCCAGGGTTTGCATTTGCATCGACACCATCGCAAGGCCAAGGCCGGTGCCTTTGCGGCCTTTGGTGGTGAAATACGGCTCAAACACCCGCGCGCGGGTCTTGTCGTCCATCCCGGCGCCGGTGTCAGACACGGTGATCTGGCAATAGCGCGACTTGGCTTTCAGCTTGCCCACATCCGGCGCGGCAACATCGCGGCCGGTCACCAGCTGGGTCGCAACTGTGACCGCGCCGGGTTGGCCGCCAATGGCGTCACGCCCATTTAGCACCAAATTGATGAGAACCTGGCTCAACTCGCCCGGATCGCCCTGGATCACGGTTCCGGGCGTCGTGTTGTCGATGGTGAGCGTGATCTTGTCACTCAGGCTTGGCCCAACCAGCGAGGGCAGATCGTTGAGCGCGGCCGAGAGGTCAAATGTGCCGCCCTGGCTGCCGCGGGCGCCGACGTCCAGCAGCTTGTTAACCAAACGCGCCGCTTGGGTGCCTGCGTTTGTGATCCGTTCCAGATGGCTGCGAATGGTGTCGGGCAAGGCTTGGTCCAGGCCAATCAAGGTCGCGGATCCATTAATTGCGGACAGCAGGTTGTTGAAATCGTGGGCAATTCCCGCCGTCAGCTGTGCTATCGCCTGTTCGCGCTGCAACCCTTGGAGATCAGAGCGCAGCCGCGCTTCGCGATCCTCGACCGCCAAACGATCGGTGATGTCGCGAAAGATGATGACGTCTCCTCCGCTGTCGAGCGCGGTGACCGCGACCTCGTGGCTGCGCTGGCCGTTGGGGCCGTTGCGCGTCATGATCAGCGTATCATCGTTGTGCGGCGTGTTGGCAGGCAGCGGATCATAGCCGTTTTGCCATTTCTGCCCCAAGGCGCGGGACGCGCGTTGATAATCCAGCATCTGTGCGGCGGCCGAGTTGAGATAGACAAGCCGTCCGCCATCATCCGAAATGGCGATGCCATCGTTGGTGGCCTCGATCGCCGCGAGGCGTTGCGCCAACAAGCGTTGCGCCGCCTTAAGCGCAGTGACATCGGTGGAGGAAATCACCTGACCGCCGTCTTCAAGCAGCAAGGCGCGCAACAAGACACTGCGCCCGTCCGGCAAATCAATTTCGCGACCGGCTGGAAACTTGGTCAGACCCAGCAGATCAGGCTGCTGCAAAAGGCGCGTGACGCGACCGGGCAGGTCCTGGCATTGGGTGAGATAGGTCTCCCAATTGTCTGCAAAAGCGGTGCCAGAGCGCCAATCAGGACCGGTGGCCGGAAAGACGTCGCGCGTCGCATCATTGGCGAAAACGACCGTTTGCGCGTGATCCAGGAAAAGAAACGCGTCTTCGGTGGTTTTGAGCGCTTGCTCCATGATGTTTCGCGTGCGGTCGCGGTCTTGTTCGGCGGCGATACGCTCTGAGACATCGGTTTGCGTGGCGACCAGATGCTGTACGTCCCCGGCATCGTTTTTGACGGGGAAAATGGTTAGCTCGCTCCAGAACATGTCGCCTGATTTGCGTTTGTTGCGCAAAACAAAGGTGCCGCCGGTGCGCCCGTTTACCGTCGCGCGCAGCGACTGGCGCACCGGGGCGTCGGTCGGCTCGGCGTTCAGAAACCGGCAGTTTTGGCCCAGGACTTCGGCGGCTGTGTAGCCGGACATGCGTTCGAAGGCTTCGTTTACGTAAATGAGCGGGGCGTCTTCTTGGGTCGCGTCCGAAATCGAAAAGGCCGAGGAAGATCCTTGGATCGTGGCGGCCAGCAATTCGTTTTCGGCCTCGACAAGGCTGTTTTCATAGGCCCGCACCGCAAGACCGCTGAGGCGTTGGGTCAGGCGCATCTGCGGTTTGTCAAACCGGACACCAGATGGCGCAAAGGTTAACATTGTGTACATGCCGATGCGCGCAGCCACGGGCACGACCAACGCGCCTTCGTATGCATCTGTGTCGAACGGGCCGGCCCAAGGGCCTGCGGCACGGACGTCCATCAGGTTTCGGGCGCGGGAAAATCCGTCGAAGGGAAAACTGATCTTTTGCCCGATATGCGCGTCGGTGGAATCCGCCACGATGGTCGCGACTTTCCCGCTTCCGTTTGCGAGCAGGGTGTAGGAGGCGCCGATTTTGGCGGTCAACAAGGCAAAGATCGTCTGCAAAGCAGCCTTTGCGCTGCTTGCGGTCGAATATGCCTCTACGCATTCCAAGAGCAATTGCGTCTCGGCCAGCGTTTCTGCCTCTCGGTCGCGCAAGACCTGCAATTCCAGCAAAGCCTCGCGCAGCCGCTCATCCTCTGCCATGCGGCGGTGCCCTTATTCGCTTATGAAGCGAAGACTACACAGGAAATCATCAAATTCCCATGCCGGTTTCCCGAGCCCAGGATTTTTCCCTGTTCGCCGAAGGTGAAGGCCCCCAAAAACGGAGCATCCCCAAGCGCGTCATTCACGCCATCGACCACGTCTGAGAGCGTGTCGCGCACAGTCAGCATGCAGCCGCCGCAATAGATCATCAGCGCCCCTTTGATGTCGGCGGGTGCGATCCGCCCGGCGGTTTTGGCCAGTTCGGCCACGCGTCCGGCGCGTTCGGTCAACCCGCGCGTGGTGCCGGTCATGCAGGTGAGCACTTCGCCCTCGGCCACCGACGCGAAAAGGTCAATCTCGCCGTTGGCGCGGGCGCCAGCGGGGTGGGCCAGCAGGTAGTAGGGCACGCCGCTGACTTCGGCGACTTTGCGGCCCAGGGGAAAGAGCGTGCTTTCGGACAAGATCGCCTCGGTTGTGCCATTGGTTGCTGGCGCAGAGACCGCGCCATTGGTCCAGTCAGAATAGACATCCATCGCAGGGGCGCCGTCGATTTCCAGCACGGTGCGGCCATCAGTTTTGGTGACGACGCCGGAATTGGAGGTAGGGGCATAGCCGTTTTGATACGCAAAAGAGATCGTGCCAGACGGAAAAAGAACCGAGACAACAACCCCTTGGGAGTGGGAGGTGTTGGCGTCAAAGATGAACCAGTTTCCCGCAACCTCGTTGTCAGCGGCCGAGCCGCCAAGAATGGGGACAGAGGTGCCGAGAACGGATTCGACGCCCTTTAACATCTCTTCCTCATAGCCGGGGGTGCCAGCAATCCACACCAGGTCGGGTTGTTCGGCGACGCGGTCGGCGTTGGCCAGGGCGGCCCGCGTTGCCGCGGCGGCTGCACCAAGCGGATCGCCGTCAAAAGCCTGGGTCGCGGTTCCATAGGCGCCGTCGGGGTCGTCGATCACAAAGGCGGCCACGTCGTCGGTTACCCCGGCCTGCGTCATCGCGCCCAAGCAAGAAGTTGCGCCATGCATCACAGCGCCGGGGTGTGTGGCCTGTAGGGTGGCCACATCTGCGCGGTGGTTGCAATGAACCGACAGAAAGCTGCCCGTTGATCGCGAACTCAACGCGGCTGCAACCTCCTCTGCGGAACCGGAAAGTGTAAATATATCCATACGACTACTCAGATGATTTCATGAGTAGGTTACGCCACCCATTGCGATCTTGCTTAGGTGCATTCGGGTACCGGACTATCCTTTAGGATAGGTTTACGTCGGCCCGTAGGCGGATGTGACCATGTGGTCGGACAAAATCCCGTAAACCGAGGCCCAGGAGGCTGTGTGCGCCTCGCTAAAGGTTGCGCCGAGCAAACTTTGCAGGGTCGTGATCAAGGCCTGCCCAACACTGTCGTATTGATCGGCAACCACCCCGTAACCGACATGCGCAATGGCCAAATCGCGCGCAGCGGGCAGCAGCGTGTCGAGATCATCCAGATGGTCGACGATGAACGCCATCGTCTGCATAAGCTTGCGCCCCTGCAACGCCAGATCGCCCACAAAGAGAGGTTTGGTCGAGGGGTCCAGGCGAAAGAGGTTGGCGTAAAACATCGTGGATGTCCGTGCAGGGTCGGCCATCGCCAGCGACCAGCTGGTTCGGATGTTTTCGAGGTCCTGATCGGAAATCGGAGAAGATGAGGTCTCGGTCATGCGTATGTGCCTGTGTGTTTGGGGCCTGTTTCTTTGGGGCCGCGCGCTTAGCCAAACGCATTCAGGCTCAGATCGCAAGCGTGGCGGTGGCGCGCTTGGGCGCAAAATGCGCTTGGGTCGGTTAAGGATGCGTTTCTGGCCTGCGCATGCATCGCGCGGGCGCGCTGCATGTCAGCAGGACGCACGGCCGACAGCCGCGGCACAAGGGCGGTGGCCGCGCTAGAAACCGACGGCGGCGCCGTCCTTTCTGTGGTCTGAGCCAGCAATATAGCCTTTGCCAGGCAGTTTATGGATCAATTGCGCGCCGCCAAAGCCAAAGGCATTGTCTGGCGGCTCGAGCGAGATGTCGTGGCCCATCGCGCGCAACCTGTTGATCGTTGAGCTTGGCATGCTGGTTTCGCAAGCCACGCCCAACCCTTCGGTCACGCGCCAACGGTGGGCTTCGCTGGCGGTTTGTGGATCCTGTCCGAACGTTTGTGTGCGCAACACCATTTGCACATGCCCTTGGGCCTGCATCGGGCCGCCCATGACACCGAAACTCATCAGTGGCGCCTCTGATCCCATCAAAAAGCCGGGGATGATCGTGTGGAAAGGGCGCTTCGACGGCCCGACGCAATTGGGGTGCCGCGGATCAAGCGAAAAGCCGGCGCCTCGGTTTTGCAGTGCCACACCCGTTCCAGGCACCACGACGCCAGAGCCAAAACCGGCGTAGTTCGACTGGATGAACGACACCATCATGCCATCGGCATCCGCAGCACTCAGATAGACGGTTCCGCCGTCTTTGGGCGCGCCGGGTTTGATGTCTTGCGCGATGTTGGGGTCGATCTCTTTGGCGCGCGACAAAAGATAGCCGTCATCAAGCAGGTCCTGAACGGTCACGTCCTTCATATGCGCGGCATCGGCCACGAAATGCTCGGCGTCTCTAAGCGCGAGCTTGGTCGCCTCGATCTGGACATGCAGCGCTTGGGGATCATCGGCGCCATAGGACCGGATGTCGGTATGAGAGAGGATGCCCAACGCCATAAGCGCCGCGATGCCCTGACCGTTTGGCGGGATTTCATGCAGCGTCGCATCGTCGAATTGGCGCGAGATCGTGCCGCACCAATCCGCGCGATGCTCAGCAAGATCCGAAAGCGCAAGTGCCGCGCCATGTTTCTGTGCGAATGCCACGATGTCTTCGGCAATTGACCCTTCGTAAAAGGCCTTGCCCTTTGTGTCCGCGATGGCGCGCAACGTTCTGGCGTGGCCGGGGCTGTGGAAATACGCGCCGGCCTTTGGTGCGGATCCGTTTGGCAAAAAGGTCTCTGCAAAGCCGGGGTGATCCCCCAAAAGATCCGCCCCACGTTGCCAGAGGCGGGCGATGATGGGCGAGACCGGGAACCCAGCTTCGGCATATCGGATCGCGGGTTCAAAAAGCGTGGCAAAGGGCAGGCGCCCAAATCTCTCTGAACATGCGACCCAGGCTGAAACGGCGCCGGGCACGGTGACGCTTTCCCAGCCGCGATAGGGCATATCGCTCAGCCCGGCGAACCGGTCCGGGCGCCAGGCGGCTGGCGAGCGGCCCGAAGCGTTGAGACCGTGCAGCTGTGTGCCGTCCCAGATGATGGCGAAGGCGTCTGAGCCAATGCCGTTGCCTGTCGGCTCGACCACCGTGAGGGCAATTGCCGTGGCAAGGGCTGCGTCAACTGCGTTCCCGCCTCGCGCCAGCATTGAAAGACCCGCCTGAGCCGCCAGCGGCTGTGACGTGGCGACGATGTTCTCGGCGCACACGGCTGATCGGCGCGACGGATAGGGCGTTTCTGTTGCGATTTGCATGTGGCTGGGCCCTCTGTGACGGAGGTTGAGACGCTCAAGCCTATCGCAGAGTTACGCCTGTGCGGCAACTCAGACCTCAGGGTCTTCGTCGTCGATCAGAATGCGGGCGGCTTCTCCTTTGGGGTCGTCATATTGGCGCGCGGTCAACGTCCACACAAAGCCCACAACGCCCAAAAGCCCCAGGCTCAGCGAAATTGGTATCAGCAAAACAAGGACATTCATGGGCTCACCCGCACGACGCGCATCGCGTTCAAAAGGACTGTGATCGAGGAAAACGACATCGCCAAGGCGGCCATCAAAGGTGTGGCAAAGCCCAGGACCGCGATGGGGATCGCGATGGCGTTATAGGCCAATGCAATGCCAAAGTTCTGGCGCGAGAGGTGGACTGCCTTGCGTGCAACCTGAAACAAAAGCGGCAGGCGGTCCCAGTTTTGCCGGATCGCGACAACATCGGCGGCACTGCGCGCCGCGTCGAGGGCCGATCCGGGGGCGACGGAGGCATGCGCAGAGGCAAGGGCCACCGCATCGTTCAGACCGTCACCGATCATGCAGGCATGCGTTCCCTGCGCCTCAAGCTCTTGAATATAGTCGTTCTTTTCTTCGGGTGAGGTCGAGGCGACAAAGGTTTCGATCCCCAAGGCCCCGGCCAGTGCGGCGGTTTTTTCCTGTGTGTCGCCAGACAAAACACCCAGCGTATAGCCCTGCTGAGACAGCCCCGCGACCATGTCGTCTGCGCCGGGCGTCAGTGTCTCGGTAAAGGGCAGGGGCGTCAGGCGGTCCGCGTTTTTCAACCACAGACCGTCGCCTTTATGACCCAGCCAATGGGCCCTGCCCAAGGCGACGGACCTGCCTTGATACTTGGCAGACACGCCTTGGCCGCTCAGCTCTGAGATGTCGGTCAAATCGGCTGGCGCCACCTCTGCCAAATAGGTGGCGAGCGCTTTTGACAGGGGGTGGCAGCTTTCCTGCGCGAGCGCCTTGGCGATGCGCAGGTCACTCTCGTCCACGGCGGACAGGTCAAAGTTGAACCCTGGGGTGGTCAAAGTGCCGGTCTTGTCCAAAACGATCGTTTGCACATCGGCCAGACGTTCGAGCGCCGTGCCGGATTTCACAAGAAACCCAAGCCGATAAAGCGCGCTGATGGCGGCGGTGGACACGGCCGGAACGGCAAGGCCAAGCGCGCAGGGGCAGGTGATGATCAAGACTGCAATGGCCACGTTCAGCGCGTGGCGGATGTCTCCGTCAAAGATGACCCAGCCGATGAATGTCAAAAGAGCCAATGCATGCACCGCCGGTGCATAGATTGCCGCGGCCCGGTCCGCCAAAGAGGTGTAACGATTGCGCGCAAATTCGGCTGTTTCAACCAATCGCGCCAGATCATGCAGACGCGTATCTGCGCCCACGGCTTTGGCCTCAACGTCAAAAGGTGCGCCCATGTTGACTTCGCCTGCGTTGATCAAGGCGCCTTTGGTGTGGCTGATCGGGTCGCTTTCCCCCGTGAGATGCGCGCGGTCGGTAAAGGCGGTTGTGCTTATCAAGTAGCCATCGACAGGTACGCGCACGCCGGTGGGCACGACAACGATATCCCCAACGCCAAGCGCGTCGATTGGCACTGTTTCCACCCCGTTGTCGCCGCGCCGGTCGGCCGTGTAAGCCTCCATCGCGGCCAGCTCTTTGGCCGCAGAGCGCGCAGCAGAACGGGTGTTGTGTTCAAGATACCGCCCGATAAGCAGGAAAAAGGTCAGGGACAGAGCCGCGTCGAAATAGGCATGCTCTCCTCCCAAAAGCGTTTCGTAAAGCGACATGCCCCCGGCCAGCAAAATGGCCAGTGAAATTGGCACATCCATGTTCAAACGTCTGACGCGCAAAGCGCGCATTGCATTGGCAAAAAAGGGCTGTGCCGAATAAAGCGCGGCTGGCAGCGCGATCAGAGCAGAGATCAAGTGAAACAGATCCCGCGTCGCGCCGCTGGCGCCAGACCAGACGGCCACCGACAAGAGCATCACGTTCATCATCGCAAAACCCGCGATGCCAAGGCGCATCAACAGATCCCGCCCGACGGGATCGGTTTCCTGGGAGAGAACGCGCTCGTCCAGCGGATAAGCCTCAAAACCCACATCACCCAAAGCATCGACCATTTGCGTGGGCGAACGGTCGGTCACGATCTGAACCCGTTTGAGGCTCAAGTTCGCTTTTGCATCAAAAACGTCGTCCAAGCCTCTGAGATGACGCTCAATTGTCGCGATGCAGGCGGCGCAATGCATCCTGGGAACAGACAGTTGCACCGACGGCGTCTGGACAAGCTGGACGTCGTCCAGATCCGGCGCGGCCACACATGCGGGACAGGCTTGTGTCATGGCGCATGCTCCACCACGATCCGCTGTTGAAAGAGGCTGCCGTCTGCGGCGCGCGCGCTTAGGCGCAGGTTCCAATTGCCGGATCCGGCCTTGACCTGGGCCACATAGGCCGCGCCGTTGAACCGAAAGTCAGGTGTCTGGTCATGGGCAACAGAGGTGGGCCGCCCAAAGATTGCGGTTTCGATCCGGGGCGCAATTGGCGCGCCGTCTTTCTCGATCCTCAGGGTCAGTTGATCACCGTCAAGAGAGGCAGAAACGGTCCAATCCAGGGCAAGTTGCGTCGCGCGGTTTTCGTCAAAGAATTGGCTCGCGACATATGAGTTCTTGACCTCGAGCCCTGGGAACGTGCGCACCGCATTAAAGGCCAGGATCAGATTGACCGAAATGATCACGCCAAAGCCAAAGACAAACATCGCAAGCACATGGCGTCCTGTCATCGGTGTCATAGCGGCTCTCCTCGTCCGTTGAAGTGGCTGGAATTGTAGGCGCGATCGCCGTTGGACAGGTCTTCGACCCAAAAGCGGATGGCGGTTTCGCTGACGCCTGCGGGATCGCTGCCTGCGGGCGCGGTGACATAGACGCGCACTTTGAAGGTTTCATCAGCCGGGACGTTGATGGCCGAATAGGGCGTGCCTTCGACCGACAGGCGCAAGTTCAGGTCGCCCGCGACATGCAGGCCAAACATGCGATCTTCGCTGTGTTTGTTGCGCAGGCGCACTTCATAGCTGTTGCGGATCGCACCATCAGACAAGGTGACATACGTCGGGTTGCGCACGGCGGCGACGGTCATTTCGATGTCAGGGCGCACAAAGATCGCCCAGGTCATGCCCAGGCCAATGGCAGCCCAGATGGCGGTGTAGAGGATGATGCGCGGACGCAGGATATGCTGCCAATAGGGGCGCGCCTTGCCACCAGCCATTTCGCGATCTGCGTCAGAGGTCGAGAGGTAATCGATCAAGCCACGTTCGCGGCCGACCTTGGCCATCACATCGTCACAGGCGTCGATGCACAGGGCGCAGGTGATACAGGCGAGTTGCTGACCATCGCGGATGTCGATGCCCATTGGGCACACTGCGACGCAGGCGTTGCAGTCGATGCAATCCCCTGCGGTGGCATCGCGCTTTTTGCCCCGTGGCTCGCCGCGCCAGTCGCGATAGGCCACGGTGAGTGTTTCGTCGTCCATCATCGCGCCTTGGATGCGTGGCCAGGGGCACATGTAGATGCAGACTTGCTCGCGCATGAAACCGCCAAAGATAAAGGTGGTCGCGGTTAGGATCGCGACGGTTGTCCATGCGATGCTGGGGGCGCTGAGGGTTGCGAATTGCATTGCCAGCGTTGGGGCGTCGGCAAAATAGAACACCCAAGCCCCGCCAGTGGCCAAGCCGATCAGCGCCCAGGCCGTCCACTTGGTCAGGCGCAGGCGCGCTTTGCGAAAGGACCAGTCGGCGCGGTGTAACCGCAGCCGCGCGTTGCGGTCGCCTTCGATCCAACGTTCAACCAGAATAAAAAGGTCCGTCCAAACCGTCTGGGGGCAGGCGTAGCCGCACCAGACGCGGCCCAAAGCAGACGTAAACAGAAAGAGGCCAAGACCGGCCATGATCAAAAGGCCCGCAACAAAATAGAATTCATGCGGCCAAATTTCGATCCAGAAAAAGTAGAACCGTCTGCCCGCCAGATCGACCAACACCGCCTGATCGGGCAGGTTTGGCCCCCGGTCCCATCTGATCCAGGGCGTGATATAGTAGATCCCCAGCGTGATCAGCATCAGCACCCATTTCAATCGGCGAAAAGGACCGGACACGCGGCGGGGAAAAACGGGTTCGCGGGCTGCGTAAAATGATTCTGATGTGTGGCTCATGTCATCGCACTCTGGGGTTTGCCCGTCATGCATAAGATGCAGGCCAAGTCTGATCTTTGACCTGCATCAAGAAAGGGTCGGGGGGCCGAGAATTATTCTCCGCCGCCCAAGCTGTGAATATAGGTCGACACGGCGCGCACGTCCTCTTCGGACAGGCGTTGGCCCCAGGCCGGCATCACGCCAAATCGGGCATCGGTGATGGTCTCGATCAAAGCGTCGCGATCGCCGCCATAAAGCCAGATGGCGTCTGCCAAATTTGGTGCACCCTGTTCGCGGTCTCCATAGCCACTGTCACCGTGGCATGACGCGCAATTGTCCGCAAACAGGGTCGCACCTTCGCCAGCTCCTCCGTCTGGCAAACCGGGAATGAAATCGGCGAGTGTCGCGATTTCCTCGGGGCTCAAAATCTCGCCAAAGGCCGGCATTTCCGACCATCGCGCGTCGTCGTCGGTCTCGTTGCGAATGCCGTGCCGCACGGAATAGGCGATGTCTTCCAGACTGCCGCCCCACAACCAGTCATTGTCCAGCAAATTGGGATAGCCCACCGCACCTGCCGCACCGGCGCCGTGACACTGGCTGCATTGGGCGCGAAAAACGGAGGCTCCGCGCGCATTGGCATAACGGTGCAAGTCGGATTGTGGGTCAAAGGCTGCAAGATCGACTGTCAAAAGCGCCTGGACAAGCTCGGCATTGGCGGCTTCGTGATCTTCGATCTGAGCGACCACTTCGCCTCTGGTCGAGTACCCCAAAAGGCCAGCCGTCGCGCCCGAGATCATGGGCCATGCGGGAAAGGCAATCGTGTAGCCAATGCCCCACAGCAACGTGACATAGAAGGTAATGAGCCACCAACGCGGCATCGGGGTATTGAGCTCTTCGATCCCGTCGAAGTCATGCCCCATAGTTTCACGGCCGGTTAGTTCGTCAACGCGTGGATCATCCATTGTTGCAGCCCTTCACATGGTTGGAGTTCTGTGTGCACATGGCGCAAGCCCCGCTGCATTTCGGCGCTTCATCGCGCAGCGGGATGGCTGCGGCGTCTTCTCTGGCGCCGCGTTGGGACGGCCAAAACGCAAAGACACAGGCCGCGATGAAAAAGGTGAACATGGCCAACAAGAACCAGCTGTCGGCGAATGCCCGGAGAAGTGTATAGGTTTCCACGTCAGAGCTCCTTATCGGCTGGCGTCAGGTACAAAGGTGGAAAAGTCCACCAGCGTGCCAAGCATTTGCATATAAGCGATGAGCGCATCCATTTCGGTCAGCTCTGGCTGACCATCAAAATTGCCGATCGCCGCTTTGGGATAGCGTTCAGACATGTCGTCCCAGTCGCCATCGGGGTCGGCTTGGGCCTGGAAATCGTTGTAGGCGAATTCGATCTGCGTGTCTGAATAGGGCACGCCCACCATGCGGTGCGTGCGCATCAAATCGTCGATATGTTCACCGTCCAGTTGGGCGTCCAGCAGGAACGCATAGCTGGGCATGATGCTCTCGGGGACAACCGATTGTGGGTCAATCAGGTGCACCAGATGCCAATCATCTGAATAGCGCCCACCCACGCGGGCCAAATCGGGTCCGGTGCGTTTGGAGCCCCATTGGAACGGGTGATCATACATGCTCTCTGCGGCCAGGCTGTAGTGGCCATAGCGTTCGACCTCGTCGCGCATGGGCCGGATCATCTGGCTGTGGCAGACGTAACATCCTTCGCGGATGTAGATGTCGCGACCGGCCAGTTCGAGCGGGCTGTAGGGACGCATGCCCTCGACCTCTTCGATCGTGTTCTCCAACCAAAAGAGCGGAGCAATTTCAACGATCCCGCCGATTGTGACCACAGTCAGCGAAAAGGTCAGAAGGAGCGTTGGGCTACGTTCAAGAATGACGTGCTTATCAATAAGGGCCATAGGGAGTGTTCCTTATTCTGCTGGCTGTGTGATCTGGGCGATGGGCTGGTGGACGGTGACGTAGCCACGAATGGTCATCCACATGTTCCAGCACATGATCCCGGCACCAGCGAGGTAGAGAATGCCGCCAAGGCTTCGGATGAGATACATCGGATACTTGGCGCTGACGGTGTCTGCGAAAGAGTTGACCAAAAAGCCCTGGTCATCGACTTCGCGCCACATCAGACCTTCCATGATGCCGCTGACCCACATCGATGCCGCATAGAGAACGATGCCAATCATCGCGAGCCAGAAGTGCCAGTTCATCGCAGCGACCGAATACATGGCACCCCGGTTCCAAAGGCGCGGCGTGAGGAAGTAGATCATTGCAAAGATGATCATGCCGTTCCACCCAAGCGCGCCAGAATGCACGTGACCAACGGTCCAGTCTGTGTAGTGCGACAGCGAATTCACCGCGCGGATCGACATCATCGGGCCTTCAAAGGTGGACATGCCATAGAAAGCGAGGCTGGCCACCAGGAACCGGATGATCGGGTCGGTGCGGATCTTGTCCCATGCGCCGTTGAGCGTCATGAGGCCATTCATCATACCCGCCCAGCTTGGCATCCAAAGAACGACCGAAAAGACCATTCCCAGCGTCGATGCCCAATCGGGCAGGGCGGTGTAATGCAAATGGTGCGGACCCGCCCAGATATACAGAAAGATCAGTGCCCAAAAGTGAACGATCGAGAGCTTGTAGCTATAGACAGGCCGGTTCGCCTGTTTGGGAACGTAGTAATACATCATCCCAAGAAAGCCGGCGGTGAGGAAAAAGCCGACCGCGTTGTGGCCATACCACCACTGGGTCATCGCATCCTGAACGCCGCCAAAAAGTTGGACAGATTTGCTGCCCCAGATGCTGACGGGGATCGCCAGATTGTTGACGACATGCAGCATCGCAACCGTCACGATGAACGCCAGCAAGAACCAGTTGGCGACATAGATGTGCCGTTCTTTGCGGTTGATGACGGTTCCCAGGAAGACGACCAGATAGCAGACCCAAACGATGGTCAGCCAAATGTCGAGATACCATTCCGGTTCAGCGTATTCTTTGGATTGGGTGGCCCCCAACAGATAGCCGGTCGCCGCCAACAGGATAAACAGCTGGTAGCCCCAAAAGACAAACCAAACCAGATTTCCGCCAAAGAGGCGGGTGCGGCTGGTGCGTTGCACAATATAGATGGACGAGGCGATCAACGCATTGCCACCAAAGGCAAAAATCACCGCCGAGGTGTGCAGTGGTCTTAAGCGTCCAAAGTTAGCATAAGGTTGCGCCCATTCGAAATTGAGCACCGGAAAGGTCAGTTGGAGCGCGATCAGCACCCCAACTGCCAAGCCTGCGACGCCCCAAAAGGCTGTCGCAATGACGCCAGCCCGAACGACATCATCCTTGTAAAAGGATGTATCGGTTTCCGGCTGGGGGTCTCCCGTTTTGCGCACTTGCCAGATAAAAAGGCCCGCAGCGATCAGCATCACGATCAAGCCATGTATCCTGAAGGCCAGATCGTTCCCCTGATCCGCCGCATAGGCTGCGACCAGCGCAACCAAACCTAATGCTCCGAGTTTTACCGCTTCCATTGGCAGACCCTTTCCCGTGCCCGCGTTGCGCGGGCTTTCGTTCCCTTTGTTCGGATGTATCCGGCAGCGCCGTGGCGAACTTTGATCTGAATCAAATCACCTCAGTTATCGGACGACGTGGATTGCGGTGGGCGTGTGACGCACCACCCAAGCTGCGGTCGAGCCTAGCAAAATGTCGGACATAGCAGGCTGATGCGAGGCGATGACGATGCAATCGACGTCGTTCTCTGTGGCCCAATCCACGATTGTGCGCCCCGCCGAGCCGATCTTGACCACGGTGTTCGCCACGCCCAGCTCGGCCGCAATCTCGTTCAGCTTGTCCTTGGCGCCGGTCAGGGTCTGCGCATTCAGATCCGGTGGCACATAGGCTTCGACGTAATTCGGGATCGGCTGGACCGCGTGCAACAGCGTGAGCTTTCCGTCCGCATCGACCAGTTTTTCAGCGGCCTGACGGGCAAGCGCGAGATCCCCGGCGCCGCCAAGTTCGATTGGTATGAGAACATGTTTGTACATGACACACTCCTTTCGTGTTGAAAGGGTGATGCCATCTTCGGGCGGATCGAACCTTGATCTGGATCAAGCGCGGTTAAACGATAACGCCGCCGTCCGCATCGTCGCCCGTTGCCGCGTGCAAGGCGGCCATATCGGTGATGGTAAAGCTGCGTCGATCGGAAAAACTCAGAATCCCGTTTTTCTTCATGATCGACAATTGGCGGCTGACTGTTTCGAGGGTCAGGCCAAGGAAATTCGCGATTTCTTCGCGGGTCAGCGGCAGCGTGTGCTGGGTCTGGCCATGCATCGGCAGCGTATCCCTCCGCACGACCATCTCAAGGAATGTCGCGATTTTCTCCCGCGCGGTTTTGCGGCCCAGCAGAACCATCCATTCGCGCGCCGCATTCAGCTCATCCAGCGCCATCTCCATCACACGCTGCGAAATATGCGGCACATCTTCGACCAATTCTTCGAAGGGTACCCGCTCGAACCGGCATAGTGTCACGTCTGTTACGGCTGTGACGTCGAACTCTACCACCTCGCGCCCCGGACGGCCGATAAAGTCAGACGGCAGCAACAGACCAACCATTTGCGTGCGCCCGTCTTCCAGGGTGCGTGACAAGGAGGCAATGCCGCTGACCACAGAGGAGACATGCGTCAACCCATCGCCGCGCCAGACAATAGGCTGGCCCGCCTCAAAGGTTTTATAGGATTTCATCTGTTCCAGCAGTGACAATTCATCATCGTCACAACGCGCGCAAACGGCGCGATGGCGAATGGGGCACGAACCGCACCCGTCCCGTTCGTTGAAGACAAAATTCATCTGAGTTGATCTGAATCAAAGTCGCGCATTGGATAGGATCGTATCCGATGCACATGGATAAGGTAAATGTGCTTCGACGCTACGGGCTTTTTGACGCAAAGGTCCCCCGGTACACCAGCTATCCGCCGGCCAATCGGTTCGAGGCGGATCAAGGCGCGCAACATCAGCGCCAGTGGCTTGGCGCTGTGCCGCAGGACGAGCCGGTGTCGATCTACATCCACATCCCCTTTTGCCGCAGATTGTGCTGGTTTTGCGCGTGTCGCACCCAAGGCACCAAGACGCTGGCCCCGGTCGAAAGCTATGTGACCGTCCTGCGCAAAGAAATCGCAACCATCGCTGACACATACCTTGGCTCTGACATGCCGATGGCGCGGCTGCATCTGGGGGGCGGCACGCCCACGCTCTTGTCAGCCGAGATCATGAATTCCCTCTTGGCAGACGTGTTTGCGCGTTTTGCGCCAACCAAGGATTTTGAGTTCTCCGTCGAAATTGATCCGACAGAAGCCTCGGGCGAGGTTCTGGACGCGCTTGCCACATGGGGGATGAACCGGGCGAGCATCGGGGTCCAGGATTTTGCCCCCAAAGTGCAGGCCGCCATCGGACGCGAACAAAGCATCGCGCAAACCCAAGGCATCATTGATCAACTGAGGCAGATCGGTGTGCAAAGCCTCAATGTCGATTTGCTCTATGGTCTGCCGTTTCAAACCGTCTCTGGGCTGCTGCGCACCTTGGACCAGGTCATTGCCCTCGGGCCGGACCGCGTGGCGCTTTATGGCTATGCGCATGTTCCGCACGTGTCAAAACGCCAGGTGATGATCCCGGATGCGGCCTTGCCAGACACGCAAACCCGGTTCGACATGTCGCAAGCCGCCGGCACGCATTTGACTGGCGCAGGCTATGAGACCCTGGGGATTGACCATTTTGCCCGGGCCAGCGACAGCCTGACCCAGGCCGCGCGCGCCGGCACGATGACCCGCAATTTCCAAGGCTATACAGACGATTGCTGCGCGACGCTCATCGGTTTTGGCGCCTCTGCGATTTCAAAGTTCCCCCAAGGCTATGCGCAAAACGCCGTGGCGACCTCGGGCTATGCACGGTTGGTGCAAGGCGGGGGGCTCGCCGGCGCGCGGGGCTTTTCCCTCAGCCAGGAAGACAAATTCGTGGCCGCCATGATCGACGCAATCATGTGTCAACACAAGCTCACCGCACCGGACATTTTGCACCATTTCCCAGATCACGCAGCGGATTTTGACTTTGCCCTTGCCGATCTTTTGCGCACCTTCCCAGACATCCTGGCGCGGTGCCCAGGCGGCGTGGCGCTCAAGCCAGATTTCACCGCAGCCGCCCGCCTCATCGCCGCCCGCCTCGACGCCGCCCTCTCCGGCGACCACATCCACAGCCTCGCGATCTAAGCGCCCGGCGGTGCGTTGCACGTGACGTTGGTGGGGGGATGAGCTCTCAGCCGGAACTGGCGACCAAACAGAACGCAAGAGCGGTCTTTTGGACAGGTGGTTTTGGGAAAAATGGCAGCCCGTAGGGGAATCGAACCCCTCTTTCCAGGTTGAAAACCTGGCGTCCTAACCGATAGACGAACGGGCCGCGCTGGTCGTGAGCGGTGATTTAGGATTTACCGTTGCGGGGTGCAAGCAGAAAATGCGCGGCGGGCGTTTTTCCTTGGGCCTAGGCCAGGGCTGCGTCGTCGAGGCGGAGTTGGACGCTGGTTTGCCCTCGGAAGGTGTTGAGGTCCAATTTCCCGGCAAGATGCACGCGGCTGCCACGCGCGGTTTCCAAAGCAGGGCCCAGATCGCTGTCGAAGGCGCCAAAGGCGATGGCGTCGATCCGTTTGCCGCCCGGATCGCCAACGGTCAGCTTTAGATGGCTTTCGCCGACACGGCGGGCGTGAAAAATCGTGACATCCGGCAACGCGAAACGCGGGCCGGGGGCGCCTGCGCCATAGGGGCCTGCGGCCTCAAGCGCTTCGACCAGATCGATGGAGGCCGCGCCCACCATCAGGCTTGCGTCGATGCGCACCTCTGCGGGGCCTTGTTGGCCCGAGCCTTGCCGGGCCAGCAAGTCGGACAACCGCGCCATCGCGGCGGGGATGTCGTCTTTGGCGACGGTGAGGCCCGCCGCCATTTTGTGCCCGCCGCCTTTGCTGATGAGGCCTTCTGCGGCAAGGCGTTGGATCGGTGCGCCCAGGTCGATGCCAGAGACCGACCGGCCAGACCCTTTGCCAACGCCGTGTTCGACGCCAATGACGATGGCGGGGCGGTTGGCGCATTCTTTGAGGCGCGCGGCCACGATGCCGACCACGCCAGGGTGCCAGCCGTCGCCGCTTGCCCACACAAGCGGCGCATCAAGCCCGCGGTCTTCGGCCTGTTCAAGCGCGGCTGCGCGCACGGCGGCTTCGATGTCGCGCCGCTCTGCATTCAAGGCTTCGAGACGTTCGGCAAGGGCTGCGGCCTCGTGCGGGTCGACGGTAGACAGCAATCGCGCACCCAAATCCGCCTGTCCCACGCGACCGCCTGCGTTGATGCGCGGACCCAGAACATAGCCCAGGTGATAGGCGGCGGGCGCGGTATCAAGCCGCGCAGTATCGGCCAGCGCGACCAGGCCAGGGCGCGCGCGGCGGGACATGATTTGCAGACCTTGGCGCACAAAGGCCCGGTTGACGCCGACCAAAGGGGCCACATCGGCCACAGTGGCCAGAGCGACCAGATCCAAGCTGGCCAACAGATCAGGGGTTGGTTGAGACTTGGCGCGCAGCTGGCGGCCCGCTTCGACAAGCGTAAGAAAGACGACGGCGGCTGCGCACAGGTGGGCCAAGGCGCCGTCTTCGTCTTGGCGGTTTGGGTTCACGACGGCCAGTGCGGGTGGCAGGGTTTCACCGCCCAGGTGGTGATCCAAGACGATCACATCCGCCGCCTGCGCAGCGGCCAGCGCATCATGCGACAGCGTTCCGCAATCCACGCAGACAATCAGATCGTGGTTCTTGGCCAGCGCGGACATCGCGCTTTCGTTCGGGCCATAGCCTTCGTCAATCCGGTCTGGCACATAGAGCGTGGCGCGATGGTCAAAAAACCTCAGCCAATGGATTAAGAGGGCCGCGGAACTCCCTCCATCTACGTCATAATCTGCGAATATCGCGATGCGTTCTTTCCGCTCGGCGGCGGCAAGCAGACGGTTCGCCGCAGTCTCCATGTCGCGCAGGCTGCGCGGGTCCGGCAGCAGATCCCGCAAGGTGGGCGTCAGATAGGCATCGGCCTCTTCTGCGGTGACGCCCAGCCGGGCCAACACCGCACAGACCGCAGGTGCCAGCGCCGTTTGCTGGCCCAAAGCTTCGGTGGCGCGTTGATGCGCGCCAGAAGGCCCGCGCCAGACCTTGCCAGTGAGAGACTGTGTGACGCCGAGATAGGCCTCGGCCGAGGACATGGCGCCCCCGCTCATTCCGTGCTGGAGATCGGCGTGCGATAGCTCATCCGGCGCACCGAGCCGGTGCGAGAGCGCATCAGCAGCGTTTCGCAGGTAAGCCAGCCAGGTTCGCGTTTGACCGCAGGCAGCAAAGAGCCGCTGGTGACGCCTGTGGCGGCGAAGATGACATCTTCGGTGACCATGTCGTCACGGGTGTAGATCCGGTCCAAATCCGAGATATTGGCCTTTTGCGCGCGGGCTTTTTCGTCATCATTGCGAAAGAGCAGGCGGCCATAGATTTGTCCGCCCATGCATTTGAGCGCAGCAGCCGCCAGAACGCCTTCGGGCGCGCCACCAGCGCCCATATACATGTCGATGCCGGTGCTGGCCTCGGCGCAATGCATCACACCGGCGACATCGCCGTCTGTGATCAGGCGGATGGACGCACCCGTTCCGCGCACCTGGGCCACCATATCTTCGTGGCGCGGGCGTTCGAGGATGCAGACCGTGACGTCGCTGGGGTCGCAGCCCTTGGCCTTGGCCAGAGCGTTGACACGCTCGGCCGGAGACATATCCAGCGTCACGGTGTCGGGCGCATAGCCCGGCCCGATGGCCAGCTTGTCCATATAGACATCGGGCGCATGCAACATTGATCCTCGGGGGCCCATCGCAATAACGGTAAGCGCGTTGGGCATGTCTTTCGCGGTCAGCGTTGTCCCCTCCAGAGGGTCAAGGGCGATGTCGACGCCTGGCCCGTTTCCGGTGCCAACCTCTTCTCCGATAAACAGCATCGGAGCTTCGTCGCGTTCGCCTTCGCCGATGACCACGACGCCCGCGATGTCCAGCATGTTGAGCTGCGTGCGCATCGCGTTGACAGCGGCCTGATCCGCGGCTTTTTCGTCGCCACGTCCAACCAGTTTGGCCGACGCCAGCGCGGCGGCTTCGGAGACACGCGCAAGTCCAAGCGACAACATGCGATCTTGAAAGGCGGCTTGGGTGTTCATGTCAAAAGTCCTTTAAGTTTGGTCAGACGTTTTCAATACGCAAAGCAACGGGGTCCGATGCAAGAACGTCTGTCTGGTGCATCGCGCCTAACGCTTGGTCCAAATCGGCGCGCGTGCATTTGTGAGTAACAATCAAAACCGGCGCTGCACTGCTGTCATGGCCATATTGGCGCATGCGGTCGATGGAAATGCCAGCTTCGCCCAACACGGTTGCAATCTTGGCCAGCGCGCCTGGTTTATCGACCAGGCTCATGCGCAGGTAATAGGGGGCAGGGGTGCCAGAACGCGCAGGCGGGATTTGTGACAGGCGCTTGGCCGGTTGGCCAAAGACCGGCATCTTGGTGCCGCGCGCAATGTCACAAATGTCGGCCATGACGGCGCTGGCGGTCGGGCCCTGACCTGCGCCCGGGCCGCGCAGAACAACCTGCTCGACCGCGTCGCCTTCTAGCACCACCATATTTGTGCCGCCTTGCAACTGACCCAACGGGGACGTCTCAGGCACAAGGCAAGGCATCATCCGCTGTTCCAACCCGCGCCCGGTGCGCTGCGCCACGCCCAGCAGTTTGATCTTGAACCCCATATCGGCGGCCTGCCGAATATCCTCGATCGAAATGCGCTCAATGCCTTCGAGCTCGATCGCGTCGAAATCGACCTGCGCACCAAAGGCAATGGCCGACAGAATCGCCAGCTTATGTGCGGCATCAATGCCCCCCACATCCAGCTGTGGATCGGCTTCGAGATAGCCAAGACCATCGGCTTCGGCAAAGACCTCTTCGTAGGTGAGGCCCGCGCTTTCCATCCGCGTCAGGATATAATTGCACGATCCGTTCATGACCCCGATCACGCGGGTCACATCATTTCCGGCCAGACCTTCGGTCAGGGATTTGATCACCGGTATGCCGCCTGCAACGGCTGCTTCGTAGCGCAGGCTGCGGCCTTGGGCCTCGGCCCGTTCGGCCAAAGCCTGACCATGAAGCGCCAGCATGGCTTTGTTGGCTGTCACCACGTCCTTGCCACTGTCCAGCGCAAGCTCGGTGGCGGCTTTGGCAGGGCCTGCATCGCCGCCGATCAGCTCTACAAAGATGTCAATGTCCGACCGGCCGGCCAAAGCGACGGGGTCGTCTTCCCAGTCGTAACCGCTCAACGATACGCCGCGGTCCTTGTCGCGGTTGCGGGCGGATACAGCCGTGATCGCAATCGGCCGCCCGGTGCGGGCCTCCAGCATTTGCGCGTGTTGACGAACGATCCGCACAACACCCGCACCCACAGTTCCAAGCCCTGCAATACCAAGTCGGAGGGGCTGGGTCATGGGCGCGATCCTTTTTGTCGAGAATGTTTCTGCTAGCGCGATGTAGCTCTATTGGCCGGGCATCGCAATCGCTCGTATTTTATTGTTGTCGCAAACGATTTGCCCGTGCGCGCAGGGCGGCGGCACGGGCGCGCAATTCTTCTTCGGTTTCGTCCCCCGTCGACGGCGGAACCGCCGTTGCAGGCCCCAAAATCCGCTCAACCGGGACAAGCTCGGGCGGCGGCGCGGTCTTGGCCTCTTCCGACACAGCAGCGTCCAGATCAGGAAATTGCGCACAAGCTGCCAAAAGTGGCAGAGCGACAAGCACAGTCAAGAGGAAAGGGCGGGCCATAAAGCGATCCTGTTGGGGCTCAGGTGTTGCCCCTGTGATGCACCAAGGCGGGGGATCGGGGCAAGTGGGGTTCAGTATGAACGGGTGTTCAGTTATGAATATGCATGGCTCGGACAACAGGTTCTCACAGCGATATCACCGGACCTCGCATCCGGCAGGCGGCTTTGGCGCTTTTTGCCAAACACGGCTATGCCGCCGTCTCTATGCGCCAGATCGCAGCCGAGGTCGGCGTGCAGGCCGGAGCGCTCTATAACTACATCCCTGACAAGCAATCGCTTTTGCTTGAGCTGATGAAGAGCCATATGGATCACCTGTTGTCGACCCTGCCAGACAGCGTGACCAAAGGGCCTGCCATCGTGCGGTTAGAGGCCTTTGTGCGCCACCACATCGCGTTCCACCGCGACAGGCCAGAGGAAGTCTTCATCGCCTATATGGAACTGCGCAACCTGTCGGACGAGAACTTTCTGCTGATCGAGGGGTTGCGGGCCGAATACGAAAATCATCTGGACGCGATTTTGAAATCAGGCGTCGCCGAAGGCGTTATGGCCCCCGGTGACACGCGCGTGGCAACCTTTGCGTTGATCGCCATGCTGACCGGGGTCAACACCTGGTTCCGCGAAGGCGGCCGCCTTAGCCTGGGCGATGTGCAGGATCTTTACTGGACGATGGTCCGCCGATCCGTGGGAATTTCAACGATCTGACGCGCAAACTGGCGCTGGGTGCGCGACGGCGGGGTCAGTGAACGGGTTTGATAAAGGTGCCATTGCGCAGATCCCGCATGGCTTGGTGCAGCTCTTCTTGCGTGTTCATCACGATCGGCCCGTGCCACGCCACTGGTTCGTCAATCGGCGCGCCCGAGATCAGCAAAAAGCGTATCCCGTCCTCACCGGCCTGAACCGTAACCTCATCGCCCGTGCCGAACCGGATCAGCGTTCGGTCGCCGGACAAATCCCGTATGTTCACCTCTTCTCCGCCGACCTCTTTCTCTAACAGAACGCCCTGCGGCGCAGAGGCGTCGGCAAAGGCGCCAGCGCCTTCAAAGACATAGGCAAATGCGCGGCGATAGGTGTCGATCTGAAAGGTCTTTTTCACGCCCGCCGGGACAAAAACATCAAGGTATTGCGGATCAGCGGCGATGCCGTCCACTGGGCCTGTCTTGCCCCAAAACGTGCCGGTGATGATTTTGACCCGGGTTCCGTCGTCATCAATGACCTCTGGTATGTCTTTGCCTTGAACGTCCTGATAGCGCGGTGCGGTCATTTTCTGCGCCGCAGGCAGATTGCCCCACAGCTGAAAGCCATGCATCTGCCCGCGTGCGTTTCCATGCGGCATCTCTTGGTGCAAAATGCCCGAGCCGGCGGTCATCCACTGTACATCGCCCGCGCCCAGCGTGCCCACATTCCCCAAGCTGTCCCCATGATCAACAGTTCCTGCCAGAACATAGGTGATCGTCTCGATGCCGCGATGGGGATGCCAGGGAAAGCCGCGCTCAAAGTCTTCGGGCCGCTCGTTGCGAAAGTCGTCAAACAACAGGAACGGGTCCAACTCGCTTGGATCTTGGAAACCAAAGGCCCGATGCAACTTGACCCCGGCACCTTCCATTGTCGGAACAGCACGGCGGGCTTCTAAGGTGGGACGCAAGGACATGGGCGCTGTTCTCCTGAATTCGGGCTGTCCCAAAGATAGCCCGTTCCGCCCCGCCTCCAACGCGCGTTTTTTCAGAGGGTTTGTGTGCGGCTGCACAGGTGAGGTTTGGGTGCAGCACTGCTGTGGCGGAAAGACTTTGTCGCGCGGCAAAACCAGATATGCGTCGGTGCGCCAGTGCGCCCAAAATCCTTCGATCCCAGATCAAAGGTGACGGGCACCACCACAGCCGTTGGTTCTCTCATTCCCGAGGACCTGTATATACAGGTGGGTGCCGGGTAACCGAACCAGGGCCCGGACAGAGCCAGCTCCCTCGGAATTGCTTAAGGCCACCGGAATGCAACGCGTGACGAGAAGGGCAGACGCCCGTCAGGGCCGTACCTAGGTCGTGGCGCGCCGCTCGGCAAGAGGCAGCCAGCCAAGGATGTGCTGGGCGAGCGTTTCCGGTTCTTGGTGAATAAGCCAGTGATTGGCCTCGGGCAGCGCAACCCGTGTGAGGTGGGGGGCAAATTCCTCTAGCCCTTCGGTGGATTCGGGCAGCAAGGCCGTGTCTTTCTCACCCCACAACAGCAAGTGCGGCTGGGGGACGTGCAGCTTATCAAGCGGCAGCGGCGGCATTTGGATCGGTTCGCCCGGCTTGGCCACAAGAAGCGGCGAGGCGCGGTACCAATTGACCATGCCCCGCAAGCGCCCCGGCTGCCCCCAAGCGGTGCGATACGCCTCCAGACGGTCGCCGGTCAGCCAATCAAGATCCATTTTGGCCGTGAACAGGCTGTGAATTTTGGCAAAATTGTCGGCGGCCAGAATGTCTTCGGAGCCTTCTTTCCTCAGAAACAGGATATACTGGCTGGCCTCTGTCTGCGCGCCGCCCGAGGCCATTGCGCGTTGAAACGGCACCGGGTGGACGCCATTTGCGATGATCAGATGCGAGACAAGGTCTGGCCGGAACATCGCCAGGCCATAAGCCACAGCCGCGCCCCAATCATGGCCCATCACCACGACCGGTGCCTCCGTTTCGGTCTTGATCAGGGCAACCATGTCCCCAACCAGCTTGGACGTCGTGTAGGCGCCCACCTCTGGCGGCGCCCAAGACAAGCCATAGCCGCGTTGATCTGGGGCAATGACGTGGAAATACGGGGCCAAAAGCGGCCCCAGATCATCCCAGGCGCCGCTGAACTCGGGAAATCCGTGCAACAGCAGAATTTTGGGACGCTCCGGGTCGCCCCATTCGCGCAGGAAAAACGACTGACCATTCAGCGACAGGATGCGGCTGCGCATCGTTTGCGTGTGCGACTGAGACATCAGATGTGCTGTCCTCCGTTGATCTCAATTTCCGTCCCGGTGACATAGCTCGCCTTGTCCGAGCACAGATAAAAGACCGCATCCGCCACTTCTGCAGGTTGCCCCAAACGTCGAAGCGGCAGGGTCTCCACGATTTTTTCGGTCCCAGGCGAGAGGATCGAGGTTTCAACCTCGCCCGGGGCAATCGCGTTCACACGCACGCCCAACGGCCCAAAGTCATGCGCCATTTCGCGGGTCAACGCAGCAAGCGCCGCCTTAGAGGTCGCATAGGCCGCTCCGGCAAAGGGGTGCACACGCGATCCGGCGATCGAGGTGACATTGACCACCGCGCCCCGTCCGGCGACCAGTTCGTCTTTCAAGCCGCGCGCCAGAACGATGGAGGCAAAGAAATTGACGTGAAACACCTGGCCCCAGGTGCGCAAATCCGTGTCGAGCGTGTTGAGCCGCTGTCCTTCGTCCCCTTTGGGCGAGATACCAGCGTTGTTGACGAGGCCATGCAGCTCTCCGTTCAAGCGCGCCTTGATGTCTTCGATGGCCTCGATCGTGGCGGCGGGGTCAGCGAGGTCAATCTGAACGTGATTGTCTTCGCCACCGGGCCAGGGGCAGGCCGGGTCAAACGCTTGCCGCGAGCAGGTCAAGACGCGCCACCCTTCTGCCGAGAACCGTTTGACCGTTGCGTGGCCAATGCCGCGGCTGGCGCCCGTCAGAAGTAACGTCTTGGTCATGGCTTATGGCCCTTTGTGGCTTTGCGATCTGCAGGGCAAGTAACGCATTCCCCGCGCGCAAGGGCAACCAATCGCCTCGCGCGCGGGGGGGATGCGAAAGTGCGGGCTTATTCGCCGGCGCGCTTCGTTTCAAACCGCAACCCCGCCGCAGTGCGCGGCTGGAAACCGGTCCAATAGCTATGCTCTGGCTTTGGCTCGCCGCTTTCTTCCAGCGCAAAGACGCCATCGTCTGCATTTGGCACGAGATCAAAATAGGCGGCCATGTCCGCGCCCTTGAGGTGCTGGTCAAAGAAGGCGGTCGCAAAGTGTTGTGCGATGTTGTTCATCCGCGTCGTATCCCAAACCGCATCCGCGTAATGCTCAAACGGCACGAAATCGAGCGTCGGGACCGGCTCATAGCTTTCGGCCGGAGCAGGCATCGGCGCCGCGGCATTGTGATTTGCGTGGTTGAAGGTCAGCAGATGTCGGTCGGTTCCCGTCGCCTCATCAAAGATCGAGCGCATGGCGCCATAGTTTGACACGTCATCAACACTGCCAGCCATGAGCAGCGTTGGTTTGCGCAAACCGGCAACCCCGTCGGCATCCCAAAAGGCAAAGGCCTTGCCCCAAGGCCCGATGGACACGATGGATTTTACCCGATCATCGATCAGCGCTTCATGCGTGTCGGACCCGGCTTTGTGGATGCCCAACAACCCATTTGGCGTGCCCCAAGGATAGTCGACCGATGTTTGCGTGACACCTGCGCCCGCGAAAATCAGCGCGCCATAGCCGCCCATCGAATAGCCGATGACCCCGGTGTTCGCCGTGTCGACAATATCGCCCAACGGACCATCCAACGCCTCCATCGCGTCGATCACAAACTTTTGGTCCAGCGGACGGTTATAGAGCGTCGAGCCAAACGCAGCCTGATCGCTATAGGTGCTGTCGGTGTGGTCGATAGAGACGGTCACATACCCTTTGGAGGCAAGGTTCTCGCCCAAATGGCTCATCAAAAAGCGGTTACCGGGATAGCCGTGCGAGATCACGATAAGCGGAAAGCTCTCTCCGCTGGCGGGGGTCGCATCGCGTGCAGCGCGGCCTGTCAGGGTAACCTCGGTCTGACCATCGCGCAGAAAGGCGCGGTAAGAGCCGCCGGGCGCGGTGCCGTCCGCGGCTGGATACCAGATTTCAACCGTCAAAGGGCGGTCATAGACGGGGGTGGCATCGGCAGTGACGTTCAAGATGTCGATCCTGCGCGGATCGGTGAATGTCATGGTCTGAACGCCAATCGCACGATCCCCATAGGGCGACAGTTCCGGCGCGTCCGGGCGGATCACGTCGATGGGATTGGCAAAGCTTGCCGTCGCAGACAAAGCGATCGCCGCAGAGAGTGTCGTTGTTTTGGTCATGGTTTCCTCCCGTTTTGCGCAAGACTTTGCGCATCTATGTCCTAAGACCTGTTTTCGAGTTTGACGTGTGCGCGCCAATCTTCAAGGGTGCCGCAGCGGCACAAGACCGCGTAGACAGATCTTCGGGCCGCACGCCCGGTTGAGGTGATCAGTATTGCAACTTAGATTAACGGGCATGTTACGTGCGTGCATTCTGTCCTGTTTTGGTGCGTTGGCGGCCAGCCAATTGCCTGCGCATCCGCATGTCTTTGTGAACACCAGCCTGCGCCTTTTTGTGGACGAAGCCGGGATCGCCACGGGCATCGAGGTCGCCTGGGAATATGATGCCTTTTATTCGCTGCTCATCATGGAAGATCTCAAGCTGGATGATGATGCCGACGGGCTACTGACCCCAGAAGAGCTGGCCCTTCTGGACGGCTTTGACCTGAATTGGATCGAAGGCTTTTTGGGCGACGTCTTTGTGCGCTCGGACGGGGCCGATGTCACGTTGGGCGCGCCTGAGGGGCGGGGGGCCTCTGTTGCGCATGGTGTCATCACCACACGTCATTTCCGCGCCTTTCGCGCCCCGGCAGATGGGTTAGAGCTGCGCGCCTATGATCCGACGTTTTACACGGCCTATTCGCTGATTGCTGCGCCGGATGTGACCGGCGGTTGCCGCGCCGATGTGGAACAGGCCGATTTGGACAAGGCCTATACGCTTGTTGAAGAGCTGCTTTATGCGCTGCCCGCGGATCAGGCCGAAGACAATTACCCGGCGGTCGGCGCCGCCTTTGCAGATACGGTCACTATTTCATGCGTATCCTAGTTGTTGGTTTTGCGCTGGTTGTTCTGGCCCTTGTGGTTTGGCTTTTTGCCTTTGGCGGTATGGTCGATGTGGCGCGCTGGGCTGCGGCGGGTCAACGCGAGGCGCAAACGGCGCTTGCAAACGGATTGCGGGCCGTTCGCGCGGGCGAGCCGGGGGCCTGGCTGGCCTTGATGGCCATTTGCGGCGCCTATGGATTTTTTCACGCAGCCGGACCGGGGCATGGGAAATTGGTAATTGGCGGCTATGGCATGGGCGCGCGCGTGCCAATCGCGCGCTTGATCAGCCTGGCGATTGCCTCTTCCTTGGCCCAGGCCGTCACAGCGATCGTTCTTGTGGCCATTGGTGCGCTGGTGCTGGATCTGGGGCGACAAGCCATGACCGACACCGCCGAGCGGGTGCTCGCGCCCGCCAGCTACATCGCCATCAGCGCCATCGGCGCGTGGCTTTTGGTGCGCGGCGGACGGCGTTTGAGACGGAGCTTAACGGCGCAAAAGACCCCTGCGCAGGCGCACGACCATAAGCACGATCATGATCATGATCATGATCACCACCACCATCATCACCACGACCACAACCATACACATGACCACGCGCATCATCATGATCATCACCACCACGGTGATGCCATCTGCGAAGATTGTGGTCACGCGCATGGCCCCACACTTGAACAAGCCGAACAGGTGCGCAGCCTGCGCGACGCGATAGGCGTTATAAGCGCGGTGGCCATCCGCCCCTGTACCGGGGCTGTGTTCCTGCTGATCCTCTGTTTTGGCTTTGGCATCCCCTGGGCCGGGATCAGCGGTGCGTTGGTCATGGGGCTTGGCACGGCCAGTGTAACGGTGCTGGTCGCTGTGGCCTCGGTCACCTTGCGCGAAAGCGCCTTGGCGCCGTTGCAAGGGACCAGCGCGGTGCGCGCGATGGCTGCAATCGAGATGTTGGCCGGGGCCGGTGTCGCGGTTATCGCGACAGGTATCGCGCTGCGCATGCTCTCTCTCTGATTGGCGCCACCGAGGGCTTCCACCCGGTCAGCGCTCGGCGTATGGCTTGGCCATGACAAAGAGATTCCTCTCCTATCCAGCGCATGCAAAGGCTGTTGTCTTTCTGGGCGTTCCTCTGATCGGGGGACATCTGGGGCAGGTCGCCATTGGCCTGACTGACACGGTCATGCTGGGCTGGTACGGTGTCGAGGCGCTGGCGGCAGGGACATTGGCCCATAGCGTCTTTTTTGTTCTCTTTTTGATGGGCAGCGGCTTTGCCTAGGCTGTGATGCCAATGGTGGCAGCCGCCCATGCCGAAGAGGACGATACATCGATCCGGCGTGCCGCGCGCATGGGCTTGTGGCTCTCGATGGCCTTTGGCCTGTGTGCCATGCCGCTTTTGTGGTGGTCTCACCCGATCTTGCTGGCCCTGGGCCAGGACCCCGAAGTGGCCGCGCCCGCCGCGGATTACCTGCGTGTGGCAGGCTGGGGGATTTTTCCGGCGCTGGGCGTGATGGTGATGAAAAGCTATCTGGCCGCATTGGAACGCACCCAAATCGTTTTTTGGATCACCTTGCTGGCCGCCCTCATCAACGGGATCGCCAATTACGCGCTGATCTTTGGCAATTGGGGCGCGCCAGAGCTTGGGATCATGGGGGCGGCGCTGGCCTCGGTTATCACACAAATCGTGATGTTGATCGGCGTCATTCTTTATGCCGTGCGGGTTTTGCCGCAGTACCAATTGTTCGTGCGTCTGTGGAAGCCGGATTGGGACATGATGGGCCAGGTCTTTCGCCTTGGGTTGCCGATTGGCCTGACCTCTTTGTCAGAGGTTGGGCTTTTTGCCGCCTCGGCCTTTATGATGGGCTGGCTGGGCAAGATCGCGCTGGCCGCCCACGGAATCGCGCTGAACCTCGCCTCGATCACCTTTATGGTGCATTTGGGTCTGGCCAATGTGGCCACGATCCGCGCGGGCAACGCCTTGGGACGGCGCGATCTGGATGATCTAAAGCGCGGAGCGCGCGTTGTGATTGCTCTCAGCATTGCAATGGCGCTGATGACCATCGCGGTTTTTGTCCTGCTGCCCGAGCCGCTGATCGCCGTCTTTATCCTCGAAAACGAACCTGCGCGCGCCGAGATCGTGGTTCTTGGGGTTGTGCTGCTCTTTTTGGCGGCTTTGTTCCAATTGGTTGATGGGGCGCAGGCGGTTGCGCTGGGCTTGTTGCGGGGCGTCAAGGACACGGCCGTGCCTGCCGTGCTTGCCGCCTTTTCGTATTGGGGCGTGGGCATTCCAGCCTCGTACATCTTGGGGTTCGTGCTCGATTACGGTGCCGCCGGGATTTGGATGGGGCTGGTTCTGGGTCTCTTTTGCGCCTCGGTTCTGCTGATGGCGCGGTTCTGGTCCGGTTCGGTTCAACGTATGGTGAACGAAACCGCCTGAGGCCGCGTGCTGTGTGGATTTCCGAGCTTGCATATGTTCACGTAATGTTCGTATGCTCGCAATCGTGCAAACACCGCAGGACATATCCACCCTCATGCCGGGCCAAGTGCTGGCCCGCGGTGTCGGGCGTCACCTGTTGGGGCATGGGTTCGTCTCGATCGAGGAATTCGTGCCGGAACGGGGGCTGAGGGTGGATGTGATGGCCCTGGGCCCGAAAGGCGAGATTTGGGTGGTGGAGTGTAAATCAGGCCGCGCGGATTTCACCTCAGACCACAAGTGGCAAGGTTACTTGCCCTGGTGCGACCGCTTTTTTTGGGCGGTGGACGAGGATTTTCCGACAGACCTGTTGCCCGAGGACACCGGCTTGATCATCGCGGACGGATATGACGCCGAGATTTTGCGCATGGCGCCGGAAGACAAATTGCAAGCCAGCCGCAGACGCGCGCTGGTGCAAAAATTTGCCACCCATGCCGCGCGCCGCTTGCAAGCCCTGCGCGACCCTGGCGCGCAGCTGGCGCTGTGATGCGCTTTACTTGATGCGCGCCGCCGCTTTGGCCGCCGCGATGATTTCTTGGGCGATTTCTTCGGCTTCGTCAGGGTCAAAATCCATCGGGATTTCAGTTTGCCCTGCCTGCACAAAGATACGGACCATACCTTGATCGGTGGGGCCGATTTGCAAGTTTGCTTCGAGATCGCGTTCGGTATTGATGCCCATGAGTGCCTCTTTTCACGACGGTCGAGTTAGCCATTGATCGCGCGAAAGGCAAGCCGCACATGGGCGCGGGCGCCGGTGCGCAAAGGCGCGAATTGGCGCTCAGGCGGTCTTGCAATCGGCGCGGACGGAGAGTATTTGAGCCCACAGTGCCGCCTTAGCTCAGTTGGTTAGAGCGCCTGATTGTGGATCAGGAGGTCCCCCGTTCGAGCCGGGGAGGTGGTACCACCCCCCCCGCAGGCCGACCTACACCCAGCGCAGCGAGCATCCGCGTCGCCAGTGATGCGCGCCTGCGGCGCATGCGATTTTGCCGCCGCTGATCGCGGCGGTCTGTGCGAGACGCTGTCTCGCGCTCTGGAGTATTTGCATCCAAAAGAAGAGGCTAGGGCAGCGTTGTTTCTGAGCGCAAGGTGCCGTCGAGATCGAAGATGAAGAGGCGGTTGTCGGTGGTGACGACGATCCAGGCGCGTGGTGTTTGGGTAACGGCATAGGCGGTTTGGCCGTCGGGCAGGGCGAGCGCGTCCGGGGTTGGCAGGCTGTCGGGTGTCTGCAAGCGGATGACAAGCAGGACGACGATGGTTAGAACGCCCAAGATCATCGTTGTGGTCAGAACGGTGACGAGGCGGCGCAAAAAGCGCAAGTTGGCCGGTTCCTTTGGAGGGGCGATGTCGTCCACTGAGCTTACCTTTGTGGTGGGGCCTTTGCCCCCGCCCAGACTTGATAAAGCGCTGGCGCGGGATGTGCCAGAGGCTGCGGCCTTGTCGCGCACACGGCTGGCGCGTCTGATTGTGGGGGGGGCGGTCTCGGTCAACGGGGCGGTTGTGGTGGATGCCAAGGCGAAGGTTCAGGAGGGGGATGCGGTTGTTCTGACGCTGGAGGCACCGGTTGAGAGCCACATGGCGCCTGAGGCAATCCCGCTGGATGTGCGCTATGAAGATGAGGCGCTGATTGTGGTCAACAAACCGGCGGGCATGGTGGTGCATCCTGCGCCTGGAACGCCGTCGGGGACATTGGTGAATGCGCTTTTGGCCCATTGCGGGGATCGGCTGGCCGGTGTTGGGGGCGAAAAGCGGCCCGGCATTGTGCATCGCATCGACAAGGACACCAGCGGCCTCTTGGTGGTTGCTAAAAGCGATGCGGCGCATGCGGGGTTGGCTGCGCAATTTGCGGATCATTCGGTTGAGCGGCTGTATCAGGCGTTGTGTTATGGCGTGCCGGATGCGGGTGATCCGCGGCTGCGCGGGGTGCGCGGTGTGTCTTTTGAGGCAGGCGGTGTGATGAAAATCACCACGCATCTGGCGCGGCACAAAACCGATCGTCAAAAGCAGGCGGTTCTTTTTCAAGGGGGGCGCCATGCGGTCACGCGGGTGCGGGTGTGTGAGAGCTTTGGCGATGTGCTGGCGCGGATCGAATGCGCGCTGGAGACCGGGCGGACGCATCAAATCCGGGTTCATCTGACCCATGCCGGGCATGGATTGGTGGGTGATCCGGTTTACGGCGGGCGGCGCAAGCTGCCGAAGGCGGCGTTGTCTGATGCGGCTGTTGCGCGGATTTCTGCGTTTCAGCGGCAAGCCTTGCATGCGGCGACTTTGGGCTTTGTGCATCCGGTGAGCGGCGAAATGTTACGGTTTGAGGTGG
Source organism: uncultured Rhodobacterales bacterium (assembly GCA_964649815.1). Taxonomy (GTDB): domain Bacteria; phylum Pseudomonadota; class Alphaproteobacteria; order Rhodobacterales; family Rhodobacteraceae. The sequence continues at coordinate 3,621 of CAZYQC010000014.1, read as the reverse complement.
ATCCGCCGGAAGATTTTGCCCGTTTGGTTACAGAATTGAGACATTCTTAACCAATTATGCTGTAGCTCATCGCCGCACAGCACAGGCGCGTGAGCGCGCTGACACAGACCTTTTCGCGGCCAGGTTTCGTGCCAATATGAAGAACAGGCGCCGGGGCCTTGTAACGCCCGGGGCGCCACCCCATATGGATGTTAAGCCCTTAAACATGGGAGGGACATGAACATGGCAAATTATGCAAATCTACCCGCGCCGACACCCGAAGGCGGGTTGAACCGGTATATGCAGGAAATCCGCAAGTTTCCTTTGTTGGAGCCGGAAGAGGAATACATGCTGGCCAAGCGCTGGGTCGAAGAACAAGACACCCAATCCGCGCATAAGATGGTCACGTCGCATCTGCGGCTCGCGGCGAAAATCGCGATGGGATATCGCGGCTATGGCCTGCCGCAGGCAGAGGTGATTTCAGAGGCCAATGTTGGCTTGATGCAGGCCGTTAAGCGGTTTGACCCGGAAAAAGGCTTTCGGTTGGCGACCTATGCGATGTGGTGGATCCGGGCCTCGATCCAGGAATACATCTTGCGCTCGTGGTCTTTGGTCAAGCTGGGCACAACCAGCGCGCAGAAAAAGCTGTTTTTCAACCTGCGCAAGGCAAAGGCGAAAATCGGCGCTTTGGAAGAAGGCGATCTGCGCCCCGAAAATGTTGCGCAAATCGCCAATGATCTGGGCGTGACAGAGGATGAGGTCATTTCGATGAACCGGCGCCTGTCGGGCGGGGATGCGTCGTTGAACGCCACCGTCGGCAGCGAAGGCGAAGGGACGATGCAATGGCAGGATTGGTTGGAGGACGAAGACGCCGACCAAGCCGCAGATTACGAGGCGCGCGACGAGTTGGAAGTGCGTCGTGAGATGCTGGCCGAGGCGTTGGAGGTGCTGAATGACCGTGAAAAGGACATTCTGACGCAACGACGTCTGTCTGATGCGCCCGTCACATTGGAAGACCTGTCAGGCACATACAACGTGAGCCGCGAGCGTATTCGCCAGATCGAAGTGCGTGCTTTCGAAAAGCTGCAAAAGAAAATGCGGGAAATCGCCAAATCCAAAGGGATGGTGGCGACTGCTTAACCCCTCTCGGTTTTCCCCCCGGTGGAAAGGCCCGGCCCGCGTGCCGGGCTTTTTCGTGTGCAACAGGTGGAATCGCGTTAGCCTGCCGGGATGGCGGATGTGGTCTTTCATCTTCCCCGATCCTGGTTGGGGCCTTTGGGCAGCGGGCTTTTGCCGTTTTACGAGCGGTTGACCGAGGGTTTGCGCGACCGGGGCGTTGGGGTGGCGATCACCGCGCTGAACCGAGAGAGGGTCGAGCATCAGATCACCGAAGAGACCGCCGCCGTGCATGTGATCAACCACGGGCGCGTGCAGCACCCTCGCGCTTGGAATGCGGGCATCGCCTATGTCTATCCCTTTTGGAATATGGATCCTGCCGGGATCCGCGCGTTTTCATCGATCGGGCAAATTCGGTTTCGGCCTGCCGATATTGACCCAGAGATCGCGCGCCCGTTTTTCCGTCAGATGCGCCAGCGGCTTTTGGGCAAGCGCACATCGCGCTACGAACAGCCCGCTGGTGTCGCCCCGGTGCCGCAGGGCGCTGTGGCTGTCTTTTTGCAATCAGAAGCGCACCGCATGGTCGGAGAGACCTGTTACCTCGACCGTTGGGAGATGCTGCGCAGCACCTGCGCAGCAACGGACGGGCCGGTCGTGGTCAAGCCACATCCCAGAGACCAGCAGCCGGAAACGCGGGCCATGTTGCAGGATTTGCAATCGGAATTTCCGCATCTTGAGGTCTTTGACGGCAATATCCATGACGCTCTGAGCACGGCGCGCAAAGTCGTGACGATCAACTCGGCGGTTGGGATCGAAGCTTATTTGCACCGAAAACCGGTGATCCTCTGTGGCCAGTCGGATTTTCACCACATTGCCGATACGGCGCGTTCAACTGACGATTTGCGGCAGCTTTTGCAGGCCGAGCCAAAGAAGCGGGCTTTTGATAAGTTCATTTGGTGGTACTTTGGGCATCACTGTCTCAGCACCACCGAGCCTGATTTGACCAGCAGGTTCATGGCGCGGGTCGGTTTGACGTGACAGGATACGGCAGGACGCGGTGGCGGCCAAGGGTCGGGCCGCGCTGCGGACAGGGAAGGTTATGACATGGCGGGCGGATGGGCGCGGGACGGTGCCGTGCAGGAACAAATCGATGCCTCGGTGCAGGATGAATTGGCGCGCATGAAGCAAAAGGCCGGGCCCAGAGGGGAGAGCTTTGCCAATTGCGCGGAATGCGATGAACCCATCCCCGAGGCGCGGCGCAAGGCTTTGCCGGGGGTCAAGCTGTGCCTTGATTGTGCCTCTGAGCGGGACAGCGCGTTTGTGGCGCGCGCAGGTATCAACCGGCGCGGGTCAAAGGACAGCCAGCTAAAGTAGCAAGCGGCCCCCCGGTCACGCGCCCGACAGCTGGTCCAGGTAGGTTCGGACCGCTGTTTGAACGTGCCGAAAACGATCTCCGCCCAGATGCTTGCCACCATACCAGCGGGTCACCACGATCAGATGGTTCTGCACATTTTCGCGTTCAAGCATACGCAGGATGACATTCCCAGCGCCGGTTTCGCCATCGTCGTTTTTGATCGGCAAACCATCCAGCAAAACACCCCAGGTGTTATGCGTTGCCTTGGCGAATTTCTTGTTTTTCTTGAGATCTTTAAGCAGCGTTTTTGCATCACTTTCTGATGCGCAGGGCGCGCCGGACACAGCGTATTTGGAACCGCGGTCGGTGAGGATGTTGTCAAGGATCAGCAAAGCCGTGGCGCCCGTTATCTGCGAGGTTTCCCTCTTGTGCCAAAGGCACGCGTGAAAGGCCATAAGCCTCTGCTGGCCATTCCGTGGGACGTCTTCTGCGCCAGCCGGGGCCAACCGGCGTGGCGCATAGGCGAAAGGGGCTTACCCCTCCATCGCCTCAAGCTCGTCAATAAAGCCTGCGATCATGCTCAGACCTTTGTCCCAAAAGTTGGGGTCAGATGCGTCGAGGCCAAACGGCGCCAAAAGCTCTTTGTGGTGCTTGGACCCGCCTGCGCGCAGCATGTCGAAATACTTGTCTTCAAAGCCATCCGCGCCCTCGGCATAGACCGAATAGAGCGCATTCACCAACCCGTCGCCAAAGGCATAGGCGTACACATAGAACGGCGAATGCACGAAATGGGGGATATAGGCCCAGAAGGTCTCGTAACCTTCCATAAAGTCAAACGCGGGCCCAAGGCTTTCGCCCTGCACAGACATCCAAATGGCGTTGATGTCATCTGGCGTCAGCTCTCCGCCCCGGCGGGCGTCATGCAATTTGCATTCGAAATCGTAGAAGGCAATCTGGCGCACGACCGTGTTGATCATGTCTTCGACTTTGCCCGCCAGCAGTACTTTTCGCTGGTCCTGGGTCTGGGCGGCGTCGAGCATTTTGCGGAAGGTCAGCATCTCGCCAAAGACAGATGCCGTCTCGGCCAGCGTGAGCGGCGTGGAGGACAGCATCTCGCCCTGTCCAGCGGCCAGAACCTGATGCACGCCGTGCCCCAACTCGTGCGCAAGGGT
>CAZYQC010000013.1:24804-60405 GCA_964649815.1 uncultured Rhodobacterales bacterium | reverse complement strand
TTTGACTTTGACAAGGTGCTGGAACAAAGCCGCGAAAACCCGGTCTTTTACGTGCAATACGCCCATGCGCGCGTTGCCTCTGTTCTGCGCAATGCCGCAGAGGCGGGCGTTGATGCGTCTGACGCCACCTTGGCGCAGACGGACCTCTCCAGCATCGCGCATGCCTCTGAAATCGCGCTGGCCGCCAAGCTGGCGGAATGGCCGCGGATGGTCGAGACGGCGGCGCGCTCGAACGAGCCTCACCGCATCGCTTTTTATCTCTATGATTTGGCGGCCGCCTTCCACGGGCTGTGGAACAAAGGCAACGAGCTGCCAGAGCTGCGGTTTCTTCAGGATGATGCGGCGCTTAGCCAGTCAAAAATTGCCCTCGCGCGTGCCACCGGCGTTGTAATTGCAGCGGGTCTTGGTATTTTAGGCGTGGAACCGGCGGAAGAGCTGCGCTGACAACAAGCAGCCATCGCCATTCGAGCAGGCATTGACTGATCCGCGCAGGGCTAAAAGGCGCGGGCAGAGAGGCAGACATGGCATATGTGCAAGACACCCAGGAGACTGGGTATGAGTCTTACCAGGCGGAGCATCCAGAAACTTTAGAAACATCGTCCAACGCGCTGATGTCGCTGACAAATGTGGCTGGCGCTATCGCGTCGATCGCCTTGATCGCGGGATTGTGCGTCTGGGGCTACAGATTGGTACAGCGCGACGTCAGCGGTATTCCCGTCGTCCAGGCCGCAGCGGGCGAGATGCGGGTCCGCCCCCAGGATCCAGGCGGACAATTGGCCGGAAACCAAGGGCTTGCGGTGAACGCCGTGGCCGCTGGACAGGCTGACAAACCGCTTGCCGACACGCTTGTGCTTGCCCCCAAGCCGCCAGAATTGTCTGACGAAGATCTGCCGGAACCCACCCCAAGTGCGGCACCCGTGCAACAGCCCGCGCCTCTGGATGTCGCGCGCGCGCTTGAGGATGATGACATCGACGCGCTGGTCGCACGCCTGACCGACGGCCAAACGCCCATCCGCCTGACAGACGACACAAACGCTGCGCCCAGCGTTCAGGTGGCGGCGGCCCAGATCCCGGCCACGACACTGACAGACGCAGCACCGCAATCGGCGGCAATCCCCGCCAGCGTGCCGGGGCCGTCTTGGTCATCGCGCCCACAAGTGCGCCCAGACGGTATCGCGACCCAGCCCAAGCCCGAACCTGTGGCAGCAACGCCAGCCACGGCGGCGGTCAAGGAGGCCGACGTGCAATCCATCCCGTCGGGCACACGTCTTGTGCAACTGGGTGCTTACGATTCCGAAAAGAGCGCGCGGTCGGAGTGGGACCGCATATCCGGCAATTTCCAAGATTATTTCGTTGGAAAAGAGCGCGTTATACAAAAAGCACAAAGCGGAGGGCGGACGTTCTATCGCCTGCGCGCCCTGGGGTTTGCCGATCTCAGCGAGGCGCGCCGGTTCTGCTCGGTGCTGGTTGCGGGCAAGGCGGATTGCATCCCGGTCGTCGCGAGATGAGCCATTTTGGTGCAACCATCCTCGACGCGGATGGCCTGCGCCTGACATCTGCTGAAAAGGCATTGTTTCGCCGTGTGAACCCGTTTGGGTTCATCTTGTTTGCGCGCAATATCGACACGCCCGATCAGGTCTATGCGCTGTGTTCCGACATGCGCGACGCCGTTGGCCGCGACGCGCCGATCACCATTGATCAAGAAGGCGGGCGCGTGCAACGGCTGCGCGGCCCGATTTGGCGGGAATGGGCGCCGCCGCTGGACTTTGTCCAGGCCGCCGGCGCGCATGCGCCGCGCGCGATGTACCTGCGCTATCGGATAATGGCCTCCGAGTTGCGCGCAATTGGCGTGGACAGCAATTGCGCCCCGCTTGTCGATGTTGCGACGCCGCAGACACATCCGTTCTTGCTGAACCGCTGCTATGGCCACACCGCCGCGCAGGTGGCCGAGATCGGTCGCGCTGTGTCTGACGGGTTGCTCGACGGTGGTGTCTTGCCGGTGATCAAGCATATGCCCGGGCATGGGCGCGCCGTGGCGGACAGTCACTATGAACTGCCCTCCGTCGGCGCGGATCACCGCAGTTTGGCCTTGACCGATTTCGCCCCCTTTCGCGCGCTGAACGATGTGCCAATGGGGATGACCGCGCATTTGGTCTTTTCCGACATCGACGATCAGCCCGCCACCTTGTCGCCCAAGGTCATGCGCATCATCCGCGATGAGATTGGCTTTGACGGGCTGATTATGACCGATGACATCGGCATGAAGGCGCTAAATGGCTCACCGGCAGAGATCTCGGCCGGTGCCATCGCAGCGGGCTGTGACGTGGTCTTGACGTGCAATGCCCCGCTCGACAGCCGCGCCGAGGCGGCCGAAGCCGCCGGAGCCATGACAGATGCCGCGCAACGCCGCGCCGAGCGTGCGCTTGCGGCGCGCAAAACCCCCGATGACGTTGACATTGCTGGCCTCAGCGCCGAACTTGAGGCGCTTGTGGGTGAGCTGGCGCATGGCGGATAACACGTTTCAGGAAGATACACTTTCAGTCGCAGATCGGTTGGCCGCCGAAGCGTTGATCGTGGATGTCGACGGCTTTGAAGGGCCGCTGGACCTGTTGCTGACGCTGAGCCGGACCCAGAAAGTAGACTTGCGCAAAATCTCGATTTTGCATTTGGCCCAGCAATACCTTGTTTTCGTTGAAAAAGCCCGTGCGCTCAGGCTCGAACTTGCGGCGGATTACCTTGTGATGGCGGCGTGGCTGGCCTTTTTGAAGTCGCGCTTGCTGTTGCCCCCGGACCCCACCGAAGAAGGGCCATCAGGCGAGGATTTGGCCGCGCATCTGGCGTTCCAGCTTGAACGTCTGCAAGCGATGCGTGATGCGGCGGCAAAGCTCATGGCGCGGGACCGGTTGGGGCGCGATGTCTTCGCGCGGGGGCAATCGCAAACGGTCGAGCGGGTCCGCCGGGTGACGTATTCGGCAACTCTGCTGGATTTGATGCAAGGGTATGCGCGCATCCGAACGCGGGACGATTTCCGCCCCTTTGTGATGGATCGGGAATCGGTTTTCACCCTCGAAGATGCGCTGCACCGTATGCGTGGGCTGATCGGCTTTGCGGGCGAATGGACCGATATTTCGACCTATTTGCCCGAGGGATGGGAAATGGACCCGGTGCGCCGTCGCTCGGCGACAGCATCGACCTTTGCGGCTGCGTTAGAACTTGTGAAAGACGGACAGCTCGACATTCGGCAATCGGAATCGTTTGCCCCGATCGAGCTTCGAAAAAGAGATGAGAAACGTGACGGACGCGCCTGAAAATAAAGAAGAAAGCCTCTTCGAAGCGCCGCCTCTGGCCGAGCAGGAGCGCATGGTCGAAGCGATCCTTTTCGCGAGCGCGGAACCCGTGAGTTTGCGCGACTTTATGGGGCGTATGCCGCATGGGTGCGACCCGGCCGCCGCACTCGAACTTTTGCGCAAACGCTACGAAGGGCGCGGCGTCAGGCTGAACAAGGTTGGTGACGCCTGGGCCATTCGCACGGCGCCAGATCTTGGGTTTCTGATGCAAAAAGAAACGGTCGAGACGCGCAAGCTGAGCCGGGCGGCGATCGAAACCTTGGCCATTGTGGCCTATCACCAGCCGGTCACACGCGCGGAAATCGAAGAGATCAGAGGCGTTTCGGTCAGCCGCGGTACGGTTGACCAATTGCTTGAGCTTGAGTGGATCCGCTTTGGCCGCCGCCGCATGACGCCGGGGCGGCCCGTTACATTCGTCGTGACCCAGCTGTTTTTGGATCACTTCGGCTTGGAAAGCGCCCGCGATCTGCCGGGGCTCAAAGAATTGCGCGCTGCGGGTCTGCTCGAGAACCGGCCCGCGCCGGGCGCGTTGTCGCTTGACGATGCCGATGATGATGAGGACGTCATCGACGACGATCAGAGCGAAATGTTTGAAGAGTAACCTCACAATCGCCACATTCCCCGGTATGATGGCGACAAGATCAAAAATCGAGGCAGTCCAATGAATATGAACCAGATCATCAATATGGTGATGCGTCAGGTTATGCGCCGCTTTATCTCCAAAGGTGTGAACGCTGGATTCAACCAAGCGGGCAAGATGATGGGCGGCGGCAAAGCTGGTCAAGAAGACGGCATGCGCGACGCACGTCGGGCCGTCCAGCAAAAGCGCCGCGGCTAGCACGCGCCAAAGCCCAAGCTTAGACAGCGCCCCGTTTGCCAACCGGGCGCTTTTCGCGCGTGGAGCAATGCGGTGGGGATCAGCCGGTTTGCTTTTTGAACTGCTTGGACAGTTTCAATCCCTGGCCCTGATAGTTCGAGGCGATGTCGGCGCCATAAAGCTGTGTGGGCAGGGCGGCCATCCGTTCGTAAACCAACCGGCCAACGATCTGGCCGTGTTCCAGGACAAACGGGGCCTCGTGGCATCTGACCTCTAGAACGCCGCGCGATCCTGTTCCGCCCGCGGCTGCATGGCCAAAGCCGGGGTCAAAGAACCCGGCATAATGCACGCGAAATTCGCCAACCATCGCCAGATAAGGCGCCATTTCGGCGGCAGTATTGGGCGGGATATGCACCGCTTCGCGGCTCACCAGGATATAGAAAGCGCCCGGGTCGAGAATGATTTGACCGTTGTCGCTGTGCACATCTTCCCAGAACGCACGCGGCGGGTAATGGTCGATGTTGTCCAGGTCGATCACGCCTGTATGCGGCTTGGCGCGATACCCGACCAACGTTCCGGTGCCGGGCTTGAGGTCGACCGAAAAGCCCAAGCCTTCGTTGATCACGGCCTCTTGGTCAACAAGCGGGCTTTGTGCATGAAGCTGGCGCAATTCATCGTCGCTCAGAACCGCTTGTCCTTGGCGAAACCGGATCTGGTTCAGGCGCATGCCGGGGCGCACCAGCACGGAAAAAGAGCGCGGGCAGATTTCCGCATAAAGTTGGCCGTTGTAGCCATCGGGCACGCGGTCAAACTCGACCCCACCGTCGCAAATGAGCCGCGTCAGCAGATCCAGCCGCCCGGTAGAGCTTTTGGCGTTCGCAACCGCAGTCACGCCCTTGGGCAGGGCCAAATGCTCCATCAAGGGAACAACATAGACACAGCCTTTCTCGAGGACTGCGCCGTCTGTGAGGTCCACGCGGTGCATTTCAAAATCATCGAGACGCGCCGCGACAGAGGTGCCATGCCCCGCCAGAAAGGACGCACGCACGCGATACGCACGGGTCCCCAGACGCAGATCCAGGCTGGCGGGTTGGATTTGCGCCTGCGTGATGGGCGTCTCTCCGCTGAGCGCGCCGCTTTCGATCAGAGCTTCGATTTTGTGATCAGGCCAAACGCCGGTCATGCGACACCTGCCATGCCAAAGTGTATTGGGGAGAAAGTTTTGGTCGGGCTAGCAGGACTTGAACCTGCGACCTTCCGTCCCCCAGACGGACGCGCTACCAGGCTGCGCCATAGCCCGACTTGGCCGTTCTCATAGCGGAAACAGGCGCAGGAGCAAGGGGGAATTGCCAAGTGCCGCTACTCTTCTGTCCGTTGGCCCCGATGTGCGGCCATCCGATCCCGCAAAGCGGTCAATTGTGCCACAAGCGGGCGCAGATCGTCCGCTTGCTGGGGGGGCAGCGCACGCACGTGGCGCAGCCGGGACAAAACCGATGGCAAAATCGGCGTATCATCTGGGCGTTCGTCCGGCGCATCCACAATCCGCGGTTTCGCGGGCGGGGCCGGGGCTGCGTCCTCTCCTGCCTTTGCGCCGCCCGAGGCCTGGGTGCGCATAAAGGCGGGGACAATTGTGGTATCCTCTTCGCGCGGTGGCGGAGGTGCCAATGGCGTGTCATCCACCGGCTCGGGCGCTTCGGGCGTCATATCTGAGGGTTCGCTGGTCTTTTCCGGCGCTGCTGGCGCTTCCTCCGCTGGCGGAGGGCTGGCTTTGGGGGCTGGTTTCAGCGGGATAACGGTTGGCTCTGGCGCTGGCGGCGGAGCAACCGGGGCAGGTGTCGGGTTCGGAGCCAGCATCGTGTCCAAGGCGGCTTCGGTCGTGTCATCCAAGGGCGGTGACATGTCCGCGACATAGGCCATGCCTTTTTCGCGCAGCACCTTTTGAACGCCTTTGATGGTCATGCCATCTTCGCGCAAAAGCTTGTGAATGCCGCCCAACAGCAACATGTCTGCGGGTCGGTAATAGCGACGACCACCCGCGCGTTTGACGGGTTTCACTTGAGTGAATTTGCTCTCCCAAAAGCGCAGGACATGAGATTGAACGTCCAGCCAGTCGGCGACTTCCGAGATTGTGCGAAAGGCGTCAGCCGATTTTGCCATCGGCTCAGGTCGACTTGTTGCCTGCGGCAACACGGTCTTTCATCAAATGTGACGGACGGAATGTCAAAACGCGCCGCGGGTTGATTGGAACCTCTTGGCCCGTCTTTGGATTGCGCCCAACGCGCGCCGATTTATCGCGGATCGAAAACGTGCCGAAAGACGAGATTTTGACCTGTTCGCCGCGCACCAGCGCGTCCGACATGTGGTCCAACACACGCTCGACTAATTGGGCGCTTTCGTTTCGGCTGAGACCAACCTCGCGAAACACCGCCTCGCTAAGATCCATGCGTGTCAGTGTTTTCTGGGTCATTGGCCGTCTCCCTTTTCCAACTAAACCATAGGGGGCAGGCCAAATTCGAGTCAATATCAATGACTTGGCCAAAGGGCCAAAACCTTTGCTTTCAGAGGCTCTGTGGGATTGCCAGCGCGATTACCAGCGCAGAACGACGGCCCCCCAGGCCAATCCGCCGCCGATCGCTTCGGTGACAAGCAAATCACCGTCCTTGATTTGGCCCGATGCGTGGCCCACCGACAGGGCCAATGGAATCGATGCCGCAGAGGTGTTGCCGTGGTCTTGGACCGTGACCACAACCTTGTCCATTGGCACATCCATCTTTTTGGCCGTGCCTTGAATGATCCGAATATTTGCCTGGTGCGGAACGATCCAGTCAATGTCGTCCGACGTGACGCCGGCGCGGTCCATTGCTGTTTCCGCCGTCGCAGCCAGCTTGGCCACAGCGTGCCGGAACACCTGGTTGCCTTGCATGCGCAGATAGCCCGTTGTCCCGGTCGAGACGCCGCCATCCACGTAAAGCAAGTCCTTGAACCGTCCGTCGGAATTGAGGTCCGTCGCCAGGATGCCGCGGTCACTTGATGTGCCGGACGCATCCTGCGCCTCGAGCAAAACGGCGCCTGCGCCGTCGCCGAACAGCACACAGGTCGCGCGATCAGACCAATCCATAATGCGGCTGAAGGTCTCTGCGCCGATCACCAGCACGCGGTTGGCTTGGCCCGACACAATTAGCGCGTTTGCATTGGCCAGCGCATAGATAAAGCCTGCGCAGACGGCTTGGACGTCAAAGGCAAAGCCCTGCGTCATGCCCAGCTGGTGCTGCACCATCGTGGCCGCAGACGGGAACGTCAGGTCGGCGGTGGAGGTCGCCAGCACAATCGCATCAACATCCGAGGCATCAAGCCCAGCAGAGGCAAGGGCACGTTGTGCGGCGGCAGTGGCCATCGACGAGGTGGTGTCGCTTTCGCCAGCAAAGTGGCGTCGCTCGATCCCGGATCGCGTCCGAATCCATTCGTCCGTGGTATCCAGCGTTTTCTCGAACTCGGCGTTTTCGACAATTCTTTCGGGAAGGTAGTGACCCACTCCGCGTACTACTGCTCTTACCGTCATGAATCGCCCTCCGCTGCATAGTCTTGCGCTGTCGCGACGCGGGCAGCAAGCTTGTCGGTAAAGTTTTGCTCAGCCAATTGTGCGGCAAGTTTGATCGCAGCAGAGACACCCGTTGCATCCGCGGCACCATGTGATTTGACCACTGTGCCCGTCAGCCCCAGGAACACACCGCCGTTGACACGGCGGGGGTCGATGCGTTTGCGCAATCGTTGCAGCGAGGTCAGCGCAAGCAACGAGGCAAGCCGCGACATCGGCGAAAACTTGAACGCCTCGCGCAGCAAATCACCAATGAGGCTCGCTGTGCCTTCGCCCGTTTTGATCGCCACATTGCCGGTAAAGCCGTCGGTCACGATCACGTCGGCCACACTGCCTGGAATGTCACTGCCTTCGACAAAGCCAACGAACTCAAAATCGGCGGCTTCGGAATGCTGTTTGATCAGGTCGTGGGCGTCGTGCAATTCGGGCCGGCCTTTGTGCTCTTCGGTGCCGACATTCAACAGTCCAACGCGTGGGCGGGGCAGGTCCAGCCCGTTGCGGGCATAGGAATTGCCCATCAGCGCATAGCGCAGCAGGTCATTGGCATCGGCGCGAATGTCAGCGCCCACGTCGAGCATGACGTTAAAGCCCTGCGGATTGCGGCTGGGCCAGAGAACGGCGATCGCGGGGCGATTCACGCCCGGCAATTTGCGCAGGCGGATCATCGACAGCGCCATCAAGGCGCCGGTGTTGCCACAGCTGACAGCAACCGTCGCCTCTTTGTTGCGCACGGCTTCGATGGTTGAATACATCGACGTGCCTTTGCCATGCCGCACAATATGGCTGGGCTTGTCATCCATGCTCACCACGTCGGGCGCGTCTCTGACGACAAAACGTTTGTGAAGGTGTTTGCGCTTGGCCGCCAGACGCTCGATCTCGTCAGCATGCCCGTGGAAGATAAAGCCTATGCGGCTGTTCTTTTTGGCTGAATGCGCACAGCCGCTCACGATGGCGGCGGGGCCTAAATCCCCGCCCATCGCATCCACAGAAAGAATTATGGGATAACGCTGGGCAATTTCTGACAGGTCGGTCTTCGAACTCATGCCTTAATTTGCCCGGATTGGCGCGCCCCGCTTAAGCTGCGTCGTCTTCGAGATCGATTTCTTCGGTCAGAGCAACGATTTCTTCATCGTTATAGTGACCGCAAGCGGCGCAGATGTGGTGCGGACGCTTCAGCTCCCCGCAGTTGGGGCATTCATTTGGGTTTGCAGGTGTCAGGCTGTCGTGTGAGCGTCGGTTGTTGCGGCGCGCGTTGGACACCTTGTTTTGTTGCACGGCCATGGCCAAACTGCCTTTTTCGTCTGTGTCGGGGGTTCTGGCCCAATGCCAGTCCCAAGTGTTTCATCTGGTCCCAATCGAGGGTGTGACGCGCATCTACGCGCAAGGCGCGACCATGTCCAACCCAAAATTCGGTGAGGGCGGCAAAATACTGCTATTTTATTGCGGCGCAACCCGAAAGTCGGGCTCACGAGGCGTCGGGATCAGCCAATTTGTCGCGCAGGCCCGCAAGAGAGGCAAAGGGCTTGGCGTCGTCATCGCTCATTGGGGTGACGCCGGGGCCTGCGAATTGCGTCTCCGAGAGCGCAACACCGTCGGCCCGTGGAAACAGCGGAAGCGCCAGATCCAATGCCTCGCGCATGATGTCTTCCAGCGCCAGCGTCTCTGGCAGGGCTTCGGCTGTGTCGTCCTCGGGCATTTCGGTCTCGACGCCCTGCGGCTCTTGGAAATCGGCAAGGTAACGCCGCGAGACAGGCACATCGATCCGGGTTGTCACAGGCTCTAGGCTGACCGCGCAGGGCTGAACGACTGTGGCGCCCAACTGCCCGCTTAGCTGCCAATCGCGTTTGCCCAAAGGGGCGATATGCCCGGTAAACCGCAATTTGCGCAACGCTTGCAGGCCCAACTCGGCCGCGATCGTGGCCATGTGGTCGGCGTCGGGGCGCAGTTCGAATGCGGTCTTGTGTTTCGTTGACAGAGCGCTGATTGCCAGCACTGAAGAGGGGTCGGGCGTATGAGGCATTGCGTTTCGTTTCTTGAACCGGCGCTAATCGTCTAGTAAGCCCAGATAAAAGCCACATGGGTGTGGAACAAGGGGGTTAGCGTGGTGCATTTTTCGCAACACTGGATGCGATGCATGGCTGTCGTGGGTTTGATGGCGTTATCTGCATGCGCAGCCACGTACCAAAATCATGGCTACATTCCCCCCGAAGAAGACCTTGAGCAAATCGCCGTAGGCATCGACACCCGCGCAACCGTCGAAGACATTGTCGGCCCCCCCGCGAGCGAGGCGCTGATCAATGGCAACGGCTATTACTATGTGCGCAGCCGCTTTAAGACATTTGGCATCCGCGCGCCGCAAGAGATAGACCGCCAGGTGCTTGCAATCACGTTTGACGACGCGGGCGTGGTGCAAAACATCGAACGCTTCACCCTCGAAGACGGTGTCGTCGTGCCGATTGCCCGTCGCGTCACCGAAAGCAGCGTGAACAACAATTCGTTCCTGCGGCAGCTCTTGGGCAATCTTGGTCGTATCTCGCCTGCAGGATTAGACGGATAACCCGGCATTCTTCACTCAACCGTCACACGCCGTGTGGTAGGAGGCGCCAAACACAGCGGAGAGGCGCATGATTGCTCTGCAAAAAGGCCGTTACTACGTTCGCCAAGCGCATGGCGCGGATGACATAGCTTTGGCGCAACGCCTGCGCGCCATCAGCTTTCAAACGTCTTCGGACCGGGACGCCGATGTCTTTGACGACAGATGCACGCATATTCTGATTTTCCGCCGCTCGGACGACACGCTGGTTTGTTGCTTTCGTATGCTCAGCCTCGTGGGCCCGGACATCGCGCAAAGCTATTCCGCCCAGTATTACGAACTCAGCGCGCTCCAGGCCTATGAAGGCAAAATGGTCGAGATGGGCCGATTCTGCATCCACCCCGAGGTGACCGATCCAGATATCCTGCGGGTCGCTTGGGGGGCGATGACCCAATATGTCGACGACAACGGGGTTGAATTGCTTTTTGGCTGCTCCTCTTTCGCCGGGACCGACACGGGCGAATATCTCGATGCCTTTGCCATGCTCAAAGCGCGGCATTTGGCGCCCAAACGCTGGCTGCCCCGGGTAAAGGCGCCGGACGTGTTCAAATTTGCTGCGCGGCTGCGCCGCAAACCCGATGCCAAAAAGGCGATGCTGCGCATGCCACCGCTGCTTAAGACGTATTTGATGATGGGCGGCTGGGTCAGTGATCATGCTGTGGTCGACCATGATATGAATACGCTTCACGTCTTTACCGGCGTGGAAATCGGTGCGATCCCGCCCGCGCGCAAACGCCTTTTGCGGGCCGTCGCAGGTTAGCAACTGTATTTCTGAGACCGTCTGAGAAATACAGTTGCTAGGCGACCGCCACACAAGCTGTTGACGCGCATCTTGATGCCCGATAGCCCGCAGGCATGGCGCGTATCCCTCATCTTCAGGTCAATGCGATTTCGCTGACGTTCGGCGGAGATCCGGTTTTTGACGATCTGTCCTTGATCATCCAACCCGGCGATCGGGTTGCATTGGTCGGGCGCAATGGCTCGGGGAAATCGACGCTGATGAAGGTCATGGGGGGGCTGGTCGAAGCCGACACAGGCGACGTGATCACTGGCCCGGGCATCTCGGTGGGATATCTCGAACAAGAGCCGGACCTGAGCGCTTTTGCGACCCTTGGCGACTTTGCCATTGCCACGCTCAGCGAAGCGGAACGCTATAAGGTTGATCGCGTTGGCGAGGGCCTGAAGCTGAACCTTGATCGCGACGTCAACATCGCCAGCGGAGGCGAGCGGCGGCGCGCGGCGTTGGCGCGTTTGATGGCCGAAGCGCCGGACCTGATGCTGCTGGACGAGCCGACGAACCACCTTGATATCGAGGCGATTCAATGGCTGGAAACGGAGCTGAAATCGACGCGGGCCAGTTTCGTTCTTATCAGTCACGACCGCGCTTTTTTGCGTGAACTTACTGGCGCAACGCTCTGGATTGACAGAGGAATTGTGCGACGTCAGGAAAAAGGCTTTGCGGCTTTTGAGGCCTGGCGCGACACCACCTGGGCCGAAGAAGATCTGCAGCGTCACAAGTTGAACCGCAAAATCAAAGCCGAAGCCCGTTGGGCCGTCGAAGGCATCTCGGCCCGGCGCAAGCGCAACCAAGGCCGCGTGCGGGCCTTGCAGGGGCTGCGCGCCGAACGCGCGGCGCAGATCAAACGCCAAGGCACGGCCGATCTTGCGCTCGAAGGCGGGCCGCAGTCGGGGCGCAAGGTGATCGAGGCGCGCGGCATCAGCAAATCCTTTGGCGACAAGGTCATTCTCAAGCCCTTTTCCCTGACCGTTCAGCGGGGCGACCGGATCGCGTTGGTTGGTCCGAATGGGGTGGGCAAAACGACCGTTTTGAACCTGCTTATCGGTCAAGAACCGCCCGACACCGGCAGCGTCAAGCTTGGCACAAAGCTCGACATCTCGGTCTTTGATCAAACGCGGGCCCAGCTTGACCCGGACCGCACCCTTTGGGACAGCTTGACCCTCGACAAAGAGATGAAGGTCAGCGGGCAAGCGGACCAGGTCATGGTGCGCGGCGCACCACGACATGTTGTCGGGTATCTAAAGGATTTTCTCTTTGATGAGGCGCAAGCCCGCGCGCCCGTTCGTTCGCTGTCAGGCGGCGAAAAGGCGCGGTTGCTCTTGGCAAAGATCATGGCGCGTGTGTCGAACGTTCTGGTTCTGGACGAACCGACCAATGATCTGGATGTCGAAACGCTGGACCTGCTGCAGGATTTGCTCGACCAATATGATGGCACTGTTTTGATGGTCAGCCATGACAGGGATTTTCTTGACCGTGTCGCAGTGACGACAATTGCGATGGAAGGTGACGGTAAGGCGACCGTTTATGCGGGCGGCTGGACGGATTACCAATCACAACGCCAGCCCAAAGCCGCCGCGGCACCAGCCGCGATGGCTGCAAAGGCGAAACCCGCGCGTGCGGCAGCCCCAAAAGAAAAACCCGCGGGCCTCACATTCACAGAAAAACACCGTCTTGAAGCGCTGCCTGCGGAGATTGAGCGTCTGGAGGCAGAGATCGGAAAATTGACCGAGCTGTTAACGGACGCAGACCTCTACGCGCGTGAGCCGGTCAAATTTCGCAAAGCGACCGAAGCCCTGACTGAGCGGCAACAAAAGCTGTCTGCAGCCGAGGAAGAGTGGCTGATGCTCGAGGAAAAGGCCGAAGCATAGCGTTCGCGTCGGCCACCCGCCTTACCGCATCCGCAGCGCACCATCCAAGCGAATGACCTCGCCGTTTAGATACCCCATCTCGACGATGAACCCGGCTGTGCGGGCGTATTCGCGCGGATCGCCCAGCCGCGCAGGGTTCGGCACATCCGCTGCAAGCTGTTTTTGAATGTCTTCCGGCAGACCGGCCAGCATGGGCGTCATGAAAATACCAGGGGCAATCGTCATGACCCGCACGCCTGACGACGCAAGATCACGGGCCATCGGCAGCGTCATGCCCACGACGCCGCCTTTGGAGGCGGAATAGGCCGCTTGGCCTTTTTGCCCGTCAAACGCGGCAATCGAGGCCGTGTTGATGATCACACCGCGCGCGCCATCGGGTTCCGGGTCGTTGCGCAACATTTCAGTCGCGGCAAGCCGGGCGACATTGAAGCTGCCCACGAGGTTGATGTCTATCGTCCGCTGAAAGGCATCAAGCGGGTGTGGGCCATCTTTGCCCACGGTTTTGATCCCATAGGCGATGCCCGCGCAATTCACCGCCGCAGTGATGCGGCCCATCTTGTTCATGGCAAGCGCGATGGCGGCACCGACGCTCTCTTCGTCGGTCACATCTGTTGCCGCGAAAAAGCCTCCGATGTCGTCTGCAACGGCATTCCCACGCTCGGCATCGCGATCAAGGATCGTCACCAAAGCTCCGTTTTCTGCAAAAAACCGCGCTGTGGCTTCGCCCAGGCCAGAGGCACCTCCGGTCACGACAGCGGCTGTTGTGGACAGCAACATTTGAACGCTCCTTCAATTAATTGTCGCCGGACCCTAGCCGGGCAGGGCAGGGCTGTCAAAGACGTGCGGGTGGCTAGCCTTTGTGGATCCAGCCGCCACCGAAAATTCGGCTGCCAGAGCGTTCGTAAAACACGCAGGCCTGACCGGGGCTGATCCCTTCTTCGGGAGCGATCAGCTCAACCTCTGCGCTGTCTGGGCCCAGAGGGCGCAAAATGGCGTCAGTGGGTGGGCGGGTCGACCGGACTTTGACAGCCACCTCCCACGCGTCTTGCGCGGCGAAAGGCGCGTCGCCCAGCCAGTTGACCTCTTTGATCGGCACTGTTCGGGTCGCCAGATGCGATTTCGGCCCAACGACAACCTCGCGGCGATCCGCATCCAGCCGAATGACATAAAGTGGATCGGCCAAACCGCCAATGCCAAGGCCGCGGCGCTGTCCAATCGTGTAGTGGATCACGCCGTCGTGGTGGCCAAGAACACGACCGTCGAGGTCAACGATATCGCCCGGCGCCGCCGCTTCGGGGCGCAATTTGCGGATCACAGCGGCGTAATCGCCATTCGGGACAAAGCAGATATCCTGGCTGTCGGGCTTATCCGCCACCGGCAGTCCGTATTTCGCCGCCAAGGCCCGCGTTTCGTTCTTGGACGGCAAATGCCCCAGCGGAAACCGCAGGTAATCCAGCTGTTCAGCCGTGGTCGAAAAGAGGAAATAGCTTTGATCGCGTCCCGCATCCGCTGCGCAATGCAGCTCGGCGCCGGATGCGCCCATTTTGCGTTGGATGTAGTGGCCCGTGGCCATGCAATCCGCATCAAGATCGCGTGCCGTTTCCAGCAGGTCTTTGAACTTGACCCGCTCATTGCAGCGAATGCAGGGCACAGGCGTCGCGCCACCCAAATAGCTGTCTGCGAATTCGTCAATCACCGCATCGCGAAAGACGTTTTCATAATCCAGCACATAATGCGGAAAGCCCATTTCTTCGGCCACGCGGCGTGCATCATGAATGTCGCGCCCCGCGCAGCAGGCGCCTTTTTTGGCCAAGGCTGCGCCGTGGTCATAAAGCTGAAGGGTGACGCCCACGACGTCATAGCCTTCTTCGGCTAATTGCGCCGCAACGACCGAGCTGTCGACGCCACCAGACATCGCAACAACCACGCGCGTTTCAGACGGCGGTTTGGCAAAGCCCAGCGAATTGAGCGCGGATGTGTCGAGCATAAGGATGTCCTGCGGAAAGTCCGGCGCAATATAGGAAAATCCGAAACACTCTCAAGGGGAGGTTTTAGTCTTCTTTAAGCCCACACCGCGAGGGTCGCCGCGAAAAACAAGGCAAAGCAAGACGATGTTCCTGAAAAAAATTAACGCACCCCGCGCGGTTACATTGCCCGATGGCTCCAAAATGACACAAGCGGACTTGCCGCCGCCCGACACCCGCAGGTGGGTCGCCTCGCGCAAGGCGGCTGTCGTGCGCGGCGTGGTTTACGGGTTGATAACCCAAGAGGAGGCCTTGGACCGCTATGGATTAAGTGAAGAAGAATTCGCCAGCTGGGTGCGCGCGATCAGTGAACATGGTGAAAATGCACTCAAAGCGACAGCGCTGCAGAGTTTTAGACAACTTTAAATTGCAAAGACTGCTTTGATCGTGGTAACGCAAGGTTAACCTTTACTGGTCACTAGTTGCTTCAACTCTTGGCTGAAGCTCTGTGGAGACAATGATGCGTATCTTGTTGGTAGAAGACGACCCAACCACGTCAAAAAGTATCGAGCTTATGCTGACGCATGCTGACCTCAATGTGTATTCAACCGATTTGGGTGAGGAAGGCATCGATCTGGCAAAACTCTATGACTACGATTTGATTCTACTTGATCTGAACTTGCCGGATATGAACGGGCACGAAGTCTTGCGCCAGCTGCGCATGGCGCGCGTGGACACACCGATTCTGATCCTGTCGGGCGCGGATGATACAGACAATAAAATCAAAGGGTTCGGCTCTGGCGCGGACGATTACCTGACCAAACCTTTCCACCGGGAAGAACTGGTCGCCCGTATTCACGCGATCATCCGACGCTCGAAAGGGCATGCGCAATCGGTGATCAACACTGGCCCTATCTCGGTCAATCTGGATGCCAAAACGGTTTCGGTGAATGATGAGACCGTGCATCTGACCGGCAAAGAGTATCAGATGCTGGAATTGCTGAGCTTGCGCAAAGGCACGACGCTCACGAAAGAGATGTTTTTGAATCACCTCTACGGCGGCATGGATGAGCCTGAGCTGAAAATCATTGATGTTTTCATCTGCAAATTGCGCAAAAAGCTCTCTACCGCGACGGGTGGTGTGAACTACATCGAAACGGTCTGGGGGCGCGGCTATGTGTTGCGCGATCCGTCACCGGAGGAAAACATCGACGACGCACCGGCGCTGGTCGCGCACGGCTGACGCCAGGCGTAAATCGCGCCGCGACGTTCACTGGACCTTCTGGCTGACCGCTTTTATGTCTTGTCACAGTCAACGACTGTGAAAGCTGTGGGTGCATGACGTCTTTTGACATTTCTGTAGATGCATTGACGGAAGACGAGGCCCGCGCCGAGCTTGCGCGCCTGGCCGATATTCTGACCGCCGCTAATCTGGCCTATCACCAAAAAGACGCACCAGATTTGTCCGACGCGGATTACGACGCTTTCAAAAAGCGCAACTCTGCGATCGAGGCGCGTTTCCCGCATCTGCGCCGCGCTGACAGCGCCTCGTTGCAGGTGGGCGCGCCTGTGGCCGATGGCTTTGGCAAGGTCACCCATACCGTTGCCATGTTGTCGCTTGCCAACGCCTTTGACGACAGCGACGTGGATGAATTCGACACCAGTATCCGCAAATTCCTGGGGCTGGCGGCGGATGCTCCGCTGGCCTACACAGCCGAGCCGAAAATCGACGGGCTGTCGCTCAGCCTGCGCTACGAAGACGGCGTGCTTTTCCAGGCCGCGACCCGAGGCGACGGAGAGGTCGGCGAAAACGTCACGCAAAACGCGCTGACCATTGCGGATGTTCCGGCACATATCGCGGGTGTGCCCGGCGTTTTGGAGGTCCGGGGCGAGGTGTACATGGCCCATGCGGACTTTGATGCGCTGAATGCGCGCCAAGCCGAAGCGGGCCAAAAAACCTTTGCCAACCCGCGAAACGCCGCTGCGGGATCTTTGCGCCAGCTTGATGCGCGCATCACCCGCGACCGGCCTTTGCGGTTTTTCGCATATGCTTGGGGCGCATTGGACGCGCCGCTGGCCGAATCCCAATACGCCGCGATCGAAAAACTGCGCGCCTTGGGCTTTCAAACCAACGAATTGACCGCCTTGTGCCACTCTGCCGCGGATATGATCGCGCATTACCGCCACATCGAACAAAATCGGGCGACGTTGGGCTACGACATCGATGGCGTTGTCTACAAGGTGAATGACCTGGCGTTGCAAGCGCGGCTTGGCTTCCGCTCGACCACGCCCAGATGGGCGATTGCGCATAAATTCCCCGCCGAACTGGCCTGGACGCGGCTCGAAGCGATTGACATCCAAGTCGGGCGAACCGGCGCGCTTAGCCCGGTTGCGCGCCTACAGCCTGTCACGGTGGGGGGCGTTGTCG
The DNA here is from genome assembly GCA_964649815.1 of uncultured Rhodobacterales bacterium. GTDB lineage: Bacteria > Pseudomonadota > Alphaproteobacteria > Rhodobacterales > Rhodobacteraceae. Next base: position 42,994 of record CAZYQC010000013.1, on the reverse strand, counting down.
TGTCGAATGCCACGCTCCACAACGAAGATTACATCGCCGGACGCGACAACAAGGGCGAGACCATTCGCGGCGGCAAAGACATCCGCGTGGGCGATTGGGTCCAGGTCTATCGCGCGGGCGATGTGATCCCCAAGGTGGCTGATGTCGACCTTTCCAAACGCCCGGCTGATGCGGTGCCTTTCGTTTTCCCCGAGCTCTGCCCAGAATGTCAAAGCCCCGCCATAAGAGAGCCGGGCGACGCAGTGCGCCGCTGCACCGGCGGCCTGATCTGTCCCGCGCAAGCCGTTGAAAAGCTGAAACACTTTGTGTCGCGCGGAGCCTTCGACATCGAAGGTCTGGGCGCCAAACAGATCGAGATGTTCTATCGCGACGACCAATTGCCGATCACGGAACCGGCCGAGATCTTTACGCTGCAGGCGCGCGACACTGAAAATCTCGCGAAACTCGCCAATCGGGATGGCTGGGGCGAGACCTCTGCCTCAAATCTCTTTGCAGCGATCGAAACCAAACGCGACATCCCCCTCGACAGAGTTCTTTTTGCGTTGGGCATTCGCCACGTGGGCGAGGTCGCCGCCGCCACATTGGCCCGCCACTATGGCTCATGGCAGGCGCTGTCGCAGGCGATGGATGCGGCAAAAGATGAACCGGCTTATCCGGCCACCACGCCCAAGCTGCGCAAAGCCGCTCTGCCGCTGAGCCCCAGCTGGGCAGAGCTGACCGGGATTGACGGCATCGGCGAGACATTGGCGGTGGCGCTGGTGGGTGCGATGGCTCATCCCGAAGAGCGCGCCAGCATCGACCGCCTGATCGCCGAGTTGAACGTGCAGGACGTCGCCGCGCCAGACGCGGGCGACAGCCCCGTTGCGGGCAAAACCATCGTCTTTACCGGCACGCTCGAGCTGATGACGCGCGCCGAGGCCAAAGCGCGGGCCGAAGCGCTTGGCGCCAAAGTTTCGGGCTCGGTCAGCGCGAAAACAGATTTGCTGGTCGCGGGGCCGGGCGCGGGCTCCAAGGCGAAAAAGGCCGCAGACCTGGGGGTCGAAACGATTGACGAGGCCGCCTGGATTGCGCTTGTGGATCCGGGATGAGCCGCCCTGATCGCCTGTTTCCTCTGTTTTCCGATCTCACCAATTTGGACGGGGTCGGCCCGCGCACTGCGCAACATTTTGAGAAAATGGGCATAACGGCCCCGCGCGATCTGTTGTTCACGCTTCCGCATTCCGGCATCGACCGCAATTTGCGCAGCACGATTGCGGGGGCCGACCTGCCGGGTGTGGTGACGGTCGCCGTCACAATTGACGCCCACAAACCACCGCGGACGAAGACAGGACCGTATCAGGTGTTCGTCAGGGACGCCGAGACGGACTTTCTTTTGGTGTTTTTCCGGGCGCGATCCGATTACCTCGCCCGTGTCCTGCCCGTGGGGGAACGGCGCGTGGTTTCTGGCAAGATCGAACTTTTTGACGGTGTCGCGCAAATGGTCCACCCCGACCATATCGTCGCCGAAGCAGAGGCTGGCGACATCCCGGCCTATGAGCCGGTTTACCCTCTGACCGCCGGCGTGACGCAAAAGGTGATGTCCAAGGCATCCCGGTCCGCTCTGTCACGGGCGCCGGATTTTGCGGAATGGATCGATCCGGCACAAAAGGAAAAGGCGGGCTGGCCAGATATGTCAGATGCGCTGGCGCAGGCGCACGCGCCGCACAGCGCCAGCGATCTGTCGCCCTCGAACCGCGCCAGAGAGAGGCTGGCCTATGATGAGCTTTTGTCGCATCAACTGACACTGGCCTTGGCGCGGGCGCGGGAACGCGACCTGCGGGGCAGAGTGACCGAAGGCGATGGCAAGCTGAGGCAAAAGGTCTATGCCAATCTGCCATACCGGCCCACAGGCGCGCAGATCCGGGCGATGGATGAAATCGCCGGCGATATGGCAAAGCCGCGCAAAATGAACCGATTGCTGCAAGGCGACGTGGGTTCGGGCAAGACGCTTGTGGCGTTTTCGGCGTTGTTAACTGCGGTCGAGGCTGGCGGGCAGGGGGTCATGATGGCCCCGACCGAAATCCTCGCGCGGCAGCATATGGAAGGTCTTCAGCCCTTGGCCGAAGACGCAGGCGTCGTGTTGGAAATTTTGACCGGGCGCGACAAGGGCGCCGAGCGGCGCGCCAAACTGGCGGCTTTGGAGCGTGGCGATATTCACGTGCTTGTCGGAACGCATGCGGTTTTTCAGCAGGACGTCGCGTTTCAGGATTTGCGTTTGGCTGTTGTGGACGAACAACATCGCTTTGGCGTGCGTCAAAGGCTCGAACTTGGGCGCAAAGGTGCGCAAGCGGACGTGCTTGTGATGACCGCCACGCCGATTCCACGCTCGCTCGCCCTGGCGCAATATGGCGACATGGATGTCTCGGTCCTTGATGAAAAACCGCCCGGACGCCAGCCGATCAAGACCGCGTTGATCAGCACCGAAAAGATGGACGCCGTCATCGACAGGCTGCGCGCTGCGGTCGCCGCAGGCAGCCAATGCTATTGGGTGTGTCCTTTGGTCGAAGAATCCGAAGTGTCCGACCTGATCGCCGCCGAAGAACGCTTTAAACGCCTGCGCGCGGCCTTGGGGGAAGGCGTCGTGGGGTTGGTGCATGGGCAAATGCCGCCAGCGGACAAAGACGCCGCAATGGCCAAATTCCAGCGCAACGAAACCCAAGTTCTCGTGGCGACCACTGTGATCGAGGTTGGCGTCAACGTGCCGAACGCCACGATCATGGTCATCGAACGGGCCGAGACCTTTGGCCTTGCGCAGTTGCATCAGCTGCGTGGGCGCGTGGGTCGGGGGGAGGGGGCGTCGACGTGTCTGTTGATGTATCAATCACCGCTGAGCGAAAATGGTCAAAAGCGGCTAGAGGTCCTGCGCGAAACCGAAGACGGATTTCGGATTTCCGAGGTTGATCTTCAGATGCGCGGATATGGTGATTTGATCGGAACCGCCCAATCCGGCCTACCCAGATTTCAAATCGCCGATCTTGAGCGCCAGTCGGGCCTCATGGCCATCGCACAAAGCGATGCGCGGCGTTTGTTGCACGAAGATCCGACGCTGGAAACGCCCCGCGGACGCGCCGCGAGAGAGCTTTTGTGGCTCATGCGTCGGGACGAAGCGATCCGCCTGATCACCGTTGGTTGATACTTTGTTCCATTTTGTTCTCAAAAAGTTCTTTACAAATCGAGATCAAAATGAGAACAAAGAGTCAACACAGAACGGGAGATGACCAATGTCCACATTCGCAAGCATCGCTTCTATGGTACGCCGCGCTGAATCGCACCTGGTTCAGGACGCTGCAGGCGTCGCCGCGCTGGCTGTGATGCTGGTCGTGGGATTGCATCTTCCGGTTCTTGTTTGATTTCTGCCTGCGATCTCATGCCTGGGTGACACTGCGTGGCGCGTCCCATTTGCCACCATTAGGAACCTGCCTGTCCCTACCGGCCACCCTTGGGTCTCCATGAGAATTGCGTTCCTTGCGCCGCCATCTGCCTAGATGTGCGGCGCTTTTTTTGCTTGGATCAGAGGATTATGCGCGAACGGGGCGTTCCGCGCGGTCTAGCCGTTTGCGCAATCTGCAGAGCCTGTTGCGTCTTCCAGGGCTTCGACCGTTGCTTCGATCGACAGCAAAATGCTGGCGTGGCGGTTTTTGTAGTCACGCGCAGGCTCTAGCACGTCGAACCCGTCAAAAGGGGCCTGTGGCACAGGGCCGTCCTCTTTCAGCATCGCGCGCAACCCGTCGCGCGCGGCCAGCAGCTCGTCCAGTGAACGTCCGATCACGGCGCCGCCAACAACCGCGGCTGCCGCCTGCCCAAGCGCGCAGGCTTTGACGTCTTGCCCGAAGGCCGTGATGACGCCTTGGTCTTGCTTGATGTCCACCGTCACGGTCGATCCGCACAGAGGAGAGCGTTTTTTGATGCTGGCGTCGGGGTCTTCCAGGCGGCCTTGATGTGGAATATCGGCCGCCAGTGCCAATATCCGCGTGGAATAGAGCTTGATAAGGTCTGTATCTGCCATTGCCACCACTCCAATCCAAAGGCGCGCACCAGAGACATAAGTCCTCTTGGCACTGATGCAAAACAGTTATTTCAAGACCTGGCCCGCTTCCAGCGTGATCCGACCGGTGCGACGCTGGAACGAATTTCGAATTGCCTAGGCGGTCGTTTGCGGCAGGCCGACCATCGCGCGGATGTCCTGCGGGCTGGCGCCGTCCTCGCGAAACTTGGCAATCGCACGCGCGTCGTCACGTTTGGCAAGGCGCTTGCCAGCGTCATCGCGGATCAGCCTGTGGTGAAGATAGGCCGGTGTGGGCAGATCCAAAAGCCGTTGCAAAACCACGTGAATGCCCGTCGCCTCGCGCAGATCCGCGCCGCGCACAACGTGTGAGACCCCTTGGTCTGCATCGTCCACAACAACGGACAGATGGTACGACGTGCCGAAATCACGCCGGGCCAGCACCACATCACCGACGCCGTTGATCAGAAACTCTGAGGACACATCGACCGTGTGCACCCCGTCGCCCGTTTCAAGATACTTCAGATCGCCGTCCAAACGCGCCAGTGCTGCGCGCATATCCAACCGCAACGCCTGACCCGATGGGCGTGCGTCCTGGCGCGGCTTGGTGCGGCAGGTGCCTGGATAGACAATCCCGTCCGGCCCCGTGATCGGAGCGCCCTCTTGCGGGGCGCTCGCGGCTGCGCGAATGTCGCGTCGATTGCAGGTGCAGGGGTAGAGCACACCCATACGCCAAAGCGTGCTCAACGCGCGATCATAATGCGCCAGCCGTTCTGACTGCCGCATCACAGGCGCCTCCCACGTCAGGCCCAGCCAGCTTAGGTCATCGTAGATCTGTGCTTCCCACTCAGGACGCGCGCGCGTCTGGTCGATATCCTCGATCCGCAGCAGAAACCGTCCGTCATGTGCCTGGGCGGCGTCAAAGGCCACACATGCGGAATAGGCGTGCCCCAGATGCAAAGGGCCGGTCGGAGACGGCGCAAAGCGGGTGGTAAAGGTCACGCCTTTTCAATGACATATACGTTCGACTTTAAGTCGATGCCGGGCAGGTGGGGGCCGTATTCCTTGACCCTCAGATGCGCGGCCCCCGTATCCGTCCATTCGGCGACCGCCGCTTCGTTGGCCGGGTCTTCCAACGCATGATCGTTGAACGAGAAAACCAGATGCCCGCCGGATGGCAAGCTGTGCATGAGTGCGTGAAACACCGACAAAGGGGCCGCGCCCGCGCCAATCACGCCAATCGCCGCGATCAGCGCATAGCCTGACGGTATCTCAGCGTCCGGTGCGATCTGCGAAAGCGTGCGATAGGCGTCCTTGCTTTTGGCGACGGCCAACATTTCTGACGACAGATCGACCCCGTCGATGAGTTCAAAACCTGCGAGTTTGAGCGCAAGGCCCGACAAACCGGTGCCACAGCCAAAATCCAGGATTGGCACCGAGGTGTCCGCCACGACCGACGCAAGCGCACGTGCGCAGCGGCCAGGTGTGGCATAGCCGTTTTCGCCCACCTCGGCCTCATAGCTGGCGGCCCAGGCATCATAGAGATCACGCGTCGTCTCGCCGTCGCGTGCGTCATAAACTTTGTCTAAAAATCCACTCATACGCGCAGGCTAACCACAAGCCCCGCCATTGATCCAGCGTTTAAGCGGCGTCTTGCAGCGGATCAGCCAGCCAATCAGCCCAGGCAAGCTTGGCGCGGTCTGTATAGGCTTTGTAGCGATCTTTGCGTGCGCGCCGCCCCCCTTTGACGCCTTCAACAGGCGGGAAGAGGCCAAAGTTGACGTTCATCGGCTGGAACGTCTTTGCCTCGGCCCCGCCGCTGATATGCGTGATCAAAGCGCCTGTGGCCGTCGTGGCAGGCGGCGTATCAAGGCGTCTGCCTTGGATCTCTGCCGCAGCCAACCGCCCGGCCAAAAGCCCCATTGCCGCGCTTTCTACATAGCCTTCGACGCCGGTGATCTGACCTGCAAAGCGAATGTTGGGCCGGGACCTAAGCCGCATCTGCTGATCCAAGAGCGTTGGCGCATTGATGAATGTGTTACGATGGATGCCGCCCAAGCGGGCAAAGCTGGCATCCTCAAGGCCAGGAATTGTCTTGAAAACAGATGTTTGCGCGCCGTACTTCATCTTGGTCTGAAAGCCGACGATATTGTAAAGCGTGCCCAGTTTATTGTCGCGGCGCAGCTGGACCACGGCATAGGGTTTTTGATCCGGCTCGTGCGGATTGGTCAGGCCAACGGGCTTCATCGGCCCGTGGCGCAGCGTCTCGCGCCCGCGTTCGGCCATGACTTCGATCGGCAAACATCCGTCGAAATAGGTCGCCGTTTCCCCTTCGTGAAACTCGGTTTTCTCTGCATCCAAAAGCGCGTCGATAAAGGCTTCGTATTGCGCCTTGTCCATCGGGCAATTGAGATAGGCGGTACGCTCTTCTTCGGTTTCGCCCTTGTCATAGCGCGACTGCATCCAGGCGCGCGACATGTCGATGCTCTCGGCATAGACGATGGGCGCAATTGCGTCGAAAAATGCCAAGGCATCCGCGCCTGTCTCGGCTGCAATCGCCGCACCAAGTGACGAAGATGTGAGCGGCCCGGTCGCAAAAATCCAATGTCCATCCGTGGGCAGGGACGTCACCTCGCCATATTCAACGCGGATCTTCGGGTGCGCCATCAGCGCGTCGGTCACGCTTTGGGCAAAGGGATCACGGTCCACGGCCAAGGCGCCACCCGCAGGCAGGCGGTGCGTATCTGCGGTGGACATGATCAATCCACCCGCTTGGCGCATCTCCCAATGCAGCAGACCCACGGCGTTTTGCTCATCGTCATCTGAACGGAACGAATTCGAACAGACCATTTCACCCAAAAGACCGGTTTGGTGGGCAAAGGTGCCGACCTGGGGGCGCATCTCGTGCAGGACAACGTCAACGCCGAGGTTTGCCGCTTGCCACGCCGCTTCGGACCCGGCCATGCCGCCGCCTACAATATGAAGTGCCTTGTCCATCGAAAACGTCCTGTGCGTCGATCCTGATCGGGCCTGCTGGTCCTTTGACTTTGAACACACTGCCTAGAAAACAAATAAGGCCCGCGCAAGGGCGGGCCACCATCGGGGTGTGTGACTTTTTAGGGGTCGCCGCCGCGGCATCGGTCGGTCAGAGAGAGGCTGACCTGGAGGGACCTTCGCAAGACGGCGACCCTAAAGTCGTGTGGGCATCTGCCCTGCCTAATTCGTGACACATTCGCGCCACCTTTACTAGGCTTAGTTTGGAGATAATGCAGCCCGCTTTTCGAAACAAGCGTTCTGATTTTTCAGAGCGGAAAATGGCGCAATAGCGGCGGAGGTTCGCCTATTGCTCCCAATTTGGGTCTCTTTTTTCCAGAAATGCCGCGATTCCTTCCTCGGTGTCGCGGTGCAGCATATTTTGGACCATCACGTCGCCTGTGTAGGCGTAGGCCGCATCAAGCGGCATTTCCAGCTGATCGTAAAAGGCGCCTTTGCCAATTTTCACCGCAACAGCCAACTTGTCTGCCACAGTTTGGGCCAGAGCCTGCGTTTCATGCGCCAGCTGGTCGGCAGGAACAACCCGGTTCACCAGGCCCAGGTCTTGCGCGCGCCCGGCGTCGATGAATTGGCCGGTGGTCAGCATCTCGAACGCCTGCTTGCGCGGGATGTTGCGGCTTAGGGCGACCATCGGGGTGGAGCAAAAGAGCCCGATGTTCACCCCGTTGACACCAAACCGCGTGCCCTCGGCCGCGACAGCCATGTCGCATGTCGCGACCAATTGGCAGCCAGCCGCGGTTGCAATCCCGTGCACTTGGGCAATGACCGGTTGGGGTAGGGAGCGAATGCGCCCCATCATTGCGGCGCAGCGATCAAAGAGGTCTTTGAAGTAAGCTTTGCCGCCATCCTCTGCCTGCCGGCCTTGGGTCATCTGTTTGAGGTCGTGGCCCGCGCAAAAGGCCTTGCCAGCGCCTGACAACACAATGGCGCGCACGTCCCGTGTCTCGGCCAATGCGTCAAAGGTTGTGTGCAAGGCGGCAAGCATTTCGTCCGACAGGGCGTTCAGCCGGTCAGGCGCATTCATTTCCAGATAGGCAATACCGTCTCTGACCTCACGTTCCAAAATTGCCATCTTGCTCTCCCTTCAGACCGGCGACAGTTTACAGCGCAAATTGGGGGAGTGAAAGCATGACGCTTGCAATGACAGCGGATGAGATGAATGCCTTTTTGTATCGCGTCTTTCATCAAGTCGCGGATGATTTCCGGGTGGAGGACGTCTCAGAACAAAGCGTCACGCTGCGCTTGATCGTCTCTGATCGGCATTTGCGCCCCGGCGGCACCGTTTCGGGCCCGTCGATGTTTGGTTTGGCGGATGTTGCAGCCTATCTCGCGACGCTTGCGCATATCGGGCCCAAGGCGCTTGCGGTCACCACGAATTGCTCCATCGATTTTATGCGCAAGCCCGAGGCCGGCGTTGATCTATTGGCGCATGCGCGTCTTTTGAAGTTGGGCAAACAGCTCTCGGTGACGGATGTGTTGATCTATTCAGAAGGCAAGGACGCGCCCGTTGCGCGGGCCAATCTGACCTATGCGATCCCGCCCAGCGGCTCTGCCGCGGATCAAGACGCCTGAGGCTGGATGCAAAAAGGGCCGGGCAAACGCCCGGCCACAGGAAGAGGTCTGACAAGGCAGGCGGGGATGCTAGCCTTGCCAGAACACCCGGCGCGCCTCACGTAAAGCGTCGCCGTGTGTCAGGCCCACGTCCTTGAGCAGATGGTCGTCCAATTGACGCAACGCGAGACGTGAATTCCGGTTTTGGACCCACTTCGCTACCATCACCGCAAAGGCCACCGCCAAAGCGGAGATCGCGGGAAGGCGACGATGTCCAGCAAGGTATTTGATGTGGTTCGCGTGGTTTGGTGCGGAATGTGCCATGTGAATGCTCCTAAATTGTATTGACACAATTTGGCGTTTTTGCCATTTGTATTGATACATGAGTCGTTTGTATCAATCCACGGAAACATTGTAATGGGTACAATATGGCATCCCGACATGGCCAAGGGCGATGGGCCAAAGTATGCGGCTGTCGCCGAAAACATCCGCGCCGCCATTGCCGATGGGCGGCTCGACGTTGGCGCCAAAGTTCCGCCAGTGCGGGAACTCGCCTGGACCCTGGGCATCACACCGGGAACGGTCGCGCGCGCCTATACGCTTTTGACGGATGAAGGTCTTTTAAAGGCCGAGGTCGGGCGTGGCACCTTTGTCGCAGCACCCGAGACCCATGCCCCGCTTTACAATGACCTTCCCATCGAAGTGGACAGCGCCACGCATCTGCAAGAGGCACAGACCTATCAGGTCAATCTCTTCTCGCCGCATTTGCCCAGCGTTGGCCAGGCCACTCTGATCCGCACGCTTTTGGCCGAGGTCGCGCAAGATCCGCCCTCGGGCATGATGCATTATCCGACCCGCCGTGGCGGCGCGCTGGCACGACAGGCTGCGGCCGCCTGGCTGTCGGGGGCGCCTTTGGGCTCTTTCGATCCAGACGACATCGTGCTGGCGCATGGTGGCCAAAATGCGATCCTTCTGGTGTTCCAGGCGCTGCTCAAAGGTCGGCGCCCCGCGATTTTGGTCGAAGAATTGTCCTACCCAGGGTTCCGCCGCGCGGCCGAGCTGTTGCGCGCCGACGTGATCCCGGTTGCGATGGACGCGCAGGGGCTTATCCCAGACAGTCTGGACGCCGCTGCGCGCGCGCATGACGCGCAAATCTTGTGCACCTGTCCCGAGGTACACAACCCGACCTGTCATTTCACGCCGATCGAACGGCGTCAGGCGCTTTTGAATGTTGTGCGCAAGCATGATCTGCAGATCGTCGAAGACGATTGCTATCGCCTGGGCGCGGCGCAGGCTGAATCGTACCGCATGCTGGCCCCGGATCGCACCTGGCATATTTCCTCGATTTCCAAGTCGATCACGCCCGCATTGCGGATCGGAATTGCCGTGTCCCCGCGGGGACAAGCCCCCCGTCTGCGACGCACCGCCGAATATTCATTCTTTGGCCTCGCCACGCCTATGTCGGACCTCTGCGCCAAGCTGTTGGTGCATCCACGGCTGCCCGATCTTATGGACCAGGCCCGCGAGGGCATCGGTGACTATGTCCGCACGGCCGTCAACATCTTGGGCGGATACGATCTGCACTGGCGCAAGGATGTGCCGTTCCTCTGGTTGCACCTGCCCGAAGGCTGGCGCGCCTCCGCCTTTGTCCAGGCCGCAGATGCCGAAGGGGTTCGGCTGCGCGCTGCCGAAGAATATGCCTGCCGTGACGCCCGCGCGCCCCATGCTGTTCGATTTGCCGTCAATGCCGGCGTCAGCCTCACAGTCTTTGAGAACGCGATGCAACGCTTGCGCAGCCTCTTGGACAACCCGCCCGACGGAATAGGGGTCTAGACTTGGGGTAAAATAATACCTTATTTTTAACACACTGATTTGCAACACAAAAAACACCCAATCACACATTGACCGCCCCACCGCTCCCTCCTATAAGCGCGCAATCGAATTTTGACGTTTTAGGACGCGAGACATGAAAACCTTTACCGCAACCCCTGCGGACATCGACAAGAAATGGATCCTGATCGACGCGGAAGGCGTTGTTCTGGGCCGTCTTGCGTCGATCGTCGCCATGCGCCTGCGTGGCAAGCACAAAGCAACCTTCACGCCGCACATGGACATGGGCGACAACGTGATCATCATCAATGCCGACAAAGTACAGCTGACCGGAAACAAGCGTCAGGAACGCCACTATTGGCACACCGGCCATCCCGGCGGGATCAAAAGCCGCACCAAAGAGCAAATCCTCGAAGGCGCGCATCCTGAGCGTGTCGTGACCTTGGCGGTCAAGCGTATGCTGCCAGGCAACCGCCTGAGCCGTCAGCAGATGACCAACCTGCGCGTCTACGCCGGCGGAGAGCATCCGCACGAAGCGCAAAATCCAGAAGTTCTCGACGTGAAATCGATGAACTCCAAAAACACGCGGAGCTAAGATCAATGGCGGATCAAATCAACTCTCTCGAAGATCTTCAGGCCGTTGTTGGTGATGCAGCCCCCGAGGCGGTCATCGAAACCGACATCTCACGCGAACCAGTGCGCGACGAGCTTGGTCGCTCCTATGCCACCGGCAAACGCAAAGACGCGGTCGCGCGTGTTTGGATCAAGCCAGGCTCCGGCAAAGTGACGGTCAATGGCAAAGAAATGAACAGCTATTTCGCCCGTCCGGTTCTGCAGATGATCCTGCGCCAACCGTTCCAGGTGGCCGGTGTCGAAGACCAGTTCGACGTCATGGCAACCGTCAAGGGCGGTGGCCTCTCTGGTCAGGCCGGCGCGGTTAAGCACGGCATCTCCAAGGCACTGCAACTCTACGATCCTTCGCTGCGCACAGCCCTCAAGGCCGCTGGCTTCCTGACCCGCGACAGCCGCGTTGTGGAACGTAAGAAATACGGTAAAGCCAAAGCGCGTAAGAGCTTCCAGTTCTCCAAGCGTTAATCAAACCGACACACCAATCAAAAAAGGCCGCCCCCGCCAAACGGGCGGCCTTTTTCTTTTGGATCAAAATACTCCGGGGGTGCGGGGGCAGCGCCCCCGCTTTGGTCGGATCGCGCAGGCGATCCGAGGCATCACTCACTCGTCCTGACCCAACAGGCCCAAGCCACGCAGGTAAATCCCGACGCCGGTCTCCAACAAATCTTCGGGCGGAAAGGGCGAGGTGTTGCCCGGCGAGTTCCGGGCAAAAATCTCCACAACCCCGTGGCTCAGCGCCCAGATATGGGCCGAGAACATCTTGGCCGGCGGGCGCCGATCTTCGGGAATGTGCCGCGAGAGGTCAGTCGCGGCTTTTTCCAGCACGCCCCAGGATCGCTCCGCCACCGCTGCAAGGTCGGGGTCGCGGTTTACTGATATGCCGCTTTCGAACATAGCGATGTAATGGCCCGGGTATTTGCGCGCAAAGGCCAGATAGGCCCGCCCCGTGGCCTCAAAGGCGGCCAGGGCCGAGGGTTGGCCGGATTGATATGCGAACTCCATCGTGTCGCCAAAGATCAGATATCCCTGCCGCGCGATCTCGGCGATCAGGTCTTCGCGCCCTTCGAAATGACGATAGACCGCCGCCGGGGTCACGCCAGCGACTTTGGCCGCTTCGGACAAGGTAAACCCCGTCGGGCCCTTGTCTTCAATCAGCTGCAAAGCGCCGTCGATCAGCGCTTGGCGAAGATTGCCGTGGTGATAGCCGCGTTTAGGCATCCCAGATCTCGGGGCCTCCGCAAATCTTTGGGTCCGGCATATGCACGGCCTTGCCGTCTTTGTTTGGGTAGTCGAGGTCTTTCAAGACCGCACGGATCGCCGAGAGACGCGCGCGCCGCTTGTCGTCGGTTCGGATGATCGTCCAGGGCGCATGGTCAGTATGCGTCTTTGCCAGTGTCTCGCTGATCGCTTGGGTATAGGCGTCCCAGCGGTTCAGGCCTTCCACATCGATCCAGCTGAGTTTCCACTGTTTGAGCGGGTCGCGTTCGCGTTGCAGGAACCGGCGCAATTGCTCGGCCCGGCCGACATTCATCCACAGCTTCACCAGGTGGATGCCGTCATCGCGCAGCATCTGTTCCATCGCAGGCACCTGTGCAAAGAAATGCGCGCGTTGATCGTCGGTGCAAAAGTCAAAGACGTTTTCAACGACCCCGCGATTGTACCAGGACCGGTCAAAGAAAACGACTTCACCTTTGGTCGGCAGGTGTTTGATATAGCGTTGAAAATACCACTCGCCGGCCTCTTTTTCGGTGGGCTTTGACAAGGCCACAACGCGCGCCCCGCGTGGATTAAGGTTTTCGTGGAACCGTTTGATCGTGCCGCCTTTGCCCGCGGCGTCGCGTCCTTCGAACACCACTGCAATCCGGGCGCCGGTGTCTTTTGCCCAGGCCTGCATTTTCACCAGTTCGATCTGCAGGGCGGCCAGTTGATCCTCGTAATCGTCGCGGTCCATGCGCTCTGAATAAGGATAGGTCTCGCTCAGGATATCCTTTTTGCCGCCATCGCGGATGGCCTCGCGCACCTCTGCGGGGGCGGTGTTTTCGTAAAAGGCGCTGATGGCACCGTCGAAGGGCAAGCTCATGGCGCGGCCTTTCAAAGTTACTGCTCTTTACATCAATATGGGGGAGGTTGCGGATTAACGCAAACCTGCGCGGTCCGCGACGCGGTCGATGGCCGCGATCACCTCTTCGGGGTGGCTGTGATGCGGCATATGTCCGGCGCCTTTCAGAACCGTGAGACGCGCGCCTTCGATCTGGCTCGGCACTTTTTCAGAATGGATGTCGAGCGGGACAATCGTGTCGGCATCCCCGTGCACGATTTCAACCGGGACTTTGATATCCCCATAGCGCGCTGACATTTCGACGATATGCGGGCGCAGGCTGTTGACTTGGCGCGCATTGGCCCGCATCGACGCCCGCCGCAGCGTGAGGCCGGCGCCCACGTGGTCAAGGTATCCCTCGGGCGCAGGATCAGGCGTGAAGATCGAGGCGACCGTCGCATCGACCAACGTGGCCGGCGCAAAAGCCGTCAACAGCGGAACGAACAAGGCACCGCCCAAAGGCGAGGCATTGACCGGGTACATCCAGTTCAAATCACCCGGCCAGGGATTTGCAACACCGGCCAACGACACGACGCCGCCGATCTCGGGATCGGTCAGCGCCCAGGCATAGGCGACGGCACCGCCGAAAGATTGCCCTACGATGATTGGCTTTTGCGCACCCAACTGCGCGGCGGCTTTTTGCAACAATTCCGCCTGGACCACGGGCGATTCTGCGCGGCGGTTCCAGGCGCCGCCATAGGGGCCCGGCGCGCGTTCGGTCCAGCCAAGGCCGGGGCGGTCAAAGACGATGACGCGGTACCGTTTGGCAAGCTGGGGGGCGAGCGAAAAGGTAAAGTCGCGCGTGTTGCCGCCAGCGCCGTGAATAAGGATCACGTCCGGGCCGTCGCCCATGATTTCGGCGTGAACCGTGACACCATCGACATCCAGCAAGCGCCCTTGGGGGCCAAAGTCGCGGGCAGTTGCAGTCTCGCGCGCGGTGGCGCGCCATTGCACGACAACCACGCAAGCCACGATGATGCATGCCAAAATGGCGAGTGTTTTCATGATCCCTTCCGCCAATCCGTCGACTCGTGGCCAATCCGCGAGATGTCGTATGGCGTTGTCAGATAGACCTCGGACAGCCAGTTGCCATAGAGCAGATGCGCATGGCTGCGCCAGCGGTTCGTTGGCGCCTGGGTGGGATCGTTTTCGGGGAAATAGGCATGTGGCATCTGGATCGTAGCGCCGTCGACCTGATTGGCCTCTAAATCCCGTTGGTATTCTTCGTTGAGCGTGCCGCTGTCGTATTCAAAATGGTTCAGCACATAGAGCGCGCGGTGCTCTGGGTCTTCGATCAGGCAAGGCCCGGTTTCGTCCGAGCCCAGCAAGATCGGCAAGCCCGCTGCATCGACGTCATCGGCCTTTACCTCGGTCCAACGGCTGACCGGCACGACCATGTCGTCTGAAAAGCCGCGCAAATATGGTGAGGCCGGCGCCAGGTTGCGCTGGCGGTACGTGCCGAACAGCTTTTGCGAAAGCATGTGTTTGGGCACTTTGTGAAAGTGGTGCAGCATCGCCATACCGCCCCAGCAGACGCCAAAGGTGGCGTGCACATGGGTCTGGGTCCAGTTCATAACTTGGACGAGCTCTTCCCAATAACTCACGGATTCAAAATCCAAATGTTCAATTGGCGCGCCTGTGATGATTAAGCCGTCAAACTTTTCGTCCTGCACGTCTTCGAACGGGCGATAAAAGCTCTCCATATGCTCGGCGGCGGTGTTGCGGGTCTGATGATCCGTCATGCGGATGAGGTGAAACTCGATCTGCAGAGGTGTTGCACCAATCAGCCGGGCAAACTGCGTCTCGGTCTGGATCTTTTTGGGCATCAGGTTGAGCAAGCCGATCTTGAGTGGGCGAATATCCTGATGCGCCGCCAGCTCGGTGTCCATGACCATGACGCCTTCGGTCTGCAAGACGTCATAGGCGGGAAGGTCGGAGGGGAGTTTGAGTGGCATGGGACTATCCGATGAATTTGGACGGCTGAGATAGCGGTCTCAGCCGCGCCGCTCAAGGGCGGAGGCGATCATCTCGTTGAAATCTTGTTCACCATTGAGTGCGCCGACCTCGTCTGCGGTCACGGTCACACCCCAGCGCGCCATTTGCGCGTAGCGCGGCGCGCGATGCGCAAGCGCCTTGGCATAGGTCCAACGGATGAACGCGTCGGGGTCGACGGCCCCTTCGGCGAGACCCGTCTGAGACAGGTAATCCGACCAGCATTGCGCAAGAAATGCGGGTTGATAGGCCATAGGTTTGGGCGCGCGATCAAAACGTTCGATCAGCGCCGCAACATGGGCTTGGTCGTTTTTGATCCAAATCGGCAAGGCCACGGATGAGAGGGTTTGCATCACAGGATCGGCGTCGTTGGCCGGGTCGACCCATTCGCAAATCGAACCACCGGTGTCGCAGATGAAATGGTCATAGCCATAGAGACGGGCGGCGCGTTCGATGAAATAGCCCGTGTCGTTAAGCGCCGCGATTTCGGCGGTGCGGAATTGGTCCTGGCGGCGGCGGTATTCGTCGATAGGAAGACCGCCCTTTTGCGCGTCGCCAGGTTTGCCCAGATAGGTGGAAACGGGCGATAAATTGTCAAAGGTGATGTTTGACCCGATGTAGATGGAATCGCTCATCAACAAATCCCGCAGGAACGGGATCTTCATGGCCTCGGCTTTGGCGTTGTCGGTGATGTATTCACCCATGTACCGGGTGCCGATGCGGTAATCGATGCTATAGTGAAACCAATTGCCGGATGCCCGGAGGGTGTTGGACATATAGGTTTTGCCAAGCCCGGACATCCCAAAAACGAACACACGTTTTTGAGGCGCCGCACGCCACGCTTTTGCATCCGGGTACAACATTCGCACCGCCCTTTGTTGGTCGCGCGTGCTTAGCTTTGTGCATCCCGCCGGTCAATGCGCAGTGCAGTGAAGAGACGCCCGTCAAGAACGATCAACCCAAGCGCCAAGACGGCAAAACCGGCAAAGGCATTGGGCGCGAGGGCCTCGCCCAGAAAGGCGGCCCCGAGGGTGATTGCAATCGGGGGGATAAGCAATGTCACAAGCATCAGATTGCCCGACCCAGCCATTGCAAGAACCCGGTAATAAAGCAAATAGGCACCCGCCGTTGCGATGATGGAATAATAGCCAATCGCCATCCACGTCCGCGGCTGGAGATCCAGCGTCAGAGGGCCTTCGATCAGCCAGGCCGCGGGCAGGGCGATCAGGCTTGAGCCCGTCAACATGCCAGCGGCTGCAACCTGCGGGGCCATGTTCGTGAGAAACTTGCGCGCCCAGACGCTGGCCAGGGCGTATGATATTGTGCCAGCAATAACAGCCAGTTGCGCCAGAGATTGAATGTTGAGGCTGAGCAATTGTTCCCACCCGATTGCCGTGGCAACACCTCCAAAGCCCAACGCGACGCCAAGCGCCTTGCGCGCGGTCAAGCGTTCGTCGGCAAAGAACAGGGCGGCTGCGATCACGCCAAAGATCGCCGTTGCAGCATTCAGGATCGAGACCAGGCCGGATTCGATATGAAGCTGACCCCAAGCCATAAGGCCAAAGGGGATCATGTTGTTCAAAAGTCCCATGACCAGAAACGCGCCCCAGACCTGCGGCGCTTTGGGAAGTGGCAGTCGCGACAGCCAAACCACGCCCCAAAGAACCAGCGCGGCCCAACATGTGCGATGCGCAACAGAGGTCAAAAACCCGATTTCATCCAACGCAATGCGGATAAAGAAAAACGATGCGCCCCAAATGGCACCAAGGGCCAAAAGCTCGGCCCAGGCGCGCCCGGACATGGTTTTTTGATCGACTGTCATGCCTGGCACATTTGTACGGGGGCACGTGCGCGCGCAATCCGAAAGATGCGCTTAGGGTCCTGACGCTAGGTTTGGCTCTGACGGGTTTCGTGCCAGATGTTCAGGTAATTGCCCGCAAAAATCAGGACCGCACCGCCAAGGACATAGACATCAATCGCTTCGCTGTAAAAGAGCGCGCCGATCACAGCGATGGTGGGAAGGCGGGCAAAGTCAATCGGCACAACCACGGCGGCGGGTGCAAGGCTGAGCGCCTTGGTCAGACAGTAATGCGCGCACAAACCGGCAAGCCCGATCAACATCAGGTAAGGCGCGGTTTGAAGCGTTGGCCAGGTGACGGCACCGTCGAAGAAAACCGCGATCAGACCAAAGCCCAGCTGCGTGACGGTCAACCAAAAGAGGATGCAGCCAATGGTTTGCGTGCGGGTCAGCTTTTTCGTCAGGGTGATCGACAGGGCAAAAAAGATCGCCGAGCTGGCCCCGGCAATCACGCCAGGATTGATCTCCATCGCGCCGGGGCGGGTCACGATCAAAATACCGACAAAGCCCAAAACGGCGGCCAGCACCCGGAACATGGTCAATCGTTCGCTTAGGATCAGCGGTGCCAAAAGCAAAGCCCAGATCGGGGTTGTGAATTCCAAGGCGAACAATTGCGACAACGGGATAAAGCCCAGGGCGTAAAACCACAGGTTCTGGCCAGTGAAATGGCAGAAATTGCGGGTGATATGTGTGCCCATCTGCTGTGTGTTGACCTCGTGCCACAGGCGATTGGCCGTCAAGACGATGCACACGATGATCACGCCGACGATGCTGCGATAGAGCATGATTTCAAACGTGTCATGCGCCGCGCCGATTTCGCGCCCGGCGACGGCCATCGAGGTAAAGGACACGATCGTGCCCAACATCCACAAACAGGCCTGGACGATCGGTGTCATGGCGCCGCCCATCGACAGCAGCCGGAATAGATCCGCGGGCCATCCGCACTGCGCACCGCCAGTTCGACCGTGACAGGCCATGTGACCGAGAAGGCCGTGCAGGGCTTTTCGTCAAGAAACACCGGAATAGGGCCACCTGCCGTTTTCAAAGTGCTGCGCTGAAAACCAAAGCCGATCTCTGGTGTCTTGGGCGTGAACTCAAACGTGCCGTCGCCCAGATAATCCAACTGGGCGGTGGC
>CAZYQC010000013.1:0-24704 GCA_964649815.1 uncultured Rhodobacterales bacterium | reverse complement strand
GGCACCTCGTTGATGATGCGCGTGGCGGTTTCGCTGAGGAATTCGTGGCTGAATGGGTAATAATCCGCCGTCATGCCATCGACCGAGTTCACAGCGCGCAGCGCGCAGGCATAGTCATAGGTTCTGCCGTCGCCCATCACGCCCACAGTCCGAACTGGCAGGATCGCGACAAAGGCCTGCCAGATGTCGTCGTATAGGCCGTGCTTGCGTATCTGGTCGATATAGACGGCGTCCGCTTCTCTGAGGATCTCAAGCTTGGGGCGCGTGATTTCGCCGGGACAGCGAATGGCAAGGCCCGGGCCGGGGAACGGGTGACGCCCAATGAACGAGGCGGGCAGGCCCAATTCGCGCCCCAGCGCGCGCACTTCGTCTTTGAAAAGCGCACGCAGCGGTTCAACCAGTTTGAGGCCCATTTTTTCAGGCAGACCGCCAACGTTGTGGTGGCTCTTGATCGTGACGGACGGCCCGCCAGAAAAGCTCACGCTTTCAATGACATCGGGATAGAGCGTGCCCTGGGCAAGGAACTGGGCACCGTCGATCTGGTCTGCGTATTTTTGGAACACGTCAATAAAGAGCCGACCAATGATCTTCCGCTTGGTTTCAGGGTCGCTCACACCGTCAAGTTCACCCAGAAAGAGCTCGGCCTCTTCGGCGTGGATGACGGACAGGTTCATGTGGTCGCGGAACATACCGACGACCTCTTCTGCCTCGTTCTTGCGCAGCAGGCCGTGGTCAACAAAAACGCAGGTAAGCTGGTCGCCGATGGCCTCGTGGATCAGAGCCGCCGCGACCGAGCTGTCGACACCACCAGACAGCGCACAGATGACCTTGGCGTCGCCCACCTGAGCCTTGATATTTGCGACAGCTTCGTCGCGGTAGGCGCCCATCGTCCAATCGCCCGAGAACCCGGCCAATCGGACGAAGTTTTCATAGAGCTTTTTGCCATTTGGCGTGTGGTGCACTTCGGGGTGGAACTGAACCGCGTAAAAGTTGCGGGCTGTATCGGCTGTGATGGCATAAGGCGCGTTGGGCGAGGTGCCGTAGACGGAAAAACCGGGGGCGAGCTTGGCCACGTGATCGCCGTGGCTCATCCAGACTTGTTCTTTGTTGTCTGCAAACCAGCCGTCCAACAGTGGCAGCTTTTCTTCGGTTGGTGTGACGTAGGCCCGACCGAATTCCGCCGTGCCACCGCCGCCAGAGATTTTGCCGCCATGCACTTCGCCGCCCAGCTGCTGCATCATCACCTGTTGGCCATAGCAAATGCCCAGAATCGGCACGCCATAGTCGAACACGCCCTCAGGCGCGCGGGGCGAGCCGGGTCGCACCACGCTGTCGGGCCCGCCGGAAAAAATGATGGCTTTGGGCGCGATCTCGTGGATCACATCCATCGTCACGGTCTGGTACGGGCGGATTTCGCAGTAAACGTTCAGCTCGCGCAGCCGGCGCGCGATCAACTGCGTCACCTGGCTGCCGAAATCGATGATCAAAAGACGGTCATGGCTCATGAAACCGCTTTATGCCGCAGGTGGCGCAGGTGCAAGGCGTGGCCTGCGCTTGGGGGGCGGTGGGTTGTGCGAAATGTCGGGTGCGTGGGCAGGCGCATGTCGGGCTGCGTGTCGCTTTTTCATGCTAAGTGCCGGATTCCGCCGGGGGACGGTGGCGGGACTCATCTACAGAGATGCAACACCATCTATGGAGGCGTACATGGCGGAAGCAGCGACCAAACGGCGGGGACGCGGAGGCGGCGGCGCAGCGCGTCGGGCTGAACGCAGTGCAGTCAGCTTTGAGACCGCCAAGTATATCGAACGCAATATCCCGAACTTTGAAGTTCTCAACGAAGAGGCTTTGGAGATCATCGAGACCAATGCAGAGACGGTTCTCGAAGAAATCGGCGTGAACTTTGTCAACAATCCCGACGCCTTGGCCCGGTGGAAAGACGCAGGCGCAGATGTGCAGGGCGAGCGGGTGCATATCCCGCGCGGTCTGGCACGTGAATTGATCAAAACCGCGCCCAGCCAATTCACGCAAATCGCGCGCAACCCGGCGCG
Source organism: uncultured Rhodobacterales bacterium (assembly GCA_964649815.1). Taxonomy (GTDB): domain Bacteria; phylum Pseudomonadota; class Alphaproteobacteria; order Rhodobacterales; family Rhodobacteraceae. The sequence goes on along the minus strand of CAZYQC010000013.1, from coordinate 22,656 downwards.
CAACGTGGAAATCGGTGGCAACAACCTGGTGCTGGCGCCTGTTTACGGCCCGCCCTTTGTGCGCGACGAGGCGGGCGGCCGGCGCTATGCGACGATGGAAGACTTTCGCAAGTTCGTGAAGCTTGGCTATATGTCCAAATGGCTGCACCACTCGGGCGGCACGGTGTGCGAGCCGACGGATGTCGCGGTCAACAAGCGCCATCTTGATATGCTGCATGCGCATATGACGCTGAGTGACAAGCCTTACATGGGGTCCGTCACCGAACCAAGCCGCGCGCGCGACTCGGTCGAGATGTCCGAGATCCTGTTCGGCAAAGACGTTGTGGCCAACAACGCTGTGATGACGTCGCTGATCAACATCAACTCACCCATGACCTTTGATGACGTGATGATGGGCGCTCTTGAGGTTTATGCCGACGCCGGACAGGCCTGCATCGTCTCGCCCTTTATCGTGGGCGGCGCAATGGCGCCGGTCAGCGTCGCGGGCACGCTGACGCAAGTTATGGCCGAAGTGCTTGCGGGTATTTCGTATTCGCAATTGGTCAAGCCGGGTGCAAAAGTCATCATGGGCGCATTTGTGACGTCGATCGATATGAACTCGGGCGCGCCGACCTTCGGGACGCCAGAAGCGTCGCATATCACCTACGGCGCGGGCCAGATTGCACGGCGTCTGGGCCTGCCTTACCGGTCGGCCGGCGGGTTCTGCGGTTCAAAACTGCCCGATGCGCAGGCCGCATACGAGACATCGAACAGCCTGAACATGGGGCTTCTGTCCGGTGTGAACTTTATGCTGCACGCTTGCGGCTGGATGGAAGGCGGTCTGGTTTCGTCGTTCGAAAAGTTCGTCATGGACGCTGACCAATTGGGCACGCTGCATCATTTGGCGAAGGGTGTTGAGGTCGACGTCAATGCGCAGGCGATGGACGCCATCCGCGAGGTTGGGCCTGGCGGTCACTATTTGGGCTGTGCGCATACGCAATCCAATTTCAAGTCGGCGTTCTGGAAATCCGACCTGCTGGATTACAAACCCTACGAGACCTGGCACGACGAAGGCGCCAAAGACACTGCCACATTGGCGGCAGAGCGGGTCGAAAAGCTGCTTGCGGATTATCAGCAACCAGCGATGGACCCGGCCACGTCCGAGGCCCTTGCCGATTACGTTGCCCGCAAAAAGGCAGCAGAGCCTGACAGCTTTCTCTGAGGCTTAGTCACAGGGCGTGATGGCCTGCAATATACGCGCCTCGGCCACGATGGCGATCATCACATCGACATGGCGCAGCAACGGATAGTTTGCTGCGTCATCCAGACGTTTAGTGTTGATCTCACGCTCGATATCCATCAGCTGCATCAAGGCTTCGCCGTAGCGGGGCAGGCGCCCGTATCCCAAGAGGCGCGGCAAATGCACCTCGCGGCGATAGTCGTTTGCGCCAATGCGCGCGGCGCGCATCAAGAGGCGGGGGCGGCGCATCAGTTTCAATCGGCTGAGACAATCGTGCATGGCAGGCTTTCCTTTTGAGGTCCGCGCCCTTGATCAGATACAGGGCGTGTTCACGTCAAAATTGCACATGCAGGTGCTGTGTTGCGCGACCGGTTAACGGAGCGAACGCTGGTTTAGCTTATGTTTATGAATTTGAAACAATCGTTACTGCCGCGATGTCTGTTAACCCGCCAGTAACCAACTCCTCCCTAGGTTGTGGGGCTGTTAAAGAGTGTTAAGTCCCGATTTACCGGGCGACCTGCCAAGAGCGACGAAAGCCCCCTTGGGCTTTGCAAAGAGAGGCCAAATATGACGATCGGAACGCATCTGTTGGACCGCGGAGCATCGGTGCCATCGTGGCTGCCAGAGGCCGCGCGGCATTATATTGCCCATACCGAGGATGGCACTCCGATCCGCGAGATCGCCCGGCGCAGCGGCGTTCACGCCTCAACGATCTTGCGCCAGATCCGCAAGTTCGAATCCCGGCGGGACGACCCTTTGATCGATTCAGCTTTGCGCCAGATTGGGGCAAAGCTTGCTGGCAGACAGGCATCGCAGCCACCCAGACTGCAAAAGAAAGTGCCACATATGCCCAACACCGCCCTTGCGATTGTTCCCAAAGAGGATGCTTCAACGGCAGATACGCCCGAATTCCAAAAGGATGCTTTGCGCGTGTTGCGCAGGCTGTGTGAAACGGGCGCGGTTCTTGCGGTTGCGGCGGATATGGAAAAGGCGGTGGTCGTTCGCGAAGGCGCGAATGGCACCAGCACGCGCACCGGCGTGGTGGATCGCGCAACCGCCGAGGTGATGGCCTTGCGCGACTGGATCCAAACGCCGCGACCCGGACGGGTGAGCAAATATGCGATCACGCGCAAGGGGCGCGCGGCGCTGGATCACCTGTTCGAAGCACTTGGCGCGCCGTGGGACGACGCCAAGCCGCCCGCAGAGGACGCAAACGCATTCGCAGAACAGCATCGGGTGTGGGGCGAAAAGCGCATCCACGATCCCGAGCAGGATGCGCCCAAGACGGTGCGTTACAACGTGGCTGAATCGCCCTTGGCCATGTTAGCGCGGCGGCGCGACAAAACGGGCACGCCTTTTCTAAGCGACGCCCTTGTGGCCGCAGGCGAGCGGCTGCGCGAAGATTTTGAGCTGGCCCATATGGGGCCGCGTATCGCGCAGAATTGGGACAAGTTTCTGACCGGCGGCGATCGGGGTGGCTTTCAGCCTGACGCGGGCGTTGGCACAGGGCCCGAGGCGGCCAGACGCCGTGTTCAGAACGCGCTTGGGGCGTTGGGTCCGGGGCTGGCGGACGTGGTTTTGCGGTGTTGCTGTTACCTCGAAGGGGTCGAGGCCGCCGAGCGTCGCCTGGGCTGGTCTGCGCGGTCGGGCAAGATCGTGCTGCGGATCGCTTTGACGCAATTGCAGCAACATTATCAGGACACGACCGGGCCGGGTGGTGGCTTGATCGGGTAAGCCGATCAAGCAAATGGGGGCGGCGCACCTGGGGTAACCCAGGTGCGTCATCCAACACAAATCGCTTACAGCAGCGCTTTGGCTTTGTCGGCAACCGCCTCTGCGGTGATGCCGAATTTTTCAAACAGGACATTCGCCGGGGCGGAGGCACCAAAGCTGTCCATGCCGACGAAATCGGCCTTGTTGGCGCGGCCACGCTCGCCCAGCAACCACTGATCCCAGCCTTGGCGCACGGCGGCTTCGACACCGACACGGACCGCTCCGCCGGGCAGAACACGCTTGCGATAGGCGTCGTCTTGCTCGGCAAACAGCTCCATGCAGGGCATGGAGACTACGCGGGTTCCGATGCCTTGGGCCTGCAGCTGTTGGCGCGCCTCAAGCGCGATCGACACTTCGGACCCGGTCGCGATCAAGATCACCTGACGCTTGCCTTCGGCTTCGGCCAGAACATAGGCGCCTTGCGCCGTGAGGTTCTTGGTCTTGTGCTCAAGGCGCACAGTCGGCAGGCCCTGGCGCGTCAGCGACAGTACCGAGGGGCTGTTTTTCATGGTCATCGCCAATTCCCAGCTTTCCGCCGTTTCAACCGCATCCGCAGGGCGGAACACGTATGTGTTTGGCGTTGCACGAGAAATCGCCAGGTGTTCAACCGGCTGGTGGGTCGGACCATCTTCGCCAAGCCCGATGGAATCGTGGGTCATCACATAGACCACTGGCACACCCATCAGGGCCGACAGCCGCATCGCAGGACGGGCGTAATCGGTAAAGCACATGAACGTGCCGCCGTAGGGGCGCAAACCGCCATGCAGGGCCATGCCGTTCATCGCAGCGGCCATTCCGTGTTCGCGAATGCCCCAATAGACATAGCGTCCGGCGCGGCTGTCCAGATCAAAGACGCCCAGATCGCTGGTCTTGGTGTTGTTCGATCCGGTCAAATCCGCCGAGCCGCCGACCGTCTCTGGCAACACTGGATTGAGAACCTGCAACGCCTTTTCGCTGGCCGCACGTGTCGCCAGTTTTGGCGCGGTTGCGCTCATCTCTTTCTTAAAGCTCTTGACCGTCGCGCTCAGCTTTTTCGGTGCGTCTAGCGCATAGGCGCGGGTGAACTGATCTTGCTTGGATTTTGACAAGCTGGCGAGACGCGCCTCCCATGCGCTGCGCTCTTGTGCGCCTTGGGCGCCAATCGCCTCCCACGCGGATTTGACCTCTACGGGCACCTCGAATGCGCCATGCGGCCAGCCATAGGCCTCTTTCGCGGCCTTCAGTTGATCCGCGTCGGTCAGGGCGCCATGCCCCTTGGAGGTATCCTGGGCCGCGTGACCCAAGGCGATATGGGTCTTGCAGGCGATCATTGTGGGGCGCTTGTCCGCCTTTGCCTTGGTGATCGCGGCGTCGATTTCGGCTGGGTTGTGGCCGTCGATTTCGATCACAGACCAACCGGCTGATTTAAAACGGCCAACCTGATCTGTGCGATCGCTCAGCTCGACCGTGCCGTCGATGGTGATGTTGTTGTTGTCCCAGAACACGATCAGCTTGGACAAGGCATGCCGACCCGCCAGCGTGATCGCCTCTTGGCTGACGCCTTCCATCAAACAACCATCACCGGCAATCACATAGGTGTAGTGATCGACGACCTTTTTGCCATATTGCGCGCGCTGGATTTCTTCGGCCATCGCAAAGCCGACCGCGTTCGCGATGCCTTGGCCCAAGGGGCCCGTGGTTGTCTCGATGCCTTTGGCGTGACCGTATTCGGGATGGCCTGCGGTCTTGTAGCCCCACTGGCGAAAGTTCACGATTTCTTCGTGCGTCATGTCCGCATAGCCGGTCAGGTGCAAAAGCGCATACAGCAGCATCGAGCCGTGACCAGCAGACAGAATAAAGCGATCCCGATCCGGCCAATCAGGTGCAGAGGCGTCGAATTTCAGGTGCTTTTCAAAGAGCACCGTGGCCACATCTGCCATGCCCATTGGCATGCCGGAATGTCCTGAATTTGCTGCAGCAACAGCGTCGAGTGTCAAAGCGCGAATGGCGGTTGCCTTCGCCCAGTGGTCCGGGTTCGCAGTGCGAAGCGCAGTAAGGTCCAAAACGGTGGCTCCTGTAGATGACGGCCCGCGAAATTGGCGGTGCCAGAGGCGTATTTTGGCGCTGCATACCAGCCCCCGGCCAAAGTGCAAGATGGTGCGAGGCGGTGGCTGCAATTCGCACATGAAGGCCGCCACGCAAGTCCCTGATAACAAAGCTGGCGCAATTTTCCGCGCCACTCGTTAGACTGGGCATAACGCCGCGCTGGCAGCGATTCGCGCGACGCGGGCGACAGACAGAACAATGGGAACGCGGGTGGACAACATGACCGATATCAGCGCGCTGGAAAAGCGCCTGAGCGACGCGCTGGAACGCATCGCAACCGGCGCTGGCAATTTGGCGCAAGCAACCGGCGGCGGAGATGCAGACGCGCTGCAAGCCGCTTTGGAAGACGAAAAAATGGTGGTCGCTCAATTGGAAGAGCGGGTCAAGGTGCTGACCAAACGGCAGGACGACGCCGTGGCCGAAGCACGCGCAGCGGCCGAGGCAGCGGAAGCGCAGGTCTCACAGCTTGATCTTGAGCTCCAGCGCCTGCGTCGCTCAAACGACCAGCTGCGCCAATCGAACCAGGCCCTACGCGAGGCCAATGAGGCCGGTGTAGGAGAGCCGCATCTGATCAACAAAGCCATGTTGGCCGAGCTTGAGGCGCTGCGCGCGGCGCGGGCGGCGGATGTGGCCGAGGCCTCTCAGATCATCGCGGCCATGACACCATTGCTGGACGCCGCCAAAACAGAGGGGAGCGATCATGCCTGAAGTCACGATTTCCATTGGCGGGCGCACCTTTGGCGTCTCTTGTCAGGACGGCGAAGAGCCGTATTTGCAGGCCGCAGCCAAGATGTTGGACGACGAAGCGCAGGTGTTGGTTGAACAGGTCGGTCGCGTTCCCGAGGCGCGGATGCTTTTGATGGCGGGACTTATGCTTGCCGACAAAACAGCCAGCGTCGAAGACCGCATCGCAGAGGTTCAGGCGCAACTGGCCGAGCGCGACGCCGAGATCGAGGGCTTGCGCAATGCCGCCGCGGCCGAGCCCGAGCGTGTCGAGATCCCTGTTGTGCCCGCGCATGTCACGGACACTTTGGCCGAACTCGCCGCCCGTGCCGAAGCGGTCGCAGCCGAAATCGAAGAAAAAGCCGGTTAACGCGGGGCGGTCTTTGTGACCGCCGCGTTGGCCACGACGCGCACCTCGACACAGGCGCCCGGCCGCCGCAGGCCCGCGACTTCGACCGCGGTCCAGGCGGGATAAGGGTCGCCCACGTAGTCTGCGCGCACTGCGGAAAAGAGATCAAAGTGATCGCGCAGCCCAACGTGATAGGATGTCATCTCGACCACCGCGCGCGGGCTGAGACCCGCCTGGTCTAACAAAAAGACGATCTTGTCAAAGACCGCGCGGAATTGGGTTTCCAGATCATCGGGCATCACGCCGTCCGGCCCCGCACCTGTTACGCCCGTCAAAAACACATGGTCCCCCGACACGATGGCGGGGGACATTTTGACCTCGTGATAGAGGTCTCGCATCGCTGCGGGGACAACCGCACGCACTGGTGGCATGGCCGTCAGATCAGCCGTTCGCTTCGCGAATTTTATTGGCGGCGTCTTTGTCATAGCCGACGCCGTTGTCGTCGAACATGGTGTCCAATTCGCCCGACAGCGTCATCTCGGTGATGATATCGCAGCCGCCCACGAACTCTCCTTTGATGTAGAGTTGCGGGATGGTCGGCCAATCAGAATATTCCTTGATGCCCTGGCGGATACCTTCGTCCGCCAAGACGTTCACATCGGTATAATCAACGCCCATGTAGTTCAGCACGCCCGCCACGCGGCTGGAAAAGCCGCATTGTGGCATGGTTTTGGTGCCTTTCATGTACAAAACCACGTCGTTGGCTTTGACGGTCTCTTCGATTTGCGTTTTGGCTTCGGCGACGATGTCGGTCATTTCTTTGCCTTTGATTTGGAGTGTCTCGGTTTCATGGAGCGGCCCGCGCGGGGGCAGGGCCGCTAGTGTTTGGTCTTTTGGCTTTGGTCAAAGCGTTTGCGCACCAGATAGCGGATCGCCAGCATGGCGGCAAAGAGCCCGGCGGCAAGCACAATGGCCGAAAGAGAAGGTGCCGTCATCTGTCGCTCCGGTCTTTGGGCACAAAGTGTTTTGCGTATTCCTGTGGATCGCGGGGGACTTTGTAATGCATCACCTGGCCGCCACCGCCAGCGCCAGAGGCGTAAGAGGCATCAATCGTGTGATAGCCTTTGCCCGGCGGGCTGCCGCGCTCGGTGTCTTTGGTATGGCGCAAAGACTGCCGCGCGCGTAGCCCGGCAACAAGCAAGACCAGCAACGACAAAAGAAGGACCGCTTCCCAATTCATTCAGGCGGCGCCTTGGTTGTTAGGGCAAGCGCGTGCAGCTCGCCGTGGCTGCCGTCCATCTTGCCCTGCAAGGCGGCATAAACGGCGCGCTGCTGTTGCACCCGGTTTTTCCCGGCAAATGAGGCGTCGATCACCTCGGCCGCGTAATGGTTTCCGTCCCCTGCGAGATCTGTAATGGTGATCTGGGCCTCAGGGAAAGAGGCGCGGATCAGGTCTTCGATCTCTTGGGCTTGCATCGGCATTGGGGCGACATTCCTTTGGCGTCTGTGAAGGCTTTTGCGAAATGTAGGCCGCGCGCCCCCGGGCTGCAAGTCGCCAGCGGTCTGTTGGATGGCCCATTGCACCTTGTCTTGCGCTGTGCTTCGTTTTGGCTCTGATCTGAGACAAAAGGCACAGCCCGGATGGACCCTTTCGAAAACGCACCCGAACTGGCGCTGGATTGGCACAACGCGGGCCGAGGGGCCGCTTTGGCCACGGTTGTGGACACCTGGGGCAGCGCGCCGCGCCGCGTGGGCGCACAATTGGTCGTCTCTGGCGATGGCGAAATGCAAGGTTCTGTCTCGGGCGGCTGTGTCGAGGGGGCGGTCGTGTTAGAAGCGACCGACGCCATCGAAAAGGGTGCCCCGTGCCTTTTGGAATACGGCGTCAGCGACGGCGATGCCTTTGCGGTGGGTCTGGCATGCGGCGGCACGATCCGGGTTCTGGTCGAGCCCATCGGCAGCGCGATGCCGGTCGAGATGCTTGACGCTTTGGTGGCCGCGCGATCCACGCGCGCGCGTCTGGCCTATGAGGTGAACACCCAGACCTGGACCCGCAGTATCAGCGCCGAGGGGCATGCCGCCCGATTTGCCGCGGATCGCTCTGGCTTTGAAGAGGATGGCGTGACCTTTGTGGCCGTTCACAACCCGCCGTTGCGGCTGGCCATTGTCGGGGCGGTGCATATCGCGCAGGCGCTGGTGCCGATGGCGCGCATTGCGGGGTTTGATCCGGTTGTCATCGATCCGCGCGGGGCCTTTGGGTCCCAGGCGCGCTTTCCCGGCGAAGAGATTGTGAACGATTGGCCCGATGATGCGCTGGCCCAGGTTGGTCTGGACGCGCGCACCGCGTTGGTCTTGCTGACCCACGACCCCAAACTGGATGACCCGGCTCTGCATCTGGCGCTTAAATCGGACTGTTTCTACATTGGCGCATTGGGCTCAAAGCGGACCCATGCCAAACGGGTGGATCGTCTGGCGGAGGCAGGCTTTGACCCCGACGCCATCGCCCGCATCAACGGCCCCATAGGCCTTGATATCGGTGCAGCGAGCCCGCAGGAAATCGCCGTCAGCATTCTGGCAGAGATGCTGCACACGCTGCGCAAGGCCCCATGATTTTCGGAGCCGTTCCAACGGCCACGGCCCAAGGCACGATCCTGGCGCATTCGCTCAGGCTGGGGCCTGATCGGCTCGCCAAGGGGACGCATCTGAGCGCAGAGCATGTTGCGCGGTTGCAAGCCGCAGGCGTGCAAGAGGTAACGGTTGCGCGGCTAGAGCCCGGAGATATCGAGGAAAACGCAGCCGCAGCGCAATTGGCCCAAGCGCTGGCCCCGGATCCTGCGGCACTTGGCGTGCGCATCACCGGCGCAGGCGCAGGGCGCGTGAACCTTTATGCAACAGGCCCCGGCATTGTGCGCATTGACGCCGCACGGATCGGGGCGCTGAACGCCATTGATCCGATGATCACGCTGGCGACCTTGGCTGATGCCACCCGTGTCGATCCCGGCACAATGCTGGGAACGATCAAGATCATTTCCTATGCGGTGTCGCAGGCCTCGCTGGACAACGCTTGCGCGGATGTGGCCGGCGCCATCGGCATTGATCGCCCGCGCTTTTCCAGCGCCACTTTGATCGAAACCCATGTCCCCGAGACGGAACACGGTCCCAAGGGACGCGCGGCCATGCAAGAGCGTCTGAGCCGCCTGGATGTGGATCTGACACCGCCGGTGCATGTCGCCCATTGCAGCGCCGCGCTCGCCGAAGCTATTGCGGCCGCTCCGGGCGCGGTGGTCTTTATCCTCACGGCTTCGGCCACCTCGGATATTGCCGATGTGGCACCAGCGGCCTTGCGGGCGGCAGGTGGGCAGGTCGAGGCGTTTGGCATGCCCGTGGATCCGGGCAATCTGCTGTTTTTTGGCTGGTTGGGTGCCAAGCCGGTCATCGGCCTGCCGGGATGCGCCCGGTCGCCCGCGCTTAATGGAGCGGATTGGGTCACAGAGCGTTTGATCTGCGGCAGGGATGTGACCCAGGCGGATATTTCGGCGATGGGGGCGGGTGGATTGCTCAAGGAAATCCCGACCCGCCCGCGCCCCCGCAGGGAGCGTCCTGCGCGAACCTAGGCTGGCGCGTGCAACCGCACGCCTAAGCCCCCGCGCCAATTGAAAAATGCAGCTTGTGCAGTTTCTCGCATCGTGACGAGATTTTTGGTTCTCAAGCCAGACGCGGCATGCTTAACTCGGCCCAATGATATAAAAACCAAGATAGGGAGGACGCCATGACACAGGTCTCGATGACTGTGAACGGCACCCCCGCATCCGGTGATGTCGAAGGCCGCACGCTTTTGTCATCCTTTTTGCGGGATCATTTGCAACTGACCGGCACCCATGTGGGCTGCGACACCTCGCAATGCGGGGCCTGTGTCGTGCATGTCAACGGTGAAGCGGTGAAATCATGCACCATGCTGGCCGCTGAAGCCAATGGGGCCGAGGTCAGCACGATTGAAGGCATGGCCAATGCCGATGGCTCGCTCAATGTGATCCAGCAGGCATTTCAGGACCACCACGGCCTGCAATGCGGATTTTGCACGCCCGGCATGGTAATGTCGGCGGCGGCCTTGCTGAAAGAGAATCCAAAGCCCACGGAACAAGAGGTGCGGGATTATCTGGAGGGCAATATTTGCCGCTGCACCGGGTATCACAACATCGTCAAAGCCATCATGGCTGCGTCCGGTCAGGACGTCACCGCGATCGCTGCGGAATAAGCGACAAGCGCCGCGGGGACCTGTCCCCGCATAAGCGTCGCGGGGGCCAGCCCCCGCACCCCCGGAGTATTTCACTCCAAAAGAAGGGGCAGGCGCGCTGATTTGGGAGGAATAAGAATGCCGAAGGACAATGGCATCGGCGCAAGTGATAAGCGCCGTGAAGACATCCGGTTTCTGACGGGAACCGGGAATTATACGGATGACATCAACATTCACGGCCAGGCGCATGTGTATTTCCTGCGCTCGGACGTGGCGCATGGCACGATTGCAAAGCTTGACACAACCGCAGCGGCGGCAATGCCGGGCGTGGTGCGCGTGTTCACGGGCGCTGATTTCGAAGGTGTTGGCGGGATCCCCTGCGGTTGGCAGGTGACCGACCGGCACGGCGAGCCGATGCAAGAGCCAGCGCATCCGATCATCGCGCAGGGCAAAGTGCGCCATGTGGGCGAGATTGTTGCGGCGGTTGTGGCGGACACGCTGTCGAATGCGCGCGATGCGGCTGAGGCGATTGAGTTGGATATCAACGAGTTGCCAGCGGTTGTGGATATGAAGGCGGCCTTGGCGGATGGCGCGACCAAGGTGCATGACGATCTGACGTCGAACCTGTGTTATGACTGGGGTTTTGTAGAAGAAAACAAGGCGGCGGTTGATGAGGCCTTTGCCAATGCGGCGCATGTGACGACGTTGGAATTGGTCAACAACCGTCTGATTGCCAATCCGATGGAGCCACGTGTGGCGGTTGGCGATTACAGCCGGCATGATGATTCTTCGACGCTGTATACGACGTCGCAGAACCCGCATGTGATCCGGCTGTTGATGGGGGCCTTTGTTCTGGGCATTCCTGAGCACAAGCTGCGGGTTGTGGCGCCTGATGTGGGCGGCGGGTTTGGCACGAAGATTTTCCATTATGCGGAAGAGGCGTTTTGTACTTTTGCGGCCAAGGCGTGTAACAAGCCGGTCAAGTGGACATCGTCACGCTCGGAGGCGTTCATGTCGGATGCGCATGGGCGCGACCATGTGACGACCATTGAATTGGCCCTGGATGGCGACAACAACTTTACCGCTCTGCGCACGGAAACGCATGCGAATATGGGAGCGTATCTGTCGACCTTTGCGCCATCGGTTCCGACGTGGCTGCATGGGACGTTGATGGCGGGCAATTACAAGACGCCGTTGATCTATGTGAATGTCAAAGCCGTCTTTACCAACACGGTGCCAGTGGATGCCTATCGCGGTGCGGGGCGGCCTGAGGCGACGTTCCAGTTGGAGCGGGTGATTGACAAAGCTGCGCGCGAGCTGGGTGTTGATCCGGTGGCCTTGCGGCGGCAGAACTTTATCACAGATTTCCCTTATGCGACCCCTGTTGCGGTGGAATATGACACCGGTGACTACAACGCGACGATGGACAAGCTGGAAAGCATGATCGACCGCGACGGCTTTGCCGCGCGGCGGGCGGCCAGCGAGGCCAAGGGCAAGTTGAGGGGCCTGGGTGTCAATTGCTACATCGAGGCGTGCGGGATTGCGCCGTCGAACCTGGTGGGGCAATTGGGCGCGCGTGCGGGCCTTTATGAGAGTGCCACGGTTCGGGTGAACGCCACGGGCGGGCTTGTGGTCATGACGGGGTCTCACAGCCACGGTCAGGGGCATGAGACGACCTTTCCGCAGGTGATTGCCGAAATGATCGGCATCGATGCCTCGATGGTGGAAATCGTGCATGGGGATACGGCCAACACGCCGATGGGCATGGGCACCTATGGGTCGCGGTCTATCGCGGTCGGGGGCTCGGCGATGGTGCGGGCGGCGGAGAAGATCATCGCCAAGACCAAGAAGATCGCCGCGCATTTGATGGAAGCCTCGGAGGCGGATATCGAGCTGAAGGATGGGGCGTTCTCGGTTGCGGGGACGGACAAATCCGTGGCTTGGGGCGACGTTTGCCTCGCGGCCTATGTTCCGCATAATTATCCGCTTGAGGATATTGAGCCGGGGCTTGAGGAAACGGCGTTTTACGATCCGGCGAACTTTACCTATCCAGCGGGCGCCTATGCCTGTGAGGTTGAGGTGGATCCCGAGACGGGCAAGGTCACGATCGAGAGCTTTGCCGCGGCGGATGACTTTGGCAACATCATCAACCCGATGATCGTCTCTGGTCAGGTGCATGGCGGGTTGGCGCAAGGCATTGGTCAGGCGTTGCTTGAGACCTGTGCCTATGACGAGGACGGCCAGCTTTTGACTGCATCCTATATGGATTACGCGATGCCGCGGGCGGATGATGTGCCGTTTTATCAGGTGGATCATTCCTGTGCCACACCGTGCACGCATAACCCATTGGGCGTGAAAGGCTGTGGGGAGGCAGGGGCCATTGGCTCGCCTCCGGCGGTGGTCAATGCGGTTGTGGATGCGCTTCAATCGGCGGGCAAGGATGTCACGCATGTGGACATGCCTTTGACGCCGTCGCGCGTTTGGGCGGCGATGAACGGATAAAGGAGCCGCGCAGGCAAGGTGGGGGGCTGTCTGCCGCCCACTCCCCCCGAGGATATTTTGAGCCAAAAGAAGCTGAGGCTTCTGGGTGCACAGGAGAACGAGATGTATAATTTTGAATTTGAACAGCCAAGCAATGTGAGTGATGCGGTGGCTGCTTTGGCCGCAGATGAGGCGCAGGCCTTGGGTGGTGGGCAGACGTTGATCCCGACGTTGAAGCAGCGCTTGGCGAGCCCGTCGACCTTGGTGAGCCTTACGGGGATTGCCGAGATGAAGGGCGTGTCGGCTGCTGATGGGGTGATGACAATCGGCGGCGGCACAACGCATGCGACAGTGGCAGCTGAGGCGGGGGCTTATCCCGGGCTGGCCGCGCTGGCGAGCCATATTGGCGACCCGGCGGTGCGCAATCGGGGCACGATTGGGGGCAGTTTGGCCAACAACGACCCGGCGGCCTGTTATCCGGCAGCGGCGCTGGGGTCGGGGGCGACGATTGTGACCAACGCGCGCGAAATCCCGGCGGATGATTACTTTCAAGGGCTGTTCACCACGGCGCTGGATGAGGGTGAGATCGTGACCGGCGTGGCCTTTCCGATCCCGCAAAAGTCCAATTACCAGAAGTTTGTGCAACCTGCCTCGCGTTTTGCTTTGGTGGGCGTTTTTGTTGCGCAATACGCCGATGCTGTGCGGGTTGCCGTGACGGGGGCGTCTGAGGAAGGTGTCTTTCGGTGGAGCGAGGCGGAAGCGGCTTTGTCGTCTGATTTCAGCGCCTCGGCGATTGACGGCCTGAGCCTGTCGGCGGATGGGATGATCAACGATCTGCACGGCACAGGCGCCTATCGGGCGCATTTGGTTGGCGTGATGACCAAGCGCGCGGTTGCTGCGGCGGCCTGACGCGCACTTTGAACACCCGTTTTGGCCCGCGCGGTGATCTCCGCGCGGGCTTTTTGATGGAAGGTTGCCATGCCGTCTGAGCGCCCGAGCCATGTCTATGACGAAGCTGTGGCCAGCCATTACGCCGCCTATAGGCCGCCTTTGCATCAGGTCATTGTGTCGGATGTGTTGGCGGGGCGGGCTTATGCGAACGGTCTGGACGTGGGCTGCGGGACCGGGCGGTCTTCGGTGGCGCTTGGCCCGCTATGTGGGCATGTTTTGGGCTGCGATCCGTCGCCTGAGATGATCGCGGCGGCGACGCCGCAGCCTGGCATTTCGTATGTTTGCGGCACGCTCGATGCGGTCACGCGCCCGGACGGCGGGTTTGATGTGGTCAGCTTTGCAGGCGTGCTGGCATATTTGGATGCGGAAGCCACTTTGAAGACGCTTCGTCAGCTATGTGCGCCGGGGGCGCATGTGCTGGTCTATGATTTTCGTGTGCAGGTGGAAGACGTGCTGGCCTGTCTTAACGTGGGAGTAGAGGCGGGCGACAGCGGCTACGATCACAGGCGGAATTTTGAGGCTCACGTGGGGGTTGAGACGGTCACGCAGGGTCAGAAGGGTGTGGCGTTGGCGGCAACAGCGACCGAGGCCGCGCATGTGCTTTTGTCGAGTGCGGAGCGGTATGCGGCGTTGCAAGATGTGTTTGGGTCGGAGGACTTGTTGCGGCAGGTCACGGATCGCTTGGTGGCGCAAGGGTTTGGGGGAGAGATCACCGCGCAGACCTATTGGACGCTGCATCGGCTGATCGAGGCCCCGTCCCGGGCATGACCCGGGGACCCCGTCCCGGGCTTAACCCGGGGACACCGTCCCGGGCTTAACCCGGGATCCTGTCCCGGGCTTGACCCGGGATCTTTGTTCGGCGGGGCCCCGGATCAGGTCCGGGGGGTTATCCGGTTAGGGCGGCGTGCAATCCCAAGCTACCAACCAGCACGAGACTGCCGGCCCAGACCGCTTCTAGATCAAACCAGGTGCGGGTGAGGAACTTGGTGCCAAGCCAGCGGTAGACCGCGTAGGCCAGCCCCCCTCCGGCCACCACCATTGCGGCGGTATGGGCGAGCGACACGCCCAAAAGAAGGCCTGTGTTGCGCACCATCAGCTCGGCTGCGGCCTGATGACCCCGGTCGAGTTCCTCTAACCGGCAGAGGCCCAGATAGATCGGGACCAGCATCAGTGCGGCACCGTGGACCAGAGCCACAAGAAAAGACCAGAGCGCCAAACGGTTCGGCGGCACGCGGGACAAAAACCGGGGGTGTCGGCGCGTGATCAGAAGATAGAGGCCCAGACCGATCAGAACGAGGCTGCCGATGATGCGGATTTCGCTGTCATAGCGCACCAGGGCGTTCATCGCCGAAAAGGGCAACAGCACCACCAGCATCGCCAGAAAATGACCCACCGCCAAGGCCAGCAGCGCCGAAAAGAGCGCGGATTGCCGCCGTTCCATCAAGGATGACGACACCGCAAGCGGCCAGCCCATGCCGGGGTTCAGACCGTGATAAAGCCCACTGATAACAACGGCGAGCCAAAGGCCCGCCGCCGTTCCAAACATCTCCATCGCGCGTTAGACAGAGGGATAGCAGAAGCTGTCGGTTGAACAATCTCCGCCTTCAAGCCGGATCTGGTGGCTTCGATAGCCTTCTGGGAATTCCACCCAGAAGTTCTCATCAAGCTCTAGCCCGCCGTTTTCGCCAACCTTGGCCATGACCATCGCGGCGCCGCGCTCGCCGGGATAGAATTGGTCATCCCATGTCGAATAGAGCGAATTGGTCCAATAGACGCGCTTGCCGTCGCGGCTGATCTCGACCATCTGCGGGCCGTAGCCAAAGTCTTTGCCATTGGGGTGCTTGGTCTTTTTGACGATGCCGCCGATTTCAACCTTGCCGGTCAGAACGGGGTTCATCGGGTCTGAGACGTCGTATTGATGCATCTCGCCCTGGCCCCAGCAGGCAACATAGAGGTATTTGTCATCCAGGCTCAGGTCGATGTCTGTGACCAGAGGCGGCACCGCAGAAAAGCCTTTCAGCAGCTCTGGCAGGTCATCCGGGTCGGCGGGATGCGGATCGATGGTGATCGTCTTTTTGGCCTCGAACGTGCCGTCGTCATTTTGCCACCAGGTAAAGATCGCACCCTGCAGGTTGGTCGTGTCGACCACAACGCCACAGAACCCGTGACGCTTGGCCGGGTCATGGGCAGGGCGGATTTCAAGCGCCATCTGGTGATTTTCACCCAGGTCGATGGTCTGGATATTCTTGCGCCCACGCAGATCCCAAAAGTGGATGCGGTGCCCGTATTTGTTGGACAAAAGATCTTCGGCCACAATGCCGTTTTCAAACTGTGGCGGCAGACCCCATTCCGAGCTGACCATGTAATCCCGCGGCAGGTTCCACCAGAAATCATAGTGTTTGTCCTGAACGCCGCGCTCGATCTCATAGCGGCCGATGATGTCGAAGGTTTCGCAGTCGAGGATAAAGATACCGGGAGGTCCGTCGGTGCCGTCTTCGCCACCGCCGCCGAGGGTCGAGACATAGATACCTTCGGGGCCGCAATGGATCGTGTGCGGGCGCGAATACCCTGTTTTGGAAAAGATCTCTTCCGGCTCGATGATCTTGTGAATTTTCGCATCCAGCGGGTCTTTCACGTCAATCACATAGATGCGCGAGGACCGGATGCCGGGAATGATCAGATAGCGCCGTTCCAGAAAGGCGTGGCCCGTCAGTGGGCTCAGCGCGGAAGAGCAGGCGTTCCAGCCAAAATGGTGAAACTCATCGCCTTTGTTCGGCATAAAGAGCGAATGAACGATCTTTCCGTAATCATCGGATGTCGGATCAACACTGACCACGGCCAACCCATCTGGCTGCGAGCCATCGGGGCTGAGCATCAAGGTAAAAGCCAGCGTTTCGGCCGGTGCCTCCATCGCGTCTTTCGCGGACGGATAGAATGTAGGATCTGGTCTTAAATTCATTAAATTTTCCTCCCAATGTGCAGGCGGCATTGGGTTTTCCCATCTTTCCGACTGCTTGGGGAAACGATGCGGGCAAGCTTGCGCATCCGTCAAGGTTTTCCTGTGGGTTGTATCGGCAAAGAAACGCCCGCTTTGTCTGGGGGTGCCAGAAGGCAGGCCCAAAAAAGAAAAACCTCGCCGGCGAAGGGCGAGGTTTTTCAAAAAAGGTGCAGCCTTTGGCAGGTGCCAGAGGGCGCGTTTACCCTTTTGTCGGAAGCGGGCCGATCATCATGACCATCTGGCGGCCTTCCATTTTGGGCATGTTTTCGATCTTGCCCAGGTCTTTGACATCTTCGGCCACACGTTCCAAAAGCTCGCGGCCCAGGTTTTGGTGCGCCATTTCCCGGCCACGAAACCGCAAGGTGACCTTTACCTTGTCGCCGTTTTCCAGAAACTTGAACACGTTGCGCATCTTGACGTCGTAATCGTTCGTATCCGTGTTCGGGCGGAACTTGACCTCTTTGATTTCGATGGTCTTTTGCTTTTTACGCGCTTCGCTCTCCCGCTTTTGCTGTTCGTATTTGAACTTACCAAAGTCCATGATCTTACAGACGGGTGGCGTGGCGTTTGGTGAGATTTCGACCAGGTCCAGACCGGCTTGGTCAGCCAAATCCATTGCACGGTCCGGGCTCACGACCCCGACGTTTTCGCCTTCAGCGCCGATCAATCGAATTTCTGGGGCGCGGATTTTTTCGTTGACGCGCGGGCCGGTTTCTCTTTGGGGCGGCGCGTTGTGTGGTCTGCGGGCTATTGGAACAATCCCTCAATCGTTTCGTTTCAGATTTGCGAAGTTAAACGGTGCTAAAGGTCGTTTCAAGCGAGAAGCCTGCATCGTCAAGCCAATTTTCAGCTCAAATCGGGGTTTCTGCGCGCACAACGGAAATGCCATCGGTCTTTCCCCGCCGAAACGCGGGATTTGGCGATTGTTGCTCTTTCGGTTGGGGCGGCGTGATAGTATCGCGCTGAGGCGAGTCACGTTTTGAATAGTGGAAAGGAAACGGTATGAGAAATCTCATTGTGGTAATCGTGGCGCTGGTTGCAGCGGTTGGGGCATATGTCTTTTTTGCGCCAGAAGACGCGCCCGAAAGCGCGCCGCAGACCACCGAAAGCACCGAAACACTGACCGAGACAGACAGCGCGGAAGAGACGTCCGAGGAGGCGGCGACCGAGGCCGAGGACGCGGTCGAAGAGGCCGTCGATGCCGCTGAAGACGCGCTGGAAGAGGCAAAAGAAGCAGCGCAAGAGGCTGTGGACGCCGCAACGGACGCCGTTGAAGACGCGGTCGAGGCCGTCACCGAAGGCGCAACCGATGCGGTGGATGACGCGGTCGACGCAGCAAGTGACGCGGCCACAGATGCCGCAGAGACAGCCGGCGACGCGGTCGAGGCCGTGTCAGACGCCGTCGAAAGCGCGGGCAGCTCCATCGCAGACCTGCTCACGGTTGATGGCTTTGACTTTGACAAAGTGTCCGAGTTTCTGAATGCGTCCGAAGCGCTCAGCAGCACGCAAAAGACATTGCTTTCGGCGGGCCTTCAGCAGGCGCGCGACAACCCAGAGCTGTTGGACGGCATCCTGGCCCAAATTCGCGACGCATTGGGGCTTTGATCCGCTGAAAATTTGAATACCCTCCCGCATGCAAATGGGGGAGGGATTTTTCATGTGGGCTGTCCAAAAACTCGCCGGCCATGTGGGGGCGGTGCTGACCGGGCCCAAATTGTCCTCGGCCGAAGATGCCGTCTTTGCGGCGGTGCGAACGGCTCTGTTTGAGCATGGCGTCGTCGTCTTGCCCGATCAACACCTCAGCCCCGAAGACCACATCCGGCTGGCCGAATTCTTTGGCCCGATTGATGTGAACCGCTTTTTCACCCCTGTCGCCAGCCATCCGATGATTGCCGAGGTGCGCACGCGCCCGGACAGTGCAGGCGTGATCGGGGGAACGTGGCACAGCGATCATTCTTATGATCCTGCGCCGGCTATGGCCTCTGTGCTTGTGGCGCGCGAGTTGCCGCCTTTTGGGGGCGACACGCATTTCGCCTCCATGACAGCAGCTTTTCAGGCGCTGTCGCCGGGTCTTCAAGCCACGCTGCGCGGGCTCAAGGCGGTGCATACCGACGCCAGCTTTCGCGACAGCGCGCTTGAGATGAACCAGGATGATCAGGCCTACAAAGGCGCAGTGCGCCACCCCGCCGTGATCAAACATCCGCAGACCGGGCAAGAGGCGCTGTTTGTGAACGGAGACTTCACCACGCAATTTGACGGCTGGAGCGTCGCCGAAAGCGCGCCGCTTTTGCGGTATCTCTACCGGTTTGCCACCCAGCCGATCTTTACCTGTCGGGTCGTTTGGCAACCGGGCATGGTCGCGATTTGGGACAATCGGCTGGTGCAGCATTACGCAACAGCCGATTACCTGGGTCATTCCAGGTTGATGCACCGAATTACCGTGAAAGGTCAGCCCCTTGGCGGCTGATCTTGATCAATCGAGGAAGGCTTTTTCGACCACGTAATGCTGCGGATTGGAATTCGCACCTTCGACAAGGCCATAGCCTTCGAGCATGTCTTTGAGCTCAAGATTAAAGGCCAGGTTGCCGCAAATCATCGCCCGATCCGTCTCGGGCGACAAAGCCGGTACACCCAGTTCTGCAAAGACGGCACCCGCGCGCATCAAATCCGTGATGCGGCCCATCTTTGGGCTCTCTTCGCGGGTGGTTGTCGGGTAATAGCGCAGCTTTTCGTGAAAACCTTCGCCCATCAATTCGGCCAGCATTTCGTCTTGGCGGATCGACGTGATCAGCGCCGCGCCATACGCAAGCTCTCCGACCTCGCGACAGGTGTGCGTAATGATGATCTCGTCGTAATCCTCATAGGTTTGAGGTTCCCGCAAGAGTGAGGCAAAGGGGGCAAAGCCCGTGCCGGTGGCAAAAAACCACAGCCGCTTGCCGGGCAAAAGTGCGTCATGGACCAGCGTGCCAACCGGTTTGGGGCGCAAGATGATCTCGTCGCCGGGTTGGATATGTTGAAGGCGCGACGTCAGCGGGCCGTCTTGCACTTTGATCGAATAGAACTCCAATTCGTCGTCCCAGGCAGGCGAGGCGATCGAATAGGCCCGCAAGAGCGGCTTTTGCTTTCCAGTTTTCGGGTCGGGATCGCCCATCAGGCCAATCATCACGAATTCACCTGACCGAAACCGCAGCGACGCGGGACGGGTGACGCGGAAGGAAAACA
This sequence comes from uncultured Rhodobacterales bacterium, assembly GCA_964649815.1. Lineage (GTDB taxonomy): Bacteria > Pseudomonadota > Alphaproteobacteria > Rhodobacterales > Rhodobacteraceae. The sequence continues at coordinate 2,621 of CAZYQC010000013.1, read as the reverse complement.
AACGGTCTGTCCAATGCGTGACATCTGTCACGGTTTGGGCGTCTGGCAGGGTTGGGGCCTTAATAGCAGTGCTTTGGTTCACGGGAGTTTGCTCTGTCATGACTCTGTCAGGTCAAGCTTACACTTGTTCCTGCCTCTTTAATAGATTTTCTGAAGGGGGCGTGGTGTCGCGGCTTTAGGCCGCTGACGATCCGCGCAGGCGTGCCTGATAATTATGCGCCGTCCAATCCGCCCGAAAGAGCCACTGATCCTCGGGTTGCCGCGCGGCGAGGGCCTGAGAGATCTCGACCTCGTCAAATCCGCAGCGGCGCGCCATCGCATATTGATCCGCCAAAACGTGGCCTTTGGCACGCAGGCGCCCGGTGTAGCCGCGCAAGCGCAGCATCCGCGCGATGGTAAAGCCACGCCCATCGGCAGACGCACCAATGTTGACGCGGATCATATGGGCGCTGAGCGGGATGTCCGCGGGATCGACATCGCTGTCAACGTCCAGAGCGGGCGTGTCGTTGGCGGCCTCGCCCAGAGGAGCAAAGCCCGTGGTCCAATTGTCGGGTCCAAAGCCGCTGTCTGTTACGATGATGCTCATGTTGATGCTCCTTTTCGGACCATTTTGCCGTCGACAAAATGGATGCCGCATTCGTCTTTGTCACTGTCGCGCCAACGCCCGGCGCGGGGATCTTCGCCAGGGCCGACGGGGCTGGTGCAGGGGGCACAGCCGATGGATGGATAGCCCTGCGCCACCAGCGGATGCCGGGGCAGGCGGTTTTCGGTCATGTATTCGGCGATATCCTGAGGGCGCCACCGCGCCAGCGGGTTGACCTTGAGCCGGCCCGAGCCGGGTTCCGTCTCAAAGAATTCGAGCGCGGCGCGCTGCCCGGACTGGAACCGCTTGCGGCCCGAGATCCAGCCCGCAAAAGGCGCGAGCGCAGCTTCGAGCGGTTGGGTCTTGCGCAAGGTGCAACAGGCGTCGACATCCTGTTTGTGCAAGCGCCCGCGCGGGTCGCGCGCCGCCAGGGCCGCCGCGCCGGGGCGGATGATCCGCATATCGCGCAGGCCCAGCCGCTCGGCCACGTCCATCTGATAGACCAGCGTCTCGGCAAAGAGCATCTGCGTGTCGATGAAGAGCACCGGCAAATCCCGCGAGACCATCGCCGCAAGGTGCAGCAAAACGACCGATTCCGCGCCAAAGCTGGAGACCAGAGCCAGGTTCGGCGTGGCCCGCAAAGCCGCGCGCAAGACATCCGTTGCGCCGTGGTGCCTGAGATCGGCGTTCAGCTGATCCACATCCCACAGCGCTGGCGTGGCTGTTGACCCTCCGGGGGGAGTATTTTTGTCCAAAAGAAGCATCAGAGGCGCTTATTCGGCAGCAACTGCGGCGGCTTCTGGGTAGAGGGCGGCTTTGAAGGGGGGCATGCCGGTGCGGCGGAAGGTTTCGATAAAGGTTTCGTCGGGCGAGAGGCGGATGTCGAGATAGGCGTCGACCAGACGTTCGATGGCGGGGACGATCTCGGTGGCCGAAAACCCAGGGCCAGCGCGTTCGCCGATGGCGGCGTTTTCTGTGGCGTCGCCGCCTAGGGTGATCTGGTAGTTTTCGACACCGGCGCGGTCGAGCCCAAGGATGCCGATATGCCCGACGTGGTGGTGCCCGCAGGCGTTGATGCAGCCGGAGATCTTGATCTTGAGCTCGCCGATCTCGTGTTCGCGTTTGAGCGTTTCGAAGCGGGTGGCGATCTGTTGGGCGATGGGGATCGAGCGGGCGGTTGCGAGCGCGCAGTAATCCATGCCGGGGCAGGCGATGATGTCTGAGATCAGGCCGATATTGGCGGTGGCGAGATCGGCGGCCTTTAGGGCTGCGTGCAGGGCGGGCAGGTCGGATTTGTGCACATGGGGCAGGATCACGTTCTGTTCGTGGCTGATGCGCAGCTCGTCATGGCCGTAGCGTTGGGCCAGATCTGCCATGACGCGCATTTGCTCTGCGCTGGCGTCGCCGGGGGTTTGCCCATGCTTTTTGAGCGAAATGGACACGATCGCATAGCCTGGGGCGCGATGGGCGTGCAGGTTGGTATCGGCCCAAGAGCGGAAGACAGGATCATTGTGATAGGCGTCTTTGAAGGCGCTTTCGGATTTCTGCACGAAATCAGGTGCTTGGAAGTGGGTTTCGATCTCTTTGAGCAGGGTTTGATCGACGCCCTGGAACCCGGGCTTGATCAGGGCAAAGCGGTCTTCGACCCGGGCGCGGATGTCGTCGATGCCGTGTTCGTGGACGGTGATTTTGATCCGGGCTTTGTATTTGTTGTCCCGTCGGCCGATCTGGTTCCAGACCGAGACGGTCGCTTCGAGATAGGGCAGCAGATCTTCGGGCGCGACAAAGGCGTTGAGGACTTTGCCGATCATCGGCGTGCGGCCCAACCCGCCGCCCACGACGACCTCGAACCCGCGGCGACCGTCTTGTTCGACAATGCGCAGGCCGATGTCATGGGCCTTGATCACGGCGCGGTCGTTTGGGCTGCCGGTGACAGCGATTTTGAACTTGCGTGGCATGAACTGGAATTCGGGATGGTCGGTGGACCATTGGCGCAAGAGCTCGGCGATCGGGCGGGGATCGGCGATCCCGTCGGCGG